>NZ_BCRO01000011.1 GCF_001552635.1 Actinomadura hibisca NBRC 15177 | reverse complement strand
GGGGGTCTACAGCCAACCGCCCAACCCCAAGCCCGTGCGGGTTTTCCGCGCCCGACCAACAACCTCCAGCCCCGCGCGGGGTTGATCCAGAGACCCGGCGACCCCAGCCCGTGCGGGTTTCCCACACCCGACAGTGACGACTTCATCCTGAACCAGGCGTCGCTGTACTGGTTCACCCGGACCATCTCCACCTCGTTCCGGCCTTACTACGAGTACGCGAGCGGGCTGACCAGGCGCGTGGAACGGGTGGAGGTCCCCATCGCCGTCGCCGTGTTCCCGGCCGACCTGACGCAGCCACCACGCAGTTGGGCCGAGCGCATCTACAACGTCACCAGGTACACCCGGATGCCCCGGGGCGGGCATTTCCCCGCACACGAGGAGCCCGAACTCCTCGCCTACGACATCACCGAGTTCTTCCGCGCCCACCGATGACCGCCCGCGCAACCCGTGAACGGCGCCGCCGGGCGGACGTTCCTCCACCGACCGGGAAATCTTACGGAACACGAACGCGATGGCTCCCGCCCTGGTGACGCGGCCATCGCGATCTTACGGTTCAACACGTGAAGATCAATTCCTCCCCTCGCCCCGCCGCCCGCCGCTGGAGCCTGGCGGCGCTCGCCGTCACCGCCGTGCCCGCCCTGGCGGTCCTGCCCGCCCAGGCCGCCCACGCCGCCGAGATCGCGGTCGCCTCCACCGCCGTGTCGCCGAACGTCATCGACCCCGGGCAGCAAGCGGTCCAGACGGTCACACTGACCGAACCCGCCCCCGCCGGGGGCACCGTCGTGCAGCTGCGCGACCTCAACGTGTCCGAGGACCTCAACTACGCGCAGTCGACCGGCCGCAAGGTCACCGTGCCGGCCGGGCAGCGCAGCGTGAGCTTCCCGATCCGCGTGCAGTCGGAGATCGGCGCCACCACCACGGGCCTGCGGGCCGTCGTCGGCGGGTCGCACGCCGAGACCTCGATCACCGTCCGGGCCCAGGATCCCGACCGGCAGGCGATCACCGACTTCCTGCTGAACGGCGTCGCCCTTCCGGGCACCGTCGTGGCGGGCGCCGCCGTCACCGGCACGGTGAAGCTCAAGGCCGCCGCGCCGGCCGGCGGGCTGGCCGTGGATATCCGCAACCACCCCGGTGAGACCGCCGCCCTGAGCACCCCCGCCTACGTCGTGGTGCCGGCCGGTTCGACCACCGGCGCCTTCACCATGAAGGCCCTGCCCGACGACGGCCCGAAGTCGGTGACGGTGACCGCCGACATCGGCAACGGTTTCGAGCTCAACGGCGTGACCGTGGTGCCCAAGGGCTTCTCGGTGGGCGCCCTGCGGGGCCTGCACACCCCCTGCGACGCCGACTGCAATCCCAACTGGGGCGTGGCGAGCGTCGGCGACCTCTGGCACCCCTTCGGCGCGGTCATCAAGCTGAAGAGCAGCAATCCGGCGATCAAGGTCCCCGCGTCGGTGGAGATCCCGGCCGGCAAGCCCAGCACCACGTTCGTCTTCCAGGTCGAGCGCGGTACGCCCGTCGGCACCACCGCGACGATCACGGCGACCTGGCAGCTCGGCCTGGCCGGTCCGGTGACCTCCCAGGTGTACGTCCAGTACTGACCTGGAGCGGCTTCGGCGGCTCGTCCGCTCAAAGGACGAGCCGCCGAAGCCGCTCCGCCCGCAAGGCCGCGGCCTGAGGTCAGGCCACCTCCCGCTCCTGGGGGCCACCGGTGAAGAGGTCGATGAGCCCGTACGGCGCGCGGTCGCCGAGGCAGAGGTCGAGGATCTCGTGCGCGTCCGCGTAGAAACCCTCGCTGCGCGGGAACAGCGCCTCCTCGTAGGCGGTGAGCGCCGCTTCGACGTCGCCGGGGTGCGCGGCGATCGCCTTGCCGAGTTCGGCGCCGTCGAACATCGCGAGGTTCGCGCCGTCGCCGGACGGCGGCATCAGATGCGCGGCGTCGCCGAGGAGCGTCACGCCGGGCACGCGGTCCCAGCGGTGCCCGTCCGGCAACGTGTGGATCATGCGTGCGACCGGCGCGGTCTCACCGTCGGTGATCAGCGCGGTGAGGTGCGGGGCCCACCCGTCGAACTCGGCCGCGACCCGCGCGCTCGCGGCGGCCGGGTCGGTGAAGTCGATTCCGGCGACCCACTCGGCGGAGCGGTTCAGCTCGACATACGTGTGCAGGACGTCCCCCGCCTCGCGGTGCGCGACGATGCCTTTCCCCGGGGCGAGCGCGTACATGGCCCCGTCGCCGACCGCCGCGGCCGTCGCGGGGTGCCGCCGGTCGACGTCGCGCAGGTAGGTCTCGACGAACGTCGTGCCGATGTACTCGGGCCGGGCGCCGGACAGCAGCGGCCTGACCTTCGACCAGGCGCCGTCGGCGCCGACGAGGATCTCGCTGGTCACGGTCGAGCCGTCGGTGAAGGTCACTTCGTGGCGGCCCGCGCCGAGGGGCCGGACGCCGGTGACCTTGCGCCCCCACTGGACCGTTCCATCAGGCAACGAGCCGAGCAGGATCCGGCGCAGGTCGCCGCGCAGCACCTCGGGACGCGCGGCCGTGCCGTCGTCGGGGGCGTCGAGCAGCACCTCGCCGTGCCGGTCGAGCATGCGCACCGCCTCGGCCCCCTCGTGGATGATCGCGCGGAACTCGTCGGTGAGGTCGGCGTCGGCGAGCGCGCGCTGACCGTCGTCCTCGTGGATGTCGAGCTGGCCGCCCTGCGTGCGGGACTCGGCCGACGGGTCGGCCTCGTAGACCGCCGCGGGGATCCCGTGGACGTGCAGGACGCGCGCGAGCGTGAGGCCGCCGAGCCCGGCGCCGATGATCGTGACCGTCGTGTTCATGATGTTCCCCCAGTCCGGCGGAGCGTCGTTCGGCTACCCCGTCCCTATATGGAATGTCGTTCCAATATCAGTATGGAACAACATTCCATGATGTGTCAAAATGGGGGCATGCCACGGACCCGGGGAAGAGCACCCGCCGGAGGGCGCGCCGACGCCCTCTCAAAAGAGATCGTCGTCGGCGCGGCCGTCGAGCTGCTGGACGAGCTGGGCGAACGCGGGCTCACCTTCCGGCTGCTGACCGAACGGCTGAACACCGGCGCCGGAGCCCTCTACTGGCACGTGGCGAACAAGGACGAACTCGTCGCCCTGGCCGCCGACCAGGTGCTCGGCGACGCCCTCACCGCGACGCCGGACCCGTCGGCCGACGCGACCGCCGAGCTGCGGACGCTCGCCCTCGCCGTCTTCGACGCCCTCGACCGGCACCAGTGGGCCGCCTCCCGCGTCACGGCCCCCGCGACGCTGCCCAACACGTTGCGCCTGCTCGACCGGGTCGGCACCCTCGTCACCCGTACCGGACTGCCCGCCGAGCGGCACTTCGCGGTCGCCACCGCGATCTTCAACTACGTCACCGGCGTGAGCGCCCAGATCATCGCCCCGGGCCCGACCATCGGCGCGACCACCGACCGGGACGCCTACCTCGCCCAGACCGCCGAGCACTGGGCGAAGCTCGACCCGGCCGACCACCCGTTCCTGACGCGCGTCACCGCCGACCTGCGCGACCACGACGACCGCGACCAGTTCACCACCGGCCTCGACCTGCTCCTGGCGGGCCTGCGCACGACCTAGGCGAACAGGGCGGCGACGCCCCCGGCGACCAGGCCGACGACGACGATCAACGGACTGCCCTTAGCGGCGGCGGCGAGGTGGAAGCCCAGGTCCCGGTACTCCGCCATGCCTTCGGTGCCGGGCAGGGCCAGCAGCCGGGGACGCAGCCCGGCGAAGATCAGCCAGTCGAGGACGACCAGATCCCAGACCGTCAGGGTGGCGAAGACGAGCGCCGCGCAGAGGGCGGCGGACGGGAACCCCAGCCCGCCGTCCAGCGCCCCGTCGAGGCCGACCATCGCCGCGATCATCAGCGGCAGCCCGCACGCGCCCCAGACGAACACGCCGAAGCACACCGCGACCCGGCGGCCGCGCGCGCTCTTGGGTTTGCCGTACCGCCGCCGGATGGCCGGCGGATAGTCGTCGAGCAGGAAGTCCCGGCTGAAGGCGGCCCCGACGAACACCGCCACGGTGAACGCCACGCTGAGCGCCAAGCCGTAGGCCACGCCGTACCCGACGACCGTTGACCACTGCACGCCGACCTCCCGAACACCCAGGAACACTCCAGTAAGGCTTACCTAACCTTCGACGCGCCTTAAAGTCAACAGTGTGTGAAGTTCAGTGATCGCTACGATGGTCCGGTGCCCCTGCCAGACGCCACCGAGGAACCCGCCGCCAGAAGCCGGAAACGGCCCGAGTTCCGCAAGGGCCGCCCCACCCTGACCAGGGAGCGGGTCGCCCGCGCGGCCCTGGAGATCCTGGGCGAGGCGGGCCCGGCCGAGGTGACGATGCGCGCCGTCGGCGCCCGGCTGCAAGTGTCGCCGCGTGCCCTCTACAACTACGTCGCCGACCGCCGTGACCTGCTCGGGGAGATGGTGGCCGTCTGCCAGGGCGACCGGCCGGAACCGCGACTGGACGCGGCCCGGTGGCAGGAGAGTCTGCGGGCGTACTGCCGGGATCTGCGCTCCTGGTACCGCGCCCATCCCGGGATGCTGGCCCTCGCGCGCGCCGAGGACCTCACCCCCTTCGCCTCACCGGACATGTTGCGGGCCGACGACACCCTGGTGGGCTTCTTCCTCGACCTGGGCCTGTCGCCGCAGGACGCCCGCCGCGCCTGGTCGATCACCGTGCTCCAGGTGGCGGGCTTCGCCGAGATCTGGGACGCCTGGCACGACCGGCCGCCGCCCGGCCTGGACCCGGCCGCCTGGACGGGCGTGCCGCCGGACGCGGTGCCCGCGACGTTGCCGCATCTGGAACGCCTCGCGGCCGAGTCCACCGTCGAATCCCCGGACGCGCTGTTCGAGTCGGTCCTGACCATGCTGATCGCCGGAGTGCGGGCCCTGGTGTGATTCATGGCCGCCGAGGTGGGCCCGGACGAACACTGGTACAAAAGCGACATGTGGCTGGGGAGGGAACGGGCGGACGACTGGGCGCGGCGGCACCGCAGGTGGTTGTGGGCTTCAGCGTGCGCGCTGGTCGTGCTGGCCACCGTCGGGTTCTCGGTCCGGACGCCGGTGCAGCAGTGGTGGCTGGCGCGTGAGGCGTGCGGGGGCGAGCTGCCCGCCGGTGACCTGGAGGCGGTACGGGCGGGCGTGCGGCTCGGGTCGCGGGAAGAGTCCTTCGACCCGGAACGGGGCCGGTACCGCTGCACGTTGAGAAGCGACCGGGGCAAGGTCGTCGTCGCCGTGGACGCGTATCTGGGCGGGGCGGATCGGGACAAGGAGATGTCGTCCATCGGCAGCTCTCATGCACCGCACGCCGTACTGCCGGGAGGGCTCCCCGGTTTCGAGGACGACAACAGCCGCGTCTACCTCATGCCCAAGTGCCCACGCCGCGCCAAGGAGCCCTTGGGAGAGCACCACAGGTTGCTCGTGGGCACCTGGACGTACTTCGCGAAGGACCGCGAGGAGAAGGCGGCCATGCTGCGGCTCGCGGTGCGGATGACGAACGAGATGACCGCGAAACTCGGCTGCGGTGGCGAGCCGTTGCCCGCGCCCAAGGACGGGTCGGTGCCGGACACCGGCAAGTACGTGCCCCGTGCACAAGCGAAGGACACCGCCTGCAACGCTCTGGCCACCACCCGCGTCCCGGCGGAGGGGCGTGACGGGACGGTCCGCATCGCCATCGCTGACGGTGGGGTCGTCGGACGTTGCACCCTGTACGCGCCGGACAACGCGAGACCGGCAGGCAAGCCGCTCGTCGACCTCACCAGTTGGCGCGGCGACTGGGCCAGGAACATGCGCGAGATGGGCTCGGGCCCCGACCCGCTGCCCATGGGCACAGGCGCCGCCTGGAAGCCCGCGCTGACCGCCGACAGAGCATGGGCCGTCGCCAAGTGCGACGGCGAGAACGCCGGCTTCGCCGCGCACTGGAGCTACGACTATTTCCCCCACCGGCAGGAGGGGGAGAAGGCCGGGCTTCCGACGAAGGCCGAGCAAGCCGAGCAGCGCGTGCTGTTGCACGAGTACGTGGCCACGTTCGCGAAGGACCAGGTACAACGCGGCAACTGCACGGACCTGCAACTGCCGGAAGCCCCGTAAGGCCGCCGGGCGGGACGGTCGCGGCGCTGAAAGGGCTGACCGGCCGCGAGCGCGAGGCCGTCACCCTGGTCGCCTAGGGCCTGTCCAACGACGAGATCGCCGACCGCATGGTGATCAGTCCGCTGACCGCCAGGACCCACGTCCACCGGGCCATGGCCAAGCTCCACGCCCGCGACCGCGCGCAGCTCGTCGTCATGGCCTACGAATCCGGCCTGGTCACTCCGCACGGTGACTAGCCGACGCGCATCGGTAGAACGCTCGTCACATCGGAAACCGGATTGACCGGGCGTGTCGCGGGCAGCGGGAGGGGGATGGGAAATATCGATCTTGCTTTCGTCGTCGCGGGCGTGGGGGCGTTGCTGGCCGCCGCGCTGCCCGGATTGCTCAAAAGACTGCCGATCTCGCTGCCCATGGTGTTCCTGGCGGCCGGCCTGGTGCTGTACCTGTCGCCCCTCCCTCTGCCCGATCCCGACCCGGTGGCGCACCCGGGGACCACCGAGCACCTCACCGAGCTGTGCGTGATCGTCTCGCTGATGGGCGCGGGACTCGCCCTCAACCGCCCGTTCGGATGGCGCGCGTGGTCGTCCACCGGGCGACTGCTGGTCGTGGTGCTGCCGGTGACGACGCTGGCGGTCGCCGGGGCGGCGCACTGGCTGCTGGCCTGGCCGCTGGCGGCGGCGCTGCTGCTGGGCGCGGTGCTCGCCCCCACCGACCCGGTGCTGGCCGCCGACGTGCGCGTCGGCGAGCCCGCCGACGCCGAGCATGACGGGGAGTACGACGGCGAGCGCGACGACGACGAGGTCCGCTTCAGCATCACCTCGGAGGCGGGCCTCAACGACGGGCTGGCGTTCCCGCTGGTGCTGCTGGCCGTCGCGATGGCCACGGCCGGGGGAGCGGGGGAGTGGGCGGGCCACTGGCTGGCGGTGGACCTGCTCTACAAGTGCGTCGCCGGACTGCTCGCCGGGTTGCTGGTCGGATGGCTGCTGGGACGGCTGTTCTTCCGTGCCCAACGGTCCTCGCTGCGGTTGGCCGAGCGCAGCGAGGGCTTCGTGGCGCTGGCCGCGACCCTGCTGGCCTACGGCGTGGCCGAGATCGCGGGCGGCTACGGCTTCATCGCGGTGTTCACCACGGCCTGCACGATCCGGGCGGCGGAACGCTCCCACGGCTACCACGGCGTCCTGCACGGTTTCATAGAGCAGGTCGAACGCCTCCTGACGGCCTGGCTGCTGCTGCTCGTCGGCGGCTACATCGCCACCGGCGGGCTGCGCGACCTCACCTGGCAGGGCGCGGTGGTCGGGCTGCTCCTGCTGCTGGTCATCCGGCCGCTGGTCGGCTGGCTGGCGCTGTACCGAAGCCCGGCGAAGCCGCGTGAACGGCGGGCCATCGCGTTCTTCGGCGTCCGCGGGATCGGCTCGCTGTTCTACCTGGCCTACGCCCTCGAACACGCCGACTTCGGCGTGGACCCACGCTCCCTGTGGGCGGTGGTGACCTTCACCATCCTGGTCTCGGTCTGCCTGCACGGCATCACTTCCACCCCCGCACTGGCCTGGCTGGACCACCTGCGCCAAGCCCGCGCCGCCGACGCCGAACGCGAAGAAAAACTGGTGCCCCTCGCCCGGGAGGGCACCTAGCCAGACGGTGCCTGGCGCTCGATGCGCTGAAGGGCGTCGAGCCGGGCGGGTCAGGTGAGATGGGTGGCGAGCAGCCGGTGGAGGTTGCCGCCGAGGATCTTGTGGATGTCGGCTTCGGGTAGGCCGCGGTCGAGGAGTTCGCCGGTGAGCAGGGGGAGGCCCGAGGGTCCGGCCAGGCCGGGGAGGGTGGCCATGACGTCGAAGCCGGCGGACGCCGCGGGGTCCTCGCAGCAGGGCGGGGTGAGGTCGGTGAAGACCTCGTGGACGAAGTCCGGCCCGAGGCCGACGTGGTCGACGCCCGCCACCGACACGATGTGCTCGACGTGGTCGGCCAGCCTGGCGACGGTGTAGCCGGACGGATCGGCGGCGAGGAAGCCCGGCAGGAAGTTCACGCAGACCACGCCGCCGGACGCCGCGACGCCCCGGATCTGGTCGTCGGTCAGGTTGCGGTGGTGGTCGCGCAGGGCGCGGGCGCTGGAATGGGTGGCGATCACCGGTCGGGACGCCAGGTCCAGCACGTGCTCCACCCCGCTGGCGCTCAGGTGGGAGATGTCCAGCAGGATGCCGAGCCGTTCCATCTCGGCCACGGCCCGGACGCCCGCGGCGGTCAGGCGGCTCGCGGTGGCGTCCTCGCCGCTGCCGTCGGCGAGCGGGGTGCGTCCCCAGTGCGCCAGCGAGGCGACCCGGACGCCGAGCCGGTGCACGGTCGCCAGGAGTTCGACGTCGGCGTCCAGGCCGGGCATGCTCTCCAGCGCCAGGACCAGCGCGATCTTCCCCTCGGCCAGCGCCGCGTCGATCTGCGGCCCGTCCAGGCAGAGCCGGACGTCCTCGGGGTTCCCCTCGGCGATCGTGTGCGCGCACTCGATCATCCGGAGCGTCTCGCGCAGCGCCCCCTCGGGCCGGAACCGCTCGTCGATGAACACCGGGAGCACCTGGAGATCGACCCCGCCCGCGCGCAACTGCGGCAGCCACCGCTCCCGGAAGAAGGACGCCCACCGCGCGGGCGGCCGGGCCACCACCGCCATCAGCAGATCGTTGTGCGCATCGGCCACCACGGCGCTCTCATGCAAGTCAGCAGACATGATCGGCACTGTAGGGTCCCCGACGAGCCAAGTGATCGGAATGGGGCGGAGAACCGGTCGTCGACCCGTGCGTCCGCCGGGGCGGCCATGCCGCGCCATCGGC
Organism: Actinomadura hibisca NBRC 15177; assembly: GCF_001552635.1. GTDB lineage: Bacteria > Actinomycetota > Actinomycetes > Streptosporangiales > Streptosporangiaceae > Spirillospora > Spirillospora hibisca. The sequence continues at coordinate 359,367 of NZ_BCRO01000011.1, read as the reverse complement.
GGAAGCCCTGGTAGAAGACCGTACGGCCCGGCTGGACGCTTGCGGTGCGCTGCTCGGCGGCGCGTCCTCTTCCGAAGCGGATCAGGCGGCCGACGCGGGTGGCGCGGAGGGGCCGTCGGGGGCGGGCAGGCGGATCGTGCGGGTGAAGAAGTCGTCGATCCGGGCGACCACGGTGGTGAAGTCGTCGAAGTCGGTGGGCTTGGTGATGTAGGCGTTGGCGTGCAGCTGGTAGGTGCCGGAGATGTCGTCGGGGTTGGAGGAGGTGGAGAAGATCACCACGGGGATGGTCCGCAGGTCGGGGTCGGTCTTCATCTTCTCCAGCACCGCGCGGCCGCCGACCTTGGGCAGGTTGAGGTCCAGCACCACCAGGTCCGGGCGCGGGGCGTCGGCGTGCTCGCCGCTGCGGCCCAGGAAGTCCAGCGCGGCCGCGCCGTCGTCGACCATCATCACCTGGCGCCCGAGCCCGCTGACGGCGGCGTGTTCGGCGAACGCCTCGTCGATCAGCATCTGGTCGCCCGGGTCGTCCTCCACGACCAGGACCGTCATCGAACGGGAACTTCCACCGGCATCCTGCATTACGTCGACCTGCTCTGTGCGTCGCACGCCGGGCCACCCGGCGTGTCACCGATATCATCGCTCATTCCGGCGCAACTAGGCCATTCGCCGCTCCGTTCAGGACTCAGAGCCGCCGGGGTCGAGAGCGAGGGTCTGCAGGACCCTGCGGGCCACGCCGGCCGACAACGCGCTGACCACGAGCCCTTCGAGCGCTTCGCGCAGCGCGCGTTCGGCGTCCGTGCCGTCCTCCAGCAGCACCGAGAGCCTGAACCGGTCCGTGACCGGCAGGCGTCGGCCCACCATGTACTGGATCGGTCGTCCGTTCCCCACCCGGCTCGGCGCGACGTCGCGGACGTCGGCCCGTCCACTGAACGGTTGCTTCCTGCCGCTCGCGCGGCCCGGCGGGACACAAGATCCATTTCGGCATCCTTCCGCAGCGCCTCGCGGGAGACCAGCGCTCCCTCGGCCCCGGCGCGCTGGGGGCGTGCCCCGCCGTGAACTCGATGGCGGCGTTTCATGAACAACCAGCATGATCTACCCCCCACATGATCGAAGGGACGCCATGACGTGCTCGCGCAGAGGAACCCGATGACGGCCGCGACGATCGACCCCGGCACGGTCCGGAGGATGGACGACGCGGAGCTGATCGCTCTGTCGCTCGACGAGCCGGAATGGTTCTCGGCGCTGTTCGACCGGTACGGCGGGCGGATCCACGACTACGCCGCCCGGCGGCTCGGCAACGACGCGGCCGAGGACATCGTCGCCGAGACGTTCTTCGTCGCGTTCCGCAAGCGCTCCTCCTACGACCTGACGCGCACCATGGCGCGCCCCTGGCTCTACGGCATCGCGACGAACCTCATCGCCCGCCACCGGCGCACCGAGGAGCGCTACTACCGGACGTTCCAGCGCACCGGCGTGGACCCGCTGCCCGAGCCGCTGGCCGACACCGTGGTGACCCGCGTCGCCGCCCAGGGCCAGGAGCGCCGCCTGGCGGGCGTGCTGCGGAAGATGCCGCGCGGCGACCGCGACGTGCTGCTGCTGATCGCGTGGGCCGACCTCACCTACGAGGAGGTCGCGGCCGCGCTGGACCTGAAGGTCGGCACCGTCCGCTCGCGCCTGCACCGGGCGCGGCGCAAGGCGCGTGCCGCGCTCGAACAGACCGCTTCGGCCCAGGAGGAGATGTGATGGACGACCTGAAGACGCTCAAGGAGTGGCGGAGCGGAACGTCGCCGATGCCGGCCGCAGTGGAGGACTCGATCCGCGCACGCCTGCACGCCATGACGGACGAGTCGCCCGCGCCCGCCCCGCGCCGCCGTTCCCGCCGCTTCCGCCGCCCCGTCCTCGGCGCCCTGCTCGCGACCGGCGCAGCGGCGGCGGCCGCCGTCACCCTGCTGGGCGGGAGCCCCGCGGACGTGCCCCGCACGGAGCTCACCGGCCGGACCGTCCTGCTCGCCGCCGCCGAGAAAGCGCAGCGGCAGCCCGCGACCAGCGGCCGCTACTGGCACACCGCCACCGTCCGCAAATCGCTCCTCGGCAGCCTCGCCACGGGCGTGGACGGACCGCCCCGCTTCCGGATGTACGAGCGGGAACGCTCGGAGTACTGGGCGGCGGCCGACCCTCGCGGGAAGGACTGGCTCGCGCAGACCAAGCTCGGGATGGAGCCGGTCACCCGGGCCGACGAGGACGCCTGGAAGCGCCTCAAGTGCCCCGACTTCCTGGCCGAAGCCCCCGGCGACGGCGACTGCACCAAGCTGCTCCGGGACGGCCGTCGCAAGGTCGAGACGGGGAGGATCGACTACGGGTTCGTCCCGACCATCGACAAGAAGCTCACCGTCCGCGACTTCGCCGCCCTGCCCGCCGACCCCGCCAGGCTGCGCGAGGCCCTGAACCGCCACCTCGGCCACCGGGCCAACGACCAGCAGGTGTTCGAGATGGGATCGGACCTGGTGCTGGGCGCCCCCGTCTCCCCGCGGGTCCGCGCCGCGGCGTTCCGCATGATCGCCGCCCTGCCCGCCATCCACACCCTCGGCGAGCTCACCGACCCCCTCGGCCGCAAGGGCACGGCCGTCAGCCTGAAGGTGGCCTACGACTCGCTGTCCCTCGACCAGCGCCTCATCATCGACCCGTCCACCGGCCTCGCGCTGACGAGCTACACCGTCGCCGTGAAGAACGACGACGGCCGCAACGGCACCGGCATCAAGAAGGGTGAGATCCAGAGCTCGGAATCCCTCCTCGAAGCCAGCTGGACCGACACCCACCCCTGACCCCGCACCACGCCCGACGGCCCCGGGCCACCACGGTCGAGACGCTGCGCGTCGGCCTCCACAGAGATCGACAACGGCCGACGCGCAGCGACGATCGCTCCTACGGTTCCTTCAGCTCGGGCGGGGTGCGGTGCTGGTCGATGATGGCGGCCAGGGTCGGGATGGGGGAGCCGGCCAGGCGGTGGTTGCCCTGGTCGTAACCCGCGGTGGTCTGGGGATTGCGGTGGTCGGCGTGTTCCTGGGCTTTGCGCAGGGGGACGCCGTTGGCGAGCATGGTCGTGATGACGGTGCCGCGGCCCGAGTGGGGTGACAGGCGGTCGGCGGTGGGGAGTCCGGCTTGGCCCGCCAGGGTGCGGATGGTGTCGGAGACGGCGCGTTGGGTCAGGCGTTTGCCGCCGGTCAGTTCGGGCCGGTAGGGGTGCGGCGTGGTGACCAGCAGCGGCCCCGACAGTTCGGTCACCGGGACGCCTTCGCGGGCGGCGCGCAGGCGCAGGTAGTGCTGGAGGGGACGGATGATGTCGGCCTCGACGCGCACGTAGCTGCGGCCGCCGCCCTTCTTGCCGTAGCGCAGGATGCGGTAACCGGCCTCTTCGGTGAGGTCGTCGACGTCGGCGTCGGTGAGGGCCGAGACGCGCACGCCGACGTAGAACAGGATCGCGATGACCACCACGTCGCGCCAGGCGGGTTCGGTGTCCAGGCGCATAGCGCGTTGTTCGGCCCAGTCGAGCAGCTGTGCGGTCTGCGGCGCGGACAGCACGGGGGCCTTGGTGGCGGTGTCGGCGACCTTGATGGGGGTGGCCAGGGCGCCGGGGTTGCGGTCGGTGACCTGGTTGCGGGCCAGGTAGGTGTACCAGGCGGAGACGGCGGCCTTGCGCTGGGCCAGGGTGTTGGGCTTGGCGGGTCGGACGGCGCCGTCGGGGCCGGTGGCGGTCTGGAGGGAGATCCAGGCGTCGACGTCGGCGGCGCGCGCGGCCAGGGGGTCCAGGGCGGTGCGGTGGCAGAAGGTGAGCCAACTGGTCAGGGCCCGCCAGTAGGCGCGGCGGGTGTGGTGGGAGTTGAGCTTCTCCAGCCACAACACGGTGAGGTGCCGGGGCGCGTACCGGTCGGTGGGGTCCGGTGGCGGTAGCGCGGGCAGGGCGGTGACCGCCTCGATGAGCATCTGCCGCAGCTGCGCCGCGTCGGCGGGGGCGGCGGTCGGCAGTGGCGTCGGCTGCGGGCGTTCTGCGGGCACCGACGGTCGTGCCGACGCCTGTCCGGCGGCGAAGTCGTCGGCGGGAACGAAAACGTCGGTCATGGGCGCGGCTCACAGACGAGGTGGTCGGGCGTACGGGCTCGGGTGGTGCGGCCGAGCCGGGGCGACCGGCCTGGCAGGACCGCGGGATCACAGGTTCCCTTCCCAGCATGCCAGCGACCGTGACCTCATGCGCGGCACCGCTCTTCCCTCGGGGTCTGACCCCGCCATCAACCGATCGGTTGATGGCGGGACGAGCGACTCGGGCGATGCGGGCGAACACCGCCGGAGACGATCCTCGACCCATGCCCATCATCGAAGTCAACGGCCTGCGCAAGGTCTACGGCGACCGCCCCGTGGTGGACGATGTCGCCTTCGCCGTCGAGGAAGGGGAGATCTTCGGGATCCTCGGCCCGAACGGCGCGGGCAAGACCACGACCGTCGAATGCCTGGGCGGACTGCGCGTGCCCGACGCCGGCACCGTCCGCGTCGCCGGTCTCGACCCGCGCGCCGACCGCGCCGAGCTCACCAGGATCCTCGGCGTCCAGCTCCAGGAGAGCGAACTCCAGGAGAAGCTCACCGTGCGGGAGGCCCTGGAGCTCTACAGCGCCTTCTACCCGGACCCGGCCGACTGGCGCGGGCTCGCCGAGCGCCTCGGCCTCACCGCCCGGCTCAACGCCCGGTTCGGCAAGTTGTCCGGCGGTCAGAAGCAGCGCCTGTTCATCGCCCTCGCCCTCGTCGGCCGCCCCCGGGTCGTCATCCTGGACGAGCTGACCACCGGCCTCGACCCGCGCGCCCGCCGCGACACCTGGCGGCTCATCGAGGAGGTCCGCGACTCCGGCGTCACCGTCGTGCTGGTCACGCACTTCATGGAGGAGGCCCAGCGGCTCTGCGACCGGATCGCGGTGTTCAAGCAGGGCCGCGTCGCCGCCCTCGACACCCCCGACGGCCTGGTCCGCCGCAGCGCCGGCGGCACCGTCATCTCGTTCGCGCCGTCCCGGTCCCTGTCCGACGAGGACCTGGCCGGGCTGCCCGAGGCCGCGACCATCGAGCGCCGCAACGGCCACCTCACCGTGCACGGCACCGACACGACCGTCAACGCCGTCATCTCCCTGCTGGCCCGCCGGCAGATCACCGCCCACCAGCTCCGGGTCACCGACTCCACGCTGGACGACGCCTTCCTCGAACTCACCGAAGAGCAGGAGCACTGACGTGTCCGCGTCCACCGCCGTCCTCCGGGCGGAGCTGCGGCTCCTCCTCCGCGAACCGTTCAGCCTGTTCTGGATCGTCGCCTTCCCCACCGTCCTGCTCACGATCCTCGGCCTGATCCCGGCGTTCCGGGAGGCCGATCCCGATCTCGGCGGGCGTCGGGTCATCGACCTGTACGTTCCGGTCAACGTGCTGCTCGCCCTGCTCATGGCGGGCATCCAGGTGCTGCCGCCCGTGTTGTCCGGCTACCGCGAGCGCGGTGTCCTGCGCCGCATGTCCACCACGCCCGTCCGGCCCGTCTCGCTGCTGGCCGCGCAGATCGTCCTGCACCTCGCGGCCGCCCTGGCGTCGGTGCTGCTGGTCGTCGCCGTGGGCCGGATCGCCTTCGACGTGGCGCTGCCCGGACAGGTGCCCGGCTACCTGCTGGCGCTCCTGCTCGCCGCCCTCAGCGCGCTCGCGCTGGGCGCCGCGGTCACCGCCGTCACGCCCACCACCAAGAGCACGACCGTGGTGGGCTCGATCGTCTTCTACCCGATGATGTTCCTGGCGGGCGTCTGGCTCCCCGTCCAGGCCATGCCCGACCTGCTGCGGCACGTCGTCGAGTACTTCCCGTTCGGCGCCGCGTCCCAGGCCCTCGACCAGGCCGCCGGGGGGAGCTGGCCGGACTGGGCGCATCTCGGCGTCACCGCCGCCTGGGCCGCCGTCCTGATCGCCGCCGCCGCGCGCTGGTTCCGCTGGGAATAGGACAAAATAGGCCGATGGCGACGATCCAGCAGCAGTGGGAACGGTTCTACCGCTGGGGACCGTTCGGCCTGCTCTTCCTCGCGACCCTGCTGGCGCTGCTCACCCGCGACCTGGTCAGCTCGCCCGCCGAGCAGCGGACGGCGGTGCCCCTCGCCCTCGCCGCGCTGGCCGTCCAGATCCTTCACGCCACCGGAAGGATCCCGGGCCGCGGCTACTACTGGACCCGCGCCGTCCTCGCCTTCGGCCTCTCCTGGCTGAACCCCTTCTACTCCATCTACGCGGTGCTCGGGTACTACGACGCCCACCGCTACCTGACCCGCCGCTGGGCCCTGGCCGGATCGTCGATCACGGCGGTCACCATGGCCGGGGCGCAGTCGGGCGGCCTCCCGCCGAGCAGCCTCGGCCAGGCGGTCGCCTTCGGCGGCCTGTTCGTCCTGAACACCGCGCTCGTCCACATCTTCGCGGGCCTCTCGGTCCGGGAGGCCGAGCACGCCCGCGTCCAGGCCGAGACCATCGCCGAACTCGAACGCGCCAACGCCCGCTTGGAGCAGGCCCTCGCCGAGAACGCCGCCCTCCAGGCCCAGCTCCTCGTCCAGGCCCGCGAGGCCGGGGTCAGCGACGAGCGCCGCCGCCTGGCCGCCGAGATCCACGACACCATTGCCCAGGGGCTGACGGGCATCATCACCCAACTCCAGGCCGCCGCCGACGACGAGCACGTCCGCCACGCCACCGCCCTCGCCCGCGAGAGCCTCCGCGAGGCGCGCCGCTCCGTGCAGGACCTCGCGCCCACCCACCTGGAGCACGACACCCTGCCCGCCGCCCTCAAGAAGATCACCGACGGCCGGGCCCACCTCACCGTCACCGGCACGGAGGAACGCCTGCACGACGAGCTCCAGACCACCCTCCTGCGCATCGCCCAGGAGGCCCTCGCCAACGCCACCCGCCACGCGCGCGCGGACCGCATCGGCGTGACCCTCTCCTACATGGACGACGAGGTGACCCTCGACATCCGCGACGACGGCCGCGGCTTCACCCGCCCCTCCGGCGGCTTCGGCCTGACCGCCATGCGCGAGCGCGCCGCCCGCGTCGCCGGGACCCTGGAGATCGAGTCCGAACCCGGCCGGGGCACGGCCGTCTCCGCCCGCGTACCGTTGATCCGCCATGGCTGACGACACGGCTGACGACACCGCTGACATCACCCTGCTGATCGTCGACGACCACCCCGTCGTCCGGGACGGCCTGCGCGGCATGTTCGCGACGACCACCGGCTTCGCGGTGCTGGGCGAGGCCGCCGACGGCCGCGAGGCCGTGGCCCTCGCCGAGGACCTGCGCCCCGACGTCGTGCTCATGGACCTGCGGATGCCCGGCGGCAACGGCGTGGAGGCCATCACCGAACTCGCCCGCCGCGGGCTGCCCTGCAAGGTCCTGGTCCTCACCACCTACGACACCGACACCGACACGGTCCCGGCGATCGAGGCGGGCGCGACCGGCTACCTGCTCAAGGACGCGCCCCGCGAGGACCTCTTCGACGCCGTGCGCGCCGCCGCCGAGGGCCGCACCGTGCTGTCCCCGGCCATCGCCTCCCGTCTGGTCTCCCGCGTGCGCGAGCCGCGTGGCAAGGCGCTGAGCGGCCGCGAACTGGAGGTCCTGCGCCTGGTGGCGCGCGGCACCGCCAACCGGGAGATCGCCGCTGAACTGTTCATCAGCGAGGCCACGGTCAAGACGCATCTCACCCACATCTACGCGAAGCTGGACGTCAAGGACCGGGCCGCGGCGGTGGCCACCGGCTACGAGAGGCATCTACTGCCCTGATCGGACCCGTCCAGCCGGGTTCACTGCTGGTTCTCGCCGTGCGACGACCGTTGGGGGGCGGCGCGCACGTGCGCGCGCACTCCTTGCAGGCCGAACAGGATGAGCAGCTCGACCGCGCCGCCGTCGGCGCTGCCCAGCCAGTGCGGCAAGGACGTGTCGAACTCGGCGGCCTCGCCGGGCGACAACGTCAGGTCGCGCTCGCCGAGCACGAGCCGCAGGCGTCCGTTGAGCACGTAGAGCCACTCAAAGCCTTCGTGGGTCTGCGGAGTGGGGGCGAGCGGCGTCGGTCGGGCCGGGATGATCATCTTGAACGCCTGCACGCCGCCCGGTTGCCGGGACAGCGGCACGAACGTCATCCCGAACCGCCGGATCGGCTTGAGGTGGATGCGGGGGTCGCCGGTGCGCGGCGCGCCGACGAGGTCGTCCAGCGGGACGTCGTAGATCCGGGACAGCGGCAGCAGCAGTTCCAGCGTCGCCCGGCGCTGCCCGCTCTCCAGCCGGGACAGGGTGCTCTCGGACACGCCGGTCGCGGTCGCGAGGTCGGCGAGGGTGATGCCGCGGGCACGGCGCAGCGCGCGGAGCCGCGACCCCACCGCGTCGAGTACGTCGTCATCCGTCGTCTGCTCCATGCGGCCATCTTGCCAGAACCGCAAGTTTGCGTGCCAAATCAGGGCGTGCCTGGTCAACTGGGCGCATACCCAAACAAGGAGCCTTGATGAGCGACACCGATGCGGCCACCTTCTGGGACGGCGTTTACGCGGCCCGGTCCGCGGCCGTCGATCCGCGGCCGAACGTCCGTCTCACCGAGACGGTCACGGACCTGCCGCCCGGTGGCGCGCTGGATCTGGGATGCGGCGACGGCGGCGACACGCTGTGGCTGGCCCGCCGGGGATGGCACGTCACCGCCACCGACATCTCCGCCACCGCCGTCGAACGGCTCACCGCCCTGGCCCGCTCCCACGGCGTGGGCGACCGCGTCACCGCCGTGCGGCACGACTTGCGCGAGTCCTTCCCGCGCGGCGGCTTCGACCTGGTCAGCGCCCACTACCTGCACACCCCCTTCGACCTGGACCGGGCGGCCGTGCTGCGCTCGGCCGCGCACGCGCTGCGTCCGGACGGGCGGCTGCTGGTGGTCGACCACGGCTCGACCGCGCCCTGGTCATGGAACCAGGACGCCGACACCCGCTACCCCAGCCCACGCGAGGTCGCCACGGGCATCGACCTGGACACCTCGACGTGGACGGTCGAGCGGGCCGACGCGCCCCGCCGGACCGCCACCGGGCCGGACGGGCGCACCGCCGAGGTCACCGACCACGTCCTGCTCATCCGCCGAACCGCCTGACACCACCGCCCCAAGGAGGCCCACCGTGCCCGGCACCACGCGCCGCGACACCCCGCCGCCCCGCACCGCCAACAGCGAAGCCGAGGTCCTGCGCGGATTCCTGGACTACCTGCGCACCTCGATCGCCGCCAAGGTCGAAGGCGCCCCCGAACCCCAGGTACGAACCACCGCCGTGCCCTCGGGCACCAACCTGCTCGGCCTGCTCCACCACCTGACCCACGTCGAACGCTCGATCTTCCTCGGCGAGAACGTCACCGACTGGCAGGCCACCTTCCACGCCCCGCCAGAGGACAGCGTCACCAATATCGTCACCCGCTACCGCGACACGGTCGGACGCGCCAACAAGGTGCTCGACGGCTGCACCGACCTGGCGGCCCCGGTTCCCCGGCCACGGCCGGGCCGCCCCGCGCCCAGCCTCCGCTGGGCCCTCACCCACATGATCGAGGAGACCGGCCGCCACACCGGCCACGCCGACATCCTCCGCGAACTCATCGACGGCACCACCGGCCGCTGACGGTCCACCAAGAGCGTGATTCGCCTCAAGGATGCTTAAGGTCCCGGCCGCTGAACCGCTGTTCCACGATCACCGGCTCTAGGGTCGGGGGATGGACGCTCCTCCGGACAGGGACCGGATCATCGAGGTGGCCACCCGGCTGTTCGCCGCGCTGGGCTTCGACGGGACCACCCTGCAACTGATCGCCGACACCGCCGGGACCGACGTCGCCTCGGTGCGCCAGGCGGCCGGCGGCATGACGGACCTGTACCGCACGGTGATGCGGCAGGCCTACGAGGCCGAGCAGGCGGCGCTGGAGGAGGTGCTGGTCACCTTCACCCCGACCCGGGAGGGCGTCAACCGGCTGCTGGACGCCTACCTGGACTTCTACGTCGCCCATCCCGACCTGCTCGGCCTGTGGCTGCACCGCCGGACCGGCGACGCCGCCGACGTGGACGACCTGGAGGACCGCTACGTCCGGTCCCGCCTCTCCGGCCTGGTCGAGATCTTCCAGGAGTTCGCGCCCGGCGACGTCAACCTGGAGCTGGCGATCTGGACCGTGCCCTGGGTCATCTCCGGCTTCCTCGGCCACGGCGTGGTCCACAGCGACCCCGGGCGTTCCCCGCGCCGGCTCGGGGAGACGATCCCCGCCGATGACGTGGAGGAGTTCCGCATCTACCTGCACACCCTCATGGCCCGGATGCTCCCCTTCCCCCAGGAGGTCGAAGAGCGCTCCATGAGCTGAACGCTCAGCCGGGAAGGCCGGTGAGGAAGTCCCGGACGTCCGGCGCGACGGCGGCGGCGAAGTCCTCCTCGTCCCGTAGCGCGGCGGAGACGGCGACAGGTGCCAGGCGCGCGTGCGGCATCGTCCGCACGCAGCGCTCGGCCAGCTCGGTCGGGTGGCGGGCGTCGGTCCCGGGGAACACCAGCACGGGCGCGCGGACGCCGGACAGTTCGGCGACCGACGCGAAGGAGCGGTCGTGGGCGATGGCGGCGGCTGCGCGCACGCTGGCGGGGTCGCTGCGCGGGATCGCGTCCCGCACCATCGCGCCGACGACCGGCGGGAACCGCTCCAGGATCGGCGCCCACGCGGCCTCCAGGCCGCCATCGTCGATGCGGGCGGCGAAGGCGTCCAGGTAGGCGATCTCGGCCTCCTTGGCGGCGGTGTCCTCCTCGATGTCCTCGACGCCGAGCAGGACGGCCGCGCGCACCCGGTCCGGATGGCGCAGGGCGGCGCGCAGCGCGATCGTGGAGCCGAGGCCCGCGCCCGCCAGCACCGCGCGCGGGTGGCCGAGCGCGTCCAGGACGTCGAGCACGTCGCGGGTGTACCGGTCCCAGGTGTGGCGGGCCGGGTCGGCGCAGGGCGAGGCGCCGTAGCCGCGGATGTCGGGCAGGATCACCGTGGCCAGGTCGACGAGGCGGCGGGCCAGCGGGCGCAGGCTGTGCCGGTCGGGGCCGCCCGCGTGCAGCAGCACCAGCGGCGGGCCGGAGCCGAGGACGTCGGCGGCCAGCGGCAGGCCGTCGCCGGCGGTCAGCGTCAGCGGGGTCATGATCGCCTTTCGGTCGGCAGGAGCAGCCCGAGCGCCCAGGCGGCGGCCGGGACGGCGCAGAGCAGGGTGAACACCAGGGGAGTGCCGTGCGTGTCGGCGACCTGGCCGAACACCGGGGTGAGCAGGCCGCCCGCGCTGACGCCGAGCCCGAGGGTCACCCCGGCGGCGGTGCCGGGGCGGCCGGGCAGGTAGTCCTGGCCGAGGCGGACCAGCACCGCGAACGGGACGTTGAGCGCGAGGCCCGCCAGCGCCGCGAACGGCAGCGCCGACAGCGGCCCCGGGGCGAGGCGCAAGCCGATCAGGACCGGGACCGCCAGCGCGGAGCCGAGCCGGACGGCGCGCACGGGACCGGTCCGGTCGGCGAATCGGCCACCGGCGATGGTCCCCAGGACGCCGCCGCCGAGGAAGCAGGCGAGCGCGACCCCGGCCAGCGTCGGCGTCGCGTCCAGATGCCGGATCCAGTACAGGCCCAGGAAGGTGGCGACGGCGGAGAACACCGCCGAGCGCACGACCGAGATCATGGTGAGGACGGCGAACGGCCGCCACCGGTCGGGCCCGGCCGCCACCGTGGCCGACGCGGCGGCCCGCACCCGGCCCGGACGGGCCAGAACGGCGGCGGCCAGCACCGCCGGGGGCAGGAACACGACGCTCGCGGCGACGCCCCAGGCGTCCAGAACCGGGGTGGCTAGGACGGGTGCAAGGAAGAATCCCACGCTGCCGCCCGCCGCGAACACGCTCATGGCGGTGACGCTGTCCCCGGCGGCGTCGCGGGCGGCCTTGCCCGCCGCCGGATGGAACATCGCCACGCCCAGCCCGGACAGCAGGAGCAGCGTCCACACCAGGGCGTAGGGGCCCGCCGCTCCGGCCGCCGCGTATCCGGCACCGGCGAGCAGAACCCCGGCGGCGGCGAGGCGGGGTAGCCGCCACCGGTCGACGGCGAGGCCGATCAGTGGCTGCGGCAGGGCGCTGCCGAGGGTCGCGGCGAGGGTGAGCCCGCTCGCGGCGAGGTAGCTGTAGTGCCGTTCGAGGACGAAGTAGGGGATGCTCGCGAGGACGAGGCCCTGGTAGAAGTCGTCGGCCGCGTGGACGGCGGCCCACATGCCCATCCGCCGCATCGCCGACGGCGGCCGGGAGGGCGCCGCGAGATCGTTGACGATCGCCATGCCGTCCAGGATCGTCGCCGCACGCTATGTCCGGCTATCAGTATCCTGTCGTGTCATGTCGATAACCCGCCATCATCATCCGGACGGGACCGCGTCCCTGCTGCCGCTCGTGCACCGCGAGCGCGTCGACTGGCACGACCACCCGCACGACCAGCTCGTCTATCCGAGCCATGGCGTGCTGGAGGTCTCGACGGCGGCCGGGACGTGGGTCGTCCCGCCGCACCGGGCGGTCTGGCTGCCCGCGGGCGTCGCGCACGCGCATCAGGCGCACGGGCCCACCCAGCTGCGCACGGTCAACTTCGCCGCCGCCCGGTCGGCGGCCGGGTTCGACCGGCCTGCGGTGCTGGCGGTGCCGCCGCTGCTGCGCGAGGTTGTCATCAGCCTGACCGGCGACGACCTTCCCGCCGCGCACCGGCGCAACCTCGAACGGGTCGCGCTGGACCAGCTCCAGCGGACCGACGAGCTGCCGGTGCACCTGCCGCTGCCCGCCGACGACCGGCTGCGCGCCATCGCCGCCGCGTTCGCGGCCGACCCCGCCGACCCGCGCACACTCGCCGAGTTCGGCCGCGAGGTCGGCGCGTCGGAGCGGACGCTGAGCCGCCTGTTCCGCGCGCAGACGGCGATGTCGTTCCCGCAGTGGCGCGCCCAGGTGCGGCTGCACCACGCGCTGGTGCTGCTGGCGGCGGGCACACCGGTGACGGCGACCGCCACGGCCTGCGGCTACGCCGGGCCGAGCGCGTTCATCCAGGCGTTCCGGCTGGCCTTCGGCATCACACCCGGCAGCGTCCGCTAAGGGCGACGACCGCCTCAGGGGCCGCGCAGGCCGCCGTCCAAGGTGATGTTTCCGGACAAGAGGGTGGTGCGGGCGTCGCTGCGCAGATCGACGCGGTAGTCGCCCGGATAGGTGCGCCAGCCCGGCGCCAGGACGTCGTAGACGGCCAGCAGCCGGGGTTCCAGCTCGATGGTGACGCGCCGGGACTCACCGGCGTCGAGCCGCACCCGGGCCCAGCCCGCCAGGCGCGAGCATCGGGCGTCGGCCGCGACGGGCAGCGTCACATAGACCTGGGGCGTGTCGGTCCCAGTGACCGGACCGGTGTTGGTGACGGTCACCTCCACCCGCACGCGGCCTTGCCCGTCCTGGGAGACCTCCAAGTCGCGGTGGTCGAAGGTGGTGTACGACAGCCCGAACCCGAAGGGGAACAGCGGGGTGTGGCCCTGCCGCTCGTACCAGCGGTAGCCGATGTCGGCGCCTTCGATGTCGTAGTCCTCGCTGAAGTAGCCATGGCGGGGTTCGCCGGGGTTGGAGGCGGTCCCGGCGGGATCGTGCAGGACCGGCCGGGGCAGCTGGTCGGTGTCCTGCGGGAAGGTGACGGGCAGGCGTCCGCCGGGGCAGACGGCGCCGGTCAGCACGTCGGCGATCGCCGGGCCGCCCTCGGAGCCGGGGTACCAGGCCGCGACCACGGCCGCCACGTCCCGCGACCAGGGCATGAGCACCGGGCCGCCGGTCTCCAGGACGACCACGGTGCGCGGGGCCGCCGCGGCGATCGCGGCGATCAGGTCGTCCTGGCCGTCGGGCAGCGACAGGTCGCGCTGGTCGCGCCCTTCGGTGGACCACTGCTCGGCGATGACGACGGCGACGTCCGCGTCACGGGCGGCCGCGACCGCCGCCTCCTGGTCGTCGCCGTCGTGGAAGTCGATCGCGGCGTCCGGCAGGGCGGCGCGCAGCGCGTCCAGCGGAGCGGACGGATGGTAGACGCGGGGCAGCTCCATCTGGGCTATGGCCGATCCCTCGGTCTTGGTCGACCCGGCGGGCATCACCTGGGTGGAGCCGCCGCCGGACAGCACGCCGACGTCGGCGTGGCCGCCGACGACCACGATCCTCTTCGTCCCCTTGGCCAGCGGCAGCACGCCGTCGTTGGCCAGCAGGACGATGCCGTCGGCGGCGGCGCGCCGGACCACCGCGGCGTGCGCGTCCCGGTCGACCGGACCGGGCCGGGCCGCCGGATCGAACGCCCGGGATGTCAGCAGGGCCCGCAACAGCCGGATGACGGCGTCGTCGATGCGTTCGAGGGGCACCGTCCCCTCCCGCACCGCCGCCAGCAGGGCGTCCCCGAAGTAGACCTCCTCGTCGAGCTGCTCGCCGGACTGGCGGTCCAGCCCGGCCAGCACGGCCTTGACGGTGGAGTGGGTGCCGCCCCAGTCGGAGACGACGACGCCCGGATAGCGCCACTGGCCCTTCAGGACCTGCGACAGCAGGAAGGCGTTCTGGCTCGCGTACTCACCGTTGACGCGGTTGTAGCCGGTCATCACCGCACCGGGACGGCCGTGCTCGATCGCCAACTGGAAGGCCAGCAGGTCCGACTCGCGCAGCGGCCGCTCGCTGATGTCGGAGCTGACCATGACCCGCCCGGTCTCCTGGGCGTTGACCGCGAAATGCTTGATGGTGGAGACGACCCCTTGGCTTTGCAGACCGGCGATCGCGGAACCGGCCAGCAGCCCGGTGTGCAGGGGATCCTCGCTGATGTACTCGAAGTTGCGGCCGCCGCGGGGCTCGCGGATGAGGTTGGAACCGCCGGCGAGCTGCATGGCGAAGCCCATCGCGCACGACTCGGCGCCGACGACCATGCCGCACCGCCGCGCCGACTCGACGTCGAAGGAGGCGCCCATCGAGAGGCTGGACGGCAGCGCGGTGGAGGTGTCGTCCGGCCGGATGCCGTTGGGGTTGGCGACGCCGAGGCTGGCGTCGCTCTCCTGGATCGCGGGGATGCCCAGCCGCCCGATCCCGGGATGGAACGCCGCCGACCCGATGGCCTCGGACGGCCGATCGGGGAAGGAGGCCATCGGGACGTGCATCAGCCCGACCTTCTCCTCCAGGGTCATCTTCTCGACCAGGGCGCGGGCCTGCGCGTCCGTCGGGACATCGGAGTCTTGCGGGGTCGAGGGTTCCAGCATCGTCGTCCACTCCGCTAACGGCTGCTCGGCAAGGGTGACGATGGGTAGATACCGGCGCGGTTGAGAGGGAAATCCCGCTCAAAGGCCCCAGGGGCGAAGCTTTGTCGTGATGAGTGACAACGCTGGCTCCCCGGTGACCGGCCCGAAACAGGTGGACGCCGTCTGACCGAGGCGCACCGAGCCGTCAGGGCTCGGCGGGTCCCGCCACGACCATGACGCAGCCCGCGTCATCCTGGTCGTCGGGGATGAGGTGGGCGGTGTATCCGGTGGCGGTCAGGATCGCGCACAGCGCCGAATTCATGATCTGCTCGACGGCGTCATGGAAGGGGTCGTTGTCGGCGGTGGGGACCCTTTCGCCGGGAAGCGCCCAGTCGACCAGCACGCCCTCGTCGTAGAGTATGTGGTTGAGGTGGAATCCGCCGCTGGCCGTGGTGGGGTCATGCTGGGGAAATCCGGCGTCCAGCAGAGTGTCCCCGACAAGGTCCGCCAAGGACGCCCAGCCCGCGATCCGCTGCTCCCGCTCCGCGAGGCGCTGGTCGACCGCTTCCTGTGACAGCCCGGCCTGAAGCAGGCATCGGCGCAGTCCGGCGTCCAGACCGTCCTCGCCGAACAGGAAGGGGTCGCTCATATCGAGGAGGGTACGCCGCCGGAGCCGCCGCGGACGGCGATACCGCCGATCTCTGGCGGCGTCGTCGCAGGGCGAGGCGCACCGGGAAGTGCGATCTCCCGAACCCGCCAGCCTTCACCACCACTCCGTCGGCTTTCCCCGCCGCCACAGGAACCGGCGGCGGGGAAAGTCGGATGAGAGCACGGCCGGAGTTGCGGCCTAGAGAAGTCGAGATGGAGCTGGGCCTGCCGCCAGAGCGGCCCTTAGGGGGTGAAGGCGATGTCGCGGGTCAGGTGATGCACCACCTCTGGTAGGTGGTGTCGTTGTCGTTCTTGGCGTAGACCGAGCCGTTGCCGTTGCCGTCCAGACGCAGGCGGGTGTGATCGCTGTAGATCTCCCAGCAGTTGCGCCCGTGGTCCTCGAACCACCAGGACTGGTAGCTCGTGGCGTTGCACCCCTTGGTGTAGACCTTGCCGTAGCCGTTGCCGTCCAGGCACCAGTCGGTCTGCTGGCTGACGAGCGTGGAGAAGTCGCCGCCGTTCCAGCGCTGGTAGTTGGTGGAGTCGCAGGTCTTGCCGTAAACCGTACCGTTGCCGTTGCTGTTGAGGCACAGGCCGGTTTTCAGGCTCCGCAGCCGGTAGCCGGCGGCGAGGTTCTTGCCCTTCCTCTTGCTGGACAGCGCCAGCGCCTCGGAGAAGCGCACCGCCTTGCCCGGGGTCGGCGCGGCCTCGCGCGCCGGGGAGGGCAGGGAGGACGCGGTGGTCGAGGCGGAGGCCGCCGGGACGGCGGCGAGCATGCCGCCGCTGAGTGCGAGCCCCGCCGTGGCGAGCGCCAGCTTCGCGCGTTGGGTCATGAACGGTCCTTTCGGGAAGGTCGGCCGCTCGTCTTGGGAGCGCGTCCGACGTGTCACCGGAAAGGTCGCTTCAGCGGGCCGCCGGTGGCAAGGCGGAAGCCCGTACGTGATCGTTCACGAATGGCTGCTCGCGTGCTGACCAGCGCCGATGCGGTGCTCGCCACCGCCGTTGGAGCGGTTGTCACTCGGGGTCAGGTTCGGGACTTGGGGCGGAGGTTCCGACGGGGGTGTCCGGGTCCGTGGGGTCCGCTGGAACGGGGTCGTCGGTGCCGGGGAAGCCGTCGGTGGAGTCGCCGGTATTGACCTGGTGGGCGGGCTTGGGGCCCAGCGGGCGGACGCGGCGGGGCGGGTCGGCGGCCGGGGTCTTGTTCCTGGGAGCGGTGACGGGGGCCGCCTCGCCACGACTGCGGGGAGGTGCGGAGGGGGGAGGGGACGTGGACGGGCGTGTGGCCAGGGGGGTGGGGAGCGAGACGGCGGGGGTGTCGGTGCGCGTGGGGGTGGGGCGGTCGGGGGAGGAGGCGGTGCGCCAGCCGGTGGCATGCAGCGCCAGGACGAACACGGTGGAGGTCACCAGTGCGGCCAGCAGGGCGGGAACGACGGCTCCTCCGGCGCGGGCGGCTGGTCTGCGGTGATGAACGTCGGGGGTGGGGGCGACGGTCGGCGTTTCGTTGAGCGCGCCGGGTGCGAGCTCGACCGGTGCCGCCTCTGAGGACGTGGGTTCGGGCTTCGTCGCGCTGGGGTCGGGGTGCAGCTCGTTGGGTGCGCCAGCATTCAGTACCGCCAGCCGTTTGCGGTGCTCCAGCCAGACGGCGATCTGCTGTTGGTCGCCGTCGCACGCTTGGACGAGCACGGCGACCAGTTCCGGACGCGGCAGTGTGGGGCGGCTGAGGGCGGTGGCCGCGCTGCTGGCGGGCAAGGACGCCCCGTCGGCTCGCGCGCGGCGCTCCAGTTCACGAAACGACCGGCCCGAGGACTCCTTGAGCTGGCGCAGGCAGGCCACGAACTCGGCCGCCGTCTGCGCTTGCGATGGGTCCGGTTCGACATGATCAGGCACCGGCGGCACTCCCGTCTGTCGTTCACAGCCGCTTACGTCACTGCTTGCACATGGGTTGATCTTTTGTTAGACGCTCGTCGCGTCAAGACGGTTGCCCCCTGGCGCGTCCGGAGGCATGGGCGGCGCGCGTCGCCTATGGCGTACGTCACGTGCCTAGGGGTGTCACGAATGGCGAGGCGTCGGCGCCTTGTGGGTGAACCAGCCGCGCGGCACCTGATCGCCGCTCGTCTCGCAAGGAGAAAACCCATGAACCTCGCCCTGTGGATCGCCGCCGGACTGCTCGCCTTGGTGGCGCTGGCCGGTGGCCTCAGCAAGACGTTCGTGCCTAAGGAGAAGCTGGCCGCGCTTCAGGGCGGGGGATGGACGGGCGATGTCGGCGCCGGCTTCGTCAAGAGCCTCGGAGTTCTTGAGTTGCTGGCGGCGGTGGGCCTGATCCTGCCCGCTTTGGTCGACGTCGCGCCGGTTCTGGTGCCGGTGACGGCCGTCTGCTGGGTTCTGCTGATGGTCGGGGCGATGGTGACCCACGGTCGGCGCGGCGAGAGCAAGCTTGTGATGTTGAACCTGGCTTACCTCGCACTGGCCGCGTTCATCGCGTGGGGTCGCTTCGGGCCGGAGTCCTTCATCGGCTGACCGGATCGGGGCGTGAGCACCTAACAGCGGTCGGCGGGCCTGTCCGAGCAGGCGTCGTCGGCCGCTGGGACTGTGGTCGTCAGCGGGGTGGCTCGTCCAGTGTCAGTCCCAAGGTGGCCGCCAGGTTGATCGTCTTGCGGGGTGTCGAACACTGCACGGCCAGGCTGGTCTCGTTGAGACGGCCGTTGCGGGCTTGGAAGAGGGCCTTCGCAGCGGGATGCCTGCGCATTTCCTCCTCGGTGAGTTCTTCGGCGATCCGATGTGCTGCGGCGATCAGGGTGGGGAGCGCCGACTGTAGGTTCGCGGCCCACTCTCGGAGCGCTTCCAGCCAAGCGCGTACGGAGGCGTCGGAAGTCGAAGAGAACTCCTCGATCGACTTCGCCAGCTTCGACCAGGTGAAGTCGTGCCAGGGCTTGGTCTTCAGCACGGGCAGTTGCCATTGGCGCATGACGATCGACCAGTGGTCCGCACGCGCCGCCACCGAATGGACCGAGAAGTCGGGGAGGCACAGCGCGGTCAGGTTCCAGCCGTGGCAGGCGCCGGTGTCGAGGCCGAAGATCCTGCCGTCGCGGATCATCGGTTCCCGGCCGGTCACGTGGTGGCCGAACACCACCGGCTTGGCGTCGGTGTAGTGGTCGTGCCAGTGGCCCTCGGGGAACAGTGCCGCGAGCTCCCGTTCGCCCCTCGTCGAGCCGCAGAGGATCTCCTCTCGCTGCTCCGGCAGCGGGATCCCGGGCACCATGGCGGCGTGGACGACGCGGACATGCTCGTTCTCGAAGTAGTACGGCAGCGTCCGCATCCACTCGACCGTCTCGGCGTAGCGGTCGCCGAGCTGCAAGCGCGTGATCTCTTGTGCGTAGGAGAAGACGCCGCGCACGTGCTTCCGCTCGTGGTTGCCCATCAGTGCGACGGAGTTGGGACGCTCGCGGAAGAAGCTGACCACCTCGCCGGGCGCCGGGCCACGGTCGACCAGGTCGCCGACGCTGATCAGCAGGTCGTCCGGTCGGATCTCGACCTTCTCCAGCAGTTCGAGCAGCTCGTCGAAGCAGCCATGGATGTCGCCGACGATGACGGTGCGCCGCATGCGGGCGATCCTAGGAAGGCATGCGCTCGTCCGACAAAGGGTTTTGCGTGCCGGAGTGCACGAGAGCACGTTGATGGAACCGGGACAACAGTTCCACGTCGACAGGTGACCGGGGGTTGGCCTGCTGGAGTTCCTGCTCCATGAGGTCGAACAGTTCGGTCTCAAGTCGGCTTCCGGAGCGGACGAACGCCGCGTCGTCATCCGACGTATGCGCCCCCACGCACAAGCGCCCGAGGAACTTGTCGAAGCAGAACGGCCATCGGCTACCGGCAGCGTCTCTGACCAGCATCATTCCGGTGCCGCCATCTCGGTAGATATCGACCTCGGCGATGCGCAGCGGCCGCTGAGGTTCCACATGCCAGGCCGACACCTCAGGCGAACCCGGCACTCCTTCCAGGTCTTCCCGCCGCCACTTGCGGGCTGAATCGTTCTTCGTCATCCGACCATCATGGAGGTAGCCGCTGATCCTGGTCTCGTGACATCGGCGTCAACGGCCGCGCCGCCGAACTCCACTTCGAGCAGCGCGGTGGTTCTAGTTCGGCCAGGTGGGGGAGCGGCCTAGGTGGGCTAGGAGGTGGTCTAGCGGTGATCGGCCGGTGGGAGGCAGGGCGGGACGGAAGGCGGCGTTCGGTGTTGTTCGCTGGTCGTCGTCCGGGACCAGCAGGGCTCCTTGCAGGGCGGCTTCGGTCAGGTCCTCGTCCAGGTCGTAGGGGAGGCCCAGCGTGCGGGCCATGTCCCAGCCGTGGACGGCGTAGTCGATGAAGTGGAAGCCGATGGCCAGCGGGGCGGGGAAGGCCCGTCCGTTGAATTCGGCCAGGGTGAAGGTGCGGGCGAGCACGTCTGGTTCGGCGAAGGCCGTCAGGACCTCTTCGACGGCCGCGGTGTAGGTCTTCACCGGGTCAGTGCCCAACGGGTGGACGGTCCAGGCGGCCGGGTCGCCGCCGGTGCCGCGTGCCGCTGCGGCGAAGCCGTGGTGCTGGGCCGTCATGTGCGCGAGCAGGTCGCGTGCCGTCCAGCCTTCGCAGGGTGTCGGGCGGTCCAGGTCGGTGGTGGTCAGGTGGGCCACGATCTCCGCGCCGGCTTGGACGGCTCGGCGGTCGAGCTCCCGGATGTCGGTCATGGGATGATTGTAGGCATATGCTTATCGTAGGTGGAAGCTTATTTTTCCGTCGCGCGTATCTTTGCCGGATGGACGGCGAACGGCGGCCCGACCTGGCGGCGATGATGGTCCCGCTCGGCCGCGCCCTCATGGCGGCCGAGGGCCCGGTGCTGGCGGAGCATGACCTGTCGATGTGGGCCTACGCGGTCCTGCACGAGCTGGACGAGCGGCCCGTGCGCAGCCAGAGCGCCCTGGCCCGCGCCATCGGCGCCGACAAGACCCGCATCATCGGTGTGCTGGACGGTCTCCAGCGGCGCGGTCTCATCCGCCGCGAGCCGGACCCCGACGACCGGCGGATCCACCTGCTGTCCCTGACCCCCGACGGCCGCCGCCTCCGCGACCAGGTGCAGGCCGCGATCCAGGCCCGCGAGGACCGCCTCCTCGCGCGCCTGCCCGAGGACGACCGCCGCGCCTTCCTGCGCGCCCTCCGCACCCTGCACGATGTTCCGCGCGAGGAGATCATCGACACCGACCGCTGAGCGTCAGGCCAGGCGGGCGGTGATGTCGCCGTTGCCGGTGCGCGTGGTCACCCGGTACCGGACGGTCCGGCTGAGCGACGCCTTGGCCGCGCCGCCGCGCACGGTCACGCCGCCAGAGCCGATGCCGTCCAGCCGCACGGACGTGATCTTGCCGTCGAGCGCGCCGCCGTCCTGGTAGGTGATTTCGGGGCCGATGTCGCAGGCGCTGAGCAGGGCGACACCGGCCGCGGTCGCGGCCAGCACGCGGAACTGTCGGTACAGGGATGCCCTCCCGGTCCGTGGGTGAACGACCGGAGTCTCGGAAGACCGCGCTCCCCAGGTTGCCCCTCAGGAGGCGGTGAGGACGACGAGCCGCTGCGTCGCCCGCGTCATCGCCACATACCGGTCGACCGCCCCTTCGATGCCCTCGCCGAACGAATCCGGATCGATGAGCACCACCAGGTCGAATTCCAGCCCCTTCGACAGCTCCGGCGTCAGCGAACGAACGCGCGGCGTCTCCCGGAACGTGGGATCGCCGATGACGCACGCCGTCCCCTCGGCGTTCGCGGCGAGCCAGGTGTCGAGGATCGACTCCAGTTCTGCGACAGATCCGTGAACGACGGGAACACCGCTGCTGCGAATGGACGTCGGCACGTTGGCGTCCGGGAGCACGGCCCGGATGACCGGCTCGGCCTCCGCCATGACCTCCTCCGGCGTCCGGTAGTTGATGCTCAGCGACGCCATGGTGATCCGGTCGAACCCGATCCGTTCGAGCCGCTCCTCCCATGACTCCGTGAACCCGTGCCTGGCCTGGGCCCGGTCCCCGACGATGGTGAAGCTCCGGGACGGGCAGCGCAGCAGCAACATCTGCCACTCCGCGTCGGTCAGCTCCTGGGCCTCGTCCACGACGATGTGCGCGAACGGGCCGGCGAGCAGGTCCGGGTCGACGCTGGACAGCGCAGCCTCGTCCACCAGGTCGTGCTGCGCGTCCTCGCCGCGCAACATCGTCACCAGCCCTTCGCCGTCGTCATCGGCCTCGATCAGGTTGTCCACGACGGCGGCCATGCGCTCGCGCTCGGCCTCGACGGCCGCCTCGTGCCGCCGCTTGCGCAGCGACGCGCCCGGGTCGCCGAGCCGCTGCCGCGCCGCGTCCAGGAGCGGAAGGTCGGACAACGTCCACGTCTGGGCGTCCTCGCGCTGGAGCTTCCGTGTCTCGTCGGGGCTGAGCCAGGGAGCGCACAACCGCAGGTAGGCGGGCACCGACCACAGGTCTCCGACGAGGTCGGTCGGCTCGATCAGTGGCCACGCCCTGTTGAGGGCCGTGAGCAGTTCCCGGTCCTGGCGCAGCCACTTCCGGAGCCGGTCGGCTGAGACGTCGCCGTCGTGCTTGTCCAGCAGGATCGTGACGAGTTCCTCCCAGATCTGGTCGCGCGCCTCGTTGTGCGGGGTGCCGGGCTCGCGCGCGTTGAACGCCTCGGCCCAGTCGTCGGCGGTCAGCCGGATGTCGGACCAGGGCGTCGTGACCGTCATCCCCTTGGTCGGTGGCCGCTCGTAGAACCGGACGGCCGGTTCGATCGCCTTCACCATGTCCGCGGACGACTTCAGGCGGGCCACGTCCGGATCACTCTCGGCCGCCACCGCAGCCCCTTCCGGAACGAGGTCCCGCAGGGTGCAGGTCTGCACGCCCTCCTCGCCGAGGCTGGGGAGGACGTCGGCGACGTAGCCCAGGTAGGGCTGGTGCGGGCCGACGAACAGCACGCCGCCGCGACGGTGCCCGAGGCGCGGGTCGGAGTAGAGCAGGTAGGCCGAACGGTGCAGCGCCACGACGGTCTTGCCGGTGCCCGGACCGCCGTCGACGACGAGGGCGCCGCGCGACCCGGCGCGGATGATCGCGTCCTGGTCGGCCTGGATGGTGCCCAGCACGTCCCGCATCCGGGACGACCGGTGGCTGCCCAGGCTGGCGATGAAGGCGGACTGGTCGTCGAGCGCGGCGTGCCCCTCGAACCCGTCCGGGGTGAACACCTCGTCCCAGTAGTCGCCGATCCGGCCGCCGGTCCAGCGGTACCGGCGGCGGCTCGCCAGGCCCATCGGGTTGGCGTGGGTCGCGCCGAAGAACGGCTCGGCGGCGGGGGAGCGCCAGTCGAGCAGCAGGCGGCGGCCCGCGCCGTCCTTGAGGCCGAGCCGCCCGACGTAGACGGGCTCGGAGCCGTCCGCCGCGACGATGCGCCCCAGGCACAGGTCCATGCCGAAGCGGCGCAGGGTGCGCAGCCGGGCGGACAGCCGGTAGATCTCCATGTCACGTTCCAGCGCCTTCTGGCCCGAGCCGCCGGGCGCCCTGCGTTCGGCGTCGAGGCGCTCGGTGAGGTCGGCGACGGAGTGGTCGAGGTTCGCCGCGATGGCCGCGAAGTGCCGCTCGTCGTCGGCGATCAGTGCCGGGTCGGCCTTGGCCGCGAGGTGGTCGGGAAGGTCGAACGCGCTCGTGGTCGCGGGATTCACGTCATCGGCTCCGATCTGGGATGGACTGGCTGCTTTCCGGCTGCTCGGTGCCGCTTGGCGCATGCGGATATCCGTGGCCTTTCCTGGTGGACGGTGATGGTGCGGCCGTCGGTGTCCCGCTGCTCTTACCTGCGGGTTTTCGGCCTGGACGGACGATTGTGCGGCACGGAGGGGGTCTTGCCGCAAGCCCCCTGGTGCGCTATAAATTGAGAGTGGAAAGGAGTGGGTACTCCCCTTTCCCTTAAGCGGGCCAGATGCAACGGCATGCGCCGACCTGGAAATTCCCCGCGAGCAGTCCTTCTTTTTCTTTGCGCCCCGCATCACCGCCGAGCGGCGCGACCGTCCATGCCCCGGCTCGTCCCCGCTTCCCGCCGCCGTTGACATTAGGCAGGCAAACACCTGCATAATGCTGGTGTGAGCCTCGAAGGCAAGGCGATGGACGCGATCTTCAAAGCGCTGGCCGACCCCACCCGGCGCCTCCTGCTCGACCGGTTGCGCGAGCACGACGGCCAGACGCTCGGTGAGTTGTGCGAGCGCCTCGACATGGCCCGCCAGTCGGCGACGCAGCACCTCGACGTCCTCCAGCGGGCCGGGCTGGTGACCGTCGTGCGGCGCGGGCGGGAACGGCTCCACTACCTCAACCCGGCGCCCGTCCACGAGATCGGGGAACGCTGGATCTCGGCGTTCGACCGGCCCCGGCTAGAAACGATCAGTGCCATCCGGCACCAGGCAGAGGAGTACGCCATGACCGAGCGACCCGCCCCCGTGCCGTCCTACGTCTACGTCACCTACATCCGGGCCAGCGCCGACCAGGTGTGGCGGGCCCTGACCGACGCGGACCTGACTGCGCGTTACTGGGGGCACGCCAACGTCTCGGACTGGCAAGCGGGTTCGCCGTGGGAGCACCGGCGCGCCGACGGGTCGGGCGTCGTCGACGTCACCGGCCGGGTGGTCGAGAGCGAGCCGCCGACGCGCCTGGTCATCACCTTCGAGGACGCCCCCGACGCCGCGGCGACGCGCGAACCGTCGCTGGTCACCTTCCTCGTCGAACCGCACGAGGACATCGTCCGCCTCACCGTCACGCACGAGAACCTGCCCAACCAGGAGATGCTCGGCGGCATCTCGCGCGGCTGGCCGGCGGTGCTGGCCAACCTCAAGTCGCTGCTGGAGACCGGCGAGCCCCTCCCGCAGGCCCCGTGGGAGATGTCCGGCGAGCACGCCTGAACCGAGAAAGAGGACTCCGATGGACACCGCTTCCCTGCACGACGCCTACCGCGCGCTGCTGGACGCCGCCGCGACCGTGGCCGACTCCGCCTCCGTTTCCGCCCCTCCGGCAGGGGAGTGGAACGCCGACCAGATTTTGGCGCACGTCGCCATCATCGGCTCCACCACCATCGCCGCCGTGTCCGCCATCGCGTCGGGAGCCCACACCACCTACGACAACCGCATGGCGCTCGACCCCTGGACCATCGACCGCCTCATCACCCTCACCGGCGGCGACGCGGGACTCCGCGAGCGCATCCGCCTCCAGGCGGACGCCCTCTGCGCGCTCGGCGGACCGGCGCTGAGCGACGCCGAGCTCGACACGCCGGTGCCGGCCCGGCTGCTGTCCAACGGCACCGTCCTGGTCGACCAGCCCATGCCGCTGAGAGACCTGCTCACCGGCCTCGCGGAGGCGGAACTGCCCGGCCACACCGAGCAACTCCTGGCCCTCCTGCCGGGCCGCGCCGCGACCTGATCGTCCGGGGGCCTCGGCGTTGGTCCCTGCGGTCCAGGGCCCTATGGCCCTAGGGGATCGCGGGCCCGAGCGGTGCGATGGAGGTGAGGCAACCGGAGGAGGAGAGATGTCCCACCCTTCGCACGTGGTCACCGGTTACGACGGAACGAAAGAGGCCGACGCGGTCGTCCGGTGGGCGGCCGACGAGGCGCGGCGGCGGCACCTGCCGCTGACCGTCTGCCACGCCTGGAGCTGGCCCTACCCCATCAGCCACATCGACTACGAGGGCGTCGCCGTCATCAAGCGGATGGGGCAGCTCATCCTGGACAAGGGCGTGGGCCTGGCCGAGCGGTGCGCGCCCGGCGTGCAGGTGCGCGGGGTGCTGATGGACGGCCCGGCGCCTTCGGCGTTGCTGCACGAGGCGCACAACGCGGAGATGGTGGTGGTCGGATCGCACGAGCACGCCGAACTGCCCGTCGGTTCGTCGGCGCTCCAGGTGCCCGCGCGGGCGCGCTGCCCGGTCGTGGTGGTGCGCGGGCGGGCCAAGGGCGAGGGCGAGATCGTCGTTGGTGTGGACGGTTCCCGTGGTGCTGACGCGGCGCTGGCGTTCGCGTTCGAGCAGGCGGCCGTGCACGGCCAGCGGTTGCGCGCCGTCTACGGGTGCTGGGAGCCCAGCGCCGTCGCGGAGTCCGAGATCGCGCTGTTCGCGGACGCGGAGGAACTCAAGCGTGCGGCCGGGGCGCGGCTGCAACGCGCTGTGGCCCCGTGGCTGACCAAGTACCCGCAGGTGGAGGCCGTGACCTCGCTGGTGCTGAAGGACCCCCGCGAAGCGCTGCTGGACGCCGCCGCGGAAGCCGCCCTCCTGGTGGTGGGCGACCGGGGCGCTCGCGGGGTGCACCCCCTGCTGCTGGGCGCCACCAGCCTGGCGATGCTGCAACTGGCCCCGTGCTCGATCGCCGTCGTGCACGCCGAGCACCGGCACTGACGGCCGCCACCCACCGGACGAAAGGGGCACACCAATGGTCAGGGCGAAGGCCGAGGACCTGGGCCGCGAGTCGTTCTTCAGCGGCATGTCGTCCAAGGACCTCACCCGGCTCGCCAGCGCCGCGCGCCGCGTCGAGTGGGCGGAGGGGCATCGCATCTTCGGCAAGGGGGAGCCCGCGGAGCGCTTCTGGCTCATCGGCTCAGGAGAGGTGTCGCTCGACCTGCGCGTGCCGGGGCGCGGCGACCTGGTGGTGGAGACGCTCGGGCCGGGGACGGTGCTGGGCTGGTCCTGGATGGTTCCGCCGCACCGGTGGCGTTACCGGGCGCTGGTCTCGCAGCCGGGTGGCGCGCTGGAGTTCGACGGCCGGTTGGTGCGCACGCTGTGCGCGGCCGACCCGTCGTTCGGTTACCGGCTGACGACGCGACTCATGTCGGTGCTGCTGGACCGCATGGAGAACGCCCGGGAGCATGCCGTGCCTGGGGTCCTGCGCTGACGTCCCGGCAGCACAGGCTCAAGCCGGGGCCCGGTCACCCCAGGGCGGCGCGGTCGCCGACCGTGATGCGGCCGGGTCGGATGACCTCGGCGTAGGCTCCCGCGCACGCGCTGCGGCCCATGCCGGGGACGGCCTCCACCAGGTTCTCCTTCGCCGGGACGCGCAGCGTCTGCGGCAGCCGGGGCAGGTCGCCATGCTCCAGGGTGGGGACGGCGCACCGTGGTGTCGGGATGATCACCCGGAGCACGGCCGAGCCGACGGTCAGGGTGCGGCCCGCCCAGCCGTTCTCCTCGTACGCCTCGCCACCGGTCTCCAGGACTAGGTTCGGGCGGTAGCGGACGGCCTCGGCCCCGGTGGCGCGCAGCGTCGCGGCGCTGATCAGGTGGACGGGGGCGAAGTCCACGAAGGCACCGGGAGGCGCGCCCTGCCCGAGCACGACCGGTTCGACGGCGACGGTGGCGGTGACGCCCGCGTCGAGGACCTCCTCGGGGACGGCCCGGTCCAGGGTCGCGCCCTCGGGCGGGACGCCGGTGAGCGTGACGGTCCTGCCCAGCCAGTCCGACAGGGAGCGGTCGCCGGTGGCGGCGGTGCCGTCCGGGAGCGTCACCCGGACGCCGTCGCCGTCCCAGGTGGCGCGGGCTTTGAGCAGGTCGCGCCACAGGCGCGGGTTCTTGTCGCTGGCGACCTTCCCGGTCTCGTGGTCGACCAGGGCCCACGCCCGGTCGCCCCGCACACCGCCCGCCGCGATCTCGGTGGTGTCCAGCTCCTCGCCCAGCATCGACTTGACGGGGTAGCGGTACAGGGCCGCCACGGTGCCCAGCGTGTCGTCCATCAGGGGGTCCGGCCCTTCGTCGGTCGTGCGTCCGGGACCGAACCTAGCCGCTGAGATGATCTTCTGGAACGGGCAGGCCGTCAGGTCACATGACATGGTCGGCATCGCTCGCCTGCACAACCTCGCCGTTGCCGAGCGGATGAGCAGAAGCAGAGGTCATACGAGGACACCTCAGGGGATGTCCTGCTCGGAATCAGTTCCCGTTTCAGCGGCCTCCAGATCGGGCTCGTTGAGGATCTCCAGAGCCCGCTTCACGACCTCGGGGTCTCCACGGAAGGGGTGCGCCGCCGTCGGCAGGTTCAGCATCAGCGCGTCGTACGCCGCGAGCTTGCGCGCAAGCTGCTTCCCCTTGGCGCGCTCCGGATCGTCGCTCATGGAAACTCCCGACGGTGGTGGCGCACGGCCGGGACGTCCGAGGGCCACGCGTCAGCCTTATCGGGCCGGTTGAGTCGTGCCTTGGCCGCGCGTCCGCCGGAACCTGGCCAGTCGTGCCACGCCTCCACTTCGCGCATCGCCGCGACCAGTTCGTCCGGGCGGGCCCGTTCGATCAGCGGCACGGCCGCGCCCCGGGCGGGCATCGCCCAGAAGTGCCCGGTCGCCGGTCCCCACCAGATCGTCCAGCCCGGACGTTCGGCGTCGAGACGGCGGGCGATCGCGCGCTGATCCGTCGCGCTCGTCTGCGTCATGCGTCACAGGGTCGCTCTGGAGCGCAACCGAAGGAGACACGAATCGTGTCCCCCTCACACCAGCAGGCCGACCCGCCCGGCAAGGTCGTTGGCCGCCCGTCGCAACGAGCCCGGCCTCTCCGCCAGGTCGAACACCATGTGCCGCGCGTGGCTGTTGTACCGGATCGTCTCCGGGGCGGTGCTGTAGGCGTTGTCGAGCGCGCCGAGTTCGGCCGAGGTGTCGCCGCTGAGCTGCCAGGCTCGTGCGACCTCGATCAGGTGTCGACCGCGCCGGGGTCGTGAGGGGATCGCCGAGGCGCTCGCGCGCCGGGCCTGCCGGGCGCTCTCCCCGCCCTTGCGCAACTCCACCGCGACCGTGACCGCGTGCGCGGGCATGATCGCCTGCGAGAACGACGTCATCGGGTCGTAGTGCGACCGCGGCAGCGACCGGGCGATCGTGTCGGCCTGGTCCCACCAACGCCACGCCACCCCCTCCTGGCCGGTGCGCGCCGCGGTGTAGGCCGCCTCGAAATGCAGGGCGCCCCACATCGCGCGCAGGTCGTCGCCGGCGTCGGCGACGGCCGGACGCAACACGTCCATGCCCTGCCGGTTGACCGACTCGGCGGCGTCGAAATCCCCGGCGTCCCGGTGCGCTTGGGCCAGCAGCCACAGCGACGCCCCGAACGCCTGCGGGTCCTCGGACTCCTCGGCGGCCATGATCGCCCGCTCGGCGACGCGCCACAGCAGGCCCGCGTCGGGCTGGTAGGCCACGAAGAACTGGCACAGGTTGTAGGTCTCGGCGAGCAGCGCCAGCGCTCGCCGCCGCTCGGCGCCCTCGTAGGCGCGCGCCGCGCGCTTGGCGTCGCGGATCAGGTCCGGCAGCAGCCCGCCCAGCACGGTCCGGTGATCGGGGGCCGCATGCCGTGCCCGCCAGGCCGCGGCCAGCCGCGCCTGCAAGTGCGGCAGGGGGGACGGCTCGGCGTCGGTCGCCACCGTCACGACGTTGATGGCGTCCCGGACGGCGGGCAGGGCAGGATGGCCGGGGCCCCTGAACATCGTGGTCGGCATCGCCTGCCCGCCGGTGAGCTGCCCGAGGTCCCGCACCCTGAGGGCCTCGGCGATGCCGATGAGGGCGGTCAGCTTGGGATGCTGGATCTGCCCGTTCTCGACCGCCTTGATCCAGCGCTCGTTCGACCCGATCAGCTCGCCGAGCACCGCTCGGGACATCCCTTGCCGCTGCCGGTAGAACTTGATGCGTTGCCCGGTGGTCAGGGTCGGGTCGGCTGGATCGGTGTGAGCTCCGGACATAGGCCCTGCCCCTTCCGTGGAAGCCTCGACAACTCCCACGGTAGGCGCAGGGCCTCACGCATGGCAGGGCACACGCAAAAGGCGGGGAGACGGGACGCCGGCTCGTCCGGGGTGGGGGTCATGCTGGAGGTATCCGGCTGGTGCCGGGGTGCACGGTGGGGCGGTCGGGCAGGATCGGTTCGATCCGGTAGAGGGACGGCATGCCCGAACGGTGTGCGCCTCGCCTGCGCGGTTCGCCTGCCAGGGCGCCGACCAGGTCGCGGCCGGTGATCAGGCCGCGCAGCGCACCATCCTCCCCCGCGACCGCGACGCTGTCGGTGCCGGACTCCAGCATGGCGCGGGCGGCGTCCGGGATCGGTGTCTCCGGGGCGACCGTCGCCGGTGCCCGGCCGCGCAGCAGGACCGTGACGGGTTTGCGCGCCCGGCCGGGGCCGGTCGTGTCCCACGCCATGGTGATCGTCTGTGCGTCCAGCACGCCCAGGCATCGCCCCCGGTCATCGACGACCGGCAGGTGGTGCATCTCCGCCCGGCACATGAGCTCCCAGGCCAGACGCCGAGCGCGGGCTGACCCCGGCCGAGGCGGGGAAGCGGCTGGCGCGGTACGGACCGAACGCCCTCCCCGCAGCTCGCAGGCGAGGGCCCTTCCTGCGGTTCCTCCTCCAGTTCCACAGCCCGCTGATCTACGTGCTGCTGGCCGCCGCGGTGATCACCGCCGTCCTCGGCGAGTTCGTGGACGCGGCGCTGGCCGACCGCCGCAACATGGCCTACTCCGGCACGTTCGCCCCCTACGGCCAGGGCGCGGGCCTGGTCACCGCCACCGGCGCGGACACCGAGATCGGCCTGGTCCACCGGCTGGTGGACCAGGCGACCGACGTGCAGACGCCGCTCACTAAGAAGATCGCCCACTTCAGCAAGCTGGTCACCGTCGCGATCCTGGGCCTGGCCGCCGTCACGTTCGCCGTCGGGGTGCTGCGCGGGCAGCCCGTCGCGGAGATGTTGACCGCCGCCGTGGCGCCGGCGGTCGGCGCCATCCCCGAGGGACTGCACGCCGTGGTGGCCATCACCCTGGCGTTCGGCGTGGCCCGCATGGTGCGGCGCAACGTCATCATCCGCCGCCTGCCCGCCGTCGAGACCCTCGGCAGCACCACCGTCATCTGCACCGACAAGACCGGCACACCGACCCGGAACCAGATGACGGTCACCGACATCGCCGCCGGAGGCCGCCGCTACGAGGTGACCGGCACCGGCTACGCGCCGCACGGCGACCTGCGCCTGGACGGCCGCCCCGAACCCCTCGACCGGCGGCGGATCGACGAGCTGGTGGAGGGCTACGGCCGCTGCGCCCTGCGCGTCCTCGCCTTCGCCCGCGCCGACCTCGCCCCCGGCACCACCCGCCTCGACGGGCTGCCCCGCCTCACCCTGCTCGGCCTCCAGGCCATGCACGACCCGCCCCGCGACCAGGCCGCCCCGGCCGTCCGCGCCTGCCGGGCCGCCGGAATCCAGGTCAAGATGATCACCGGCGACCATGTCGCCACCGCGCGCGCCGTCGGCGAGCAGATCGGCCTGGAGGGGGCCGTGCTGACGGGGACGGAGCTGGCCGCCTGCTCCGACGACGAGCTGCCCGACGCCGTCGAGCGCACCGCCGTGTTCGCCCGCGTCTCGCCCGAGCAGAAGTTGCGGCTGGTCCGAGCGTTGCAGAGCCGCTCGCACGTGATCGCCATGACCGGGGACGGCGTCAACGACGCGCCCGCCCTCAAGCAGGCCGACATCGGCATCGCCATGGGGCGCGGCGGCACCGAGGTCGCCAAGGAGTCCGCCGACATGATCCTCACCGACGACGACTTCGCCTCCATCAAGGCCGCCGTCGAGGAGGGCCGCGGCGTCTTCGACAACCTGGTCAAGTTCATCGTCTGGGCGCTGCCCGCCAACATCGGCCTGGGCCTGGTGCTGATGGCGGCCGTCCTGGGCGGCGGCGAGCTGCCGATCCTGCCGGTGCAGGTGTTGTGGCTGAACATGACCGCCGTGCTGATCCTCGGCCTGCCCTTCGCCGTCGAGCCCCGCGACGACGACATCATGCGCCGTCCGCCCCGCGACCCGTCCCTGCCGCTGCTGACCCGGGCGCTGACCGCCCGCGTCCTGCTGGTCGCGGCGATCCTGCTCGCGGGCGCGTTCGGCCTGTTCCACTGGGAGCAGGACCACGGCGCGTCCCTGGCCGAGGCCCGGACCGTCGTGGTGAACGTCTTCGCGGTGACACTGCTGGCCTACCTGTTCAACTGCCTGTCCATCGACCGGCCGATGGTGTGGCGCGGCGTGCGCCGCAACCCCTGGGTCGGCGTCGGGGCCCTCGCGCTGCTCGCCGTGCAGGCGCTCTACACCTACGCGCCGTTCATGAACGAGCTGTTCCACTCCGCCCCGCTCGGCACCGACGCCTGGACGCGCGTCGTGGCGGTGGCCGTACTGACCTACGGCGTCATCGAGCTGGCGAAATGGGCACCGCGCCTCCGCCAATAGAGGGGGAAGATGCCAGCGGCCAAGGCTTTAGACGACCTTGGCCGCCGCTGCTGGATCGCCTCCGAACGGCCCGCCTAGCATCGCCGGGATGATCAACGAGCAGGTGCGCACGCCGGACGCACGGGGAGCCGACTGCGCGCTCCACCACCCCGACGGTGAACGGCACCGGCTCCGGCACCTCCTGCTGGTCGGTATGCCCGCGCCCTGCGCGCCGCACGATCGGGCGTCCGATGGAGGGGCCGCTCCCGTCGGGCTGCTAAGTACTTCGCCGTTCCTGGCCTTCGGCGAGGAACTCGCGACCGTCGACCGCTTCATCTCCTACTGGCTGCACCGCTGAGGAACTGATGAGGTTTCCAGGTAGCGGCTCGCGCACCGGGAATGGCGTTCCCGTCGCCGTCGTCACCGGCGGGGCGTCCGGGATCGGGGCCGCGATCGCCGCCCGGCTGGTGCGGCGCGGCTGCGCGGTGACCCTCGCCGACATCGACGCGGACGGCGTCCAGGCCACCGCCGACGAGCTGGGAGCGGCCGCGGCCGTGCTGGACGTCGCCGACGCCGAAGCCGTACGAGCCCTGATCCACGGCGTGCGGGACCGGCAGGGTCGGCTGGACTACGTCGTCAACAACGCCGGGATCTTCGTGGCGGGACGGGCCGAGACGTTGTCGCCCGAGCACTGGGACCGGACCCTGGCGGTGAACCTGCACGGCGTCGTCCACGGGGTGCACGCCGCCTACCCGATCATGATCGAGCAGGGGCACGGGCACATCGTCAACGTCGCGTCCATGGCCGGGCTCGCGCCGGTGCCGTTCATGCTGCCGTACGTGACCGCCAAGCACGCGGTGGTCGGGCTGTCGCTGGCGCTCCGCGCCGAAGCCGCCCGGCACGGGGTGCGGGTCACCGTGGCCTGTCCCGGGTTCATCGACACCCCGCTGCTCGAACGCGTCAATCCCGGGCTGCCCCGCACCGGCATGGAGAACGGCTGGCGGCAGATCGCCCGGCGTTTCCAGCTCGGCCTGTACCCGGTCGACCGGCTCGCCGACGCGGTCCTGGCCGGTGTCGACCGCAACCGGCCCATCATCATCGCTCCGGCGCAGATGCGGCTGCTGTGGCGGCTGAACCGGCTGGCTCCGAGGACGGCGGTGCGCGTCACCGCCCAGAGCCGCCACCTGATGCCTTCCGGAGGACCGCGAGAACACGTCAGGCGATCGCCTTCCTGAGCCCGTCCACCGCTAGACCATCCGGATCATCCGGCGGAACCTGCCCGAGGGCCGCTTCCTGGCCAAGCTTGGCTTCGCGTCACGCAGCCCGGCCGCTGACGGCGGTGTCCCTCACCAACACCGTTGATCTGCTTCTATTCTAGTACTAGAATAGAAGCATGGCCGCCGACCTGACGCCCGCCGAGCTGACTCTGCTCGGCCTGCTCGTGGAACAGCCGCGACACGGCTACGAACTGGACGAAGTCATCACCGCGCGCGGCATGCGCGAGTGGACCGAGATCGGCTTCAGCTCGATCTACTACCTGCTGACCCGGCTCCGCGATCGCGGCCTGATCGCCGAGATCGACCGGTCGCGGCCCGCGCGCGGCAAGGCCCGCCGGGTGTACGGGCCTACCGCCGAGGGGCGCCGGGTGTGCGCGCAGTCGGCCGAGGCGGCGGTGGCCGAACTCCGGCCGGTGTTCCCGCCCCTCCTGGTCGGCCTCGCCAACCAGCCGGTCATCGCGCCCGAGCACCTCCGGGCCGCGCTCGACCAGCGGGCCGAGGCCCTGGCCGAGAAGATCGCCGCCCTCGGCGCGACCCGCGACGCCCAGCCCGGGTTGCCCGGCTTCGTCCGCGCCATCTTCGACTACACGCTGAGCCAGCTGACCGCCGAACAGCGGTGGCTGGCCGACTACCGGGCGGCACTGGCCGAGCCCGGCGACCGACCCCCCGCGAGCCACCCCACCGGAAAGGACGACGGGTCATGACCCGCTACGACATCAAGCGAGAGCTCAAGCCGTACTACGCGCCGAAGAACGCCGACTGGGCGCTGGTCGACGTGCCCGAGCAGCAGTTCCTCGCCATCGACGGCCACGGCGACCCCAACACCAGCACCGACTACGCCCGCGCCGTCGAGGCGCTCTACGCCGTCGCCTACACGGTCAAGTTCGCCAGCAAGCGCGACCTCGACCGGGACTTCGTCGTCGGCCCGCTCGAAGGGTTGTGGTGGTCCGACCGCCCGGAGGTGTTCACCGCCCGCGCCAAGGACGAGTGGTCCTGGCGCATGCTCATCAGCCAGCCCGACTGGATCACCGAGGAGCACATCGACGACGCCAGGAAGACCGCACTGGCGAAGAAGGGCCTCCCCGCGATCGCCGACGTCCGCCGCGAGGTCCTGCACGAGGGGACCAGCGCCCAGCTCCTGCACGTCGGACCGTACGACGACGAGGGCCCCGCGCTGGCCAGGCTGCACGACGAGTACCTCGCCGCCAACAAGTTGCGGATGAGCGGGCTCCACCACGAGATCTACCTCAGCGACCAGCGCCGGACCGAGCCCGCCAAGCTCAAGACCGTCCTCCGGCAACCGGTCCGGACGGCGGACTGATCAGCCGACCAGCAGGACGAGCTTCCCGCGCACGTGACCGTCCTCGCCCGTGCGGTGCGCCTCCGCGACCTCGGTGAGCGGGAAGGTCCGCACGGCAGGAGGCGTGAAGCGTCCGGTCTCGACCAGCTCGCCGATCTCGCCGAGCACGTAGAGCGCACGACCGGCGTCCCCACGGCTGAACAACACCCCGTGCTCCTGCGCGCCACCGAAGTCGGCGAGCGTGACGACGTGTTCCGCGCCCCCGGCAAGCTCGATGAGCTCAGGCAGCACCCCGCTCCCGGCGACGTCGAGCGCCAGGTCGACGCCGCCGGGAGCGAGCGCGCGGACCCGCTCCACGAGGCCCGGCCCGTAGGCGACGGGCTCGGCCCCCAGCGAGCGCAGGTACTCGTGGTTCGCCGGACTCGCGGTACCGATCACCCGCGCGCCGCGCGCCACGGCGAGCTGGACGGCCGCGCTGCCGACGCTGCCTGAGGCCCCGTTGACGAGCAGCGCGCTGCCCTTCCCGACGCCGAGCTGGTCGAGTGCGCGCGTGGCCGTCTCGACGGCGGCGGGCAGCGCGGCGGCCTCGGCGAAGTCAAGCGACGGCGGGACCGGCGCATAGTGGGACAACACCGCCAGCTCTGCCTGAGCCATCCCTTCGGTGGAGAGGCCGAACACACGATCGCCGACGGCCACGTCCGCGACGCCCTCGCCGATCTCGTCGACGACGCCCGCCGCTTCATAGCCCAGCGTCTGCGGAAGGCCCTCGTCCATCAGCCCCCGGCGCTTCTTCCAGTCGCTCGCGTTGACACCGGCCGCGCGCACCGCGATCCGGACCTGGCCGGGACCCGGCTGCGGATCGGGGAGATCCACGATCTCAAGGACCTCCGGGCCGCCGAACTGCTGGAAACGGACTGCCTTCACCCTGTGCTCCGATGCCGAATCAGGACGCCTACCTGCGCCGATGGAACGTCGACGTTCTCGTGGTCCAGCGTAGGGAACGCGCCCGCAGCCCCAGCGGGAAGGGCAGCCGACCGATGCCGGCGGCGGCCTGACCGCCCGATCCGGCGCCGCTAGGAGGCGGCGGCCTTTGCCAGGACGGCGGCGAGTTCGCGGGGACGCGTGACCATCGGCCAGTGACCCGAGTCGAGGTCCGCGTACTCAAGGTGGGCGGCGCGGGCGAGTTCGGGGCTCTCGCCGGCGGCGATCCACTCCGCGGCCTGGGCGGGGGTGAACTCGGGGCAGACGACCACCACGGGAACGTCGAAGCGGCGCTCGTCGGTCAGGCGGACGATCCCCCGGGCGACCCCCTCGGGGACCGGCAGCGCGGCGGCCGCGAAGCGGTCCCGGGCCTGCCGGTCCAGGTCGGCGGCGTCCGCGTCCTCGAAGAGGTCCCAGCCCGGGAAGGGCACGACGCCGTCCTCGATCGCGAAGTGATCGGCGTAGGCCCGCCCGTCAGGGGCGGGGAAGCCGCCGACCAGGGCGACCTTGGCCACCTTCCCCGGTCGCGCGTCGGCGGCCTGCCAGGCCAGGGTCGACGCTGCGGAGTGCCCCACCACCAGTGGCTTCGCGGGCGCCGCATCGATCGCGGCGAGCACCGCTTCCACCTGGTCGTCAAGGGTCGCTGAGGCGGAGCCGACGCCCTGGCCCGGAAGGGTCAGCGGCACGGGACGGTGGCCGAGCGCGGTGAGTTCGGGCACGACGTCGTCCCAGACAGATCCGTCGAGCCACAAGCCGGCGATGAGCAGGATGTCCACGGTGGTTCTCCCGCAGCGGAGTCGGTTCGGGTCGTCGGCACGCTATCGGAAGGCTCTGACACCGGGCTCCGCCCAGAGCACGATCGTCGGAACCGGCCCGACGAACCCGCGCGCTCACAGCACTAGCGGACACGCAATCTGAGGGACTTCGACTTGGCGACGATGGTGTCCTCGTCGCGGCACAGGACGTAGAAGACCTCCGCACCTCCCCGGTACGCGGCAGCGTAGGCCGCGTCCATGTCGAGGGTCCATTCGATCGGCGTGTCCGGTTCGGAGATCGGAGTCCATCGGATGGTGGAAGAGCCGTCGACGACCCACTCCATCTGGACGGTATAGCCCACCACCAGGTCCGGGTGGGCCGGAATCCGGAGGGTGAAACCGTCGATGAGGTCGGTGTCGAGCAGGTCGCCGACGGCCTCCGGTACGACGGGCGCGGGCAGCGTCCCTTGCTCGGCTTCTTGGACGGGAGCCGGAGCGCCGTAGGGATCCGCCATGGAGGAGCCGTCTTCCGTGAGGGCCGTGCAGATCTCCCGGACCTCCCGAAGAAACGCCGGGTAGTCCTCACCAAAGGCGTGCACCGCGTCCCACACCGCACTGAGCGCGGCTTCAAGAGCATCGGGCTGTGCCGCATGAGGCACCGCCGGCAGGGCCATGTGAGGTTGCGAGTACCGCAGGGGCCCCGAGGGGCGTTCGGACTTCGGTGGTACCGCCTCGCCGACCGTGCGGTCCGGAACGTTCGGGTCGGAGCCCAGGGCTTGCGACATGCGGTCCCGGTCGTCGAAGGGGGCCGGGAGCGGACGCCCCTGAGCGAGCGCCGCGAGGGCGGGGGCGACCCAGTCGAGATCGGCGATACCGGCCGCCGTGGCGGCGCTCCGGGCGGCGAACACGGCCACCCCGCGCTGGACGCCGGGCCCTGCGGCGTCGAGCGCGCGCACGAGGTCGGCGTCATAGCGGATCAAGCTCTGCGCGCTCGGCGCCGCACGCAGGGCTTCGGTCGGCGACCGGCCGCCCCACTCGCGCAGTTCACTCTTGCGCCGCTCCTCCTGGTCGGCGCGCTTCCGCTCGGCGCGGGCCTGCCGCTTGGCCTCGGCGCGCTCGGCCGCGGCGCGCTCGGCCGCCGTGGGAGGCGGCGGCAGTTCGCGGGCGTGCCGGTGCCAGTAGGCGGCTGCATCGGACGTCTGCCGGACGACCCGGTCCGGCTCGGGCGGGGCGGGCCAGAACTGGAGCAGGTAGTGGTCCGCCTGCGGTTCGTCCATGCGCGTGTCCAGGTCCCTGGCCTCGTCCATCCCCTGCGCGCAGTAGCGCACCCGGTGGTCGGTCTCTTCGAGACCCAGATCCCAAAACCCTTCTCCGCCCCAGAGTTCGAGGAAGGTGGTGGAGGTCTGCGGCCGGAAGGACACCTCCACGACGTCCTCCCAGGCCGGGTCCAGTTCCGGCGCGTGTTCATGGACTTCGACGGTGAACCCCACGGCCCCGGTGTGGAGCCCGGTCATCAGCCACAGGAAGCCCGGCACCGCGGCCCCGCAGAGCCCTGACGTCTGCCCTGCGAAGGCGGCACTCAGCCCGTGGACGCCACCATCGTTCCCCACGACGTAGAGCTGCCCGTAGTGAACACGCACCTCGCCCTCGACCGGCCTGCGCATCGATCCTCCTCAAATCAACTACCACGGATGCTAGAGCGGACCACTGACAGTGACCGGGCTCCCGCGTCCTTACCGGTCCGGTTGACGGCGGGTGCTGTCGGCGGTCCGCTCCAGGGCGCGTCCGCACGGCGGTGCGGGCACCGATCCGCCGGTGCCGCGCCGGTGTGACGAGCGGCACGGCGAGCCCTTGACCTGCGCACGATCACCCTGTTAGCTTGACCGCATTCTGGAATGTATTTCCGTATTGCGGAAATCATGGCGGAACACCGGAAGGATCCTCCATGAAGAAGATCGTGCCTTTGCTGGCGGCGCTGCTGCTCGCCGTGCCCGCCTGCTCCTCCGGCGGCGACGACGCCGGAACCGGGCCCGTCGAGCTGGTCATGTGGCACGGCCAGGAGCAGGCCGCCGCCAAGTCCCTGGAAGGGCTGGTGGACGAGTTCAACAGGACCCATCCGGGCGTCCGGGTCAAGGCGTCGTCGGCGGGGGTCACCGCCGACGCCATGCTGCCCAAGGTCACCGCCGCCATGGCGGGCAGCGCCTATCCCGACATCGCCTACATGTACGGCTCCTGGTCGGCCAACATCGCGCGCAGCCCCAAGGTCGCCGACCTCACCAAGCTCGTCACCGCCCCCGAGGTGGGCTGGGGCGACTTCTGGCCCAACGCCACCGCGACCGCGACCGTGAAGGGCAAGGTCATCGGCTTTCCCGCCGTGGTCGACAACCTGGTGGTGCTCTACAACGGCAAGCTGCTCGACAAGGCCGGCGCGCCCCGGCCCAAGTCCGACTGGACCTGGGACGACTTCCGCGCGACCGCCGCCAAGGTCAACGACCCCAAGGCCAAGACCTACGGCACGTCCTGGCCGATCAGCGGCGGTGAGGAGACCACCTGGGCCCTGTGGCCGCTGCTGTGGCAGGGCGGCGGCACGATCCTGTCGCCGGACGGCCGCAAGGCGGCGTTCAACGCGCCCGCCGGAGTGCAGGCCCTCACCCGCGTGCAGCAGATGGCCGTCCAGGACAAGTCGGTCTACCTGGACTCCACGCCGGGGGAGAAGGGCCAGAAGCTCTTCGAGTCCGGACGGCTCGGGCTGTTCCTCGCCGGGCCCTGGCTGCTCGGTGACCTGAAGGCGGCGGGCCTCGACTACGGCGTGGCCATGCTCCCGGGCACCAACGGCGACCACCAGACGGTCTCGGGCCCCGACTCCTGGGTCGTGCTGGACCACGGCAAGCGCCGCGTCAAGGCGTCCGCCGAGTTCCTGACCTGGCTCACCGCGCCCGAGCAGCAGCTCAGGTTCATGAACGACACCGGCTCGTTGCCCACCCGCCGCTCCATCTCCTCCCTGCCGGGCTACGCGGGCTACGCGCGCCGCTACCCGGGCATCGAGACGATCACCGAGAACCTGGCCAACGCCAAGCAGATCCGCCCGGTGTCCACCAAGTACGCGCGGGTCTCCGCCTTCGTCGCCGAGGGCATCACCTCGGTGCTGCTGGGGCGGGCGCAGCCGCAGCAGGCGCTGGACGCGGCGGCGGGCAAGTCCGACGCCATCCTCAAGGTGCCCGGCGAGTGAGCGCGCCGACCGCGACCGGCGGGCGCGCCGGACGCCGCGCGGACGGGACCGCCTCCCGCACGCGCGGCGGCCCCGCGCCCGGCGGCGGACCCCGCCGCCGCAGGCTGGCCGAGCACGTGGCGGGCTGGTCGTTCGCCGGCCCGTCCACGCTGCTGGTCCTCGGCTTCTCGTTCCTGCCGATGGCCTGGGCGCTGCGGCTGTCGTTCACCGACTCGGACCTGATGACGGGCGGCCAGAACGTCGGGCTGGCCAACTACCGCACGCTCGCCGAAGACCCGGTGTTCTGGACGTCGTTGCGCAACACCCTCACCCTCGTCGCGATGTACGTGCCCGCCTCGCTGGTCCTCGGGCTGCTGGCGGCGATGTTGCTGAACAAGCCGCTGCGCGGCATCGGGTTCTACCGCGTCTGCTTCCTGGTGCCGTTCGTCGCCTCGGCCGCCGCCGAGGGCCTGCTGATGGGCTACATCTTCGACAGGGACTTCGGCGTGGTGAACGGCGCGCTGTCCATGGCGGGCCTGCCCACCCAAGGGTTCCTCGCGGACCCCGGGCAGGCGATGTACGTGCTCGGCGCGATCTTCATCTGGAAGCAGTTCGGCTTCAACGTGATCATCTATCTGGCGGCCCTCCAGGAGATCCCCGCCGAGACGATGGAGGCCGCCGCGATCGACGGCGCCGGGCCGTGGGCGCGGTTCCGGCACATCGTGGTGCCGTCGGTGAAGCCGATCACGTTGTTCCTGGCGGTGTGGGGACTGATCGACAGCCTCCAGTTCTTCGACCTGATCGTCACCACCACCAAGGGCGGCCCGGTCAATTCCACCGTCACCGTCGTCTACTACGTCTGGCAGCTCGCCTTCGACATGTTCACCGCCGGGTACGGCGCGGCGGTCGCCTACACGCTGTTCGCCGCGAGCCTGGCCGTCATCGTCCTCGCGCTGGCCCTCGGCCGCCGGAAGGGATCGCTCCAGTGACGCTGGCCCAAGACCACCCGACCCGCCGCCCGTCCCGCCCGGTCCGCCGCCGGGCGGGACGGTGGCGGCTCCCCAGCGCCCGGCACGCGGTGCTGCTGCCGCTGTCGTTGTTCATGGTCGCGCCGTTCGTGTACATGCTGGCGGCGTCGGTGATGTCGGAGACCGAGCTGCACCGCTTCCCGCCCGCGATCATCCCGAGCGGCGTCGACCTCGGCGGCTACCGCAAGGTGCTGGCCGAGTCGGACTTCCAGCGCTGGTTCCTCAACAGCGTCATCGTGTCGACCACCGTCGTGGTGTCGCAGGTGGTGTTGTGCAGCATGGCCGGGTACGCGTTCGCGCGGATGCGGTTCTTCGGCGGCCGGACGGTGCTGACGCTGATCCTGGCGACCACGCTGGTGCCGTTCCAGCTCACCGTGATCCCGACCTTCCTGGTGTTCAGCAAGGTCCACCTGGTCGACACGCTGCCCGCGCTGATCGTGCCGCAGCTCGCCTCGGCGCTCGGCGTCTACCTGATGACCTCGTTCTTCCGCGGCTTCCCCCGGGAGCTGGAGGAGGCCGCGCGGATGGACGGCTGCTCGCGCTGGGGCGTGTTCTTCCGGGTGGTGCTGCCGGTCGCGCGGCCCGCCATCGCCGCCCTCGCGGTGATCATGTTCATCTACTCGTGGAACGACCTGTTCTGGCCGCTGGTGGCGATCACCTCGGAGGACAAGTACACGGTGCAGGTCGGGCTGGCGACCTTCCAGGGGCAGCACAAGGCCGACTGGTCGCAGATCATGGCGGGCACGGTGCTGGCGACGGTGCCGGTACTGGTGATCTTCCTGGTCGGGCAGCGCCGGTTCGTGCAGGCCTTGTCCGGAGCCGTCAAGGGCTGACACGACGACGGAAGAGCCGGTCACCGCCTCGCGGTGACCGGCTCTTCCGGTTGTGCCAGGGCTTAGCGGATCCCCTCCGGCATCAGGTCCCCGTGCGCGGCGATCATCTCGTCCACCAGCTCGCCGATGCGCTCCAGCGGCAGCGTCGCCGAGGCGTTCGGGTCGAGCATCGCGGCGTGGTAGACGTGGTCGCGCCGGCCCTCCAGCGCGGCCCGCACCGTCAGCTCGCCCACGTTGAGGAACGTGCGGTTCAGCGCGGCGAGCTGCGGCGGCATCGCCCCGATCCGGGTCGGCTGCACGCCCGCCCGGTCCACCACGCAGGGCACCTCCACGCAGGCGTCCTCGGGCAGGTTGGTGATCAGGCCGCCGTTGCGCACGTTGCCGTGCAGCACGCGCCGGGTGCCCGTCTCGATCGAGTGGATGATCTCCGACGCCAGCTCGTTCTCCGGCTTGACCTCCACGCCCTCCCCGGCGGCCAGGCGGCGGCGCGTCTCCTCGTAGGTGTCCAGGTTCTCCGCCGACCACTCCAGGTAGACGCCGACCGGGATGCGGAACTTCTCCACCTGGTCGTCGTGGCGCAGGAACCACGGCAGATACTCCGAGCCGTGCTCGCTGGACTCGGTGGGGAAGCGCCCGAACCGGCGGTACAGCTCGACCCGCACGGTCCGCTGGAGCTCGGGGTCCTTCTCGATCACCTCGTCCAGCACCGGGTACAGGTCCCGGCCCCGGTGCGAGAACTCCAGCACGAACGCCTGGTGGTTGGCCCCGGCGGTGACGAACGCGACCTCGTCGGCCGGGACGCCGACCAGGCCCGCCAGCCGCGCCTGGGTGTCGCGCACCGAGTGGCAGACGCCGACGACGTTGCGGAACGGCGTGCCCTCGTAGACGGCACGCGGGATCATCGCCATCGGGTTGGTGTAGTTGAGCAGCAGCGCGTCCGGCGCGAGCTCGGCCAGGTCGTTGCCCAGCGCCACCATCACCGGGATGGTGCGCAGCGCGCGGAAGATGCCGCCGACGCCGAGCGTGTCGGCGATGGTCTGGCGCAGCCCGTACCGGGCGGGGATCTCGAAGTCGGTGCGGGTGGCGGCGAACCCGCCGACCGCGACCTCGTTGATGACGTAGTCCGCGCCGTCCACCGCGGCCCGCCGGTCGGTGTGCGCCTCCACCCGGGCGGGCAGCCCGAGGTGGTCGACCATCCAGCGGGCCATCGCCTCGGCCGTCGCCAGCCGCTCGGCGTCGATGTCGTGCAGGACCAGCGTCGACTCCTCCAGTCCCGGCAGGGTGAGCAGGTCCGACAGGATGTTCTTGGTGAACTCGACGCTGCCCGCGCCGATGAACACGATGCGTGCCATGGGGGTTCGCTCCAGATCGTGTGATGCGCTTACATGCGGGCGAGCTGGCCGCCGTCGACGACCAGCTCGGCCCCGTTGACGAACGAGGCGTCGTCGGAGGCGAGGAAGGCGTAGGCCCCGGCGACCTCGTCGGCCAGCCCCGCCCGGCCCAGCGGGATCTGCTCCCGCTCGTAGCCGGACACGAAGCCGGGGTCCAGGTCCGCGGCGATCGCGGAGTTCAGCGGCGTGCGGATGTAGCCGGGGCAGACCGCGTTGACGCGCACCCCGAGCGGGCCCAGCTCGACGGCCATGGTCCGGGTGAGCAGCAGCACGCCGCCCTTGGAGGAGTTGTAGTGGGCGTAGTCGGCCTCGCCGCCGAGCCCGTTGGTGGACGACATGTTGACGATCGCGCCGCCGCCGCGCTCCACCATGTGCCGCGCGGCGGCCTGGCCGACCAGGAACATGCCGCGCAGGTTCACCGCCATGATGGTGTCCCAGTGCGCGGGGGTGATCTCCAGGAACGGTTCGCGCCAGGCGGTCCCGGCGTTGTTGATCAGCACGTCCACCCGGCCGAGCACGGCCACCGCGTGCTCCATCAGCGCGGCCACCTGGCCGGGGTCGCTGACGTCGCAGGCGAGGCCGTCCACCGCGCCGAGCCCGGACAGCTCCGCGACGGCCGCGGCGACCTCGTCCTCGCCGAGCCCGCACAGCACCACGCGCGCGCCCTCGGTCAGGAAGCGCCGCGCGGTCGCCGCGCCGATGCCGCTGCTGCCG
This sequence comes from Actinomadura hibisca NBRC 15177, assembly GCF_001552635.1. Classification (GTDB taxonomy): domain Bacteria; phylum Actinomycetota; class Actinomycetes; order Streptosporangiales; family Streptosporangiaceae; genus Spirillospora; species Spirillospora hibisca. Next base: position 315,734 of record NZ_BCRO01000011.1, on the reverse strand, counting down.
CCCGTGATCAGGACGCCCTTGCCCGCGAGCCCGCGCATCAGCGCACCTTCCCGCGCGCCGCGACGGCGATCTCGTGGTCCAGCGCGCCGCCGCGCACGCCGTGCGCGACGTCGAACAGGTTGGACACCGGGCAGACGTGGTGCGGGATCAGTTCGAGGCGCTCGCCGATGGCCGGGCCCGCGCCGGGCTCGCAACCGCCGACGCCGTGCTCCTCGCTGAGGAACCGCATCGCCAGCTCAGGCCGTCCCGCGACGCGGATCCACCCGGGTGTGCCGACGCCGTCGGAGGTGAGCGCCTTGCTCCCGGCGTCCACCACGAAGCGGTCGGGCGCGGGACGGGCGACCACGGTGGTCAGCACGCGCGCCGCGGCGGTCGCCTCGGTGGCCACGCCCAGCCGGATCATGGTGGCGTCGTTGAAGACGTAGGTGCCGGGCCGGATCTCGGTGACGCCCGGCACGGCCGCGACGCGCCGGGCCGTCGGCGTGGAACCGACGCTGATCTCCAGCTCGCGGCCGAGCAGCGCGGCGGTCTCGACCAGCTCGGCGCCTTCGCGCTCGGCGACGGCGTCGCGCTCGGCCGGGGTGGCGGCCTTGTAGGAGTGCCCCGCGTGGGTGAGCAGCCCCACCACCTCGACGCCGGGGACCCCGGCGATCCGCTCGACCAGCTCGACGGTCGGCGCGCCGGGCGGGCGGCCCAGCCGGCCGAGGCCGGTGTCCACCTCGACCAGCACCTCGACGGGCCGCGCCGGGTCGGCCAGCCCGCGCGCCACCTCGACCGAGTCGAGGCTGACGCGCACGCGGGCCCGCTCGCGCAGCGCGCGCAGCCGCGCCACCTTGGCCTCCCCCAGGATGGGGTAGGCCAGCAGGATGTCGGCGCACCCGGCGTCCGCCATGACCTCGGCCTCGCCGGGCTTGGCGCAGGTGACGCCCGTCGCGCCCGCCTTGAGCTGGAGCCGGGCCAGCTCGGGCATCTTGTGCGTCTTGATGTGCGGGCGCAGCGCGACGCCGTGCGCGGCGGCGACCTCGGCCATCTCGGCGATGTTGGCCTCGACGGCGTCCAGGTCGATGATCAGGGCAGGGGTCTCGATCTCGGGGTAGCTCATGCCGGATCCGTCGGCAGGTACAGGATCGCGTCGATCTCCACGCTGATCCCGGCGAGGCCGGTGGCCACGGTGGTGCGGGCGGGTGGGGTTCCCTGGATCGTTGCGGCGTAGGTCGCGTTGAACTCGGCGAAGTCCGCGATGTCGGCCAGGTAGGCGTTGACCTTGACGGCGTCGGCCAGCGACCCGCCCGCCGCCTCGGCGAGCGCGGCGAGGTTCCGCAGCGTCAGCGCCGTCTGCTCGGCGACGGTGCCCGGCACGATCGCGCCGGTCGCCGGGTCGAGCGGGCCCTGCCCGGAGATGAAGACGAAATCCCCGGCGCGGAGGGCGGGGGAGTAGTGGCCCGCCGGGGGCGCGCCCTCGGCGGCGGTGATGACGGTGGTGTTCAACTCTGCACTCCCAGGATGACGGTCCGCCCGACCTTGGGCACCAGGTACTCCTGGTCGGGGAACTGCCGGTCGAGCACGTCCACGAACGTGGCGGCCGACTCGGCGTTGACGGCGAACAGGTCGTGGTGGCTCGGCACCAGCCAGCGGGCGTCGCACAGCCCGGCCAGATGCGCGGCCTCGCGGATGGTCAGGTTCCCGATGATGCCCATCTCCTCGCGGACCCGGTCCCGGCCGTTGATCGGCAGCAGCGCCACCTGGGGCCGCAGCCCGCGCAGCGCGTCGTCGAGCAGCGGGTGCCCGACGGTGTCGCCCGCGTGGTAGACGCTGACCCCGGCGTCGAGCTCGATGACGTAGCCGAGGAAGCGGTGCGCGCCGTCCTCCACGTGCACGTCGTAGCACTCGGGACCGGTGTACTCGACGGCGTGCGCGGCGGGCACCGGATGGATCAGCACGCCGCCGAGGTCGAGCGGGACGCCCGCGTGCGCGGGCACGTGCTCGCCGCCGACGGCGGCGATGTCGGCGGCCAGCACCGGCGGCGCGACCACCGGCAGCGGCCGTCCGGCCAGGGCGGGGGCGAGGGTCAGCGGGTCGAAGTGGTCGGCGTGCTCGTGGGTGACGACGATGACGTCGGCGTCCAGCTCCCCGGGCGTCAGCGGCGGCGGGAACCGTCGTGCCCAGCGGCCGGGCGGCCCGAACTCCGAGTCGTGCGCCAGCCGGTCGCTGAGGTAGGGATCGACCGCCACCACCACGCCGCCCGCGCCCTTGAGCAGGAACCCGGCCTGCCCGAGCGGGCAGATCGCCACCATGCCCGGCGGCACCGTCGCCTCGCGCAGTCCCGCGCCGACGTTCATACGCCCTCCAAGTGGAACGTTCCTAGGGGGTCAGCAGGGCCTTCACCGGCTCGCTGCCGCCGTTCATCAGGCCGGTGAACACGCGCGCGCCGTCGTCCAGCGGGAACGAGCCGACCCAGCCGGTGTCCCAGCCCTCGGCCAGGGTCACCGCCTCGGCGAACTCGGCGTCGCTGTAGGCGAACGAGCCGAGCACGCGCTTCTCCGCGCGGACCAGCTCGGTGGAGTCGATGCCCGCCTCGGCGCTGCCGAGCCCGAGCCACAGCGCGGTCCCGCCCGGCCGCAGCAGCGCGACCGAGTCGTGGTGGGTGACCGGCACGCCCACCGCGTCGAAGATCAGGTCGAACTCGCCGGTCAGCCGCTCGGCCACGGCGTCCGCGCCGAGCGCTTCGGCCTGGGCGCGGCGGCTCGGCGACGGATCGGCCGCCACCACGGTCGCGGCGCCGCGCAGCTTGGCCAGTTGCAGGCAGACCAGCCCGATGGCGCCGCAGCCGATCACGCCGACCCGGACACCGGCGGGCGCGCCCGCCAGGTTCCACGCGTGCACCGCGTTGGCGATGGGCTCGATCACCCCGGCGGCCGTCCAGGACAGGCCGTCGGGCAGCTCGTGGATCGACGAGCGGGGGACCGCGACGCGCTCGGCGAACGCGCCGGGGCGGTGCACGCCCACGATGGCGCGCTCGCGGCAGAGCTGGCGCTGACCGCGCGCGCACAGGTCGCAACAGTCGCAGGACAGGATCGGGTTGACGGCCACGCGGCGGCCGTCGGGAGTGGTGCCGGCGAATTCGTGGCCCATGACCAGCGGCGGGGTCCGGAAGCCCGGGGTGCGGACCCCGTGCAGTTCGCTGCCGCAGATCCCGGCGGCGGCGACCTGGACGATGACCTCGTCCGGCCGCGCCGTCGGCTCGTCCACCTCATGGAGCTCCACCACACTTGGGGCGGTGAAGACGAGTGCTCTCATCACGCCGCGAATGTAGCAGCAATCCGTATCGTGGGCTAGACTTCCGTATGGCGGAAACATGAAGGGACTTCGATGACCGACAAGCAGTCTCCGGTGGGCAGCGTGGACCGCGCGCTCCGGATCATCCAGCTCCTCGCCGACGGCGGGCAGGGGGTGACCCTGGAGGAGCTGGCGGCGCGCTCCGGGCTGCCGCGCAGCTCCCTGCACCGGCTGCTCGGCGCGTTGAAGCACCGGGGGTTCGCGGCGCAACCCGAGCCGAACGGCCCCTACTTCCTGGGCACCGAGCTGCTGGCCACGGCCTTCCGCTACTACGACCGGCTCGACCTGCGCGCGCTGGTGCACCCGGTGCTGCTGCGGCTGCGCCGGGAGCTGGACGAGACCGTGCACATGGCGGTGCTGGACGGCGCCGAGATCGTCTACGTGGACAAGGTCGAGGCCGTGCACCCGATCAAGATGACCTCGGTGATCGGCGGCCGCAACCCCGCGCACGCCACCGGCGTCGGCAAGGCGATCCTGGCGTGGGCCTACCCCACCGACGAGGCGATCGAGCTGTGGGCGACGGCGAACGGCCCGCTGGCGGTGCGCACCAAGCACACCGTCACCGGCCCGGCCGCGCTGGCCGAGGAGATGGCGCTGATCCGCGAGCGCGGTTACTGCCTGGACATGGAGGAGAACGAGCCGGGCGTGCGCTGCGCCGCCGTCCCGGTGTTCCTGGGGCGCTCCACGCCGGTCGCGGGCATCAGCGTGACCGCGCCGAAGGATCGTTTTCCGGTCGACAAGCTGCGCGACGCGGCCGAGACGCTGCGTCACGTCGTCGCCAGCGAGATCGATCGGACGTCGGCTTGAGGGACGAGCGTCAGCGCAGCTCAAGCCATCGTTAACGACCGCCCTGACGCTCAAGACTGCCGATTCCGCTGTTGGTAAGCCACCGAGTCAGGTTATGCGGCAGCGCGTCGAATGACCGCTGCTGTCACTCTCCGTAGATGAACGACACGATTGACAGCCTCGTCGCGCCCCTGCTTGTCTATTGAGTGGAAACGCTTTCCACGATACGGAAAGGTGGCGGACATGCGGAGAAAACGCCTCGCCAAGGCCGGCGGCATCTTCAGCGCGGCGGCCGCGCTGACCACGGCCCTGGCCCCGAGCACGGCCACGGCCGCGACGGCGGCCCCCGGACCGGACGTCCGGCCGAAGACCGTCAAGGCCCTCTGGAAGCCCCCGCTCAACGCCCGGTGGCAGTACCAGCTCACCGGCAACAGCGCCTACCCCCAGACCGGCGGCGTGAACGTGAACGTCTGCTCCCCGCCGCAGGGCGGTGGCGCGTGCGTCCGGCCGCAGGTGTTCGACATCGACCTGTACGCCGACGCGAACGTCGTCGGCAACAACAACACGCTCAACACCGCCGCCGTCCAGGCCATCCACGCCCGCGGCGCCAAGGCGATCTGTTACGTGGACGCGGGCGGCATCGAGAAGGTCCGGCCCGACTACCAGCAGTTCGTGGACTGGCACAACGCCAACGGCAAGTCGCTGATCGGCAAGGCGTACCCGGGCTTCCCCGACGAGAACTACGCCAACATCAACAACGACCGGGGCCAGCGCGACTTCGTCCTGAGGATGACCGAGGCCCGCGTCGCCAAGTGCGTCCAGGCCGGGTTCGACGGCGTGGAGTTCGACGTCGTCAACGCCTACGAGGAGGGCAAGGCCGTCACCGGCTGGAACATCAGCGCGGCCACCCAGCTCACCTTCAACCGCGCCCTGGCCGACCTCGCCCACCGCTACGGGCTGTCGGTGGCGCTCAAGAACGACCTGTCGCAGATCCCCCAACTGGTCTCCTCGTTCGACTACGCGGTCAACGAGCAGTGCCTCCAGTACACCGAGTGCGACGACCTGAAGCTGTTCGTCCAGGCGGGCAAGCCCGTCTTCCAGGTCGAGTACGAGACCGACCCGAAGAAGTTCTGCGGGCCCGCCAACACCCAGTGGAACTTCAACGCCATCAAGAAGGGCGCGGACGCCGCGCTGACCGACCTGCCGTACACGCCCTGCCGGTAACCCCACCGAAAGACGAATACACGCCCATGCGACTGCTCACCTTCCGCACCGCCGGCGGCACCGGCGCCGGCCGTCTCGACGGCGGCGACGTCACCCCGCTGGACGCCCCCGACGTCGGCGCGCTGCTGGCGGGCGGACCGGACTGGCGCGAGCGCGCGGCGAGCGGGACCGGCACGCCGGTCCCGCTCGCCGGGCTCGACCTGGCCCCCGTCGTGCCCCGCCCCAGCAAGATCATCTGCGTCGGGCTGAACTACAAGCTGCACATCGCCGAGACCGGCCTGGACACCCCCGAGTACCCGACGTTGTTCGGCAAGTTCGCCCGCGCGCTGGTCGGCGCCACCGACCCGATCGTGCTGCCGCGCGCCGCGACCGCCATGGACTGGGAGGTGGAGCTGGCCGTGGTGATAGGCCGGACCGTCACCCGCGCCGACCGCGCCACGGCGGCCGCCGCGATCGCCGGGTACACCGTCGCCAACGACATCAGCGCCCGCGACCTCCAGCGGCGCACCACCCAGTGGCTCCAGGGCAAGACGCTGGACGACTCCACCCCGCTCGGCCCGGTGCTGGTCACCGGCGACGAGGTCGGCGACGCCGCCGACCTGGAGCTGACCTGCCGGATCGACGACACGGTGATGCAGCGCGGCCGCACCGCCGACATGTTGTTCCCGCCGGACGAGCTGGTCGCCTACATCAGCGGCGTGACCACCCTGGACCCCGGCGACGTCATCCTGACCGGCACCCCGTCCGGCATCGGCGACAGCCGCAGGCCCCCCGTCAGGCTGCGCCCGGGGCAGACCGTGACCACCGAGATCGAGGGCATCGGCGCCCTGGTCAACCCCACCGTGCAGGGCCCGTGACCACTCTGGACACGCTGATCACCCGGCTTCCTCCCGGCCGGGTGATCAGCGACCCCGCCGTCACCGCGTCCTACGCGGGCGACCAGACGCACCTGACGCCCGGCGTCCCGCTCGCCGTCGTCGCCCCGCGCGACACCGCCGAGGTGGTGGCCGCCGTCCGCTGGGCCGCCGAACACCGGGTGCCGGTGGTGCCGCGCGGAGGCGGCACCGGCCTGGCCGGGGGAGCGGTCGCGACGGACGGCTGCCTCGTCCTGTCCCTCGCCCGCATGAACCGGATCCGCGAGCTGTCCCCGGCGGACGGGCTCGCGGTGGTGGAGCCCGGCGTGATCAACGCCGACCTGGACCGGGCCGCGCGCGAGCACGGCCTGATGTACGCGCCCGACCCGTCGAGCTACGAGAGCTGCACGATCGGCGGGAACCTGGCGACCAACGCGGGCGGCCTGCGCTGCGTGAAGTACGGCGTCACCCGCGAGGCGGCGCTCGGCCTGGAGGTGGTGCTCGCCGATGGCCGGATCGTGCGGACCGGCGGGCGCACCGTCAAGGGCGTCACGGGCTACGACCTGACCGGCCTGTTCGTGGGCTCGGAAGGCACCCTCGGCGTCATCACCGAGGCGACGCTACGGCTGCGCCCGGCACCTGCCGCTCCGGCGACCGTCCTGGCGACCTTCCCCGGCCCCCGTCAGGCCGCGGCGGCGGCCGCCGCGATCGTGGCCGACGGCCTGCGCCCCAGCCTGCTGGAACTGCTGGACCGGGCGACCCTCCAGGCGATCGACGACTGGAAGGGCATCGACCTGGACCCGGGCACCGGCGCCATGCTGATCGCCCAGTCCGACGACGGTCCGGCGACGGCGATGGCGGACCGCTGCGAACAGTCCGGCGCCGATCTGGTCGCAGTCTCCTCGGACCCGGCCGAGGCCGCCGCCCTGCTGGATCTGCGACGCCTGGCCCACCCGGCGGCCGAACGCCTCGGCGCGTGCCTGGTGGAGGACGTGTGCGTGCCGCGCTCCCGCCTGGCGGAGATGTTCCACCGCATCGAAACGGCCGCCCGCACGCACAACGCCACGATCCTGACCGTCGCCCACGCGGGCGACGGCAACCTGCACCCCTTCTTCGTGTTCGACCGTGGCGAACCCGAACCACCACCACACGTGTGGGCGGCGGCCGACGAGGTGTTCACCGCCGCACTGGAACTGGGTGGCACTCTGACGGGCGAACACGGCGTCGGCCTGCTGAAACGCCGCTGGCTGGACCAGGAACTGGACGAGGTGTCGCTGGACCTGCACCACCGGATCAAACAGGCCCTGGACCCGAAGGGCCTGCTCAACCCGACCAAGGCCCTGTGACCGGCGGGGAGCTTCGACGTCGGCGCGTTCGGGTCAGGGCGAAGGCGCGGGCTTTGAGGCGGGTTTGAGCAGGTCTTCGACCAGGGTGTCCACCAGGGCTCGGGGGATGCTCGATCCCCTTAGGGCGCAGTAGACGATCGGGCCTGTGAGGGCGTCTAGCGTGGCTTCGGGGCCGAGACTTGGTGCTATCTCGTCGGCTTCGATCGCGCGCGCGAGCATGTCGCTTTCCTGGGTGCGGCGCGGGTCGAGGTAGCGCTCGTGCAGGCGCTTGGCCGTCTCGGGGTCGTGTTGTGCCTCGGCGATCAACGCCAGCAGTACCTTGCCCGCCGGGTCCCGGGTCAGGAAGCGCGCGAAGTCGCGCAGGTAGCCCCGGATGCTCTCCGCCGTCGGCTGCTCCGCCGGGACGGGGAACCGTTTGCCGCTGTCCTCGATCAGCGTGTCGAGCAGGATCTCGACCTTCGACGGCCACCAGCGGTAGATCGTCTGCTTGGCGACCCCGGCGCGGCGCGCGATCGACTCGATGGTCAGCGCGCCGAAGCCGTGCTCGACCAGCAGGTCGTCGGCGGCGTGCAGCACGGCGAGGCGGGCGGCCTCGTCGCGCCGGTTGCCGGAGTGCGCCCGGCGGGGCTGGGAGTTCGCGGCGGGCATGCGGGACACCCTATCCGCCGGGGGCGGCCTGCTGTAGCTTTGTCGAGACGCCGCGTCTAGACACAACGTCGCGTCTAGACAAATTCTCTCGAAGGAGTGCCCATGCCCGTCACCTCCCAGCGCCAGGCCCTTGTCATCGGCGCCTCTCGCGGGCTGGGGCTTGTCCTCGCCAACGAGCTCGCCCGGCGCGACTGGCACGTCATCGCCACGACGCGCCAGAGCGGCGGCGAGCTGCAAGCCGACGCCGACGCCTGGAACGGGCGGCTGACCGTCGAGACCTTGGAGATGACGAGCCCCGAGCAGCTGGTCGCGCTGCGCGAGCGTCTGGAAGGACGGCGGCTCGACCTGCTCTTCGTCAACGCCGCCATCGACCGGGGCGATCTCCCGATCAGCGAGGTCCCGACCGACATGTTCACCGAGGTCATGGTCACCAACGCGCTGAGCCCGCTGCGCGCTCTGGAGGCCCTCCGCGACCTTGTCGTGCCCGATGGAACCGTCGCGGCCATGTCCTCCGAGCAGGGCAGCATCTCCCGCAACACCGAGGACGGCTACGAGCTCTACAAAGCCAGCAAGGCCGCGCTCAACCAGCTGATGCGCAGCTACGCCACCCGCCATGCCGACGACGGGCACACCAAGCTGCTCATCGACCCCGGCCACAACCAGACTCAGCTCGGCGGGCCCGACGCGCCGCTCGTCCCCCACGAGAGCGTCCCGGCCGTCGTCGACGTCCTCGAAGCGCAGGCCGGTGCGCCCGGTTTGCAGTTCCTGGACCTCCACGGCGAGACCGTGCCGTGGTAGGGCGGTGGCGTCAGGCGGTGCGGCGCTCGCCGTTCACGCTCGCGCGCAGCCGGGCGGTGAACGCGGCGTCGGCGCCCGCGTCGCTGCCGCGCACGGCGTCCAGGTCGACGGCGGCGGCCCGCAGCGCGGCGTAGTCGGGGTGGTCCTCGGCGACGGGCCGGGCGGCGCAACAACCGCCGTCCACGGTGAGCAGGAGCCTGCCGTCCCTGATGACCGGCTGCGCCATGGTCACACCTCCAACCCGTAGTGCCTCACATAGTAACTGACGACCATTTCGGTGACCTGCTCGTGGCCGCCCAGCGTCCGCAACAACCACCCGAACTGCTTGGTGATCACGAAGGCCCACGCCTCGGCCCACCACTCGTGCGGGTCGTGCCAGCGCTCCATCACCAGCAGCGGCCGGCACCGGTACATGATCGTGTCCCACTCGCGGGAGCCGGTCGCGTCCCGGGCGCACGCCAGCACGTGCCCGATCTCGTGGTCGATCAGCGACACCGACACGTGCTCCCCGGTGCCGATCACCACCGTGCGGCGCTCCCACACCGTCGCGCCCGGCACCTGGTCCCAGGTCGCCGCCGCGCCGGGCCGCACCGGGACCCCGGCGAGGTCCCCCAGGTGGTCGAGCGCGGGCACGTTCCCGTCGCCCAGCCACAGGCCGCCGCCGCCGTCGGCCGCCGGGCGGAGCGCCTCGGCGACCTGGGACGCGATGGGGCCCGGCAGCGCCGCCAGCCGGTCCACCGCCGCGACCAGCGACGCCGGGGGCGGCCCGCCCGCCGGGTCCCACTGGCGGCGCACCACCTCCTCCAGCACGCCGAGGTGGCGGCGGCCGTCGCGCGGCACGAGGTCGGTGTGGGCGGGATGCGGATCGCACCAGAACGGAACGCGGGGGGTGCTCATGTCCCGCTCCATGCTGCCAGAACCGGGCCTCCGGCCGTGCCCGGAGCGGCAACGATCGCGTCCGCGTCGGGACCGACACGGTGTTCGTGACCCGGTGGGGGAGCGGCTGGAAAGTGACGGCCGCCGGATGCCGGGCACGCTCCGAGCGGCCCTACGAATGCCAGGTACAGGCATGAGGAAAGAGGTGAGCGCACATGCGGACGATCTTCACGACGACGTTGTTGCTGGCCGTCGCCGCGCTGGTGGGACAGGCGGTCAGCGGGCTCGCGGTCCACAACGACCAGCAGATCGTCCAGGGCGCCCAGCCGGTGACGATGCCGCAGTACCTGACCAGCTCGGCGTCCATCCCGACACGTTGCGCCAGATGCGCTGGGCCAACGCCCACATCAAGCAGGCGAGCCCGCAGATCCCGTTGAGCTGACGCCTTCGCCCGTCCCGCTCAGACCGTCTCGTCGAGCTGCTGCAAGGCTTTGGCCGTGAAGGACCGTACGTACTGGTCGGCGTCCTCCTGCGCCGCTTCGAGGTGCGGGCGCAACGCGTCCTGCTCGTCCGGGGACAGCTCCCGCCGTTCGACCAGTTGCAGGAAGCTCAACGCCGCTCCCTGACGCACGGCGTGGTGGGGATCGTCCAGCAACCGCAGCCGACCGGCGAAGTCGATCTCGTCGAACCGCTCGGCGAGGTGCAGAGCGGTGGAGCGCACCCATCCCTCGGGATGCCGGAGCAGCTCTGGCAGCAGCGGCCTTACCTCCGGGATGTGCCACAGGACACCGTGGTAAGCGTTGGCGTGCTCCACGTCGCGGACGAGCATGCGGGTCAGCCGCTCCGCCGTCCGGCGCGCCAACTCGCGCACCGCCGGGTCGTCGTCAGGCGGCGGGACGGGCAGGTCGGGCGATCCCTCGGCCCGCCACCGCTCCAGCCGCCCGTGCAACGAACCGTCGAACCGCCGGAAGAAGCTGCCCAGCCCGTCGAGCGCGCCCAGCCGCACCGCCTCGGCCGGATCGCTGAGCAGTCCGAACAGCAGCTCGGCGGCAGAGACATCACCGGCGACGCCCAACGCCCGCATCGCCGCGCCGTGCAGCTCGGATCCCCACCCGCCAGGCTCAACGACCGCCTGTCGCAACAGCTCAACGGCTTCGTCCGTACCCGCCGCACCCAGTGCCGCTGCTGCGCTGGGACCACACTCCAAATCGGCCAGCCAAGCAGCCGCCGGTACCACCGCCTCGACCACGCGGCGTGCGGCCAGCGCACCGAACAGCCTGCTGCGCGCGTACGGCTCGGTCTCGGCTTCCAGAGCAGCAAGGAGAGCGTGGACCACCTGCGGCTCGGGCTTCCACAACCGACGCCAGGCCGCCTCGCGCTCTTCGGGCTCGGCGTGCGCCCCCATGCCGGGGATACCGGCCTGCGGACTGGCCAGCATGTCCAGCGCCCGCCGCCGCACCTCGGGCTGCGCGGTGCGCACCAGGTCGGCGAAGACGGCGTCGGCCTCGGGCAGCAGGCGCAGCAGGGACGCGGCGGACGCCCAGAGCCCGGGATCAGGAGCGGCGAGCAGGGACGTCAGCGCCTCGGCCGGTACCGCGACCTCGAACCGCCGCAACCAGGCGAGCACCAGAGGCCGGTTGGGCAGCGCGGCGTCCCCGAGCCGCTGGACGAAGGCGGCGGCGACGGCGGGGCCGGTCGCGCCGAGCCGGTTCAGCGCGTTCACCGCGCGCCGCCGGACCGCGACGTCGGGATCGGAGCACAACGCGAGCAGCGGCTCGACCGGCACCGTCCCGTCCTGCCTGCCAAGACCCAGCGCGACGGCCGCACGCACCTGCGGCGCCGGGTCGTCGGCCAGCGCGACCAGCCGCTCGACGTGCCCGGGAGCACGGCTCAACCCCTTGACCGCCGCCGCACGGCGCCCGGGATCCACCGAACCGATCTCCCGCAGGAAGAACGCGACCTGGTGACCCGCGATCATGACATCCCCCCGATCGTCCCTGTTGAGAAGACGACCCAACCGGGCGCGCGGTTGGCACGGACGATTCCGCTCACCCACCTGACCCTCTCCGTGGACGGTGAAGTCAACGTGGAGGGCGCAGCCCGCGCCCTGTTTTTGCTACGCGCCAAGAGCGCGTAGCAAAGACAGGGCTGGTCACCGGCGTCAGGGCGCGGGGGCTAGACCGGCGCGGTGCAGGGCGGTCCGGATTTGCGTGCCCTGCGGATCGCCGTCGCGGACGAACGCGGCGGGGGTGCCCAACGGCGCGGGGACCGTGAGCTGCTGGGCGCGGGCGGCGTCCCCGTAGGTGCGGCCGGTGAAGACGTTGGTCCAGCGTCCGGCCGGAAGGTGCACCTGCACCGAGGTGGCTCCGGCCTTGAGAACCGGCGCGACCAGCATGGACGAGCCGAAGAAGAACTGGTCGTCCGCCGTCGCGGCCGGGCTGTCGGGGTGGACGAGCCAGGTGTGCCGCAGCGCGGGTATCCCTTGGGCGGCCTGCTTCTCCACGATGCCCCGGTAGTTGGCGAGGGCGGCGTAGACGCGGCTGGTGTGGGCGAACGCCGCGCGGCTCTCCGGCGAGTCGTAGACCTGGGCGTTCTTGGCGGGCCGGTTGCCTTCGTGGGTGCGGAAGAACACCCCGAACGCCGCCAGCTCCGACCACCGGCGCAGCAGTTCGGCGGAGCGGTTGTAGTTCCCGAGCGGGGTGTCGACGCCGGTGTAGCCGCCGATGTCGGTGTGGGTCAGCGTCATGCCGGAAACGCCGCCGGACAACATGCCGCGCAGCGCCGACGCCATGCCGTCCTGCGCGTCGAAGTCCACGAGCTGGTCTCCCGCCCAGAACAGCGGCGTCTTGCCCGGCGAGCCGGTGTAGGCCGAGCGCATGAAGTAGACGCAGCCGGACTTGCCCGCCAGCTCGCACGCGCGCCGGTTGACGTCCGCCCATTCGACCGGCCACCGGTTGTGCAGGTCGGCCGGGTCGCCGGAGTGCAGCTTGGCGTCGAAGGGCAGGCCCTCACCGAAGTCGGCCATCCAGCCGTCGGCCCCGACACCGGCGACCTGGGTGGCGATGGTGCTTGCGTACCACTCGCGCGCGGCCGGGTTGGTGAAGTCGACGAGCGCGGCCGAGAACCCGCTCTGGTCGAGCAGGTTCGGCGATCCGTCGGGCTTGGCGACCAGGTAGCCGCGGTCCCGCGCCTCGGCGAACAGGTTCCGCGGCACCCCGCCGGGCTTGCCGGACGGGTCGACCAGGAACGGGTTCACGTAGGTCAGCACCTTGATGCCGCGCCGGTGCAGGTCGGCGACCAGCCCTTCCCAGCCGGGGTAGCGCTGCCGGTCGAGCTGCCAGGTCCACCACAGCCGCTCACCGAACGAGGTCGTGCGCTGCCCGGACCAGTCCTGCAACCACACCGCCGAGATCTTCGTGCCCGCCGCCGCCATGTCGTCGACGATCTTGCGGACCCGGGCGGTGCCGCCCTGGAGGCCGAGCACGGCACCGTCGCCCGTCCAGGCGGGCAGCGGCCTCATCGCGCCGGTCGACGCGGTGTGCGCGGCGAGGACCTGGGCGGGCGAGGCGCCGGTGTACAGCTCGGCGTCCTGCCGCGCCGCCCACGTCTGGGCGACCACCAGGCCCGGCTGGGACAGGTCGAACACCGAGTACCGGCCGCCGGTCAGCTCGAACCCCCGGCGGGCGCTGGTGAGGTAGAACGGCATCGGCGCGTAGGTGGTGTCCCACGAGCCGCCCTGGCCCGACGCCAGGTTCACCATCGCCGTCAGCGGCTGGCGGCCACGGCCGATGCCCTGTTCGCGGACCAGGATCGGCACCCGCCGCCCGGCCAGGTCGAACGGCGCGAACTGCTCGCCGAACCCGTGGAACCGCTCACCCGGGCCGCGCTCGGAGGTCAGCGCGACCACGTCCGGCTGCCGGTCGACGCCCGGTCCGGTGACCTTGCCGACGTCCAGCCGCACGGCGGCCCGGCCGCCGCTCCGCGCCGACAACCGCCAGGTGAACGGCGCTTTCAACGGTCCGCCGCTGAGCGTCCCCGTCACCACGACGTCCGCGCCGGAACGCGCCACCCGCTCCACGCGCTGGTCCGACAACCGCCAGCCGACCAGCTCGCCCGGCGTGAACATGCCGGTCCGCTCCTGCCACGACAACCGCCCCAGACCCGCGGCGGCGAACGCCCGGCCGGGCGCGGCCGCCCAGACCGTCCGGCCGCTCGCGGTGACCGTCAGCCGGGCGCGCCCGTCCCGCCGGTCCACGCTCACCTGGAAACCACCGGCGCTGACGGTTCCCGCCGCCTTGGGAGCGAGCGTGAGCGCTCCCGGCGACAGCGTGTCCAGAACGCCCGCCTGCGCCGTGGACGCCGTCAACGGCAGCACCACGACGGGCAGCAGCACACCGGCCAGCAGCCGGTAACGGATCTTCACTGCGGCTTTCCTTCCGGGCCGAGGGGAGTGAGATAGCGGTCCAGCAGGCCGCGCAACTGCTCGTCGAGCTCCTCGACGGTGACGCCGTCGGCCATGGTCGCCGCCGACAGCACGAACGACTGCGCGGTCAGCAGCACCGTCCGCGCCATCACTCCGGGCGGCAGGTCCCGGACGGCGCCGCTGCGCCGCCCCTCGGCGAGCATCGACTCGATCCGCTCCAGCATCACGTCCTGGCTGGCGCCGCGCCGGTCGAACAGATACGGCACGAGCAGTTCCGGATCGATCTCGACGATCCGCCGCAGCAGCGGATCGGCGCGCAGCCCGGCCGCGACCGCGACCAGCGCGTCGACGATCTCCGCCCGCCCGCGCAGCGGCCCTTCGCCTTCCAGCACGCCGCTCACCACGCCCAGCCACTGCCGGGTCATCACCTCGGCCACCAGCGACTGGACGTCGGGCCAGCGGCGGTAGATGGTCTGCCGCGAGGTTCCGGCCCGGCGCGCGATGTCGGCCATCGTGGTCCGGCGCATCCCCACCGTGAGCAGGCACTCCAGCGCGGCCGCGAGCACCGCCTCGTCCTCGACGGGCCGCCGCGAGCGGTTCGGCGGGCCGGGCTTCATCGGCTCGTCCTGATCGACATGGAGCGGACACTTTCACGGAAAGTGTCACACCGTCAATGGGCGATGAGAGTGTCAGGCGGTGCGGGCGCGGTACGACCAGGCGGCGAGGAACAGGCCGATGCCCCAGACCAGGAACTGCGGAATCCCGTAGACGACGATCCACGGGCTGAAGACGCCGTCGTCGTTGAAGCTGCCGACTGACAGCCACGCGGCCCATGCCGTGTACAGAAGCAGGAAGGCCGAGACCGCGAAGGCCGTGGTGCAGAGCGTGCGGCGAGGCACCATCCGTCCGGAGAGCAGCGGCACCCAGCGCGGGAAGATCCGGCCCCACGGGCGGACGAGACTCAGCGCCAGGACCCCGGCCAGCGTCGCCATCCCGCTGAGCACGAGGAGATAGGGGCCACCGCCCTGCGCGTACCAGTCCCGGAACTTGGACTCGTCGGCCCAGAGGGGGACGCCGACCGCCCAAACCGCGTGCAGGGGGATGAACCCGACGGTCGCCGAGAACGCGGACGCGCAGGCCGCCCGGACGGCCCAACGCGGGACGGGCACTTCAACTCGCTCATTCACCATGCCGCCAGCCTTTCCGAGCCGCGTCGGCCGGTGCTCACCCGCGCGGGTGAACGTCCTCCCTCGCGCAGGTGATCACGACGTCCGCCGACGGCTCGGACCGGGACGCCGCCGGTCCGAGCGCGACCTCGCCACGTCGACCTCAGCCCGGCGAGTTCGTCTCCACTCCCGTCTGCGACCGGCGGCGGGAGAGCGTCCGGTCGATGAGCGCGACCGGCACGACGCCCGCCGCCAGCGCGGCCCCGATCCAGGTGAGAGAGGTGATCCCCGCCCCGGCGTTCAGGGCGGCCCCGGCGAGGACCGGGACGAGGCTGATGCCGAGCTGGAACGCCGAGACGGTGGTGGCCCCGGCGAGCGTCGGCGCCGCCGACGCGATGGCGAACACCCGCCCGTAGATCGCCGGGTTCAGCACGAACCCGGCCACGCCGAGGAGCAGCACGAGGGGCACGACGGCCAGCGCGTGCCGGGCCAGCACCGCCAGCAGGACGGAGGCGGCCAGGATCCCGAACGCACCGGCCAGCAGCGCCAGCGTGGGCCGCCTGTCGGCGATCCTGCCTCCGATGGACAGCCCGACGAAGGCGCCGATGCCGAACAGCGCGAGAACGGCGGGCACCCAGACCTCGGGGATGCCGGTGACGTCGGTCAGGAACGCCGCCAGGTAGTTGAACGAGATCATGTAGGCGGCGGTGCTCAGCACGGTGGCGGCGTAGACCACCCACAACCGTGGCCGCCGCATCGTGCGTAGCTCGCGCCGCACGCTGGGCTCCGGTCCCGCGCCGGTCGCGGGCATCGCGAGCAGCGTCGAGATCGCACCGGCGGCGGTCAGGGCCGCCACGCCCCAGAAACCGCCCCGCCACCCGGTGAAGTGGCTGAGCAGCGCGCCCGCCGGGCCACCGGCGATCATCGCCAGGCTGAGGCCGCTGACGACGACGCCGGAGGCGCGGGCGGTGCGGTCGGACGTGACGAGCCCGATCGCGGTGACCGCCGCGACCGCCCAGTACCCCGCGTAGGCCAGGCCGCAGACGAAGCGGGTCGCCAGGACCACCGCGTAGCTGTCGGTCAGCAGGCTGACCGCCACCGAGACGGCGAAGACGGCCTGGGTGGCCACCAGCGTCGTGCGGCGCGGCCAGCGCAGCGTCAGGATGGCGAAGGGCGGGCCGCCGATCACGACGCCGATCGCGAACGTCGAGATCAGCGCCCCGGCTGAGGACAGGCTGATCCCGAGGTCGTCGGCGATCTCCGGCAGGACCCCGGCCAGCAGGAACTCCGCGCTGCCCATGGCGAACAGGTTGAACGCGAGCAGGTAGACGCCGAACGGCAACCTCCCGTGGGCCACCGACGTCCGTTGTGCGGTGTCGACGCTCATCGGCCGCCACCCGCCACCATGGCGCGGTGCTGCTCGACGGCGCGGTCCACGTCCTCGTCCAGCAGGTCGGTGTTGATGGCGAAGGCGGCGGCGGACCCCATCCCGGCGGCGGTGACGACCTGCGCGCGCGGATCGACGACGTTGCCGGCGGCCCAGACTCCGGCGACGCTGGTGCGCCCGGTCCGGTCGGTAGTGACCCAGCCGCCGTCGTCCCTGGCGCACCCCAGACCGGTCAGCAGTTCGTCGCGCGCCACCATGCGGGGGAAGAGGAACGCGGCGGCGCGGGGGACGACGCGGCCGTCCGCGAGTTCGACACCGCGGAGCCGGTCGTCGTCGGCGACGAGCTGTTTGACCTCGCCCTCGACGATGCGCAGGCCGCGCGCTTCCAGCCGTTCCCGATCCTGCGCCGTCAACGCGAGCGTGTGCGCGAAGAAAACGACGTCGTCGCTCCACCCGCGCAGAAGAAGGGCCTGGTGCACCGCGTTCGGGTGGACGCCGAGGACGGCCAGCGGCTGGTCGCGGACCTCGTAGGCGTGGCAGTAGGGGCAGTGCAGCAGGTCCTTGCCCCACCGTTCCCGCACGCCGGGGATGTCGGGCAGCTCGTCGCGTAGTCCGGTCGCGACCAGGACGCGGCGGGCCGCGAGCACGGGCCCGCCGACCATGCGGACCTGGTAGCCGTGGTCGATCTGGTCCACGCGTCCCCGGATGAGCCGCACGCCGTATCGGGCGACCTCGGCGCGGCCGAGTTCGAGCAGCGCCGTCGGGTCCGATCCGTCGCGGGACAGGAAACCGTGCATGTGTGCGGCGGGCGCATTGCGCGGCTCGCCCGCGTCGACCACCGCCACCTTGCGGCGGGCCCGGCCGAGCAGCAGGGCGGCGTTCAGCCCGGCCGCTCCGGCGCCGATCACCACCACGTCGAAGACCCCGTCGTCCGGGGCGTCCATCGTCTTGATCATGACGATCACCTCCGCGCCCGATGCTGGGCGCGCCGGTGACGAACCGACAAACTTCGTTGCCGTTTCCGGGACGCGGGCGGTGGAATGGGCGGCATGGACGAGCATTCCCCGATCGCCGCCACGCTGGCCCAGGTCGGCCCCCGCCTCAAGCGCATCCGCACCAAGCGCGGCGTGAGCCTGTCCGCGCTGGCCGAGGCTACCGGCATCTCCAAGAGCACGCTGTCCCGGCTGGAGACGGGCCAGCGCCGTCCCAGCCTGGAACTCCTGCTGCCCATCGCGCAGGCGCACCAGGTGCCGCTGGACGAGCTGGTCGGCGCGCCCGCGACCGGCGATCCCCGGGTGCACGCCAAGCCCCGAGTCCACAACGGCCGCACGGTGGTCCCGCTGACGCCGCACCCGGGGCCCCTCCAGGCGTGGAAGTCGATCATCCCAGCCGGGCAGAACCGGCCCGACCCGTGCACCCACGAGGGCTACGAGTGGCTCTACGTGCTGTCCGGGCGGCTGCGGCTCATCGTGGCCGAGCACGACATCGTTCTGGAGCCGGGGGAGGCCGCCGAGTTCGACACCCGCCTGCCCCACTGGTTCGGCTCCACCGGCGAGACTCCCGTCGAGGTCCTCAACCTGCTCGGCCGCCAGGGGGAGCGCATGCACGTCCGCGCCAAACCGCGCGCACGCTCCGAACCGGCGAAGCCCGCGCCAGAGACCTGACGCGGGCTACGCCGAGGATGATCAGAAGCGGGCGCAGGTGAAGCTGGCGGCGTTGTTCGGGTCGCCGGAGCCCCGGTAGCGCGGCCAGGTCGGGTACTCGCACAGCGGGCGGCTGCGTCCTGCGGCGGCCGGGTTGGTGTCCGTCACGACCGGGCGTTGGGGAGCGGCGGAGTTCTCGACCCACTTCTCCAGCGCGGTGAGCGAGTCCCATCCGGCGGTGAAGGTCGCCTTGACGTTGGCGTGGTTGGCTCCGGGCACCGTGTAGAAGCGGGCGAAACGTGCCGTCGCCGAGGCTCCCATCGTCGCGCGCACCCTGGCGAAGTACTGCGCCGTGGACCGGTGGCTGACCAGCTCGTCGGCCAGGCCGTGCACGATGAACAGGCGGCCGCCCGCCTTGGCGAAGCGGCTGAGGTCCGGGTCGTTGACGTCCTGCAACGCCGACAGTTCGCTGATGCGGGAGCGCCACTTGCCGGGCCGGAGGGGATCGACCGCCAGCGAGTTGTAGGCAGGGTCCCGGGTGACGGCGTAGCGAATCCACTGGTCCCAGAACTGGACGCCGTAGCCGCTGGTCTTGGGCATGGGGTCGGCCGGGGCCGTGGTGCCCATGCCGAGCAGGGGCGTGGTCATCGCGGCGCCCGACAGGAACGGGAAGCCGGGGTAGCCGGTCTCGCCGCTGGCGAGCCGGTAGGGCAGCCGCAGCGGCGACGACAGTTCCCGGACGGCGCGGATCTGCCGGTCCGTCAGGCAGGTGCCGTCCTCGGGGTGGTCGGCGGCGCAGCGCAGGACGCGGGGGTCGAAGCGGCAGCCCTGCTCGTTGGAGACGACGCCGTCGCGGAGGCCGTCGCGGCCGTCGCAGGCGTTGATCACGCTGCGGTGCAGAAGCTCCTGCTCGGCCGGTCCGGGGAACGCGCCCGGCTGCGACAGGACCTTGGCTTGGTAGCCGAAGAACAGGTCCAGCGTCGCGGCGTTCCAGGCCGGGTAGACCGCGATGACGCCGTCGAAGTCGCGGGGCCAGCGCTGCGCGACCGCGAGCGCCTCGCGCCCGCCCGTGGAGCCACCGGCGAAGTAGCTGTGGACGGGCCGGGCCCCGCCGTACCGTTTGCCGACGAGGTAGAGCGCCGCGTCGCGGGTCTTCTTGAGCGCGTCGCCGGAGAAGTTGCGCAGCGCCTCGTCGTTGGCGGCGAACGAGCCGTCGAGCGACGTGGCCGGCTGGAAGTCGGGGGCCGCCTGGTGCCCGGAGTCGCTCGCGAAGGTGGCGTAGCCGCGCCCCAGCGGGACCGGCTGGTCGGCCGGGCCGTAGGGCACGTTGCCTGCGACGTTGGGAATGGTGCCGTCGTATCCGCCGCCGCCGAACATCATGGCCTTGCCGTTCCAGACCGTGGGCAGGGCGATCCGCATCAGGATGTCGGGCGCGGCGGGGTCCACCGGGCGCAGGGCGGCGTCCACCCGGCAGTGCTCGCCGACGGCCGAAGCACCCTGCCCGGAGGCCGGGACGGGCGTCGCCTGCCGCACGTGCCCGCCGCCGGTCGCGAGGCCGATCGCCGACGCGGGGATGGCCACCCCCGCCAGACCCGTACAGGCTTCGCTGGCGGACGGAGACGCGGCCTGGGCGGGGACGGCCGTGAGCCCGGCCAGCGCGACGGCGCTTCCTGCGAGCAGGATCGTGTATCGATTCATGACGGCCTTTCCGGACGCGGTCTTGGCGGGGACCGGTGTGCTCGGTGGACGGCTCGGACACGCGCCCGAAGTGACCTGCGCCACTCGAACGGCTGTGACAGGGAACGCTAGGTGGTGACCAGACCCGGAGCTACGTGGCCGGAACCCACATTTCGGCGGCGAGCCGGTGTCCCGCCCACACACTGCCCACGCCCGTAGAGCCTCCGCGTGCAAGTGGGGGCCTGAGGTGGGGCGATCCGGCCCGTAGCCGGGGACCCATGGGGGAGGCTTCCTTCGCGGACAAGGGCGACGGCAAGCGGGGGAAGTGATCGGCTGATGGGAGACGTCATGCGGCGTGTCGAGGCGCTGATCGAGCGGCTGGCCGTCGCCGGGTGGTTGACGCAGGATCCCGTCAGAGCGGCGCTGCATGACGTCCCCCGGCACGTGTTCGCGCCGCCGACGGCCTGGACCGGCGACGGCGATCCGGTGAGCGAGAAGGTCGACCCCGAAGGCTGGTTCGACCTGGTCTACGGCGACGATGCGATCATCACCCAGCTCGATGACGGCGCTACCGACCTTGCCGCCGGTGCAGGGCGCTTCACCTCGTCGTTGTCTGCGCCGAGCACCGTCGTCTCGCTCCTGGAGCTGCTGGACGTCGAGCCGGGGCATCGTGTCCTTGACGTGGGCACCGGTACCGGCTGGACCGCCGCCCTGCTGGCGCATCTGGTCGGCTCGCAGAACGTCACGACGGTAGAGGTCGATCCTGCGGTGTCGGGGCGGGCCGCCGCCAACCTCAAGCAGGCGGGCTGCGCGCCTCGGCTGGTCGTCGGGGACGGTGCCGAGGGTTGGGCGCGGGGAGCGCCCTACGACCGTGTGCACGCGACTTGCGCGGTCGCGCGGGTGCCCTACGCGTGGGTGGAGCAGACCCGCCCCGGCGGTGTGATCGTGACGCCCTACGATCCGGGGTTCGGCTCCAGTCACGAACTGCGGCTTGTGGTGATGCCGGACGGTACGGCGGTGGGCCGGTTCACCGGTTACGCCTCCTACATGATGATGCGGGCGCAGCGTCACCCCGAATGGGACACTTCCGGCCGACGCGGTGAGGTCTCGACGACCGACATCGACCCCCGGACCATCGGCTATGCCCCAGCAGGCGCGGACCTGGCGATGGGAGCCGCGCTGCCGGGCGTATGCGCCAGAGGTGAACGCGACGCGGACGCCTACGTTTTGCGGCTGTGGGGGCCGGACGCGTGGGCCAGTGCTCGCTACGAGCCGGGTCGTGAGTCGTTCGAGGTCGAGCAGGGCGGAGACCGGGCTCTGTGGGACCTGGCGGTGACGGCCTATTTCGGCTGGATCACCCGCCGGAGTCCCGGCCGCGACCGGTTCGGCCTGACCGTGACGCCCACGGGTGATCGCGTCTGGCTGGACCGGCCCGGCGTCATCGGTTGACCCTCGCGACGGTGCGTGTCTTTGTGGTTCGCCAGGAGGACAGGGCGAGACCGGCGTCCAGCGCGTCGTGGACGCGCTCGTTCTGGAGGTAGAGCATGCCGTAGTAGCCGAGGTTCCCCGACCAGCCCGGTTCCTACGGCAGGCAGGCGATGTACCAGCTGACCCCCGAAGGAGCCGGGCGGTTCACCGCGTTCGGCGTCGACGTGGACGCGCTGGTCCCTGGGCGACGGCCGCTGGTGCGCCACTGCGTCGACTGGAGCGAGCGGCGGCACCATCTCGCCGGAGCTCTGGGCGCTGCGGTGGCCGCCCGGTTCTTCGACCTGGGCTGGTTGCGGTACGGCGCTTCGCCGCGCGTCGTCCATCTCACCGACGCGGGCAGGGGCGGGGCACGGGACGCTTTCGCGATCGAGGTCGCCGACTGAGGCCGTGCGCGTCAGGCCCGCTCGGGGACCAGGATCGGCGCGCCGGTCGCGGCCCGCACGTCGTCCCAGGTGACGCCCGGCGCGGTCTCGACGAGCCGCAGGCCATCCGGCGTGACGTCCAGGACGCCCAGGTCGGTGATGATCCGCTGCACGCAGCCCCGGCCGGTGAGCGGCAGCGTGCACTCGTCGACGATCTTGGGGCTGCCGTCCCGGGCGGTGTGGTCGGTCAGCACCAGCACGCGCCGCGCGCCGTGCACCAGGTCCATCGCGCCGCCCATGCCCTTGATCATGCTGCCGGGGATCGTCCAGTTGGCCAGGTCGCCGCGCGCCGACACCTGCATCGCGCCGAGCACGGCGGTGTCGATGTGCCCGCCGCGGATCATCCCGAACGACAGCGCCGAGTCGAAGAAGCCCGCGCCCGGCAGGACGGTCACCGTCTCCTTGCCCGCGTTGATCAGGTCGGGGTCCACGGCGTCGGCGGTCGGGTAGGGGCCGGTGCCGAGGATGCCGTTCTCCGAGTGCAGCACGATGTGCACGCCCGCCGGAACGTGGTTGGGGATCAGCGTGGGCAGCCCGATCCCGAGGTTGACGTAGCTGCCGTCGGTCAGCTCGGCGGCGGCGCGGGCGGCCATCTGGTCGCGGGTCCAGGGCATCAGAACGAGGTCCTCTCGGTGACGGTGCGGCGTTCGACGGCCTTGTCGGCCGCCTGCTCGGGCGTCAGCGCGACGACGCGCCGCACGAACACGCCGGGCAGGTGGATCTCGTCGGGGTCCAGCTCGCCCGGCTCGACGAGCTCTTCGACCTCCGCGACGGTGACGCGCCCGGCCATCGCCGCCAGCGGATTGAAATTGGCGGCCGAGCGGCGGAAGACCAGGTTGCCGTGCCGGTCGCCGCGCGCGGCGTGCACCAGGGCGAAGTCGCAGGTGATCGCCTGCTCCAGGACGTGCTCGCGGCCGTCGAACACGCGGGTCTCGCGGGGCGGCGAGGCCAGGGCGACGCCGCCGTGCGCGTCGTAGCGCCAGGGCAGGCCGCCGTCGGCGATCTGGGTGCCGACGCCCGCCGGGGTGTAGAAGGCGGGCACGCCCGTCCCACCGGCGCGCAGCCGCTCGGCGAGCGTGCCCTGGGGGATCAGCTCCACCTCCAGCTCACCGGCCAGGTACTGCCGGGCGAACTCCTTGTTCTCGCCGACGTAGGAGGCGGTGACGCGCTCGACCCGCCCCGACGCCAGCAGGATGCCGAGGCCCCGGCCGTCCACGCCGCAGTTGTTGGAGACCAGCCGCAACCGGCCCGCGCCCTGCTCGTGCACGGCGCGGATCAGCGTCTCGGGGACGCCGCACAGGCCGAAGCCCCCCACCGCCAGCGAGGCCCCGTCCCCGATGTCGGCCACCGCCTCGGCGGCGGTCGCGATCACTTTGTCCATGCGGGCCCTCTCCATGTTCCGGCTGGTCGGGCCGCTCCGACGGCCCCGTGGCACCGGCAATTAGAAGTCCTCGCCCGCAGCGCCTTCCATGGTCTTCGACCACACAATCCGGAATTCTGGATGGCCTTCCGCCACACCCCTCAGGTGGCGGGATCAGTCGTCGGAGCCCACACCCCGGCGGCGGTGCCCTCCCGGACATGCCGCTCGTAGACGGAGACCTTCGTCCGGATGATCTCCAGGTTGGCCTGCAACCCGGCGATCCTCTCCTCGACGCGGCGCTCGTGCCCGCGCAGCAGCGCCAGCCGTTCCGGCTCGTTCCCCGGCCCCGAACGAACGAGCCCGGCGAACTTCTTCAGCACGGCGATCGGCATCCCGGAATCGCGAAGCCGGTTGCACAACAGCAGCCATTCCACATCGGCGGGACCGTAGACCCGCTGGCCGCCGCCGGAGCGGGGAATGGGGCGCAGGAACAGTTCCTCGCGCTCGAAGAAGCGCAGCGCGTGCACGCTCAGTCCGGTCGCCTCCGCCACCTGCCCGATGGACAGGCCCTCCGCATCCCTGGTCATGCCCGTGATCGTAGAGCTTGACCTAGATCGCACTCTAGCTCCTAGCGTTCCCGGCATGACGGCACAGCAGAAGATCAATTCGGGGTTCGGCGCGCGCAGCACGGCGGAAGAGGTGGTGGCCGGGATCGACCTGACCGGCCGGACCGTCCTGGTCACCGGCGGCTACTCCGGGCTCGGCCTGGAGATCACGCGCGCGCTCGCCGGGGCCGGTGCCCGCGTCGTCGTGCCCGCGCGCCGGACCGGCACGGCCGACGAGGCGTTGCGCGGCGTCCCGGGCACCGAGGTGCACGCCCTGGATCTGGCGGACCAGGAGAGCGTCCGCAGGTTCTGCGACCGTTTCCTGGAGTTCGGTCGCGCCCTCGACGCGATCATCAACAACGCCGGTGTCATGGCCTGCCCCGAGACGCGCGTGGGGCCGGGCTGGGAGGCGCACTTCGCGATCAACCACCTCGGGCACTTCGCGCTCGTCAACCGCCTGCTCCCGGCGCTGGTACCCCGGTCGCGGGTGGTGGCGGTGGCCTCGTCGGGGCATTTTCTCGGCGGCGTCCGGTGGGACGACCCGCACTTCCGCGACGGCTACGACCGCTGGCTCGCCTACGCCCAGTCCAAGACCGCCAACGCCCTGTTCGCCCTGCATCTCGACGCCCTGGGAGCAGACCGCGGCCTGCGGGCGTTCTCGCTGCACCCCGGCAGCATCCTGACCCCCTTGCAGCGGCACATCCCGCACGAGGAGCAGGTCGCCCAGGGATGGATCAAGCCGGACGGCGGCCCGGCGGACGGGTTCAAGACGCCCGGGCAGGGCGCGGCGACGGCCGTGTGGGCGGCGACCTCGCCGCTGCTGGACGGCCTCGGCGGCCTGTACTGCCAGGACTGCGACGTCGCCGTCCCCGCCACCACCGACGACATGCTGATCGGCGGCGTCAAGCCCTGGGCGACCGACCCGGACGGCGCGGCCCGCCTGTGGGAGCTCTCCGCCGAGCTGACCGGCCTGGACGCCTTCACCTGACCCCGCAACGCGCTGGCCGCGCCCCGCGCCGTCCACCTCCCGAACGACGTGGACGGCGCGCAGGCGCGGCCACCTGCGTCCGGGCGGCCGGTACCGGCCGCCCGGACGCGTTCGTGCACCGCCCCGCCAACGCCGCGGGTCAGCGCTCCAGAGCCTCCTCAAGGGAGTCGGTGCGCGGCAGGCGATCGGCCAGGCCGGTCACCCACAGCGCACGCGCGCTCCGGTAGCTGGCCCCGACCAGCACCATGTCGCCGCCGCCGCGCTGCAGCCGCTTCCACAGGTTCAGCAGCGCGCCGAGGCCCGCCGAATCCAGGAACTCCATGGTCGTGAGGTCGACGATCGCCCGCGCGCCGCCGGGCACCTGCTCCGCGGCCAGCGCGGTGAACCGGGCGGCGTAGGTGATGTCGAGGTCTCCGGAGACCGTGATCACGATCCGTCCGTCCGTCTCCGTGACCGAGAGTGATAGCTCGCTCATCACGACCTCTCCGAGCTGGGTATGGGCGTTTCCCACCGTTCGAGACGCTAGTCTCCTAGACACCACGAGTGGTGGATGACGAAGTGAGGGAAACTCAGTGACCCAGCCGGGCTCAGCAGGACAAACCCGAATCGCGCAGCTGCTCACCGAGCACCGGGACGACGTGCTCGGGCGCTGGGTGGCCGCGGTGGCGGGCACGGTGCGCGGCCGCATCACCGAGCGTGAACTGCGCCACGAGTCGGAGGAGCTGTACGGGCTGCTCGTGCGGCAGGCCGCCGACGGTCCCGCCGGCACCGCGGCCGACGAGTTGCGGTCGATGCTCGCCGACCTGTCGCGCTCGCGCGCCCGCCAGGGATTCACCCCGTCGGAGACCGCCGTCAGCGTGTTCGCCCTCAAGCAGGCCCTCTTCTCCCTCCTGGAGGAGAAGGCCGACGTCGACGCCGACGCCAAGACCTACCGCGAGTTCGTCCTGTTCTCCTCGGTCCTGGACGACCTCGGCCTGCACACCTTCGAGACCTTCGCCGCCGCCCGCGAGCAGGTGATCGCCGACCAGGCCGAGAGCCTGCTGGAGCTGTCCACGCCCGTGGTGAAGCTCTGGGACGGCATCGTCGCGGTGCCGCTGATCGGCACGCTGGACTCCGCCCGCACCCAGGTGGTGATGGAGAGCCTGCTCCAGACGCTGGTCGACACCGGCTCCCGGTACGCGGTGATCGACATCACCGGCGTCGCGGCCGTCGACACCGAGGTCGCCCAGCACCTGCTGAAGACCGTGGTGGCGGCCCGGCTGATGGGCGCCGAATGCGTGATCTCCGGCATCCGGCCGCAGATCGCGCACACGATCGTGACGCTGGGCATCGAGTTCGCCGACATCGTCACCAAGGCCACGCTGGCCGACGCCCTCGCGCACGTGTTGCGGCAGAGCGGCGTGCAGATCATCAGTGGAGGCCAAGCCTGATGGACCGGGTCCCCGTTCTCAAGATCGGCGACATCCTGCTGGTGTCGATCCAGATCGACCTGCAGGACCAGTCGGTGCTGGCGCTCCAGGAGGACCTCGCCGAGCGGATCGTGAGCACCGGCGCCCGTGGCGTCATCATCGACATCACCGCCGTGGAGATCGTCGACTCCTTCATCGGCCGGATGTTCGCCACCATCGCCTCCATGTCGCGGCTGCTGGACGCCGAGACGGTCGTGGTCGGCATGCGCCCGGCGGTGGCCATCACGCTGGTCGAGCTCGGCCTGTCGCTCGGCGGCGTGCGCACCGCCCTGGACCTGGAGAAGGGCCTGGCCCTGCTGAACGCCGACGGCGTCAGCCAGACGGCCAGGGCACTGCGGGACATTCGGTGACCACGTCCGACGACGTCGAGATCCCCATCGCGACCGGCGACGACGTGGTGCGCGTCCGCCAGGCGACCCGCACCGCCGCCGGCGCCGCCAGGTTGTCGCTGGTCGACCAGACCAAGGTGGTCACCGCCGCCAGCGAGCTGGCCCGCAACACCCTGGTCTACGGCGGGGGCGGCGAGGCCCTGGTCAGCCAGGTGACCGACGAGCGCGGCCGCGCCGGCGTCCGCATCGTGTTTCGCGACGAGGGCCCGGGTATAGCGGACGTGGATCTCGCGCTCACCGACGGCTGGACGAGCGGCCAAGGGCTGGGCCTGGGACTCACCGGCGCACGGCGCCTGGTGGACGCGTTCGACTTGGAGACAGCGGTGGGACAGGGCACCACGATCACAGTGACCAAATGGCGCCGCTGACCGATACCGGATGGTCGGTCAGCCCGCCCGCCGAAGAGACGATGTGGCTCCGGGTCGAGGAGCTCAGCGCGGTCGCCGGGGTGCGCCGCCGGGTGACGGCCCTGGCCGGCCGGCTCGGCTTCCCCGAGGACCGGCTCGCCCGGCTCGAACTGGCGGTCAGCGAGGCCGCCTCCAACCTGCACAAGCACGCCGTCAACGGCGTGATCGGCGTCTGGGTCGCCCGGACCGGCGGCGTCGCCGCGATCGAGTTCGTCTGCCTGGACAGCGGCCCGGGGATCACCGACGTGTCCCGGTCGATGCTCGACGGCTACTCCACCAGCGGCACCCTCGGCGTCGGCCTGGGCGCGATCTCCCGGCTCGCCGACAGCAGCGACCTGCACTCCATCCCCCGGCGCGGCTCGGTGCTCACCGCCCGGTTCGCCGTCGAGGCCGAGCGCCCGCTCACCGCC
The DNA here is from genome assembly GCF_001552635.1 of Actinomadura hibisca NBRC 15177. Taxonomy (GTDB): domain Bacteria; phylum Actinomycetota; class Actinomycetes; order Streptosporangiales; family Streptosporangiaceae; genus Spirillospora; species Spirillospora hibisca. The sequence continues at coordinate 288,032 of NZ_BCRO01000011.1, read as the reverse complement.
GCCCACTGCGGGCTGACCAGGCCGAAGCCCGGCGAGCAGGTGTGCGGCGACAGCTACGCCGTCCACACCGGCGAGGGCGTCACCCACGTCATGCTCTGCGACGGCCTCGGCCACGGCCCGCTCGCCCAGCGCGCCTCCCAGGAGGCCGTCCGGGCCGTCCACGGGCGCGACCTGGCGGCCGGGCCCGCCGGACTCCTCAAGGAGATCCACCGCAGGCTGGCGCCCACCCGGGGCGGCGCGGTGTCGGTCGCGGAGATCGACTTCGCCGCCGGGCGGGTGCGGTTCGCCGGGCTCGGCAACGTCTCGGGCTGGATCGTCACCCCCGACGGCCGGCGCGGCATGATCTCGACCCCCGGCATCGCCGGGCACGAGGCCCGCACGATCCGCGAGCACCACTACGACCTGCCGCCGGACGCCACCGTGGTGCTGCACTCCGACGGCCTCACCGAACGCTGGAACCCGAAGGACTACCCGGGGCTGTTCACCCGGCGGCCGGTGCTCGTCGCCGCCACCCTGCTGCGCGACGCCGGGGTGCGCAACGACGACGCGTCGATCGTCGCGGTCCGGGCCGGGTGAGCCGGCCGTGGAACACCGGCTGCGGCGCTTCGAGATCCGCGACGTCGACGACATCTTCACGGTGCGGCGCGCGGCGCGCGAGACGGCCGCGGCGCTCCGGCTGGACACCTCCGACCAGGTGCGGATGGCCACCGCGGTCAGCGAGCTCGGCCGCGAGCTGATCGCCTCCGGCGCGCCGGTCGTCAGCTTCGTCGTCGTCACCGCGCCGCGGCCCGCGCTGGTCGTGGAGTTCGAGTTCGGCGCGCCCGCGGGCGCGCGCCCGCCGGGGGAGGGCACGGCCGCGGCGGCGCGCCTGGTCGACTCGGTCGAGGAGCGGACGGCGGGGCAGGGCGACGGGCGGCGCACCGTCGTGCGGCTCCGCAAGGAGACGCCGCCCGAGGTCCCGGCGCCGGACGAGGCCGCCCTGACCGGCATCCGGGCCACGCTCACCAAGCTCATGCCGGTCTCGGCCATCGAGGAGCTGCGGGCGCAGAACGCCGAGCTGATCGACGCGCTGGAGGACATCCGCCGCCAGCGCGAGGACCTGCGCGTCCTCAACGCCGAGCTGGAGGAGACCAACCAGGGCGTGCTCGCCCTGTACAACCAGCTCTCCGACGAGCTGGAGGAGACCAACCGCGGCGTCGTCGCCCTCTACGCCGAGCTGGACGACAAGGGCCAGCAGCTCCGCGAGGTCGCCGAGGCCAGGACGCGCTTCTGGTCCAACGTGAGCCACGAGCTGCGCACGCCGGTGAACTCGGTCATCGGCCTCGCCCGGCTGCTGCTGGACGGGTCGGCCGACCCGCTGAGCGGCGAGCAGCACCACCAGGTCGAGATGATCGCCGACTCGGGCCACACGTTGTTGTCGCTGGTCAACGAGCTGCTGGACTTCGCCAAGGCCGAGCGGGGCGGGCTGGTGCCCCAGCTCGCCGACACCGACCTGCGGGCGGTGCTCGACCAGATCGCCGCCCAGCTCGGCCCGGCCGCCGCCGAGGCCGGCATCACCCTGGACATCGGCCTCCCGCCCGGCGCGCTGTGGCTGATCAGCGACGAGATGATGCTGACCCGCATCCTGCGCAACCTCATCGGCAACGCCATCAAGTTCACCCCCGAGGGCGGGGTCCGCGTCACCGTCCGGACCGGGGACGACGGCCTGGCCGTCGAGGTCGCCGACACCGGCGTGGGCATCGGGCCCGAGCACCAGCAGCGGGTGTTCGAGGAGTTCTACCAGACGCCCGGCACGCGGGGCGGGACCGGACTCGGCCTCCCCTACGCGCTGCGGCTCGCCAAGCTGCTCGGCGGCGACCTCGACCTGGAGAGCGCGCCGGGCGAGGGCACCACCGTGACGCTGCTGCTCCCGCCCGGCCCGCCGCCCCCGCCCAGCCGCGAGCTGAACGTCGGGCACGTCCTGATCGTCGACGACGAGGACGGCGACCGCCGCCGGCTGCGCGAGCTGCTGGCCGGGTCCGCGTCCCGCGTCAGCGAGGCCCCCGACGGCCCCGCCGCGCTCGCCCGCGCCGAGGCCGACCCGCCGGACCTGGTGCTGCTCGACCTGCGGATGCCCGGGACCGACGGCCTCGACGTGCTGGACCGCCTGCCCCCGGAGACGCCGGTCGTCCTGATGACCGACGTGGACCTGCGGGCGCTCGGCGACCCCCGGGCGGACCGGGCGAACGCGACACTGGACAAGGCACGGCTGGACTCCGACGCCCTGCGCGAAGCGGTGCAGCGGGCGATGGAGTCCACGGAAGGAACGAATGCGGACTGAACGGGCGACGGTCCTGGTCGTCGACGACACCGCCGCCAAGCGTTACATCATCAGCAGCTGGTTGCGCCGCGCCGGGCACACCGTGATCGAGGCGGGTTCGGCCGCCGAGACCTGGCAGCGGCTGGCCGAGCACGAGGTCGGCCTGGTGGTCCTGGACGTGCGGCTGCCCGACATGAGCGGCATCGAGGTCTGCGAGCGCATCAAGTCCGCGCCCGCGACCGCGTCGCTGCCCGTCATCCACATCTCCGCGACCGCGATCGCGACCTCCGACCGCACCTACGGCCTCCAGCAGGGCGCCGACGCCTACCTCACCGACCCCATCGACCCCGAGGAGTTCCTCGCCACCGTCGAGGCGGTGCTGCGCTACTACGTGGCCCGGCGGCGGGCCGAGCGCATGGCCGAGCGGCTGGCCAGCCTCACCCGCACCACGCTGGCGGTGAACTCCGCCGAGACCTTCGACCAGCTCGCCAGCGCCGCCGCGGTGGGCGCCGCCGAGCTGTTCGGCGCGCCCGCGGCCTCGTTCATCCTGCCGGTGGACGGGCGGCTGCGCCGCACGGTGTGCCGCGACCCCCGCGTCCCGCCGACGCCGAAGACGAGCCCCGCCGACACCCTGGAGCAGCTCGGCGGGCTCGTGCCGCTCGGCGCGCGCACCGGCTCGGCGGTGGCCACCGTCACGCAGGAGGCCCTGCGCGCGATCCTGCCCGACAACGAGGCGGGCGGCGACGTGGCGCTGGTGCTCTCGCGCACCAAGGCCGGCCGCCCGCCGATCTGCCTGAGCGTCCGATGCCGGGACGCCCTGGGCGAGGACGAGGGCAACCTGCTGCGCCAGCTCGGCCAGACCGTCGCGCTGGCCGTGGAGGCGCTGCGCTCCTACGTCGAGGAGCACGCGATCGCGCTGACCCTCCAGCGCAGCCTGCTGCCGACCCGGCTGCCGCCCGTGCCGGGCTGGACGATCACGGTCCGCTACGAGCCCGCCAGCGACCAGGCCGAGATCGGCGGCGACTTCTACGAGGTGCTGGACTTCGGGGACCACCTGCTGATCGCCATCGGCGACGTCCAGGGCCACTCGCTGCGCGCCGCGACGGTGATGGCCGAGGTGCGGCACGCGCTGCGCGCCTTCGCCGACGAGGGGCACGACGCCGAGACGATCCTGGTCCGGCTGAACAGCGTGTTCGAGCGCTACCACGACGACCAGTCCGCGACCGTCTGCATCATGACGCTGGACCCGGCCACCGGGGCCCTGCGGGTCGCCAGCGCGGGCCACCTGCCGCCGCTGTTCCACCAGGGCGGCGCGTCGTGGTTCGGCGAGGGCGGCGGGGTGCTGCTGGGCTTCCCGTTCAGCGACGTGCACGTCGAGCGCACGGCCGTCGAGCCCGGCGGCGTGGTCGCGCTGTTCACCGACGGCCTGATCGAGGACCGCGGCGTGCTGCTGACCGACAACCTGGAACGGCTGCGGCTCATGCCGCCGGAAGACGACGTGGAGAAGTACAGCGACCGGGTGCTGGACGAGTTCGGCCACCGCGAGGACGACGTCGCCCTGATCGTGCTACGCCGCGACCCGTCCTGACCCGGCGTCGGAACGCGCCGATGCCACACTTCTCAACCGCCGGTCGACCTTGAAGGACCCTGCTGGTTCTCGGGACCGAACCGATGTCCGATCCGTCGCCTGGAACGGTGGCCCGATCCAGCCATAAGAACAGTTGCGTCTATTTATCTGTTCGATCTTGGGGTAGGCAGGACCCAGACCTTGCCAGCAAATGGCGGCAAGATCACATCAGGGATCACCTGACCGTTCGGGAGGCTTCATGCCAGGACATCCGGTTCTCCGCGTCACCGCCGGGACCGCCGCCTTCGCCGGCCTGCTGCTCGTGCCTACCACCGCCACCGCGGCGCCCCCGCAATGGGAGAACGTCCCCACCCCGTCCCTCACCGGCCTCGGCGTGCTGACCGAGGTGGCGGCCGCCGGGCCGCAGGCCGCGTGGGCGGCCGGGATCGAGAACGCGACCTCCAGCGGGACGCCCGTCATGCTGGCCTGGGACGGCCGGCAGTGGAAGCGTCAGGCGCTGCCGCCGGGCACGGGCCAGGTCGTCGACCTCGCCGCCGCCGGACCCCGGAAAGCCTGGGGCATCTACCTGAACGAGGAGGGCTCGCCCGCGCTCCACTGGGACGGCGCCAAGTGGCGCAGGGTCGGGTACCCGGCCGGGGTCCGGCCGACCATGCCCTCCCCGCTGCCCACGTACCTGCAGATCGTCTCGGCCGCGCCCGGCGCGCCGGCCTGGTCGGTCGGGTACGACACGCGCGCGAAGAAGGCCGTCGCCCTGCGCTTCCAGAACGGCCGGTGGACGCGCCGGAGCACCCCGGTGCCCATGGTCAGCGCCTCCACCGTCGCCGTCCGGTCGGCGAAGGACGTCTGGATCGCCTGCACCTGCGACGTCCCCGGGACCGGCCCGACCGAGGCCATGCTGCACTGGGACGGCACCAGGTGGCGCACGATCCGCTACCCGGCCAAGGAGAACACCTACATCGCGAAGATCGTGCCGGTCTCGGCCACGAGCGTCTGGGCCTACCGCGCGAACACCGGCTACACGTCGACGCCCCCCGAGCTCATGCACTGGAACGGGAAGACCTGGACGTCGGTGGCGATCCCGGTGAACCCGCAGGCGTACAACTTCCCCACGCTCGCCGACGACGGTGACGGGGGCGCCTGGGTCTCGGTGAGCACGGTCGACGACGACAAGAGCTACCTGCACTACAGCGGCGGCCGCTGGACCACCGAGAGCGGCGAGGGACGCCCCGGCACCGCCGTCTGGATCCGCGACCTGGCCCGCGTGCCGGGAACCCGCTCGATCTGGTCGGTCGGCCTGGACAGCTCCCTCGCGGGCCGCTACTTCATCGAGCGCAGGCGCTGACCCCGACGTCGGCGCGCGCCGCGTCCTGGACGAGAACACGAGACCAGGCGACGCGGCGCGCGCCGACGTGCGGCAGCACGTTCGTGGAAGCGCGGCCACCGGCACTCCCTCCATGATCGCTCCAGATCCACCGGACAAGGAGACGATCATGGAGCAGGCGGCCGTTGCCGGCATGGCGGTGTTCTTCCTCGCGATGGGGGTGTACGGCCTGGTGGCCCCGGCGGCGCTGGTCGGGCCGTTCGGGCTCCGGGCGGCGACGGCCGACGCCCGCAACGAGGTGCGCGCGGTGTACGGCGGCTTCGGCATCGCCGTCGCCGCCGTACTGGTCCTGGCCGTGGCCCGCACGGAGATGCGCGACGGCATCGCGCTGGCCATCGGGACCGCCCTGGCCGGAATGGCGTTCGGACGGCTGGTGGCCCGATGCGTGGAACGACCCGGCGGGTTCTACCCGTGCTGGTTCTACTTCTGGGTGGAGACGGCGGGAGCGGGCGTGCTCGTCGCGTGCGCCCTCTGACCGCGCACCCACGAGGAGAATGCCCGCATGGCCTCACCCGACGAGCTCACCGCCGACCACGTCGCCACGTTGATCCAGTCCGCTCTGGAGACGGACCGCCCACCACGGCTGAGCCCCATCGGCGAAGGAGGAGAGCATCACTCGTGGTGGGTCGACGACCGCTACGTGGCACGGTTCGCACCGGACGAGGCGGCCAGCCTCCGCCAGCGGCGCGAACTGGCGTTGCGCGACCTGATCCGCACCCGCACCGATGTGCCCCTTCCGCGCTCCGTCGCCCATGGCCGGTGGGCTCCCGGCTGCGGCTTCACCGTCGACACCCGCCTGCACGGCACGTCCGGCGAAAGGCAGGCCCTTTCCACTGCCGGGAGAAAGCAGCTCGCCGCCCTCCTGCGGGCGTTGCGCTCGATCCCCGTCGCCGACGCGGCGGCGCTCGACGTGCCCGCCGGGCAGCCGATTGAATGGGAACGACTGGCGGCCTGTGCCGAACAAGCCCGGCTTCGCCTTCTCGGCACCGAAGCGGTCGCCGCGACACCGCTGCGACCGCCGCTACAGGAAACCGCGCCCCCGGTCCTGGCCCACGCCGATCTGAAGGGCGAACACCTGATGGTGCGCTCCGACGGTGCGCTGGCAGGCGTCCTGGACTGGGCCGACGCCGAGCTGGCCGACCCGGCCCGGGACGTCGCCGGGCTGGCGATCTCGGTCGGTGCCCCGGCCGCCGCCCAGATCGCGATCGAGGCCGGTCACACGCACGCGACGGCGCTGGCCGGGGTGTTCCTGGCCCGCTGCGAGACGCTGCTCCGCCTCGACGAGCGCCTGCGCGACGCGAGCGACAGTCCACTGCCACTGCTGCGCGCGCAGACGGCCAGGGCGTGGCAGGGCTGATCGACCTCCGCGCGGAAAACTTGGGGTGCGTCGTGGGGCTGCTGGGGTAGGAGTAGCGCATGGCGTGCCGTATTACAGAACTCGTGTTGGATTGCCGTGAGCCCGAGAAGCTCGCCAGTTTCTGGTGCGAGATTCTGGACTTCGTAGAGTTGGAGCGGGAAGACGGCGATATCGCGATCGGGCCCCGGGAAGGGGGGTTCGGTGGCCTCCAGCCCATCCTGATCCTCAGCCGGACCGACGAGCCCAAGAACGGCAAGCTGCGCCTGCACCTCGACGTCAGCGTCACCGACCGCGACCAGGAAGCCGAGCTCGAACGCCTCCTCGCCGCAGGCGCGCAACGCGCCGACGTCGGGCAGAGCGGCGACGAGTCCTGGTACGTGCTCGCCGACCCGGAGGGGAACGAGTTCTGCCTGCTCCAGGAGCGCGTCTCTTAGGGGTGGTCCTCGGCCAGCAGCCGGTGCGTGGCCTTTGACGCGAAGTCGGCCACCGTCGCCAGGTCGTCGCCCTGGTCGATCCGCCGGATGCACGCGTCGACCACGGCCTGGAGCACGGCGACGGTCAGTTCCGGCTGCGGACGTCCCAGCTCGTCGATGACCTCGGCGAGCGCCCGGTGCAGCGAGCCGTGCAGATCCTTCACGCGCTCCCGCGCCGACTGCGACAACGAGCCGCGCGAGAGCGACGCCCGCCAGCCGTGGGTGCCGCGCGCCGCCTGTTCGAGGTTGGCCCGCACGTAGGCGGCCGCCCGCTCCTCGGGCGCGCTCTCGGCCGCGATCGCCCGCTCCACGGAGTCGATCCACGCGGGGAACTCCCGCGTCACGACCAGCTCCAGCAGGTCCTCGATCGAGTCGAAGTAGCGGTAGATGCTGTTGCGCGCGATGCCCGCCCGCGCGGCGACCGCGCCGGCGGTGAGGGCCTCGACGCCGCCCTCGTTCAGGATCGCCTCGGCCGCGTCGATGAGCTGCGCGAGCCGCTGGGCCCGGTGCTCGCGGAGGCTGCCTGCCTGGATCTTCGGCATGTCCTCCGCTCCGTCCGGGCGCCGCGCCGTCCCGCGCCAATCTACCCCGCGTCCGGAGCACGGGCGGCACCGTGTTAGCTTGACGCCATCTTAGCGACACCCCTGTCGCTAAGTTTCATCCGTGCCCCCTGCCGAAGGCCGCCCGATGCAACCGATGTACTCCCGCCTGCTCCGGGGACTCCTGGGATCGAGAAGACGCGCCGCCGCCGTGGTCGCGTTCTGGGTGTTGGCGGCGGGCCTGCTCGCCGGTGTCGCCCCCGACCTGAAGTCCGTGGAGGACAACGCCTCCGCCAACCTCCCGCCCGCCGCCTCCGACTCCATGAAGGCCCGCGACCTCGTCCGCACGCAGCTCCCGGGCCAGGACACGACGCCCGCGATCATCGTGGTGCGCGGCGAGGGCCCCGACGCCGCCGCGAAGGCCGTCGCGGACATCACCTCGGCGCTGTCGGGCACCGCCCGGCCCCGCCAGGTCGCAGGCGTGGTCTCCACCGTGACGGCCCCCGCCGCCGCGGCCGAGCTGGTCTCGCGGGACCGTGGCGCGCAGCTCGTCATCGTGCCCATGACCGGCAGCCCCTCCGACAAGTCCTTCCAGAAGGCCGTCGACGACGTGCGCGCCCTCGCCGCCGACCGCGCCGGACCCGCCGAGGTCGCCGTGACCGGTCCGGCCGGGATCGCCACCGACACCGTGAAGGTCTTCAGCGGCGGCGACAAGGTCATGCTCCTGGCGACGATCCTGCTCGTCCTGGTGCTGCTGCTGGTCATCTACCGCTCGCCGCTGATGGCGCTGGTGCCGCTGCTCGCCGTCGGCGTCGCGATGCGCGTGGCGGAGGCGACCGGCGCGCTCCTGGCGGACGCCGGAGCCATCACCGTCAGCTCCCAGACCGCCTCGATCATGACGGTCCTGCTGTTCGGCGTGGGCACGGACTACGCGTTGATCATCACCGCCCGGTACCGCGAGGCCCTGCTCGACGAGCCGGACCGCCCGCGCGCGATGCAGACGGCGGTGCGCCGGACGGCCGAGTCCGTGCTCGCCAGCGCGTCCACCATCGTGCTCGCCATGTTCGCCCTGCTCGTGGCGGCCTCCCCGGCGCTGCACGGCTTCGGGCCGTACCTCGCGCTCGGCGTCGCGGTCATGGCGCTGGTGGCGTTCACCTTCATTCCGGCCCTGGTCCTGCTGCTGGGCGGAAGTGTCTTCTGGCCGGGCGGTGTGGCCAAGGCCGCCGAGCGCAGCCGTGGCGCGGGCGTCTGGCACCGCGTCGCCGACCTCGTCGCCCGCGCCCCGGTCCGGGTGGCCACGGGCGTGATCGCGCTGCTGCTGGTGATGAGCGCCGGGTTGCTCGGCTACCAGGAGAGCTTCAACTCGCTCAGCGGCTTCCGCGCCGCCACCGAATCGGAGCGCGGGCAGCAGCTCATCCAGGAGGAGTTCGGCCCTGGTGAGATCGCGCCCAGCACCGTCATCGTCCGGTCCCAGAACGACCTGCGCTCCGGCCCCGTCCCCGCAGGCATCGTCACCGCGCTCGCCGACGCCGACCACGTCTCCCGCGTCGGGAAGCAGCCCCGTTTCGGCCCGGACGGCAAGACGGCCTTCTACGACGTCGCCCTCGACCTCGATCCCTACAGCTCTGAGGCGCTCGACGCCGTCGGCCCGCTCAAGAAGACCGCACGGGACGCGGCCCAGGCCGCCGGTGCCGCGGACGCCACGGTGCTCATCACGGGCGAGACGGCCCAGAACGCCGACATCCGCTCGGCCCTCGACCGCGACACGACCGCCATCGTGCTGCTGGTCCTGGCCATCGTCACGGCGGTCCTGATCCTGCTGCTGCGGTCGCTGCTCGCACCGCTCTACCTGGTGGCGACGCTCGTCCTGTCGTTCCTGGCCACGCTGGGCGTCACCACCTTCCTCACCGTGACCGTCCTGGGCGACGAGGGCATCGGCAACCGCGTCACCGCCTACATCTTCGTCTTCCTCGTCGCGCTCGGCGTGGACTACAACATCTTCCTCATGAGCCGGTTCAAGCAGGAGCTGCGCAACGCGCCACCGGCGCAGGCCATCAGCGCCGCGCTCACCCGCACCGGCGGCGTCGTCTCGTCGGCGGGCCTGATCCTCGCGGCGACGTTCGCCGTGCTGATGACGCAACCGATCCGCGAGCTGTTCCAGTTCGGCTTCGCCATGGCGTTCGGCGTGCTGCTGGACACCTTCCTGATCCGGCCGCTGCTGGTGCCCGCCATCGTGCGCCTCCTCGGCGACCGCGCCCTGTGGCCGGCGCGCCCTACTTCCCGCCGCCCGGCGCGAGGACGCCCAGACCGAACAGGTCGACGACCTGGTCGATCAGCGCATCGGCCCGGGACGCGTCGAGATAGCCGTCCACGAACATCTGCGAAAGGCCGTAGACCAGCGCCTGGGCCGCGATCCTGACCAGCTCGGGATCGGCCTTCCGCAACTCGCCGCGCCGCTGCCCCGCGACGATCAGTTCGGTGACGCGCCCGGTGAACGCGCGGTGCCCCTCCTCCAGCGCGGGCGTGCGATCCGCGCCGAAGACGGTGCCGCGCAGCAGCGCGAACCGGTGCGGGTAGTCCAGCGCGTACTGCACGAACGCCATGCCCAGCGCCCGGAACGGCACGGCGTCGGCCGCCTCCACCGCCGCCATCTGGATCTCGCCGAAGTCCACCGCGACGGCCTCGGCGACGGCGGCCAGCAGCGCCGCCCGGTCCGGAAAGTGCCGGAACGGCGCCGACGGGGACACCCCCGCCCGGCGCGCCACCTCCCGGACGACCACCGCCTCAGGGCCCGCCTCGTCCAGCAACCGGACGGCGTGCGCGACCAGCGTCTCGGGCAGCGAGCCGTGGTGGTAGGGCCGTCGGGTGCTCATTCAGCCAGTCGTACCACACCTTGACAACGGTCCCGCGAGCAGATGTGATCAGTGCTCACATGAATGTGTTCACTGATCACATTGGAGCGCGCATGGATCTGCGTCGCGGCGGCCGGGCCCGGGAGGCCGACGCCGAACTCCGCCCGAGCCAGGGGAGCGTCCCCGCGGACCTGGCCGGAACCCTCTACCGCAACGGTGCGGGCAACCACCTGTCCGACTACGTCATCGACGGGGACGGCCTGGTCAGCGCGGTGACGTTCGAGCCCGGCGCGCCGGTGCGCGTCCGCTCCCGCTACGTCCGCACCCCCTCCTACCGGGCCTCCCGCACCGCCCGGGACGGCGACGGGCCGCCGCTCCGGCTGGGCGGCTCCAACGCGGCGGGCGGCCGGCTCCGCAACATGTTGCTCCGCCCGGCCGCCTCGCAGGCCAACACGTCGGTGACGATGATCGACGGCAGGCTGCTGGCGCTCTGGGAGGGCGACCGGCCCTGGGAGCTGGACCCCGGCACGCTCGACACCCTCGGTCGTTGCGACCTCGGCGGCGCGCTGGAGCCGTCAGGACCCTTCGGCCGCCGGCTCGGCACGCCCTACTCGGCGCACCCGTGCTGGGACCCCGAGGCCGCCGAGTTGTGGAACTTCGGCTGCGTCTACGGCCCGCGCCCCCAGTTGGAGATCTACCGCTCCAGGCGGGGCCGTCCGACCGAGCACCTGCGCACGATCCGGCTGCCGCGCCGCTACATGGTCCACGACTTCGCCATGACGGCCACCCACCTGGTGTTCTGCCTCGGCCCCGTCATCCTCGACATGGCCGCCGTGGCGTCCGGCCGCGTCCCGGCGTTCCAGGCGATGCGCTGGCACGGCGACGAGGCCACGCGCATCCTGCTCGTCCCGCGCGCCGGCGGGCCGTTCCGCGTCGTGGAGACCGACCCGTGGTTCCAGTGGCACTTCGCCGGGGCCTACGACGACGGCGAGGACATCGTGTTCGACCTCGTCCGCTTCCGGTCCTGGACCGTCATGCACGAGGCCATCTCCAGCATGAGCCACCTCACCGACCCGGCCTGCCTCCCCGTCGGCCGCCTGTGGCGCTACCGCGTCGACGCCTCCGGCAAGGTCGAGTCGCACCAGCTCCACGCGCTGCCGCTGGAGTGGCCCACCATCGACCTGCGCCGGTCCACCACGGCGCACCGCAACGTCTACGGCGCGGCCGTCAGCGACGCGACCGGGGGCCTGTTCATGACGGCGGTCGCGCGCTACGACACCGAGCGCGGCGAAGCCGACGTCCACGACTACGGCCCCGGCCACCTGGTCAGCGAACCCCTCTTCGTGCCCCGCGCCGCCCAGCGGCTCGACGACCAGGGCTGGCTCATCGCCTACCAGACCCACCTCGCCACCGCGACGACGAACATCGTCATCTTCGACGCGCAGGCCGTCGCCGACGGCCCCGTCTGCACGCTGCCCGTCCCCGAAAGCCTCGGCCTCACCTTCCACGGGCAATGGATCCAACGCTCGACCGGCCACCCCCTCACCGCGTAGCGCGGCCCTTCCACCGAGGAGACCACGGCGCCCATGACCACCGAACACGACACCGGCCAGCAGCGGATCACCTCCTTCGAGCGCGACGGCCTGGTGTTCGACGTCGCCGACCAAGGACCGATCGGCGGGGACGTCGTCGTGCTGCTGCACGGCTTCCCCCAGACGTCCCGCTCCTGGGAGCGGCTCGCACCGCTGCTCCACGCGTCGGGATACCGCACGCTGGCACCCGACCAGCGTGGATATTCGCCCCGCGCGCGCCCGCGCGGGAGGTTCGCCTACCGCCTGTCCCAGCTCACCGAGGACGTCCTCGCCCTCATCCGGACGGCCGTGCCCGACGGCCGCAAGGTGCACGTCGTCGGGCACGACTGGGGCGCGTCGGTCGCCTGGACGCTCGCCGCCACCCGGCCCGACGTGGTGGCCACCGTGACCGCGCTGTCGGTCCCGCACCCCGCCGCGTTCATGCGCTCGCTGTTCACCAGCCGCCAGTGCCTGCTGTCCTGGTACATGTACCTCTTCCAGATCCCCTGGTTGCCCGAGCTGGTCCTGCGCGGGGTCGTCCGGCGGGCGAGGTCGCGGCTCATCGCCGGGCTGGCCACCGGTGGGCAGAGCGAGGCCAACGCCGCCAGGGACGTCGATCACCTGGTGGGTTCGGGGGCGCTGACCCCGGCGCTGCACTGGTACCGGGCCATGCCGTTCAACTCGCCGAAGCGGTTGGCCAGGGTCACGGTCCCGACCCTGTTCATCCGGAGCGACGAGGACCCGGCGCTGAGCCGTGCCGGGGCCGAGCTGACGCGCAGGTTCGTGACGGGCCCGTACGCCTTCCACACGCTGATCGGCTTCGGGCACTGGATTCCGGAGCAGGCCGCCGACGAGGTGGCCGAACTCCTGCGCGGCCACCTGGCCCGCTGACGGATTCCGCAAACGCTAAGGAGAACGGCTCGTCTCATCGCATCTGCGACCCCATTTAGGCCATAGTGCCGCATATAAGTGTGGAAGCCTTCCGCTCCGGGAACACTGGGCGGGAGGCTTCACATCGTTCGCAGCCTTGAGGCGAGGGGTCATCGATGCCGTCCACGATCGACAGGACCGGACTGCTCATCTCCACCACGGCACACCCCGCCGACCCCGCCCGGTCCACCCGCGCCTTCACCATGGACGACCTGCGGGACATGCCCCAGCGCGAGGCCGCCGTCACCTTCTCCTGCCGCCGGTCAGGAAGCAGACGCCACCACTTCACCGGCCCGCTCCTGGCCGACCTCGCGGCACGGGCCACCGCCATCCCGCCCGACCGCAGGGACCGCCTGCGCACCCTCATCACCGTGCACGGCGGCGACGGCCACAGCACCCTGCTCGCCTGGGCCGAACTCGACCCCGAGTTCGCCGCCACCCGCGTCCTGATCGCGGTGACGCGGGACGGCCGCGTCCTCGACGGCGAAGGACCTCAGCTCGTCGTCCCCGGCGACCACTGCGGCGCTCGCAACATCAGCGGGATCACCACCATCCACCTGTGCCTCGACGCCGCGCGCCCGAGGCGTCCAGGAGATCTCTGACGGCCTGGAGGACGGCGTCGGGGTGCTCCTGGTGAAGCCAGCCGTGCCCGGCGTCGAGCAGGCGGTGCTGCCCGCGCGGCACGGAGGCGGCGAGTCGCGCGTGCAGCTTCGTCTTGAGGTCGTTGATCTGCCGGAGCGTCTGGTCGGCCCACAGGTGCGCCTGGGTGTCGTCATGCCCGAGCGCGGTCAGGACGATCAGCGGCACGTCCGGGAGTTCCGGTCCCTGCCGTAGTTCTGCGGCGACCTGGTCGTAGAGGTTGCGGTCCTCCAGCAGCCCGGCCTTCCACGCGGCGGTGACGTGGTGGTCGATGAGCGGCTGCCGGACGTTCTCCGGCCAGGCGTCGAACATCGGCGCGATCTGGACGCGGGCCTGCTGTTCCTGTTCGGGCGTCAGTTCGGGGATCGGCTGGCGATGCATCTGCGCGAGCTGGTCGCGGGCTTGCTGGGGGCCGAGTTCGTACAGGTCCTCGTGGAAGGGATCCAGGAGAAGCAGCCCGGCCACGTCGTCAGGAAAGCGTTGAGCATAGTGCCGCGCGTAGGCCCCGCCCAGCGAGTGCCCCACCAGGATGTAAGGGGCGTCGATCTGAGCGACGCGCAGCAGGTCGCGTAGCTCGTCGGTGACGTCGGCGGCGGTGCGCGGCAGCTCGACGTGGTCGCTCCAGCCGGTGCCGCCCCGGTCGTAGAGAACGCTGCACGTCAGCTCCGCCACCCGATCGTGGACGGTGAGATAGTCCAAGCCGACCTGCCCGGCACCGGCCAGGAACACCACGGCCGGTCCGCCGGAGCCCGACCGGTGCAGCATCAGCCGCCGGTCCCGCACCTGGTGGCGGCTTCCCAGAGGCGGCGCGTTCCGATCTTCCGAAGCGAGGGACCCCATCACCACTCCTTGACCACGCGACGACCATTCGCAACTCTGCGAACGTTAGCAGATGTGCGATCATTCGGCGTGTGGACACCTTGGAACTGCTCGCCCATCCCGTGCGGCTGCGCATCGTCCAGGCCATGGCGGGCGGGCGGGTCCTCACCACCGCCCAGCTGGCCGACCGCATCCCCGACGTGCACAAGGCCACCGTCTACCGGCACGTCGGCCTGCTCGCCGAGGGCGGTGTCCTGGAGGTGGCGGAGGAGCAGCGCGTGCGCGGAGCCGTGGAGCGCCGCTACCGGTTGCAGCAGGAACGCGCCTCCGTCGGCCCCGACACGATCGCGGCGATGTCGGCGGCCGACCATCGTCGCGCGTTCACCGCCGCCATGGCCGCGCTGCTCGCCGAGTTCACCGGTTACCTGGAGCACGACGGCGTCGATCCCGTCACGGACCTGGTGGGCTACCGGCAGCACGTGCTCTGGCTGAGCCCGCGCGAACGCGCCGAGTTGATCGGCAAGATGCGGGACGCGATCACGGACCACCTGTCGCATCCGCCGTCGCCCGACCGCGCGCCCCACCTGCTCAGCCCCATCCTGTTCCCGCTGGCCGAAACCGACGAACAGCCGCAGTGAACGCCTCGAACCCGCAGACATCGCTGTTTTTCTAGAGTTACCCGCTCTTGCCCCGCCGTGCCGCGCCTCTGTACGTTGCCAGAGAACACTGGCAACGTGAGGAGACGCGGTGCGTGGAGCGAAGCAGGTTCTGCTGTCGGTCGTGCTGGCGGCCGGAGTCGTCGTGGCGCCGATGCCCGCGCACGCCGCACCGCCGGACGGCTGGCGCGAGGTCGAGCCGCCGTTCCTGTGGCCGCGCCGGACGTTGGAGTTCGTGGAGGCGGCCGGGCCCCGGGACGTGTGGGTCGCCGGGGCGCAGGGGAAGGTCGGGATCCCGCAGCCGACCGGCGGGACCTACTGGACGCTCGGCAACCCCGTCGTCCGCCGCATGAAGGACGGTCGCTGGTACGAGTACCCGCTCGACGGCTGGCCCGGGTTCAGCGTGCTGACCGGCCTCTCGCAGTACGGCGACGACGTGTTCGTCACCGGCGCGCCCGACCTGCCGTACGTCGCCAGGTTCGACGGGACGCGCTTCCGGCCCGTCCCGCTGCCCGCCGGTGTGCGGCGCGTGGAGGTGCGGACCGGGCCGGGCGGCACCTGGGCGGTCGCGGGCAAGTGGGCGGACCGTTCCCTGCTGCGTCTGGTCAACGGTGCCTTCCAGAAGGTGGACCTGCCCGCCGACCACCTCCTGCACGACGTCGTGGCCGTCGGGCCGTCCGACGTCTGGGCGGTCGGCCGCCGAACCGTGGGCGAGGAGACGGTGCCGGCGGCGGTGCACTGGGACGGTAAGACGTGGAAGTCGTTCCCGGTGCCCGAACTGTGGCTCAACGACTCGCTCGCGCAGGTCTCCGTCACGACGTCCGGCGAGGTGTGGGCGACCGACGCGAGCCGCGACACCACGGGCGGCATCCAGAACCTGGTGCGCTGGACGGGCTCGGCCTGGGTCAAGGTGACGCCGCCGCCGGACGCCCACGGCTCGCTCACCTCCGACGGCTCCGGCCGCCTCGTGGTCGCGGGCCAGACCCCGACCGACCCGGACCCCGACTCGGGCCTGGGCACCGGCGCCCTGTTCCGCTGGACCGGCTCCGGCTGGCAGACGACCGAGTTCCCGTCCTCGCCCAAAACCCGGATCTGGGACGTCGACGGCGCACCCGGCACCTCCGCCCTGTGGGCGGTCGGCCACCGCGACCTGACGCCGGTGGTGCTGACGAACGCTCCCTAGCCTGGGGCGCTGGGAAGTGAGTACCGATGTGAGTATCTGCGCCCATATCGGATCGTCGCCCGTCCGCGAAGCTGACCGGCGTGACGAACTCGACCTCACCTCCCGTCGCCCCGCCGCACCGCATCGGCGTGGGGTCCGACTTCCTGCTCGCCATCTGCCTGGGCGTCCTTCAGGTGTTGGTGCTCGGGTGGTTCTGGTTCGGGGCGGGCATGGAGGGCTGGGCGCGGAGCTACGGTGACCCGCGCGGCCGGTACGGTCCGGCATGGGACCAGGCGGTCACGGCCACCATCGTCTGCGCGGGTCTTGGCCTGCTGGCGGCCGTGCTGCTGGCGTGGCGGCGGCGAGCCTGGGTGACCGTCGCGACCCAGGCACTGGCGGCGGCCGTGCTGATCGGTGTCGCCATGATGGGACACCACCAGGCGCACCCGCCGACTCCGGCCCCGACGCCTTCACCGAGCAGCGACGGACCGTACACCTCCTGCCGAGCCCCCGCCCACGAAGGCTGCGGCCCACGGCCCTAAGAAGCGGATCAGACCGAGCGTTCTGGGGCTCTTCAACCTGTGGCACGACGTTGTAGAAGTATTTGTCAGCCGACGTGATGCAACAGTGCTGTTTGGACCGTGATTCATTTGGTGGATGGTCGTTGGTCGGGGTGTGACGAGCTTTG
This sequence comes from Actinomadura hibisca NBRC 15177, assembly GCF_001552635.1. Classification (GTDB taxonomy): domain Bacteria; phylum Actinomycetota; class Actinomycetes; order Streptosporangiales; family Streptosporangiaceae; genus Spirillospora; species Spirillospora hibisca. Next base: position 271,078 of record NZ_BCRO01000011.1, on the reverse strand, counting down.
AGGAGCGGCTGGTGCCTGACCAGCTGTGGGAGTTGCTCCAGGGCGTGGTGCCGCCTTCGCCGTCCCGACCCTAAGAGGGACGGTGAACGATCGGCGGGTCCTGGCAGACGGCGCATCGCCGTTTCGCCGAGTGGAGTGCTGCGCAAGTGTGGGAGCGGCTGCAGCGGGTGGTGCTGGACGAGTTCGGTGCTCGCGGGGAGCTAGATTGAGCGCGGTGCGTGATCGACTCGGTCAGTGTCCGTGCCGTCAAAGGGGCTTTGAGCGGGCCCAGCCCAGTCGACCGCGGCAAGCCCCGCTCCAAGATCCATTTGATCGTCGACTGCGTCGGACCGCCGTTGGCGGTGGGGATCTCGACGGCCAACGCCCACGACAATCAAGCCCTTCAGCCGTTGGTGCGCAGCATCCCGCCCATCCGCTTGCGCCGCGGTCCGCGTTGGCGCCGCCCTGGAAAACTGCACGGCGACAAGGGCGAAGCTTACGCTCACCTGCGAGGTTTCCTGCGCAAGCGTGGTATCACCGCACGGATTGCCTACCGGGACACCGAGTCCTCGCAGCGGCTGGATCGGCACCGCTGGGGCGTGGAACGCACGGTGTCATGGCTGGGCGGCTTTCGCCGTCGGCACCGCCACTACGAACGCAAACCCAAGCACTTCCTGCAGTACCCCCCGGGGACTACCATGCATGGACGCCGAGATGCGCGCCTTCATGCGCACCTCGATCAAGCTCTGACCGAGGTCTTCCCGGTGGACTCTCATGCCATCCGCGGATCGTACTCTTCGCACCAGCGATAAAGACTCCAGATCCTGCCCATCCATACGGATGGCCGAGCTGCGGGAGCTGGCAAGTCTCCTGCTAGGACACCGCTCAGCCGCTCAGTGTCGATCACATCAGCTAGAGCCCAATCCTGGTCGGCGATGAGGCGGAGCATCTGACGACGCAAGTATGCCTCGTGCGCCACGTTCAAGAGTGTTGGATACGACGCCTTCCTGCGCAACCTGACTCTGTCTGGAAGCGATCCGCAGAGAGCCTCACGCAGGATTCCCTTCTCAATGCCGTCGCAGGACTTCATGGAACCGGGAATGTTCCATGCGTATTCAACGAGGTCCTGGTCGCAGAAAGGCACGCGTGCTTCCACGCTCCTGGCCATGCTGGCCCGGTCCTTCCTTTCCAGTTGGCCAGGGAGGAATCTCGTCAGATCCAAATAGGACATCACCCGGGAGTTATGTTGCCGCAGGTCCTCACCTTCGACCCTCTCGACCTCTCGGACGGAGTCTGCGAAGTTCTGCGCGACGTACTCGTCGAGATCTATTTGCGCGGCGGCATCGGGGCGAATGAAGTTCCTGTTGAAACACAGATAGGGCTGCCAGGGAAAGGATTGGAGGGGGCTCGTGAGCGCCTCACAAAACCACGGATATCCTCCGAACAGCTCGTCGGCGCCCTCACCAGTGATGCACACCGGAAAGTTCTCGCTTATGCGACCAAACAAAAGGATCAACGAAGCATCCATGTCTCCGGTATCCGGCAAATCCCGTGCGGCCAGTGCAGACATTTCTGCGGCATGGATATCTGCAGAATTCAGAACGAACTCCGTATGTGACGTTCCGAGAAACCTGCAAATATCATGCACGTACGGCTTGTCAAGGTCGGGCCTGAAAGGCGTGGAGACAAAATCGCGTTCCGAGTCTTCGTAATCCAGGCTGAACGTATTAACGGGATAGGTCTTCTTCCAGTGCGTCAAGGCGATGGTCACAAGCCCACTTGAGTCGAGACCACCAGAAAGGAGGAAGGCGAGAGGAACATCGGCCGTCAATTGGCTTGAAATTGCTGTGTCAAGCAATTGACCCACCCGCGCCACTGTTTCTTTCGGACCATCTGTGTGACGGAGACTCCGCAAGCCCCAGTAAGCCGTCCGTCTGGTTGTGTCTCTCCGAAACACTATGAGTTCGCCAGGTTTCACCTCCTTGACCCCTCGGTATATGCCATGACCAGGAGACTTGTACGGCCAGAGACCCAGCAACTCGGCTAGGCCTTCTCGGTCTACGGCAGCTTCAACCAGAGGATGACCCAACAAGCCTTTTGGCTCCGATGAGAACAAAACCCCGTTCGAATACTCGTAATAGAAAAGGGGCTTGATTCCCAACGGGTCACGAACTAGTAGAAGCAGCTGTTCTCTGGAGTCCCAGAGCGCGAAGGAGAACATGCCTCTAAGCCTGAGTGGCATGGAGGTTCCCCACTCGATGTATCCTCGTAGGATTACTTCCGTATCGGACTCTGTCCTGAATGAATGGCCCAGTGAAATAAGAGTCCGGCGCAGTTCGCGATAGTTGTATATCTCTCCGCCGAAGGAGAGTGCTATCGGCCGCTCCTCGTCGGGAGACGAGAGCATTGGTTGGCTGGCGTGGCGTGGATCAATAACAGCAAGACGGCAGTGTCCCAATGACATGGTCGCGTCTTCCCAGACGTCGATGCCATCTGGGCCTCTTGACAACATCACCTGAACCATGTCTCTCACTAGAGGGAGTTTTGGTTGATCAGCGACCTGCCAGGTGAGCCAACCGGCTATGCCACACATGCGGCAAGCATAACCCGCTCAGCAATAGTCCGAATAACGGTCTCACCAAAATTACTGTATCGGTGACTGAGCCTTTTTCATCCTCGGTTGGTCGGGCGATCGACTGAGGCGCCGAGGCGGTGACAGGAGGGCATCAGAGCATGAGGAAACCCCTGGTAGAGAGGTTGAACGACCAAGAACCACCATCTCCACCAGAGGTTCCATGTGCAGTTCTACCGTGCCGCGCTGCCGTTGTCGCGTTCGACCCTGGACTACCTGGCCAGTATGGTGCGGCGGCACCGCGCCAAGATCAGCACCCGCTGGCGGCGGCTGCACCCCGGCCGACAGGCATTGCTGGTGCTGATCTACCTGCACAAGGGCGAGACCTACGCCGAGATGGCCGCCCGTGCGCCCAAACTCCGTGCGGTGTTGCGCAAGGCCGCCGCGGACGGGCACCCCTACCTGGTCGTGGACGGCACGCTGATCCTGATCGACCGGGTCAAGGCCGATCGGCCGTTCTACTCGGGCAAGCACAAGAGACACGGCATGAACCTGCAGGTCATCGCCACCCCCGAAGGAGACATCGTATGGGTGTCGGGGGCGCTGCCCGGCAGCACCCACGACCTTGCGGCCGTGCGGATCTGGAGTGTGCTGCGCGAACTGGAGGCCGCCGGGCTAGTGGTGCTGGCTGACAAGGGCTACCACGGCGTCAAGGAGCTGGTCACGCCCTACAAGGGCAAGGGCAAGCCGCCGTCCCAGAAGGACGCCAACCGGGCCCACGCCAGGCTGCGCGGCCCAGGCGAACGTGCCAACGCCCAACTCAAGTCCTGGCGCGTCCTGCGCAAACTGCGCTGCTGCCCCTGGAAGGCCGAGCTGCTGGCCAAAGCCATCCACCTCCTACAGGTCCGCGGGCTTCAGGCCACATGAGGATGAAAAGCGCTCACTGTATGGTGCCTGTGGGGCAGGATGGTGCTTTTGCGGCCAGAGCGACGAGCCAAGTAGGCGTCAACAGCCTTGTGGCTTTTGCTCCGCGACCTTAGCCTGGGGAAGTGTCGACTAACAGCACGGGTCTTACGCCGCCCCGGCAACTGCCAGCGGATGCTGCTGTTTTCGTCGGACGCGAGCGTGAGTTGGGGCAGTTGAGTCGGCTCTTGGATGTAGCGCAAGAGCATAAATCGGCCCGGATGGCTGTCGTCTCGGCGCTCGCTGGCACAGGTGGTATCGGCAAAACGTGCGTGGCCCTCCACTGGGCCCACCAAAATGCTGAAATCTTCCCGGATGGACAGTTATATGTAAATCTCCGGGGATACGGGCCGACAGAATCTCCGCGGGATCCCGGCGATGTGCTCGGTGACTTTCTTCGCGCTCTCGGAATAGGGCCTGCGATGCTTCCGGATTCGGCAGAATCGCGAGCTGCGATGTTCCGTACTCTCGTTTCGGACAGGCGCATGCTCATCGTCCTCGACAATGCTCGCACTGCGGCTCAGGTCCGTCCGCTGCTTCCAGGGGCCGGCAACTGCTTTGTGCTGATCACCAGTAGAGATTCACTGACGAGCCTCGTTGTCCGCGATGACGCGTATCGAATCGATCTCGACGCCTTTGATATGGCAGATTCCATCGACTTGATCAAACGGACGCTGGCCCAATCGGCACATGATGGCGACGAAGAAATTCTGATGAACCTCGCCGATCTCTGCGGCAGATTGCCCTTGGCGCTCCGCATCGCAACGGAGAGGATTTCATCGGATCGTTCGTACAGTCTTGAAGATTTAGTCGAATCCCTGAGTATGGAACGGGACCGACTTGATATCCTTGCCACGCCGGACAACGATTCGACCACCGCGATGAAGAGTGTCTTCGACTGGTCGTACAAGGCGCTTCCCATCGAAATAGCGCGAATATTTCGCATTTGCTCTCTGCATCCAGGTCCGCATTTTAATGTTGGGGCTGCTGCGGCGCTCTCTGGTGTATCCGTGCGCGAAGTGGAGAGATCCCTGGAGGCTCTCATTTCGGCTAGCCTGCTGGAAAGAAATGGGTATGCAAAGACCTATCATTTCCACGACCTCGTACGGATCTTCGCTCAGCACTGCCTTATGAAGGACGAGACAGCGGCGGATCTCGGCGAGAGCCGGAGGCGCGAATGCTTGTGGTACGTCAATGCGACCGATGCTGCCAACCGTAAGCTCTCTCCTCATCGGACTCCCATTGACCTCAGGGGTTTGCCGTCAGCTGTGCCGGTTGAGGGGATCTCCACATTTGAGGATGCCCTCAGGTGGTTCGAATTTGAACGACTGAACCTGATGGGAGTACTCAAATGCGCGGAACTGTCTGAGATGTTCGACGTGGTCTGGAAGATGGCGACCGCCGCGTGGAGCTACTACGACTTGCGGAAGTACCTTCCGGATTGGATCGACAGTCACGAGCTGGGTCTCAACTGCGCCCGGCGAATCGGTGACGTGCGCGGTGAATGTCGCGTCCGTGACAATCTGGGAATAGCCTATCGCGAGGCCGGCCGCCTGGAAGATGCCGCCGAATGCCTTGAACGTGCCCTCGAGCAGTGGCGCTCAACCGGGTTCACCTATGGAGAGGCTGCCACCCTAGACAATCTGGGGTGCGTCTACCTAGAAGTCGGCGATCTCGATCGCGCCCAGGGGTATCTTGAAAGTGCAATTCTCCTAAATCGCCGGATCGATGACCGATGGGGAGAGGCCCGGGTGATGAACAACATCGGACGAGTATTTCTGAAGCGGAGTAACGGTGAGGAAGCCGAGTTGCGTTTTGCGGAGTCTGCAAGTGTGTATCGCCAGCTGAACGACATCGTAGGTGAGGCGCGGGTAGTCTCGAATTGGGGCCGAGCCCTCACCTTGGTTCAAGATCACGAGAGGGCTGCCGCGAAGTTCTCCTACAGTCTTGGTCTGCAGCGACGGGTGGGAGATCGCCACGGAGAAGCAGAAACACTGAGGTGTTTCGCGGAGCTTTCGATGCAACAGGGCGATATTCCGTACGCTATGGAACAGCTTAAGCAGTCGATGATTATTTTTCGAGAACTGGGAGACCCGCAGGAAGAGACCATCAGAAGACGTCTCGATGAGCTGATCGGGATGTATTCCAGCAGCGTGCAGTAGGCGGACTTATGTCCTGTCTCGGAAGATCAGTTTCAGGAGACGCCAAGCGCGGCGACGGCGGTCGGGCTCCTTTGAGAACAGATAGATGGAAGCTAGTCCGAACAGTCCGAGGGAAAGAATGATGGGTATCACTGTATAGACTTGCATCATTGGGTGACCTTTCGACGGTTGAGGTGATCTGATGTGGTCTTAATGCAAGTCTCAGCTTCCGAAGAAGGCCGCTTACAACCTGTTACAGGGACTTACGAATCTTTACGGACAGATACAGTTTCCCGCGTGAAGGTCGGTGGAGACGTTGAAAAGTCCGCTGGAGGAATTGAGGCACCGGATACAACGTCTCTACCGCAAGTCAGGAGAACCGAGCACCAGAGATATATCCGCTCGCACTCACAAGGCGATCAGCCACACGACGGTCGCTTCTGTTCTCAAGTGTCGTACGCTTCCCCGATGGGGTCAGGTAGAACTCGTGGTGGAGGCCCTCGCCGGAGCATCGGGGGTGGAAGAATTCAGGCAGCTCTGGGTGGCGGCGAGAGATGCCACAGATACGAGCGCCGAGGCTTCGTCGGCTGACACCACCTTCGGAGAAGTCGTACTCCGAGGTCACACTGACGCAGTGAACGCGCTCTCGTTCTCGCCTGATTCCACTCTCCTCGCCAGTGCAGGAGAGGACGGCCTGGTCCAACTGTGGGACGTGGTTTTGGGCACTCCGGCCCATCGCCTTCGGGATGGGTCGACTGCCGCAGTGAATGCGGTCGCCTTTTCGCCGGCAGGGGACTTCCTCGCCTGCTCGACGGAGGACGGGTCCATCTTGCTCTGGGATTTACCGGCGGCCACCACACTGGCGCGTGAGCTGACTGGGCATGCGGCCAGCACGTACGGCTTGTCCTTCTCTCCCGATGGGCGGTTGCTGGCCAGTGTCAGCCACGATCAAACACTGCGGCTGTGGCACATGCCCACGGGAACCCAGTTTGGCGAACCCCTCGCGGGTCACGAAGGAACGATCTATGGCGTCGCCTTTTCTCGTAGTGGTGAAATGGTGGCCACCTCCAGCTATGACAACACCATTGGCCTCTGGGATCCAACCTCCGGTGTACTCATCGGAAGCCGGCTGGTAGGACACACGGCGAGCGTTCACACAGTGGCCTTCTCTCCCATTGAGCGCCTTCTGGCCAGCGTCGGCCATGACGGAGCAGTGTGGATCTGGGACCTAATGACGAATCCAGTTGCGGGAACCCTGCTGACTCACCACGTCGGAGGTGCCTACGCGATTGCGTTTTCCCCCAATGGACGCTTGCTGGCAACCGGCGGCTACCACTCAGCGGTTCGGCTATGGGAGATCCGCACGCGAAAGCTCGTCCGCGAGATCTCCATCAGAGAGATGGCCGGGGTCAACGCCTTAGCCTTCTCTCCCGAGGGGCGCCTGCTTGCCTTAGCGTGCGCTGACGGTGCCATCGGCCTTTCGGCCGTTACTGGCTCCCATCTTGGATTATGATCAATTGCTGACGGCCGGTCAGCCTGGGGTATGCTCCAATCGCGCAAGATCGACAAGCACGACTCGTGAGCCAGGACGGTGACCGGCAAAGTCACGCAGCATGCCTGACGGCTCGATGATGTACTTCTAGGTTTGGCTCGATCTCTTCATCGGCGAGGCCAAGAAATTCCACATCGACAAATCCCCCTCTAGGGTCCATCTCCGTGGGCGGCTCTCTCACCAAGGCCTTGGGAACCGATCAAGAGCTGATCGCGAGAACCGAAGCGGGCCATGACGGGCTGGAATCTGCTGCTGCGGAGCCGGCTGGCCCAGCCCGACGAGGACCGGGGCGCGTTCGCCCAGCGGCGGATCCAGCGGACCGACTACCCCCTGATGCGCAGCAAGCCGCTGCGCGACCTGGTCGTCTTCGACGCCTACGCGGGCTCGCAGTACTCCTGCAGCCCGCGGGCGCTCTACGAGAAGATGCAGGAGATCCGTCCCGACCTGGAATTCGCCTGGGCGTCGAAGGACGGCCTCTTCCACGTGCCGGGCAACGCGCAGGTGGTCTACAACAACACGCGCGAGCACTACCAGGCGCTGGCCGACGCGCGTTACATCGTCGGCAACTTCGGCGTCCCGCACTGGTTCGTCAAGCGGCCCGACCAGCGCTACCTGCAGACCTGGCACGGCACGCCGCTCAAGCGCATCGGCCACGACCTGCGGGAGATGTCGTTCCGCCGCACCGAGTCGCTGGACTGGATGGACCACGAGATCCCGGCCTGGGACGCGCTGGTGTCGCCCAACCCGTTCACCAGCGAGGTCCTGCGGCGGGCGTTCCGGTACGACGGCGCCATCCTGGAGACCGGGTATCCGCGCAACGACATCCTCAACAGCCCCGAGCGCGCCGCCATCGCCGAAAGCGTGCGGGCACGGCTGGGCATCCCCCGGGACAAGAAGGTCGTGCTGTACGCGCCGACCTGGCGCGACGACCACCACACCGCACCCGGCAAGCGGGGCTTCTCGCTGGAGCTGGATTTGGCCCGGGCCCGGCAGACGCTGGGGGAGGACTACGTCATCCTGGTCCGCGCCCACTACCTGATCACCGACCGCACCTGGTCCCAGCGGGACGGCTCGGTGATCGACGTGTCCGGCTACCCCGACATCGCCGATCTGTACCTGCTCGCCGACATGCTGGTCACCGACTACTCCTCAGCCATGTTCGACTTCGCCGTCACCGGCAAGCCCCAGCTGTTCTTCACCTACGACCTGGAGGCCTACCGCGACACCGTGCGCGGCTTCTACTTCGACTTCGAGGCACAGGCCCCCGGCCCGCTGCTGCGCACCTCCGAGGAGGTCTTCGACGCGATCCGCCACGTCGACGACCGCGCCCCCGAGCACGCCGCCGCCTACGCGGCGTTCGTCGAGCGCTACTGCCCCTACGACGACGGACACGCTTCCGAACGCGTCATCAAGGCGTTCTTCGAGTCCGCCGAATGACGGGTCCGCAGCCGTCCCACCTTGATCGGGAGACGGCATTGAGCAGGGAAGACCTGTCGCCGGAGCAGCTCCAGCACGAGATCAAGCGGCTCAGGGACAAAGTGGCCGTCTACGAGGACCAGATCGACTCCCTGTACGCCGGTGTGAAGGCGCGCGAACAGCAGATCGACCTGCTGAAGAACTCCGCCTCCTATCGGGTCGAACGGCTGGTCGTCCAGGCCGGTCGGCGTCTGGGCGGCCGCCTGACGGCGCTGCGCTGAGTTCGGGCGAGCGGACGGGTAGCAGTGCGGGCGTCATGCCCGCGTCACCGTCCCGGAAGGCGCCACCGCAGGAAATGCATGATGCGCTTTGGGATGGCCGCGGCCTAGCATGTGGGCGTGTGAGTGGAAGATTGCGGCAGGTCGCGACCGCCAATGCGCAGATCGTCGCCGACGGTGAGTACACGACCGACGATGGCGCGAAAGTCGTCGTGGGCCCGGCGTTGGAAGCAGCGATTTCCAACACCGTGAGCCATCCGCCTTACGGGCCGATCGATGTGCCCCGCGCGGCGATAGTCGACCGGAAGCCGTTCGAGGTGACCGACGAGGACAGCCTCCAGGCCGCGCGGCGGCTGCACCTGGCCGGGGCCGACCGGATCGCCGTTCTGAACTTCGCCTCCGCGCGCAATCCCGGGGGCGGCTATCTCGGCGGTGCCAAGGCCCAGGAAGAGGACCTCTGCCGCAACGCCCTGCTGTATCCCTGCCTCTTGCAGGCCCCCGACTACTACACCGCCCACCGCGACTCTCCCGATCTGCTCTACAGCGACCGCGTCATCTGGTCCCCGGACGTCCCCGTGCACCGCGACGGCGACGGCCGCCTGCTGGCCGAGCCGTACCTCGTCTCGTTCCTGACCTCTCCCGCGCCGAACGCCGGAGAGGTGCTGCGCCGGGACCCGAGCGTGCGGGACCGGATCCCGCGCGTCCTGCACCAACGCGCGGAACGGGTCCTGGCCGTCGCCGCCCACCACGGCGCGCGCCAGCTGGTGCTCGGCGCTTGGGGATGCGGTGTGTTCCGGAACGACCCGGACGACGTCGCCGAGGCGTTCCACGCCCACCTCACCGCAGGCGGGGCGTTCTCAACGCTGTTCGAGCGGGTGGTCTTCGCGGTCTGGGACCGTTCGCCCGACTCCGCCAACCGGAGGGCGTTCGCCGACCGGTTCACCCCGGCGGACGATTCGGCCCCCGGATCGCCCTGAGGGCCGCACGCGCCGTGGATCCACCGGCCTCCGACCAGACCGTTCAGCTCTTCGCGGCCAGGACGATGGCGGCCGTGGTGAACGCCGTCGTCGCTGGCCAGCCGAACCGTTCGACGGCCGTGGCGCCGAAGGCCGTCCCCAGGCTTCCGCCGACGAAGTAGACGAGCATGTACGCGCTGTTGAACCGCGCGGGCGCTGCGGCGTCGAGCGCGAGGACGGTGCTCTGGTTCGCGACCTGCGCGGCGAACAGCCCCGCGTCGAACAGCGCCAGGCAGGTCAGGGCCACGGCGGCGTCCGGGAGGGCGAAGCCGAGGACCACCGTCGAGGCTCCGGCGATGGCCAGGCCGATGAGGATCACGCGGCGTGCGCCCACGCGGTCGGTGTACCTGCCCGCGATCCGGGTGGCGGGAATGCCGAGCAGTCCGGCAAGGGCGTACAGGCCGATGCGTTCTGCCGAGTACGAGTAGGGAGGCTCCGACAGCGCCACCGCCAGCCCGGACCACAGCGCGCAGAACGCGAAGAACCACAGGGCGCCCCGGGTGGCGGCCGACCGCAACGCCGAGTGCCGGACGAACAGCCCCGGAATCGATCGCAGCGTGGCGAGATAGCCGCGCTCGGCTCCCGGCCGGGTGCTCGGGACCACCAGCGGCAGGCCCACCGCGACGGCCGCGCAGACCCCGGCGAACACCATGAGCGTTCCGCGCCAGCCGATCGTTTCCGCGAGCCAGCCGCCGACGATCCGGCCGGCGAGGATGCCCGCCGATATCCCGGCCGTCACGATCCCCAGCGTCGCCGCGCGCCGATGGGGGAGCGCCAGCCGACCGACGACCGAACTGACGCCTGCGCCGACCGTCGAACAGGCCCCGATGACGCCGATCGTGGCACCCAACGCCCAGACATCACCGACGACGGCGCTCAACAACAAGGCGACCGCCAGGACGCCGACCTGAGCCGACAACACCCGCCTCGGCGGAAACCGATCGACCAGCGGAACCAGCAGACCAAGCCCGACGAGATACCCCAACGGCCCGCAGGCCAGCGCCGTCCCGACGGCGGCGAGCGAGGCGTCCAGCGAGTCCGCGACATCGGCGATGGCGGGCTGCAACGGATAGATCGTCGCCGTCCCGAGCGCGGCCGCCAGCGAGAGGAACCAGACGACGGGACCGGCCGGTTCGTGACGCCGATCGACATCAACAAGATCATTTTTCATGCGTGCGTGCGTCGAGGACGTGCAGCGAGTCGCCGTGCTTCCAGTTGGGCCACATCATCGTCACCCGGCCGCCCCCCACGTCCAGCCCGTCGACCGCGGGGCCGTCCAGCGCGGGGCACCGGTCTTCAGATCGACGGCGCTCAGGCGGCGACCGTCAAGGAGGACGCCCAGTCCGCCGCCGGTGGTGACGCCATTGTCCAGGAACGCCGCCGAGACACCGGCGGTGCGCCACAGTTCGCGGCCGTCGACGAGGCCGACCGCCGCGACGTCGGCGCAACTCTTGGCCCGCGTCGGCCTCGCCTGGCGGTAGGCGATCAGGGCGATCCCGACAGCGGCCACGAGCGTCCAGACGAGCACCACACGACCACCCCGACAGACGGCCTCCCACCACAACATGGGGAAGAACGGTGCTTCACTCCACTGCAGCAGCGGCGCGACATCGCCATCCGGTACGGCAAGGAACGCCGTGTGGACGTGATCGCGTCGAGAGCGCGCACGGACGGCCATGGTGTCCCATCTCAGTTTCGTGGCAGTAGGTCGGCCAGCCAGCTCGCGATGGGAATGCCCGGTTCCTCCAGTTCGGCCAGATCGAGAACGTCGCCGTTGTCAATGATCTGAGCCGCGCGAACGTGAGAGTAGCCGTGCGCGGGCCAGTGCCCCATGCCCATGAGCAGGTGCCGCAGATGGTGCGGGATGGTGTGGCTGACACCGACCGGGAACGGCCCTGCCACACCCACCGCAGTGAACGGGCAGATGTGCGCGGCGGCCATGGCCTGGTGGTCGCGGATCTGCTCGGCGAGCCGGTCGGGAGCCGCGCGGAACGGCAGGGACGACACGTTGACGATCATGCGCCCCACGGCGTCCGCGTCGAGCAGCACGATCACCTCGACCAGCCCGCTCTGACCGAGCAACTCCTTGCGGGCGATGTCGAACAGCAGGTCGGTGCGGTAGTCCAGCACCTCTGTAGTGAGCACGGCTCAACCCTGCGCGGTGGCCAGGACGCGGGCGATACGGCGGGTGGCCAGGGCCTTCTCGGTGACCGGGGCGATCGTCTGCCCCCATGGCCACTGGAAGTCCCCGCCCTCGATCCGGACGGTTTCGGTGAGCCGCGCGGCCTCGGGGTTGGTGACCACCAGTTCCAGGCGGTCGGGGGTCTCGGTCATGCGGGTGCGGAGGTGCTCGCTCTCCAACTGGGCTGCCAGTTCGCACAGATGATGCATCACGTCCATGAGCTGGGACTCCTCGGGAGTGTGAACAGGCGATTTCCCAAGAAGTTAGGGAAGTGTCTGTGGTCCAAGCCACAAACTTGCGATGACTTGCGCGCCTATCCGAGCGCCTCGATCGCCGAGGTGATGAGCGAGCGCGCTTCGCTGCCCGAGACCGCCAGGTCCGACATCTTCCCGAACGCCTTGACATAGAGACCGATCTCCGAGGGTGCAGTCACCGTGACCTGGGCTGACAGCAACTCCACGTGCACCCGGTGGTCATCAAAGATGGTGAAGGTCTCGACTGGCCACATCTCTCGCTGGCTGGCCGAGAATGGGATGACCGTCAGCGAGACCGAGGGCAGCGACATCATTGCGAGCAAGTGCCCGAGCTGGCCCGCCATGGCCTCGGCGTCGCCGATCCGGTGCCGCAGGACGCCTTCCTCCAGGACGATCCCGAAGCGGTGGTCTCCCTCGTACAGGACCCGGTTGCGTGCTATGCGCACCTCGACGGCCTGCTCCACCTCGTCAGGCACGCCAAGGAAGCTGGTGATGCTGCCCAGCAAGGCCGTGGCATAGGCAGGGGTCTGGAAGAAGCCCGGCACCACGTTGGAGCTGTAGACCCGGGTCAGCCGGGTCTGTTCATACAGCGGGACACGCGACTCCTGGATGCGACGCAGGCCGCTGCGGTTGAGCCGCTTCCACTCGATGTACGCCCGCTCGGCGGTACGGGAGGCAGCGATCAGATCGGGGATCTGCTCCTCGGCTCCGCAGACCCGGCACCAGGTGCGGATGTCCTCTTCCGTGAGCGCCTGCTTGGCCGACTCGATGCGGCTGGTCTTGGATTCGTGCCAGCCTGCGGCCTCGGACAGCGCCCGTGCGGTGAGCCGAGCGTCCAGCCGGATCTCACGGACCCGTGCCGCCAGCTCACGGCGTGCGCGCTGGACGCCCGACGATGGTGAGACAGCCATGGATGATCAGGCGGGCCGGTAGTCCTCGTGGTCGATGGCCCGATCCCATACCGCCTCGAAGGCTGAGGCGCACAGCTTGGCCAGCTCCGGGTCGTCCGACAGTTCGTCCTGGACGATCTCGCCGTTTCCTGAGAAGTGGTGAATGCGCACCAGGCGATCGTCGAAGAGCCAGAAGTCATGGGCGGGCAGCACCAGCCCCACGGCCTGCCGCCGAGGTAGCCAGCGCACCTGCTCTCCGGCGGCAAGGTTGAGGTCCTCGGTGGACTCATACTCGAACCGGATGAAGTCGCTGAGCGGTTCGGAGACCACACGGGCCCGGCGGAACATCACCCCCCTGGCCGTGTGCCGACGGACGGTCTCGTGCCAGCTCGGTAGCAGTGGCGAAGGCAGCGGCCTGCCCGCCTTCCACTCCAGGAACAGGGGGTCGCTCGGCGTGTAGGCGTCGCGCATCTCCAGGTGCACCGCCGAGCGCTCGGTCTGCGCGATCAGCTCACTGAACGGCGGGATCTTCGATGGCAAGGAGCGCCTCCAGGATCGGGGCTTTCATGCGGGCGGGCAGCCGTAGCACCGTCTCGTCGTCGCCGATCGGACTGTGTGCGCCGACCTGCTCGAGGACCGTGGCGTCGGTGACCGTCCAGCCCTGGAACACCAGGTCGCCGGTCTCCTCGTCCACGAACACCGCCGGGCAGTGGTCGCCATTGGTCTCGGGGTCGATCGTCAGGAAACGTAGCCGCATCACGAGCCTCCAGGATCGGGAGTTGCGACAGCTTGCGAGCACCTTGGCCACCCTCACCCGGACAGGCGACCGCAGTCAAGGAAAAGGGCCCAGAACACCGCAGCGTCCTAGGCTGGTTCTCTCCTTGCAGACTGTCCGTAACTCTCTCAGGGGGCGATGGCCGTCCCGCTGAGTCGGCTTGGCAACTGGCTTGAGCCCCACGAGGACGGGTCTCGGCTCGGGGACGGGCGGGGCGGTTTCAGCCTTGACGGGCTGTAGCCGACGGTATCTGGCGTGGTCAGGTGGGTTGGGTGCTGGCGGCGGTGTGGCCTGCGGGTGTCACCGTTACGGCCAGCAGGCGTTCGTCGCGCAGGTCGCGTTCGCGGCGGATCAGGTCGGCGGCCTCCAGGCGTTTGAGCAGGGGCGACAGCGTGCCCGGCTCCAGTTGGAGCAGGCCGCTCAGCTCCTTGACCGACAGCCGCTGGTGTTCCCACAACGCCAGCATCACCAGGTACTGCGGATGCGTCAGCCCCATCGGCTCACGTTCGCTGCGGTCGTAGGGCCGTCCCTCTCGCCATGCTCGGTAGGGGGTCTCCCATGGAGTAGGCGTCCCGCAGTTCCAGGTGGACGGCGGAGCGTTGGGCGCTGGCGAGCAGGCCCGTGAACTCCTCAAGCGTCGTGGACGCCCTGGTCACCGGTGGCCAGCCTGAAGAACTGCGTCATGCGGTCGGGGAGCTGATCGACATTGTCGTTCGAACTATTGGCTCTCCTGTCCGATGACAGCGAATCGTCCTCTGGCGCAGTCGTGACCTGTGGTGAGAAGTCTTCAGTGGCGGACTGAGCGGTGGCGAGGAGTCCTCATGGTGGGGGGCGGTGGGTGGCTTGCCATTGGATCTTGCCCGGTGTTGGCGGGCATCTGAGGGGCTGGCGCATGGTCGTGAGGCGACGTGTCGGTTGTGTCAATCGGCCGTGCCGGCGTGCACGGCGATGATTCGCCAGCCGTATCTGTCGTCGTGCAGCCACGTGCGGGTGTATCGCATCCTGGCCGCGAAAGGCGTCCCGGAGACGGTCCCCTCGACGGTGCCGAGAAACCAGGTCACCCCGGTACGTCCTTCGGCGAATACGGTCAACTCTTCCTCGGCCACCTTCGTCAGCACCTGCGCCCGAGTGCGGTGCATCTCCAGATCGTCGGCCTTGGTCTGAACGTTGGCGCCGAAGGTGAAGATCAGCCGATCGTCCAGCAGCCGGTCAAGTGCCTCGACATCTCCAGCCAGCTGCGCGGCTTGGAGTCGGCGTTCGGCGTCCCGCAAGTCTTCCATGAGGGTCACCCTCCCAGTCGGCGCCGTAGCCGCACCACAGTGTTCACGTTCGGCTGATCTTCGCAGTCTGTCCCACGGACTCCCGATCGCCGAGGGGACGCTGCGGAAAACGGAGTGGCAGAACCGACAGCGAGAGCAAGATTCACCGGCGCAGAGGAAACCCAACTGGCACGGGACGTCTCCGTCATGGTCGCCTGTCTTGCTGAGGTGTGCGCGGGAATGCTCGGTTCTCGCGTTGTCTCGTGGAGATCTCAGGTGGGTTGGGTGCTGGCGGCGGTGATGACTTGGGTCAGGGTCCGGTGCAGGTCTTGGAGTTCTTCCAGGCTCATGCCCAGGCGTTCCATGATCGTGGCGGGGATCTTCTCCGCCTGTTCGCGTAGGGCTTGGCCTGCGGGTGTCACCGTGACGGCCAGCAGGCGTTCGTCGCGCAGGTCGCGTTCGCGGCGGATCAGGTCG
This sequence comes from Actinomadura hibisca NBRC 15177, assembly GCF_001552635.1. Taxonomy (GTDB): domain Bacteria; phylum Actinomycetota; class Actinomycetes; order Streptosporangiales; family Streptosporangiaceae; genus Spirillospora; species Spirillospora hibisca. Next base: position 255,324 of record NZ_BCRO01000011.1, on the reverse strand, counting down.
GCGGCCTCCAGGCGTTTGAGCAGGGGGGACAGCGTGCCCGGGTCCAGTTGGAGCAGGCCGCTGAGCTCCTTCACCGACAGCCGCCGGTGTTCCCACAACGCCAGCATCACCAGGTACTGCGGATGCGTCAGGCCCATCGGCTCCAGGATCGGCCGGTAGTGTGCGAGCACGGTGCGCGAGGCGACCACCAGGGCGAAGCACACCTGGTTCTCCAGGGCGAGCGGGTTGGGGGCGTTACTCAGATCACCGGCCACGGGACCTCCAGGCGGGGCGTTTCTCGGCTATAAAGATAGTACGGCAATGATTGGTGCACCAAGTATTGGTGCGCGAATCGATGCCCGGCCGCCGCCCCAGCGAACCGAGGAGACCGGATGCCCCTCCGACGACCGTCCTTCCTGCCGTCCCTGGACGAGCTGGAGGACCAGGCGCTGAAGAACTCGACCCGGCGCACCCGGCCCGGCTCCCAGTTCGATCACCCGGTGGCGAAGAACCTGCTGATCGTCGGGCTGGTGCTCACCGTCGTGGCGCACATCGTCGGCGGCATCCTCTTCGCGATCATCGGATTCTGAGCGCCGGACTCGGCTCGGTGCCGGTGTTGGCGAAGGTGGCCCGGTAGGTGTCGCGGATCCACGCCAGGTGCGGGGCCGGGTCGCCGGGGTCGGTGTCGCTCGGACGGTTCCAGTTGAGGATCGAGTCCCGTTGCGGATCGGCGGTGTCGCGGGGGCGGCCGGTTCACCGCCGGTCCGTAGGAGCCGATCTGGATGAGCGCCTGCTTGTTGACGTAGTCGCGCGAGCCGGTTCAGGTCAACGGTTTCCCGGGGATGATCCTGCGGCTCGGCGGGGAGATCGACGGCGCGGTGGCGGCCTCGTCACCGGGCTCTACTTCGTGCGCAATCCCGAGAAGTCGTCGTGCGCGGAGCAGGAGATGATGCTGAGCCGTTGAGGTTGCTCGGCCTGGCCGGACGGCTTCTGCCTCTTCCGATGCCCCGAACGCTTCGCGGTTCGGTCGGCATCTCAACGGTGGTGGTGCGGTGCGGGCCTCCGCACGCGCGCGAGCGCGTGCGGAGGCCGCGGCGTTCGCCGCCTGCCGGTCAGGCCGTCCAGACGGTCTTGACCGGGCTGCAGATCTCCCAGGTCCAGCTGTTGTCGACGCACTCCTGGACGGTGATCTTCCGCAGGCCCGCGCCGCCCTGGTTCGTCCAGGTGTGGTTGCGGCTGTCGGCCGCCACGTTCAGCTTGGTCTTGGTGATGCGGCCGGCCACGGTGCCGTACTTGATGACCCAGACGTAGGCGCCCTTCTGGTCGGCGGCGGTGTCCTTGGCGGTGACGTGCACCTCGGCCTTGTTCGCGCTGAGGGTGCGGCTCTTGCCGGAGGTCGCCACGCCGGCGGCCCCCGGCTGCAGGGTCCAGCTCTTCCACGGGCCCGCGGCGCGCGCGCCGACGGACGCCTCGGCCTGGGCGGGCGTGGCCAGGCCGACGGCGGTGGCGGCGGTCGCGCCGACGACGAGGGTGGCGAGCATTGCACGGGCCGACTTGTATGAGCGCATCGGGAGCCTCTCGTTGCTTGGGGGGTGGTCGCGGTCCTGATTTTCCGCCGTGCCGGGCACGGTCCGACCGGACCAAGATCATTATTAGCACGGAACTCGTTCTTCACGGAATCCGTAATATTTGGATTCGCTAAGCTTCGGCCCCATGACGTCCGGTGACTCCGACGACCGGCCGGGCCGGGACGAGGCGCTCGCGCAGCTGGCGGTGCAGGGACGGCTGCTGCATCTGGCGATGATGGGGCTGTCGACCGCCGCGGCCGCGCGGTTCGGGCTGCAGGTGATCGACCAGCAGTGCTCCGGGCTGCTGCACCAGACCGGCCCGATCAGCGTGGGCCGCCTGGCCGAACTCGCCGGCCTCACCCCCAGCTCGGTCACCGGCGTGGTCGACCGGCTGGAACGCGCCGACCTCCTGCGCCGCGAACCCGACCCGCACGACCGCCGCAAGGTCATCCTCGTCCCCCTGCGGTCGGTCGAGATCGAGGAGGTCTTCCAGCCGCTCGCCCAGCGGTTCCAGGCCATGTACGCCCGCTACGACGACCAGGAACTGGCGCTGCTGAACGACTTCCTGCTGCATATGACCGACAACATCCGGGCGCACATCACCACCTTGCGCACCCGGCGCTCACCCGACCCGGCCATCGGCTCCTGAGGAGCGCGGCCGGTGCCGGGACGCGCGTAGGGGCGCACGCCGGGCCGCGCGGCGCTCTCCGGGCGTCCGTCAGGGGCGCGGCGCCGGTCCGAGGGCCAACACCGTCGAACGCGCCAGCATTCGCCGCAAGCAGTTCCGCGCCGTCGCCACCCGCTACGACGAGCGCGCCTACACCTTCGCCGTCCTGCTCATCTGGCTCCGCAACTGATCCAAGAAACAGGCTCTAGCTCTGCGGGACGTCCTTGACGAACACGAGCCCGTCGATGCTTCCCAGGTGGGACGGGTCGAACGAGGCGTAACCGAACCAGGGGGAGACGCGGTGCGCGGGTCGCGTGTCGCCGAGGGCGGTGGTCAGCCGCGAGGTGTCGATGACGTAGCGGTCTTCGGGGAGCGCGTACAGGAGACCTTCGACGGTGTCCGACGGCGGGACGTCCACACCCTGGTGCCGGATCGTGCCGAGGGCCATGGCCACGAAGGCGTACTCCTCGCCGAGCCGGACGTTCACCAGCGCACCGGCGCTCCACCACTCCAGCGGCATCCCGCCCATCTGCATGGAACTCTTCTCCCGCTGGAGGTGGGAGTTGTGGGCGTAGACGAACGCCGGACCGTGGGCGGCGACGGCGAGCAGGTTGTGGGCCATCATCTGGTCCCGCACGCTCAGCAGCCAGGTCAGGCGGGCCGGTGAGGTGTCGGCCATCCAGTGGTGGTAGCGCAGCAGGCCGGTGGCGGTGCGCGCGTACAGGTGCGCCCGGTCCAGGTCGTCCTGCGAGGTGACCGCGAGCAGGTGCGGCGTCTGCGCTTCGAGCAGCGCCGCCAGGTCGTCCGCGAGCAGCCGCAGTTGAGCGGCCTCGGCCGACTGGCCGATGGACTGGGACGGGTCCATCATCGCGGCGGGATTGGTCCACCGGTCGTCGTCGCCGAGCAGGTGGTCGAGCTTTCCGGTGGTGCAGGGGAGCAGCGTCGCGTCCATGTGGGTTGCGAGGAAGCCGTGGAGCGCGGTGAGGGCCTGCCGGGGGCTCGCGGCGTGGGTGATCTCCAGCGGGCCGTCGAACCCGGCGAAGCGGACCTGCTCGGACGCAGGCCGGTCGTCGTTGTAGGCGTGCATCCAGCGCACGAGCTCGCGGTTGGCGGGGGAGGAGACGCCCCATTCGTGGCTGAACCCGCGCTCCACGACCTCGTCGAGGGTGCCTGGGCCCGAGGTGACGTAGTCGTCCACGATCAGGCCCGCCAGGCAGTCGCTTTCGAGCGCGATCGTGCGGTAGCCCTCCTGCTCGACGAGCTGGCGGAAGAGTTCGTTGCGCATGTCGAGCAGGCTGTCCTCGCGGTGGGTGGGCTCGCCCAGGGCGAGCAGCCGGGGCCGGTGGGGGAGGAGTCCCATGATGGAGGCGGCTTCGACGGCGTGGGCTGCGTTCTTGATGTCAATAGCCATGCCTTAAACGGTATCGTTGAACCTTCGATTGAAACTTAGACGCAATATCCTCGGGATTATGGCTCTGAACCCTCAAAACGGTGTGCAGCTCAGGCCGGTGGACCTGGCGCGCGAACACGGTCTGTCCACGCAAGCGGTCAGGAACTACGAGGAGGCGGGCATCCTTCCGGCCGCCGGTCGCACGCCCAGCGGCTACCGCACCTACACCCCGCTGCATGCCCTGGCCCTCGCCGCCTTCCTGGCCCTGATCCCCGGCCACGGCCACCAGACGGCGACGTCGATCATGCAGGCCGTGAACCGGGGCGCGGTCGATGAGGCGTTCCATCTGATCGACGAGAGCCACGCCCAGCTCCTCGAAGACCGGCGAACCCTTCAGGCGGTGGAGACCGCCCTTCGTGACCTGGGGTCCACGGCGATGTCTGACGGGACGTCCACCGTGCCCGGCGGCACGTTCGTCGGGCCGCTGGCGCGGAAGCTCGGCATCCAGCCCGCGACGCTGCGCAAGTGGGAGCGCGCCGGGCTGGTGCACCCGCGCCGCGACCCGCAGACCGGATACCGCGTCTACGACGAGGCCGCCGTGCGGGACGCCCGGCTCGCCCACCAGCTCAGGCGGGGCGGCTACCTGCTGGAGCAGATCGCGCCGCTGCTCGCCCAGGTACGGGCGGCCGGTGGGCTGGAGCCGCTGGAGGCCACACTGCGCGACTGGCATGGACGGCTGGCCGATCGTGGGCGCGCGATGTTGTCCGGGGCCGTCGAACTGGAGACGTACCTGCGAGAACACGAATGAACCAAGATGCATAAAGAGTTCATATAAGACTGTTATGCTTCAGTCATGAGTCGCCGAGATGTCACGCACGGCGCTTCCGAGGCCATCGGGTCGGCCCTCTACGGTCTGGCCACCAGGGCCGTGAGACGCCTTCCCCGCGACATGAGCCTGACGTCCGCCGCCACCCTGGCCACCCTGGACAAGACCGGGCCGCGACGGATCACCGATCTGGCGGTGGCCGAGGGCGTCACCCAGCCCGCGATGACCGTCCTGGTCCGGGTGATGGAGGAATCCGGGCTGGTCGAGCGGAAGGGCGACCCGTCCGACAGGCGGGTCACGCTGGTGTGCCTGACCGAGGCCGGCGCGTCGTACGTCCGGACGCGACGCCAGGCGGGCGTCGACGCGTACGCGCGGCTGATCGACGAACTCACCGGTGACGAGATCGAGGCCCTGGCGGCGGCCCTTCCGGCGCTGCTGCATCTGGCGGAACTCGAAAGCCAGGCCCGAGAGGAGCCGGACCGGTGAGCGCGGCCCAGCCGGTGAGCACTGCCCCGATACGTTCCGAGGCACGTCTGCTGGTCCCCGCCCTGATATTCGTCGCCCTGGTCGTGGCGGCGGTCGCCAGCCTCGGGACGCCGCTCATCACCAGCGTGGCGACCACGTTCCACGTCTCCCTCGACAGCGCGCAGTGGACGCTGACCATCGCCCTGCTCAGCGGCGCCGTCGCCACGCCCGTCCTCGGCCGGCTCGGAGCCGGTCCGCACCGGCGGGCCACGATCCTCGCCACGCTGGCGGTCGTCGTCGTCGGCAGCGCGTTCACCGTGCTGCCGCTGCCGTTCGCCTGGCTGCTGGTGGGCAGAGCGGCTCAGGGCGTCGGACTCGGTCTGACGGCGCTGATGATGGGGGTGGCCCGCGACCATCTTCCCGAGGAGCGCAGCGCGGCCACGATCGCCCTGATCTCGGTGGTCTCCATCATCGGAGCCGGTGTCGGCTACCCGCTGGCCGCGCTGCTCGCTGAGTTCGGCGGGCTGCGGGCCGCCTACGGCTTTGGTCTGCTGGTCACCGCCGTCGCCTTCGTGACCGCGTGGCGCTCCATGCCCGCGGCTCCCGAAGGCCGTTCCGCCCACGTGAACGTGGCCGGTGCGCTCCTCCTGGCGGGCGGACTGCTTCTCGTCCTGTTCCTGGCCGGCGAGAGGAACCTGTGGAGCCGGCACCTCGCCGTGGCGGTGGCCCTTGCCGTCGCCGCCGTGCTTCTGCTGTGCGTCTGGACCGTTTTCGAACTGCGGGCCAAGACGCCCCTGGTCGACGTCCGGGCGGTACGGCACCCGGCGGTCGCCGGGGCGAACATCGCCATGTTCGTCGGCGGGAGCGGCATGTACCTCCTGCTCACGCTCATCACCCGCTACGCGCAGACGCCGCACGGCACCGGCTACGGCTTCGGACTGAGCACCTTCGTGGCGGGGCTGGTCCTCATCCCGTTCTCCGTGCTGGGGTTCATCGCGGGCAAGCTCACGCCGCGGGTCCGCGAACGGATCGACGGCCCCCTGCTCCTGGCAGGCAGCGCGGCCATCGTCGGCGGCGGGTTCGTCCTGTTCGCCGCCGCCCGGTCCAACCTGGCCGAACTGCTCGCGGCCATGGGCGTGCTGGGCTTCGGCGTCGGCGGCTTCTCGGCCGCCATGCCCGGCGTCATCCTGGCCGTCACCCCCGAGAGCGAGACGTCGAGCGCCATGGGCTTCAACTACGTCGTCCGCAGCGTCGGGTACTCCCTGGGCAGCGCCATCGGCGGTCTGGTCCTGGCCGCCGGCACCGTCACGGGCCGCCTCTTCCCGAACGACGACGCCTACACGACCGCGGCGCTGGTCGGCGTCGCCGCGATGGCGATCACGGCGATGGCCTGCCTCGCCCTCGCCCGCCGACGCCCACTCGAGACCGAGCCGTCTCCGTCGGCTCGCTGACCCATAGCGCTCCGGCCATACTTCTGAGCATCGATTCCGAACACAGGAGGTAATTGTGGCCAAGGGCTACTGGGTCAGCGCCTACCGCACCATTGCGGACCCCGAGAAGCTGGCCGCCTACAACAAGCTGGCCGGTCCAGCCGTCAGGGCCGCTGGCGGACGGCTGCTCGCCCGCGACGGCCGGGTCGTCGCACACGACGCCGGAATCGCCGAGCGCACCGTCCTGATCGAGTTCGACAGCTTCGAACAGGCGGTCGCCGCACATGAGAGCGCGGCCTACCAGGAGGCGCTGGCGGTGCTTGCCGACGGCGTCGAGCGCGACTTCCGCATCATCGAAGGCTTCGACTGACGACCGAGGCCGTCGTCGCCGTAGGCGGCGGAGTTGGTCAGGCGGGTAGGTGTTCCCAGGCGAAGTCCGGCAGCAGCAGGTCGTGGTTCTCCTCGCCGTCGCCGCCCGGCCAGCCCGGTAGCTGGTTGCTCCAGATCAGGTGGCGGACGGTGCCGGGGCGCTTGATCGAGCCGAGGTGACGGTGGAACTCGCGGATCACCGGGCGGTTCGCCCTGTCGGCCGCCCACGTCTCGAACAGCACCGAGGTTGATGGGGGAGCCGTTCCGTGGACGTGTCGCCACGTCTTCTCGCTGCTCACCACCGTCCCGCGCCGGGGCGCGATCGCCTTCAGCGCCGTGAAGGCGCGTTCCAGGGCCGAGCCCGGCGGCAGCGTGACCAGGCCGTCGGCGATCCCGCCCTCCAGCGAGCGGAAGGTGATCAGCGCGCTGTAGGCCGGGTGGTAGAAGAGCTGCTCGATCACGCCCGCCGACGGGATCAGCGCCGGGTTCTGGGCGACCACCGACAGCCGGTTGCCCAGGCCCAGCGAGTTGCCGCCGGTGGTGCACTTGTAGACGACGATCTTGAGGTTCAGTCCGGCCAGGTCCCGGGCCTTCTTCAGCGCGGCGGCCGTCGGGCCGCTGCTGTTGGTGTACAGGCAGTCGTAGATCACAATGCGTTCGGCCCGGCTGACGTCGACCAAGCCGTGCAGCAACGTCTGGTTGAGGCCGTTGATGCCGGTGCTGTAGGCGGCCAGGACCCGGGTCCGGTAGGTGACCGGACGGCCCACGGCGGTCTCCAGCAGGCGGCGCAGGTCGGTCTCGGCGATGCCGACGCCCCAGCGGCGCGGCTGCTGCCGGTTCGGCTCGACGCCCGGCACCAGGATCAGCGCCGACGGCTCGGTCCGCGCCGCCACCGCCGTCCGCAACCCGTGCCGGTTCATCTCGACGCCGACGCCGTACAGGACCGAGACCTGGATCGGGCGATCCCACGGCTGGTCAGGCCTCAGCGTCGCCGCGTGCGCCGTCGTCGAGGGGGAGAGGAACAGCCAGGACGAGTGCGTGTCGGCCTCGCTCGCCGGGATGTTCGTTTGGAGGTTCGGTTCCCGCAGCAGGGGGTTGAAGCGGGGGTTGGCCTTGTTGCGGATCGGCTGGCGCAACGTCTGCGGCGTCTCGACCACGCCGCCGCCCGGCCCGGTGGTCACGGTGGTGAACCGGCTCTTGGACAGCAGCGGCGTCCCGCGCGGCTGGGCCGGGTCGATGGTGGCGGGCGTGTTCCTGGGGCCGAACTCGTCGGCGGTGTAGGCGTCCAGGATCAGCGAGGCGGGCATGGCGCGTGGTTCCACGAACGCTCCTAGCGGTGGGCCGGGGCCCCGGCCCGGAGGCCGGGGCCGCGCCGGGTCACGCCTGCTGGCCGGTCTTGGGGTCGTACTTGACCTGGACGGCGGCGACCTGGTCGGTCGGCAGGATCTCCACCCACTGGTCGAAGACCTGGTACGGCTCGGCGGGGCGGAACCCGCCCGACAGCGGGTCGAAGCCCGTCTCGAACGCCTCCTCGGTGGCCAGGGTGTTGGCCACGTCGGTGTTGGCGGCCTGCAACCCGCCGCCGACGATCTGGAGCACCTCGCCGACCTTCTTGCCCTGGTACTCGGGCGGGTCGCCGGGCTGGACGGGGTAGGGCAGGCCCAGCGCCGCCTCGCCCTCGACCTCGGCGAGCCAGGCGAGCGCGGCCAGCTCGTGGCCGGGCCGCACCGGCAGCACCGCCTTGACCCACGCGGCGTTGAGGAACTCGTTGCGCCGCTCGTCGCCGTCGTTCTGGACGAGCCAGCCCAGCGAGCTGCCCAGCGGGGCGGGCCGGGTGTCCTCGGTGATGAGGTAGTTCACCCGCCACTCGGGGACGGGCTGGCCCGACGGCCCGGCCGCGAACGTCTTGTCCGTGTGCGAGTACCAGCTCGCCACCGCGTCCCCGGCCAGGGGCGTCGTCTGGTCGGGGCCCCACGCGGGGGCGGGCACCGGGTACTTGCCGACGCTGTCCTGCGTCGGGTGCGCCACCGCGCCGGGCCGCCAGAAGTCGGGCGCGACGAAGTACAACATCTCGTCCACGTCGAAGATCTGCCGGATCAGCTCCGAGCCCAGGTGCGGGTCGTCGCCGAGCGACAACCGGCGGATGAGCTGCCCGAAGACGGTCTGCCGCTCCTCGCTGCGCAGGTCCTCGGCGCGCCGGGGCCGCATCGAGCTGACCAGCTTCAGGCGGTCCCGGACGGCGTTGGCGTACGCCTCGTGCTGGAGCTGGGCGACCTGCTTGGTGTAGGCGGCCTGCGCCTCGGCGTTGGCCTTGTCGATCTCCTGCATCGTCTGCTTGGTGGGCACGTAGACGAAGGAGGCGTCCAGCGGCAGGGACTTCTTGCGCTGCCAGTTGGCGTGCGTCAGGCGCAGCGCGAAGCTGTTCCTGGCCGGGTCGGGGTTGGTGCCGAGGTCGGGCGCGTCGGTGGTGAACTGGACCTGCGCGCCGTGGAAGTCGACGCCGGACAACTTGTGCAGCTCGAAGCCCGACGGCGGGGGCGGCAGCGTGTAGTCGAAGCGGAACTGGACGATGTCCTTCTCGCCGACGTCGGGGTCGAAGTACCCGTGGTTGATGTCGGCGCCCGGGTCGGCCTGGTAGGTGTTCTCCGCCTCGTCGTCGGCGCCCTGGTACAGGATGAACGGCACCGACAGCGTGTGGGTCACCTTCTGGTCGGCCGGGTACGGCACGGCGGCGGGCTTGGGGATCGTGGTCAGGTCCGGCGCGGGCACGACGTGCACCAGGTCGCCGAGCCCCAGGTCGCGGCCGGGGGCGTCGAAGTAGACCTGCCAGCTCAGCCGGGTGCCGATGTGCTGGAGCTGGACGCCGACCTTGCGCATCTTGCGCCGCAGCTCGTAGTTCACCAGCTCGTTGGTGGTGTTCTGCACCAGGTAACGGCGGCTGGAGGTGTCGGTGGTCTCCGACACCGTCCTGAACGTGGTCTTGAAGTTGCGCTTGATCTCGCTGGTGACCTTCGCGCTCTGCGTGCGCGAGTGCTTGTGGGTCTCCTCCGACGAGCGCCGGACCGTGGCCTGCGTGCTGAAGCTGGCGCTGGCGTCGGCGTGGTAGATCCCGGCGTTGACGCCGCCGGTGACGCTGACGCCGAGCTTGGTGTCGTTGGCGTTCTCCTCCTTGACGGCGTCGGCGACGTCGTCCTGCTCGGTCAGGCTCTCCTCGGATTTACGCGAGGACTCCTCCGACTGCTCGGCGGTCCGCTCCACCAGGGTGCGGCGCGTGCTGGTCTCCACGACCTCGACGGTGCCGCCGGGGCTGATCCACAGGTGCCCGGCGGGCGCGCCGAGGAAGGTGTCGAACTCGAAGAAGTACTGCCGGAACAGGTTCACCAGGCCGACGGGCGACAACACGCCCTGGGCGGCGGCGTCGAGACGTTCGGCGAGCGCGGCCAAGGCCTGCTCGTCCAGCGTGCGCGCGGCATGGCCGAAGAACGCGGTCTGGTCCAGCCCTTCGCCCGCGAACGTCCGCAGCGTGTTCTGCGCGCCGAACCACCCGGCCAGCGGCTGGTAGACGCCGAACACCTCGCTCGCGTACGGCAACGTCCCGGTGAAGTCGCTCACCGGACGGCCGTTGAACACCGGCGGCCCGGTGACCGGCGCGGTCAGCACCTGCACGTGGTTGGAGGGTCCGTTGGAGTTGGTGGCGAAGGGCACCGAGGACCACGGCTGGTTCGACGGGCCCTTGACCAGGAACATCTCGCAGGTCGACTCGGCGGCCGGGGCGACGAAGGAGATGGTCTGGGCGTTCTGGGAGGTGATGGTCCGGCCCACGTACTGGCGGCTGGAGGTCGCGTCGCGCTGGAGGAAGGAGTTGGCGAGCTGCGGGACGCCCGCGTAGGCGTCGGGGTTCTGCACGTCGACGTCGCGCGGCAGGCCGAGCGCGATGCGGTGGCCGGGCTGGAGGTCGCCGCCACCGCTCGGCTCGACCCGGTAGGACCAGATCTTGTAGGCCGCGCCCGCGCTGGGCATGGGCAGTGCGGTCTTTCCTGTGAACGTCACGACCAGAGCCATCGAAACCCCCGTTTCGGCCGGTTATCCCCGTGGCCCCCTAAATTCGCATGGAAATGGCTAGATCGGCGGTACCTGTCCGTTAACGGCCGTGCGGTGATTTAATGACGAAGATATAGGCCGGAAAAGGATCAGAAAGCCGCCGGGAAATGCGGGGCCCGGCGCACTTTCTGATCTTCCTCCGATCTCATTCCCCGGCGGCCGGTGTCAGGGAGGCGTTCCAGAAGTCGGCGTAGCGGCCGTTGTGGTGGAGGAGTTCGTCGTGGGTGCCTTGTTCGGTGATGTGGCCGTTGTCGAGGAAGGTGATGTGGTCGGCGTGTTGGATGGTGCGGAGGCGGTGGGCGACCATGACGACGGTTCGGTCGGCCATGAGGTGTTCGATGCCGTGGTGGACGGCGGTTTCGTTGATGGGGTCGAGGGCGGAGGTGACTTCGTCCAGGAGGATGACGGGTGCGTTTTTGAGGAGGGCTCGGGCGATGGAGACGCGTTGGCGTTCGCCGCCTGATAGGAGGGTGCCGCCTTCGCCGACGTTGGTGTCCCAGCCGCCGGGCAGTCGTTCGATCACCTCGTCCAGCCGCGCCGCCGTTGCTGCGGCGCGTACGTCGTCGGCGCTGGCGTCGGGGCAGCCGAGGCGGATGTTGTCTTCGATGGTGCCGTCGAAGAGGTAGACGTCCTGGAAGACGATGGCGATCTGTGCCATCAGTTCTTCGGTGGCGATGTCGCGCACGTCCACGCCGCCGATGCGCACCGCGCCCGCGTCCACGTCGTGGAACCGCGCGAGCAACTGCAGCAGGCTCGTCTTGCCGGAACCTGACGGTCCGACGATGGCGAGCCGCCGCCCCGCCGGGACGGACAACGACAGGCCGTCGATCACCGTGCGGTCATCGCGCCGGAAGGTGACGGAGTCGAACTCCAGGCCGTGGTCGGCCGGACGGAGGGGTTGGCGAGGTTCGGGCAGCGGTTCGGTGTGCAGGAACGCGTCGAGCCTGGCCAGCTCGGACTGCGCGGCGCGCAGCTTGCCGCCGATGTCGGTCAGCGACAGGACCGGATCGGCGCAGCGGGCGGCCAGCACCAGGATCGCCAGCACCTCCGCCGTCCCGACGGTCCCGCCCAGGGCGAGGTAGGCGCCCAGGGCCAGCACGCCGGTGAACACCGCCTGCACGGTGAGCGTCAGGCCCACCATGCCGGGCAGCGCCGACAGGACGGTGCGGCGGGACGCGCGCTGGAGTTCCCGCAGCGAGTCGTCGAGCAGTTCGAAACGTTCGGTGGTCCGGCCACCGGCACGCAGTACCGGCTGGGCCTGGAGGTACTCGATGACCCGTCCGGCGGCCTGCTGGTCGCGTTCGTGCCGCTCGGCGTCGGCTGCGGTCGTCGAACGTCCCGTCCAGACCTGGATCGCCGCCACGACCGGCACGGCGACCAGCGCCGCCAGTCCCATCTGCCAGTTGAAGGCGAACATCACGGCGACGATCGTCAGCGGGGTCACGCTGGCGGAGACGAACGGTGCCAGCAGGTGCGCGATCACGCTCATCGCCTGAAGGAGGCCCCGGCTGGCCAGCACGGACACCTCGCCGATCCGGCCCGCCCCGTACCAGCCGAGGGGCAGCCGGGCCAGGTGGTCGCCGAACCGGTGGTACATGCCGCGCAGGAGCGTGGTCCCGACGCGGAAGCCGGACAGGTCGCTGGCGTAGCGGAGGACGGCGTAGAGGGCGATCGCGGCTCCGAAGGCGGTCAGCCAGGGCCAGGCGTCGTCGGGGTCGTCCCCGAAAAGGGTCCCCAGGACTGGGACCAGGAGCGCGTAGGACAGGCCCTCGATGACGGCGGTCGCGGTCATCAGGGCGACGGTGCGGCGCACCGGCCGGGCGTACTGGTGTCCCAGCACGCGCAGCAGCATGCGGATCATCGGGCTTCCTGTTCTTGGGCGGCGGCGTGGTGGGTGCGCCAGAACGCGGCGAACTTTCCGCTGCGGGCCAGCAGGTCGGCGGGCTTGCCGTGCTCGACGACGGTTCCGTTCTCCAGCAGGACGACGGTGTCGGCGTCGGCGACCGTTTCCAGGCGGTGGGCGATCACCAGGACTGTGCGATCACCCGACAGCGTTGCGAGAGCGCTGCGCACCGCCTGTTCGGTGTGGGGGTCGGCGAAGGCGGTGGCCTCGTCGAGTACCAGAACGGGCGCGTCGGCGAGCAGGGCGCGGGCCAGGGAGACGCGCTGCGTCTCGCCGCCCGACAGGACGGCCTCTCCGCCGATCACGGTGTCGTAGCCGCGCGGTAGCTGGAGGATCCGTTCGTGGATGTTCGCCAGCCGGGCGGCGCGCACGATGTCGTCTCGGCTGGCGTGCGGGACGGCCAGCGCGATGTTGTCGGCGACCGATGCGCGCAGCAGGCGGACGTCCTGGAAGACGAACGAGACCGTGCGGTAGAGGTCGTGGCTGCTGAGTTCGCGCAGGTCGACGCCGCCGAGGGTGATCGAGCCGTGCGTTGGGTCGAAGAAGCGCGGCAGCAGTTGGACGAGCGTGGACTTGCCGCTGCCCGACGGTCCGACGAGTGCGGTGACCGTCCCGGGTTCGAGCACGAGGTTGATCCCGCACAGCACCTCACGATCGTCGTCGTAGCCGAAGCGGACGTCACGCAGCTCTACCCGGTGGCCCTGCGGCACGGCCGGACGGGCGGGCTCCGGCAGAGACGGCACTGCGAGCACGTCGCGGATGCGGCCGACCGCGCGCCGAGCGGCCTGCAAGTCGTCGAAACCGTGGCCCAGGGCCGCCACCGGGGCGGTCAGGCCCAGGCCCAGCAGCAGGAAGGGCAGCAGGTCGGCGGGGGTCAGGCCGCCGCCGGTGATCAGGGCGGTGCCGCCGATCAGCACGACCAGCAGCACGAACGGCGGCGACAACACCAGCTGCATCCCGGCGGCGATCGGGGACAACCCGCGCGCCCAGCGCAGGAAGGTGTCGGCGAACTCGTCGGTGGCGGTGCGGAACCGGCGATGGGCCCGCCCGCCCCCGCCGTACGCCTTGACCACCGCGATGCCCTGGACGAACTCGACGGCGGCGCTGGCGATCCGCTCCATGCCCGCGTCGAAGTCCTGCTGTTCGCGCAGCCGGGTCGGAGTCATCATCAGCGGGACGTGTGCCACCGCCAGCGCCACCGGGATCAGCGTGATCAACGTGAGCCGCCAGTCCACGGTGAACAGGTAGACCAGCGACACCAACGGCACCACGAACGCGGCGACCAACTCCCCGGGCGCATGCGCGATGAACGGGTGCACGGCGCTGACGTCCTCGCCCACCACCTTGGCCAGCCCACCAGTCCGACGCTGCGACAACCAGCCGATCGGCACCCGTCCCAGCCGCACCGCCAACAGCCGCCGGAACGACAACTGCACCCGGCCGTCGAGAACGTGCCCGATCCCGGACGACGCGGCCGTGAACACCAGCCGGACCAGCAGCCCCACCGCGCCCACGATCACCACGGTCCAGACGTGACCACGATCGACGGGCCCGGACGCCAGCAAGGTGCGGCCCAGCTCGACGACCGCCAGCAGCGGCGCGAGACCCGCGACGGCACCGACCACCTGGAGGATCACCACGGCCGCGAAACCGCCGACGTGCGGCCGCAACAGCCCGGCCATGCTCTGCTCCGCCGCAACACCGGCATCCGGCGGCGCGGATCTTTCCCTCGTCTCGGTGACGCTCATCGCGGCTCATCCCATCGCGTCGACCTCGGCCCACCTGGACCGCTAGAGTTTCGGAACATGTTCCGAAAGTACGGTGCACCGCCGCCTCCGGTCAACACGGGGACCACTTTCGCGCCCCGGGGCGAGGGGGCGGCATGATGGGACCGATGCCCCGACCAGACGCACCGAGCGGCCGCACCGGCAGGCCGCCGGTCACCGACCGCGCCCGGATCCTGGCGGCGGCCCGCCGGATCATCGAGCGGGACGGCTGGGAGAAGCTGACCGTCCGCCGCCTGGCGGCCGACCTCGGCATCGGGACGACGACCCTGTACCACCACGTGCGCGACCGCGAGGACCTGCTCGTCCAGCTCATCAACGAGGTCGCCGAGACGACGCTGCACCTCGACCTGCCCGAAGCGCCGCGCGACCGCGTCATCGCGGCGGCCACCGCGATCCACGACGCCCTCGCCGCCCTGCCCTGGGCGGCGGAGATCCTCATCACCGACGGTTTCCTCGGCCGCCTCGGCGAACCGGCCCTCCGGATGGTCGAGGTCATCGTGGCGGGGGCCGTCGAGTGCGGATGCACGCCGGAGCAGGCCGTCGACGTCTTCCGCAGCGTCTGGTACTACCTCGTCGGCGAGATCCTGGTGCGCGTCCACTCCGTCCGCAGGCAGGCGGGGAACGTGCGGCCCGCCGACGACGAGGCCTTCTTCGGCGACGATCTCGACATGTCCCAGATCCCGCACCTGGCCGCCCTCGGCGACCGGTGGGAGGAGTTGGCCGCGCGCGACACCTTTCCGCAGGGGATCGAGGCGTTCGTCGACGGCCTGCTCGCGCGGGCCACCCGCTAGGGCGCGGCGGCCGGAGCGAACTCAAGATCATTTTGAGGCGGGTTGGGTTTCGGTTGGCCCCCTCTTCGCGCGCCGCATGAGTAACTTGCGGCATCGCCGACCGACCACCACCTCAGGAGCAGCCGTGAACCACGGGGACGCTTTGCGCCGCGAGATCCTGACCGAGGGCGTCACCCCTCTCATCGGGGTGTACGACATGTTCTCCGCCTCCCTGGCGGCCCGGCACTACGACGGCATGTTCGTCTCGGGCTTCGGCTTCGCCGCCTCCCACTACGGCCTGCCGGACATCGGGTTCATCGCCTGGCCCGACATGGTGGCCTTCGTGCAGCGGTTGCGGCTCGCCTTCCCGCGCCAGCACCTGCTGGTCGACATCGACGACGGCTACGTGGACCCCGAGGTCGCCTGCCACGTCGTGGAGCACCTGGAGCGGATCGGCGCGTCCGGGGTGATCCTGGAGGACCAGCAGCGGCCGCGCCGTTGCGGGCACGTGGACGGCAAGCGCATCCTGCCGCTGGAGGAGTACCTCGCCAAGCTCGACCTGGTGCTGCGCACCCGCCGCGACCTGGTGGTGGTGGCCCGGACCGACGCGGGCACCGAGGAGGAGATCCTGCGGCGCGCCGCCGCGCTGGCCGAGACCGACGCCGACGTGGTGCTGGTGGACGGCGTCCGCAGCGTCGAGTGGATCCAGCGCGTCCGCGAGGTGCTGGGCGGCAAGCCGCTGCTGTTCAACCAGATCGGCGGCGGGAAGTCGCCGCGCCTGTCCCTGCCGGAGCTGGCCGAGCTGGGCGTGGACGTCGCGATCTACAGCACGCCGTGCCTGTTCGCCGCGCACGACGCCATCGAGGACGCGCTGGTGCGGCTCAAGCGCGAGGACGGGCGGCTGCCCGAGCCGTCGGCGGGCGCGGCGGGCGTCAAGGAGTCCATCGAGCTGCTGGAACGCAACATCAGCAGGCACCACGAGCGGCCCGCGCGCGTGCCCGCCCCTGCGGGCGAGGCCACCGTGTCCGCCGAGCGCGGCTCGCTGGTGTAGCCGCCGTGGCGGCCCGGTTCAAGCTCGACCCCTACGTGGCGTCGATCGCCCTGACGGCGGGCCTGGCCGCGCTGGTCCCGGCGCGCGGCCAGGCGGCGGCCGTCCTGGACGGCGTCGTGACGGTCGCGATCACGCTGGTGTTCTTCCTGTACGGCGCCAAGCTGCCCACGGCCCGCGCGCTGGCGGGATTGCGGCGCTGGCGGCCGCAGGTCGCGATCGTCGTGCTCACGTTCGGCCTGTTCCCGCTGCTGGCGCTGGTGTGCGCGCCGCTGGTCCCGGCCGTGCTGGACGCGCGGTTGTACGCGGGCGTGGTGTTCCTGTGCGCGCTGCCGTCCACGGTGCAGTCGTCGGTCACGCTGACCGGCATCGCGCGGGGCGACGAGGCGACGGCCATCTGCGCGGCCTCGTTGTCGAACGTGCTGGGCGTCGTGCTGACCCCGCTGCTGACGGCGCTGCTGCTCGCCACCGGCGGCGGCGCGGCCGGGTCGCCGCTGGACTCGCTCGGCGGCATCGTGCTGCGCCTGCTGCTGCCGTTCCTGCTCGGGCAGCTCGCCCAGCGCTGGATCGGGGACCGGGTGCGCGCGCACGGCAAGCGGCTGGGCCTGTTCGACCGGGGCGTCATCCTGCTGGTGGTGTACGCGGCGTTCAGCCAGGGGATCGTGGCGGGGGTCTGGCACCGGCTCGAACCGTCGCGGCTGGCGGTGCTGCTCCTGGTCGTCGCGGCGCTGCTCGCGGCGGCGCTGGGAGCCGCCAGGGTGCTGGCGCGCCGCTTGGGCTTGTCGCGAGAGGACCGCGTGGCGGTGCTGTTCTGCGGCTCGCAGAAGAGCCTGGCCAGCGGGCTGCCGATGGCGTCGGTGCTGTTCGCGGGCGGGGACGTCGGTCTGATCGTGCTGCCGCTGATGCTCTACCACCAGCTCCAGCTGCTGGTGTGCGCCTGGATCGCGCAGCGCTCGGCGGCGGCCGTGCCCGCGCCCGCCGCCGAGCCGGTCCCGGCTCCCGCCTGATCTACGTCCGCTTTCCACCGCAATCGGCAAGTACATGCATGTATTTGCCGTTTGGGGCGCGCGTATCCCGCGATCGAGCGGGTAGGCGGCCGGTATGGACCGAAACGAGAAGGACCCCGGAGAGCTCGCCGAGGAGCTGGCCAGCCACGCCGAGGACGACCCGCGCTTTCGGAACCGCCGTCCCGGCGTCCGCGCGACGCGCCACATCTCGCGCGAGGAGGCCGACGCCGACACCGCGGGCATGATCGGCGGAACGGGCACGACGGGTGGGGGCCAGCCCGCGGGCGGCTTCGGCCGCACCGAGGGGCAGCCGGTGCCCGACAACATCGACCCCGCCCTCGCCCGTGGCGGTGACGAGGACGACGACGTTCCGCGCGACTAGCCCGCAGCACCGATTTGCACGACCGGCCCGCCGCCCCAGGACGGGCCGCCAAGGGGGACCAGCATGACCACGCCCGAAGAGAACAACCCGAAGACCCGCGACGCCGACCAGGTCGTGACGCGTCCAGGCGGTGACCCGGACCGCCGGGCCGCCGAGAAGCCCAGGCGCAAGCCCGACACGCGTCCCTCGCTCGGCGCGGAGCTGGAGGACAAGATGGCCGAGCAGGGCATCAGCCGGGAAGAACTCACCGGCTCGTGACTCCGGAGGACCGGCGCGGGGGAGGGATGCGTTCCTCCGCCGCGCCGTCCTACTGATCCTCAGGGAGGTGGTCCCGATGGCCAAGACCAAGCAGGCATCGGTGGCGGCCTCGGGCACCTGGACGGACCCCGACGGCCAGCGCCTCCCCTCCGGCGAAGCCCACGCCTGGCTCCAGGGAACGAACCAGACGCTGTGCGGGCTGGCGCTCAGCCGCAGCCGCCTGCTGCGCTTCCCGCACGTCGCCTGGCAGGACGTCCAGCCGGAGTCGGGCGGCTCGGCCGACTACATCCAGCGCTTGTGCCCGCGCTGCGCCGCCGCGATGGGCCGCCGTCGCGACGAACGTCCCTGGACCCGCGAATCACCACGTCCCTGATCCCGGCGAAACCGCTTCTCCCACAGCGGCGTCCAAGCTCCCATGTCGCTGAGAAGCCTCCTGTTGCTCATGACCGGGGCCCTGGTGGTCGTCGCTGCCTGTGCCTGGCCCTTCTACGAGACCTCCACCTACGTGAAGGACGACCGGGCCGTGGCCCGCGTCGAGGGTTGCAGCAAGGGACGGTCGAGGTCCTGCCAGGTCACGTGGCGGACCGAGGACGGCCGGAGCGGCACTGCGAGCCTGCCCAAGGGCAGCCCCGGTGAGGAGGTCGAGGTCCGGCTCACCCCTCGTGGCGGAGTCCGGCTGGTCGGCGACCACTTCTTCCTGGTGAGCTTCGTCTTCCCGGTGGCCACGCTGGCGGCGATCGGCGGGATCGCCGTGGGCATGCGGCGGATCGGCGGTCGGGCACGTCGGCTCGCCGAACAGCTCCTGGCCGCCGAGGGCGGGACGACGCTGCGCATCCAGGGCGACGTCGTCACGCGGAAGGACGGCCGGCCGGTGCTGCGGTCCGGCTGGTCGGAGCGGCCGTCCGGGCACCGGCCTGCGGAACTGCCCGAGCGGCGGGCGCTCAAGGAGGACGCCAGACCCACCCGGGCCCCGCGCGCCGACCGCGAGTTCATGACGGTCGCCGACAGCGCGGGCACGCCGGTCTTCGTCGTGCGGCGGCGCGGCGGTGACGGCCGCGCCGCCGACCTGTGCCTGCTGGCCCCCGACGGCTCGGCTCGCGCGGTGCTGCACCGGCCGTCCGGGGACCTGCCCGGGGGAGACGTGGTCGACGCGACCGGCCGTCCCGCCGGTGCCCTCGTCGCCGAGTCCTTGTCGTCGTTCTGGGCGTTCGGCATCCGGAACGAGCACGGCAAGCGGGTGGGCGCGCTGGCCCGGCGCGGACGCCGCGACTGGGTGCTGCACCTGGAGGACGGCAGTCCGGAGATCCTGCACCACGTCGGCCTCGCCGCCGCGCTGAACGTCTCCTGGGTCCAGAACATGCAGTGAGGCGATCTGGCGTCAGCCCGCCGGTTCGAGCTCCCGCACGATGGCCTGACCGGCCGCGCGGTGCTCGGCGGCGGTGGCCGGGTCCGTCTCGTCGAGGACGGCGGCGATGCCCTCGTGGGCCAGCGCCTCCGCGTACCGATAGCCCAGCCTGGGGGCCAGCTCCAGCGCGTGCCGGTGCAGCCGCAGGGCCTCGTCGGGCAGGCCCGCCAGGCGGCAGGTCTCGGCGTAGCCGTCGAGGAAATGGATCTTCCAGTGCTCCTCGAACAGCTCGTCCAGCAGCGCGAACGCCCGGCGGTGGGCGGCGAGCGCCTCCTCGAAGCTGCCCGCCCGCCGCAGCGCGACGCCCAGGCAGTTCAGGCACCACGCCTCGTTGTGCTTGTGCCCGTCCTCGCGGGCCAGCGCGAGCGCCTGCTCCAGGTGCTCCATCGCCGCGTCGGGCTCCTCGTCGGCGATGGCGACGCCGAGGGTGATCCGGGCCGTCAGCGTGGGCGGCCAGGCGGGGTCGGTGGACGGGACGTCCAGCGCCGCGCGCGCCAGTTGCGCGGCCTGCTCGCGCTGGCCCAGTTGCAGCATCGCCCAGGCTTCGTACGCCTTCGCGTGCGCCGCGCCCGTCGGGCAGCCCGCGGACGCGTACAGTTCGCCCGCCATCCGGAACAGGTCGAGCGGCTCTTCGACGTTGCCCTCGTCCCAGCGCAGGTAGCCCCGGCGCATGGTCAGTTCGGCCTCTGACCTGGTGTTCCCGGCCTCCGACACCAGCGGCGCCGCGGCCTCGTAGGCGGCGCCCGCCTCCGCCATCCGGCCCGCGTTGTAGCGCGCGAAGCCCAGGTCGCTGTGCGCCTCGGCCAGTTGCAGCGGATCGCCCAAGCGCTGCGCGGCCACCAGCGAGTGCTCGAACAGGACGTTCAGGTGCGTGGTGCCGCAGCGTCGCGCGAAGAAGGCCCGCATGAAGCGCGGCAGTTCGCAGACGTGCGTGTCGGCCCCGGCGGCGACCGCCGCCCCGAAGACGGACATCAGGTTGCCGTACTCGGTGCCGAACCAGAACAGCGCCGCGTGCTTGTCGGCGAACGTCGGCAGCTCGGCCGGAGGCGGGCCCGCCGTGACCTCCTGGCTGGGCGGCAGGTACGACATCGCGGCGTCACCGGCCGCCGCCGCGTGCACGTAGTAGTCGAGCACCCGGCGCAGCGCCTGCTCCAGCTCGGCGGGGGAGTCCTGCTCGGCGGCGGCCCGGCGCGCGTGCTGGCGGACCAGGTCGTGCAGCCGGTAGCGGCCTGCGGCGGGCTGCTGGACGAGGTGCGCGTCGAGCAGGTCCTCCAGCATCATCCGGGCGTCGCGCAGCGGGACACCCGCCAGCGCCGCCGCCACGTGCTCGTCGAAGGTCGAGCCGGGCACCAGGCCCAGCAGCCGGAAGAAGCGCTGCCGCGCCCGGTCGAGCTGCCGCACGGACATGGCGAACGCGGTGTCGAACTCGGTCGCGCCCTCGGCCATCCGCTCGACCAGGATGCCGACCGTCCAGCCCGGCCGGTGCCGCAGCCGCGCGGCGGCCAGCCGCAACGCCAGCGGCAGGTGCCCGCACAACCGCAACACCTCGGCGGTCGCGTCGGGGTCGCGGGCCAGCCGCCCTTCGGGGCCGCCCGGGTCGCCGCTGGCGCGGGCCAGCAGCTCGGCGCTCTCCTGCGGGGTCAGCGCCTCCAACGACACCGGCGGCACCTCGTCCAGACCCAGCAGCCGGTTGCGGCTGGTGACCACCGCGACGGACGGGCCCGCGCCGGGGAGCAGCGGGCGGACCTGGTCGGCGTCGGCGGCGTTGTCGAGCACCACCACGGCCCGCCGGTGCGCCAGCTCCGACCGCCAGCAGGCGGCCAGCGGCTCGATGCCGCCCTCCTGCGGGATGCGCTCCGACGGCACGTCGAGCGCGGCGAGCAGGGTGCGCAGCGCGGGGTCGGCGCCGAGCGGTTCCCGCCCGGCGGTGAAGCCGTGCAGGTCGACGTAGAGCTGGGCGTCGGGGTAGTCGGCGGCGAGCTGATGCGCGGCGTGCACCGCCAGGCAGGTCTTGCCGACGCCCGCCATGCCGTCGATCGCCACCACGCGGTCGCTTCGCACCGCGTCGAGCACGGCGGCGAGCTGCTCCTCGCGGCCGGTGAAGTCGGGCGCGTCGCGCGGCAGGTCGTTGCGCGGCGGGCGCGGCACCCCGGCGGGCGGCGACGGGGGATGGATCTGGCGGCTGGTCTTGGGCGGCGCGGGCAGGGCGTTGGAGGCTTGTTCCCACAGGGGGCGCAGCGGGCGGGGGTCGCGCTTGACCATGCGGCAGAGCGCCAGCACGGCGGGCCAGGGCGGCAACGTCTGGCCGCTGAGGTAGCGCGACAACGACGACGAGCTGAGGCCCGTGTCCCGCGCGAGGGCGCGCACGCCGAGTCCCGACAGCTCTTGGAGCAGACGGAGCCGGGCCGCCAGCTCCTCCTGCGGGTCGCCCTTGCCCGTCGGCTGTTGCACCGCCATCGTCCCCCGCCTCTCCGTCCCACGGCGGCGGAAGTTCCGGGGACGGGATAACCGCTGCTCAGAGCCGTCTCGTCTGTCCCACTCTGTCCCACCGCCGTCGTCATCGTAGGCCCTGGCGGCTGTGATGGGGTCATGCCCCGGAGGGAACGGGGCACCGACAGAGAAGAGACCGAAAATGCAGGCTCGGATGCAGAACCCCGCCGTCGTCCTCTCCGGCGCGATGCAGCCCATCCAGGAACTCTTCAAGGCCGTGCACTCCGGCGGCGTGACCGGGGAGATCCTGGAGCTGGTGCACCTGCGGGTCAGCCAGATCAACGGGTGCGCCGCCTGCGTGGACGGCGGCGTCAAGACCGCCCGCAAGGCCGGGGTGGGCGAGGAGCGGCTGGCCACCGTCGTCGCCTGGCGCGAGACCCCCTACTTCACCGACGAGGAGCGCGCGGCCCTCGCGCTGGCCGAGGCCGCCACCCGGCTGGCCGACCGCACCGACGCCGTGGACGACGCGACCTGGGACGCCGCCGCCACCTACTTCGACGAGAAGCAGCTTGCCGCGATCCTGCTGATGATCG
This sequence comes from Actinomadura hibisca NBRC 15177, assembly GCF_001552635.1. Lineage (GTDB taxonomy): Bacteria > Actinomycetota > Actinomycetes > Streptosporangiales > Streptosporangiaceae > Spirillospora > Spirillospora hibisca. Next base: position 232,946 of record NZ_BCRO01000011.1, on the reverse strand, counting down.
GCGTCACCAACTTGTTCAACCGCCTCAACGCCCCCACCCGCCAGATCGCCGGCGCCTGGGGCTGAGCCGCCCCGCACCCGCCCCGACCCCATCGAACGACGGAACACAAGGAGAGCACCATCATGAGCGCAGCGCCGAAGACCACCGCGACCGACAAGAAGTTCGACGGCTTCACCGACGACGAGCGCGCCGCGATGAAGGAGCACGCGAAGGAGCTGAAGGCGGCCGCGCGCCGCGACACCCGGGCGGGCAAGGCAGCGGAGAAGGCCGCCGAGGCGGAGCGCGACGTGCTCGCCAAGATCGCCGAGATGGAGGACGGGGACCGCGTGCTCGCCGAGCGCCTGCACGAGATCGTCCGGGCCGCCGCCCCCGCCCTGCAGCCGAAGCTCTGGTACGGGATGCCCTCCTACACCAAGGACGGCAAGGTGCTCTGCTTCTTCCAGAGCGCGCAGAAGTTCAAGACCCGCTACGCCACGTTCGGCTTCAACGACGTGGCCACCCTCGACGACGGCACGATGTGGCCGACGACCTTCGCCCTGACGGAGCTGACCGCCGACAACGAGGCGCGGATCAGCGCCCTGGTGAAGCAGGCGGCGGGCTGAAGAGCCCGGATGGCCGCGGATGCCCGGGACACGGTTCCCGGGCATCCGGCCGTCGTACCGTCGTTATTCGCCTTGAAGCAGGATCTCCAAGAACGCCTGCGGCGCTTCCCGCCAGACGTCGTGGCCGCTGTTCACCGCGCTCGCGCGGTGTGGGCTGCGAAGTCCCCGAGGAGTCCGGCGGTCCGCGCCGGGTCCTCCAGCATGGGGGAGTGCCCGACGCCGGGCAGCAGCTCGACCCGCGCCCCGGGCACGGCGCGGTAGTCGGCGGCGGACGAGGCACGCCAGCGCCGGTCCTCCACGCCGAAGAGCACCAGCAGCGGCTTGCCGAGGCCCGCCAGGCGACGCGGCAGCGGGCGTTGCTTCAGGTAGCGGTCAGACGCCTGCGAGGTCGCGGTGAGCGCGTGGTAGGTCATGCCGCGCACGTCCTCGACGAGCTGCTGAGGGATCGTGTAACCGCTGCGGCTGACCGCCGTGCTCAACCCCCGGCGGACGATCCCGTCACTCCGGAGCCGCCACAACAGTTGCCCGACGACGGGCACGAACAAGAGCCGCCCGACGAACCCGTCCGAGATGAAGGCGTCGCTGCGGGGCCCGGAGTCGAGGAGCGCGAGCGCCGCCACCAGATCACCGCGCTGCTCCGCGAGAGCGGTGGCGACCGATCCGCCCGTGGAGTGCCCGACCACCACGGCCTGCTTGACGCCGAGCCGGTCCAGCACCGCGCCGACGCGACGTCCCTGCTCCGGGATCGTGTAACCCCCGCCGCCCGGTTTCGCCGACCGGCCGTGCCCGAGCAGATCGACCCGGATGACGCGGTGCGACTTCGCCAGCAGCGGGACCAGCGAGTCCCACCAGCGCGTCGACCCGGCGAGCCCGTGGATCAACACGAGCACCGGCCCGTCGGCGGGACCGTCCTGACGAACGTGGACCCGCCCGCCGTCAACGAACAGCAGCGAGTCCCCCGTGGCGTCGGCCTCCTGCCGCGACACGACCACCGCGTTCACCACGAGCAGCCCGGCGACCAGCAGGAGACCGACCGGAACGATGACGCGACGCTTCCGGCGGACGGACCCGCCGGTTCCCCATGAAGTGACCATGCGGCCACCGTCGCCCGCCCCGCACACCGGCGGCTTGGACAAATGTTCCGGTGCGTTAATTCGGTGGCACCGGATGATCTCGACGGCGTTGGATGGGCGGACCGTCCATCCTGAGGAGCGTCATGATCGTTGTCTCGGCCGCCTCCGGAGCGCTCGGCCGCCTGGCCGTCGCCGCGCTGTCCGACCGGGCCGAGGTGGTCGCGGCCGTCCGGGACCCCGCCCGCGCCCCGGACGGCGTGCCGGTGCGGCGGGGCGACTACGACGATCCGGCGAGCCTGCGCGAAGCGTTCGCGGGGGCGGACCGGCTCCTGCTGATCTCCTCGCCGGAGCTGGACCCGGCCGTCCGGATCCGCCACCACCAGAACGCGATCACCGCCGCCGAGCAGGCCGGAGCCGGCGCGGTCGTCTACACCAGCCTCCTCGGCGCGGGCACCCAGGCCGCCGGTGCCACCGAGGCGCACCACGTCACCGAGAAGGCCCTGGCCGCCAGCGGCCTGCCGCACACCATCCTGCGCCACTCCTACTACGGCGACGCCTTCGTGCCCCAGGTCACCGACGGTGAGCTGACGAGCAGCACCGGCGGCCGGGGCCTGAACACCGCGTTCCGATCCGACCTGGCCCAGGCGGCGGCGAACGTCCTGACGGGTGAGGGGCACATCGGCCGCGCTTACGACTTCACCGGACCTCTGTGGACCTACCCCGCCGTCGCGGAGGCGCTGGGCGTGCCCTACCGAGAGGTCCCCGACGCCGGACCGGGCGCGATGGCCTGGCTCAACGCCCAGGTGCGCGCGGGCAGCATGGAGTACCAGAGCCCTGACCTGGAGAAGGTGCTCGGACGCCCCGCCGTGTCGATGCTGGAGCACCTGCGGGGCCGTCTCCCGTAGCACGGGCCACGGTTCTAAAATGTGGCGATGCGGTCCACTGCGTGGGACGTCGCCCGTCCGGGACGGCCCAGCCGGTTGCCAGGCGTCAGCATGGCGGGCTTCCGCGACCGTGGCGTGGCCCCCGCTGGCCATCGGGTCATCCCGCATCCGGGCGTGACCCTGGCTCTGGAGTTCGGCGCTGGCCCTCTCATCGTGGCGGACGCCGCCGGACGGCAGCAGCAGGGCAGCCTCGCCGCCGGACTCGGCTTCGGATCCGGCGCGCACTGGGTGCGAGGCGAACACTTCGAGGCCGTGCAGATACGCCTGTCCCCGGTGATCGCCCATACCGTCCTGGGCGTCTCACCAGCCGATCTGGACGGCGCGGTGGTGCCTCTCGACGCCCTCTGGGGCCGGACGGCGGCGCAGCTCCGCGAACGACTGAACGCTACGTCTGCCTGGGAAGACCGCTTCGCATTGACGGACGAGTTCCTCGCCCGCCGCAGCGACGCCAGCCCGTCCGTGGACCCGGAAGTGGCCTGGGCCTGGAACCGCATCGTCGCCAGCCGCGGCCTGGCCCGGATCGACCGGCTGGCGACCGAACTCGGCTGGAGCCGCAAACGCCTGTGGTCCCGGTTCCGGGCACAGATCGGCCTGCCGCCCAAACGCGCCGCGAAGCTGGTCCGCTTCGACCACGCCGCGCACCGCCTGGTCGTGGGCGAGGCCGCGGCCCGCGTGGCGGCGGAGAGCGGCTACGTCGACCAGTCCCACCTGCATCGCGACGTCATGGCGTTCACCGGGACGACCCCGGCGACCGTGGTCGGCATGCCCTGGCTGGCGATCGACGACTTCGCCTGGCCCGATCCTCGGCGGCCGGGGCGGCGATGAGGCGGCCAGGCGCCCGACCGCGGCGCGACGCGCGGCGCCGATCTGGCCGCCTGGTCGCCGCACCTCGCGGCGGACGGATCAACCGGCGGTCTGGTCCTCGACCGCGGCGTTGGGCGCGTTCTTCTTCACCGACTCGATCCCGTTCAGCGCCGCGGCCTTGCTCTCGTAGCTCTCGCTGCTGGCGATCACCTGGCCGTTGGTCGCGAGCAGGTTGAAGTGGAACTTGCCGGTAGTGCCCTTCTTGACCACGAACTTGCCCGCCATCGTCATCTCCTCGGACTCCGGGCGGCGCGCCTGCCGCGCCGCCGACGTCTGAGGTGCTTGCCCCGGCGAAGAATCTTCATTCCCCGCAGAGCGCCCATACTGGCTGGTATTGCCGCAAAGGCCTCCAAAGCCGGGAGCCGCGGACCATCCGTCAGCCGAAATCGGCGGTCGGCGGTCGTCCACCTGGACGACGAGGTGGTTGATCGCGCTGGTGTCCGTGACCGGCCTGGCGGGGTCGTGCACGAGCTCCAGGCTGACGAACGGATCGCCGGTCAGTGGGTCACGGAAGGTCCGCGGGCACGAGTGCCTGCTGCGGTTCCGGGTCCGACAGCTGCGCGGGGATGACCGGGACCGGCTGCGCGGCGTCGGGCAGGGCGCGGGTGGTCGCGGGCTTCGGTTCGGCGGTCGTCAGGCCCAGGCGGGTGAGGATGATGCGGGACAGCTCGGTGATCGTGCCCGCGCTGCGGACCAGTTCCATGGGCGGGATCTCCAGGCCGAACTGCTCGCGCAACATCACCAGCAGTTCGGCGCCCATGAGGGAGTCCATGCCGTACTCGTCCAGCCGCCGGTCATGGTCGAGCTGCTCGGAGGGCATCTGGAACACCTCGGCCAGGAACGCCGCCAGGTACCCGGCGACCCGCTCCAGCGCCTCGGCGGCGGGCAACCCGGCCAGCTCCCGCACCAGGTCCTCGCGCGTCCGGCCGCTCACCCGCGACAGCGGCGGCATCAGCCGGCCGTACCGGGGCCCGACCAGGCCGCTGACCAGTTCGCGGAGGCGGCCCCAGTCGTAGCGGCCGAACCCGGTCACCTCGTGGTCGTCGGCGAGCAGCCGACCGGCGGCGGTGAACGCCTCGTCGTTGGAGATCGCCTCGATGCCCAGCCGGGCCATGTTGTCGGCCATGTCGTGGCGGACGATGTACCCGGTCTCGCCCAGCATCCCCCAGGCGATGGCCAGGCCGGGCAGTCCCGCCTGGCGGCGCTGGCGCACCAGCGCTTCCAGGTAGAGGTTGCCTGCGACGTAGTTGGCCTGGCGCACCTGGCCGACGAAGGCGGCCGAGGAGGAGTACATCAGGAAGAACTCCAGCTCGCGGTCGCGCGTCAGGACGTCCAGGACGGCCGCCGCCGCCATCTTGGGGGCCAGGGAGGCGGCTAGCCGGTCGTCGGACAGGTCGACCAGCAGATCGTCGTCGACGAGCATCGCCGAGTGCACGACGCCGCGTAGCGGGTGCCCGTCGGCGTCGATGCCGTCGAGCACCGCGCGCATGGCGTCGAGGTCGGTGGCGTCGACGGCGTGGACGGCGACCGCGACGCCGCGGGCCTCCAACCCGTCCAGCAGGTCCCCCGCGCCTGGCGTCGTGGTGCCGCGGCGGCCGACCAGCGCCAGGTGGCGGGCGCCGAGGTCGGCCAGCCAGTGGGCGGTGGCGGCCCCGAAGCCGCTTAGCCCGCCGACCACCAGGTAGGTGGCGTCGGGGTTCAGCTCTGGCCGCCGGTGCCGCCGCTCGACCTGCGGGGCCTCGTCCAGCGGGTCGAAGGCGATGACGACCTTGCCGGTGTGGCGGGAGTGCTGGAGCAGCTGGAACGCCTCCTGCACGCGCGCCGCCGGGAACACCCGGTGCGGCAGGGGCCGGTAGGCCCCGGCCGCCGTCCGGGCGGCGATCTCCTGGTAGCAGGGGCCCATGAGCTCGGGATCGTCGGTGAGGGTGCTGAGGTCCATCGCGGCGAAGGTGATGTTGCGGTCGAAGGCCCGCAGCGGCAGGTGCCGGTTCTCGTAGATGTCGCGCTTGCCCATCTCGACGAACCGGCCGCCGGGCCGCAACGTCTCCAGTCCGCGGGCGATGGCCTCGCCGGACAACGAGTTGAGGACGACGTCGACGCCGCCGGTCAGCGCCATGATCTGATGCTGGAAGTCCAGGCCGCGGGAGTCGAGGACGTGCTCCACGCCCATGGCGCGCAGCAGGTCCCGCTTGGCGGGCGTCCCGGCGGTGGCGATGACGCGGACCCCGGTGTGCTCGGCGTATTGCAGGGCCGCCATGCCGACCCCTCCGGCGGCCCCGTGCACCAGGACCGTCTCGCCGGGCCGGACGCGCGCCAGCCGGTCCAGCGCGTGGTGGACGGTGAGGAAGGCGACCGGCATGGTCACCGCCTCGGTGAAGGACATCGTGTCCGGAATGGGGGAGACCGTGTGCTCGCTGGTGGACACCTGGGTGCCCATGGTGACCGGGGACAGGGCGACCACGCGGTCACCCGGCTTCACCGTGGTCACCCCCGGTCCCACGCCGGCGACCGTCCCGGCGTACTCCATGCCGATGCCCTGCCCGAAGAAGCTGTCCTCGGTCGCCTCGGCGGGCAGCAGCCCGGTCACGTTCATGATGTCGCGGTAGTTCAGCGCGGCGGCGGCCACGTCGACGACGACCTCGCCGGGGCCGAGCCGCAGCGGGTCCGACTCGACCCAGGCCAGCCGGTGGAACAGGCCGGGGTCGCGGACCTCCAGGCGGTAGGCCGGTGCGTTCCGCTGGCCGCTTGCACGGGTCTGCGCACCGGCCGCCAGGCTCACCGCGCGCGGCACGAAACGTCCGCCGGTGGTCAGCAGGACCTCGTCGTCCTCGTCGGGCGCGGTCAGCTCGGAGATGAGGCGGCGGGCGTCGGCGTCGGGCTCGCCGGTGCGGTCGAACGACACGCACCGCACCTGTAGGCCCGGCTCCTCGTTGCCGAGCGTGCGGGCCACGCCCCACGCCGCGGCGTCGGCTGGCTCCAGCGCCTTCTCGGGCGGGGGCTGCACCCCGCTGGGCCGGGTGACCAGCCAGAACCGCGTCACTTCGCCGGTGCGGTGGTGGGCACTGGCCAGCGCGACGGTGCGCATGATCGCTGCGCGGCGGGTGGTCCGTGGAACGAGGTCGTCAAGATCCGAGTCGCCGGTGCCCAGGATGAGCACGATGGAGGCGTCATCGCCGCCGCCGGCCAGGTGGTCGTCCAGGGCGGCGGCGTCGATGCCGGTACCGGCATCGCTGACGACCGCGTGCTGGCCTGCGGTCCGGAAGCACGCGGCGACCTGCCGAGCCAGCGACTCCTCCTGGTCTGATTCGGTGATGACGAGCCAGCGCGCGTCGCCGGGTGCATCTGCCGCCGCCGGTGGCACGGCGGGGCGCTCGGCAGCCATGGTGGCCAGGATGACCGAGTAGTCGTCGCGGCACGGCTCGCGGTCGTCGCCGGTCTGCTCGACGTCGGTGAAGCCGCATTGCCGGAGCAGCGGCGTCCACTGGTCGCGGGCCAGCAGGGCGGACCCGGGACGCAGCTCCGGGTCGTCGATCTTCCAGAAGCTGTCGAGCACGCCGAAGGGCAGCGCCAGCATCTGCGGGTCGTGGGGCTCCACGGCCAGCAACCGGCCGCCAGGTGCCAGCAGCCCGGCAACGCGCCGCAGCGCCGAGGTGAGGTCCCCGGCCGTGTGCAGGGCGTGGCCGGCCACCACGACGTCGAAGGTTCCTGGCGCGAAGTCCTGCTCGTCGGGATCGGTGTCCAGGTCCAGCGTGCGGTAGTCGACGAAGTCGTAGGCGTCGAACCGTTTCTGGGCGCGCTTGAAGAAGAAGGGGGAGACGTCGGTGTAGGTGTAGCGGGTACGTTCGTCCGGCAGGACGGGGAGCAGGGCGGCGGTGAGGGCACCGGTGCCCGCGCCGATCTCCAGGACGCGCAGCGGCCGGTCGTGCGGCCATCGCGCGACGATCTGGCGCAGCAGTTCCTGGGCGATGCGGTTGTGGAACCGCAGGATCAGGGACAGGTCGTAGAACTGTTCGAGTCCCTCCATCGCCCCCTCGGGGGCCAGCAGGTCCAGGGGATCGCACTCGCCGCGCAGGATCTGGGGAAGGTGCTGGGCGGCGCGGGAGGACAGCGCCGACTCGCTGATGTTCGCCGGATGTTCCGAGATCATCTCGCGCAGCAGCTCGCGCGTCCGCGGCCGGTCGCCGGTCAGCCGCCACCGGCCCGGCCCCTCGGTCGCCACCAGGCCGTGGTGCTCCATCACCGGGACCGCGGTCTCGATCAACCGGCGGTAGACGGGGCGCATCCCCGCGTCGATGAGGTCCTGGACGCCGAACGGTTCGTCCGGCGTGCCGAGGATGCCGCCGATGGCCTCGGCGGTGCAGTGCGCGTTCATCTGGAGGAGCGTGGCTGCGCCCCGGCCGTAGTCGTACCGGTGCCAGTCGGCGCGCAGGTCGGCGATCCGGTCACCGGCCTCGGCCAGAAGTCGGCCCGACGAAGGGAGCGGGCTGGGCGCGGCCGGTTCGGCGGGACGGGGCGCGGCGCGGAGTTCGAGATGGTTGTGTGTCAGCGGCGTGTGCCGCCTGCCGTCGTAGCGGCGCAACCGGCAACCCTGGATCTCCACGGCGACGGCGCCGTCCTCGTCGGTGACGGTGATGTCCCAGCACACCTCGGTCTGGGTGCGGCTGCGATGGTGCACGTGGACCAGTCCCCGCGCCTGGGGGCTGCTCCAGACGCGCACCGCGTCGATCCGGGCGGGGAGATATCCTCGCCCGTCGCCCGACAGGTCGGCCAGCATCGGAAATCCGGCTTGCAGCGCCCCGTCCAGCAGCGCCGGGTGCACTTCGTACCGGTCGTCGTGACGGTCGGTGCCGGGCTGGTGGTGGTAGGCGGCCAGCGTCTCGCCGTCGCCGAGGCACAGTTCGGTCAGCACCTGGAAGGCGGGGCCGTACTGCAAGCCGAGCCGTTCGGTGCGGGAGTAGAAGTCCGCGGCGTCGTTCGCCTCGCCCATGCGGGCTCGCAGCACCGCCGGGTCCAGGGGTTGTGGCCGGTCCCCGAGCAACCGCCGGACCCGGGCCCGCGCATACTGCGTCAGGCCACGGCCGCCCGCCTCACCGCCCGCGACGCTTCCCACGCCGTCCTCGGCCGACAGGGAGACCTGGAGGTGGACGCCGCCTTCGTCGCCCCAGGGGACGATCAGGGGCCGCGTGATCTCCAGGTGTCGTACTTCGGCGGGTGCGTCGAACGCGCGGCGGCCTGCGGCCAGCAACATCTCGACGTGGCCGGTGGCGGGCATGACGACCGCGCCGTCGATGCGGTGGCCGGACAGCCAGGGCACCAGCACCGGCTCGACGCGGCCGTACCAGGTGGGGTCCAGGATCGGCAGTCGTTCGCCCAGCAGGGGATGGTCGATGCGGCCGTCGCCGAGGGAGCGTACCCAGGAGTCGGGCCCGCCGCTCCAGTGGCGTTCGCGTTGCCAGGGGTAGGCGGGCAGTTCCGCCACGCGCCCGGGGCGTGGGAAGTAGTGGTGCCAGTCCACGTCGGCACCGGCGGCGATCAGTGTCGTGACGGCGGTGGTCACCGCGTGGACGCCTTCGATCCCGTCCTCGCCGTGGCGCAGCGTCGGCAGCGTGAGCGCGCCGGTGCCCTTGCCGCCCTTGGTGCGGGCGGCGATGACGCGGCGCAGATAGGGGCGCAGGACGGGGTGCGGACCGATCTCGACCAGCAGCTCGATGCCCTGGTCCAGCAGGGTGTCGATGGCGGGGGCGAACAGGACGGGTTCGCGGACGGTGCGGGCCCAGTAGTCGGCGTCCAGGGCGGTCCCGCTCATCGGGCCGCCGGTCAGGGTGGAGACGAACGGGGTGTGCCCGGCCGCCGGTGCCAGTCCTGCGAGCCTGTCCACCAGGGTGTCGCAGGCCCCGTCCATGGCGGCGCTGTGGAAGGCGTAGTCCAGGTCCAGTTCCCGGAACACCACCTGGCGGCGGGCCATCTCGTCGGCCAGCGCCTTCAACTGGTCGGCGGGACCGGACACCGTGATGTGCCCGGCGGTGTTGACGGCGGCGATCTCGATCCCGGGGTGGGCGGCCAGCACCTCCTCCGCCTCCTGACGGGGCAGGCCGAGCGCGGCCATCCGGCCGTTTCCGGCGGTGGGGGCCTGGGCGCGGCTGCGTTCGGCCAGGACGCGCGCGGCGTCGGCGAGCGTCAGGATTCCGGCGGCGTAGGCGGCGGCGACCTCACCGACGCTGTGACCGACCACCACGGCCGGGGTGATGCCGCGCGCCTTCAACATGTGCACCAGGCCGACCTGGACGGCGAACAACATCGGCTGGGCCACCTCGGTGGCCGACAACCGCCACCCGGCGGGCGGCAGGGCCATCTCTTCGGCCACCGACCAGCCCAGATACGGGGCCAGCTCGGCGTCCACCGCCTCGACCGCCGACCGGAACACCGCATCATGCAGCAGGTCGGCGCCCATGCCCGCCCACTGCGCGCCGTTGCCGGAGAACACCAACGCCACCCGGCCGTCACCCATCGCCTTGATGGCGGTGCCGTCGGCCGCAGCGGCGCGCAACCGGTCGGCGGACTCGGCTGCGGTGGTGGCCAGGACGGCGGCGCGGTAGGGGTGCTTGGCGCGTCGTCGGCACGCGGTGTAGGCGATGTCGTAGAAGTCGTCCTGCGACGCGTCGGCCAGCCGGTCGGCCATCTGCGCGGCGGCCTGGGCCAGCGCCGCTTCAGATCGTGCCGTCACCAGGACCGGCAGGGCCTCGCCCGCTGCCTCGGAGCCGGTGCTTTCGATGGTCGGCTGCTGCGCGGAAGGCGGCGTGGCCACCAGCACATGGGCGTTGGTGCCGCCGAAGCCGAAGGAGTTGACGCCCACGACCGGACGCGCGACCGGGGCCACCGGTGTGGGCTCGGCGGCCAGGGCCAGGTTCAGCCCGGCGAAGTCGATGTCGGGGCTGGGCGTCTCGGCGTGTAGAGACGCCGGGATCAGGCCGTGCCGCAGCACCAGCAGGGCCTTGAACAGCCCCGCCATGCCCGAGGCCGGTTCCAGGTGTCCCAGGTTGGTCTTCACCGAGCCGATCGGCAGCGCGCCGGTGCGGCGGTTCACGCCCAGGGCGCGGCCGATGGCGTGGGCCTCGATCGGGTCGCCGACCGGGGTGCCGGTGCCGTGCGCCTCCAGATACACCAGCTCGTCGGGGTGCACGCCCGCTCGCCCGTAGGCGTTCCGCAGCAGTTCCTCTTGAGCGTCGGCATTGGGGAGTGCCAGGCCCATGGTGCGGCCGTCGCTGTTGGCGGCGCTGCCCAGGATGACGCCGTGCACGCGGTCACCATCGGCCAGCGCGTCGGCCAGCCGCTTGAGCACTACCAGGCCCGCGCCCTCGGACCGCACGTAGCCGTCAGCGTTGGCCGAGAACGAATGGCAATGCCCGGTTGGCGACAACATCGACGCCTGCGAGAACCCGATGTAGTGGTAGGGACTCAGCAGCGCGTTGGCCCCGCCGCACAGTGCCGTGCGGCTCGTGCCCTCCAGGAGCGTCTTGCAGGCGCGGTCCAGGGCGACCAGCGCCGAGGAGCAAGCGGTGTCCACCGCCATGCTCGGGCCGCGCAGGTCCAGGAAGTGCGACAACCGGTTGGCCGCGATCGACGAGGCCGCACCCGCCATGGTGTAAGGGTTGACGACGTCGGTGGACAACATCTGCATCGCCCCGTAGGAGGCGTCGGAGATGCCGATGTACACGGCCGCGTCGGTCCCGGCCAGCGTGGCCGGATCGACGCCTGCGTCGTCCAGCGCCTCGACCGCGACCTCCAGCAGCAGCCGGTGCTGCGGGTCCATCTGCGCGGCCTCGCGCGGTGAGATCCCGAAGTAACCGGCGTCGAATCCGGCCAGGTCCTCCAGGAAACCACCGGCGGCGGTGTAGCTCTTGCCCCGACGCGGCATCGACTCGTCCACGAACCGGTCGACGTCGAACCGGTCGGCCGGAACCCGCCCGACCATGTCGCGGCCGTCGCGCAACGCCTCCCACAGCTGGTCCAGGTCGTTGACGCCGCCGGGCAACCGGCACGCCACTCCCACGATCGCCACCGCCTCCTGGTGCGGGGCCGTGCCGTGCGGGGCCGTGTCGTGCGCGGTCATGTCGTGTCCTCCAGCTCGTGTCCGCCGGGGACGGGCCGCGTGCTGGCGAGACTCCCGGGCTCTCACTCAGGGTGAGTGCATGATCACGTTCGGGGTGGGCTGATCATGTGTCAATCGGCCACGCCGCAGGCCTCCGCCCCCGCCGCGGACCACCGGCCACCAGGCTCTTCGCCGACTCTCGGCCGGAGGTGGTAGGCGCGCAGGTCCATCCGGGCCATCTGGCGTTCGTACTGGGTCGCGAAGCCGGGATACATGGTCGCGTTGAAACCGTCGTCGGTCAGGTACCAGCTCCGGCAGCCCGAGTTCCAGGTGGTCCTGGCCAGGCATCGCTGGATGCGCCGGTTGTAGGTGTCCTGAGCGTGGGGCTTGACGTCCAGGTGGAGCAGGTCACGACGGAGGATCATGCGAATGGCCCGGGTGATGTAGCCGATCTGGGCCTCGGCGTAGACGAGCAGGGAGTTGTGGCCGGGGCCGGAGTTGGGGCCGCAGGTGAAGAACAGGTTCGGATAGCCCGCGACGTTGACGCTCTTGTACGCCCGCGCGCCCCGCGTCCACTCGTCGGCGAGCACGCGGCCGTCGCAGCCGATGATCGGGAAGGGCGTCCCGGTCTTGTGCACGTCGAACCCGGTGGCGAACACGATGCGGTCGAAGTGGCGCTCGACGCCGTCGGTGGTGCGGATGCCGTCGGGGGACAGAGCGGCGATGGACTCGGTGACGAGCGTGCAGTTGGACGCCTGTAGGGCCGGGTAGTAGGCGTTGGACATGAGGATGCGTTTGCAGCCCGCCCGGAAGTCGGGGGTGAGACGGCGGCGCAGCCGGGGATCCCGGACGGCGCAGCGCAGGTGCAGCCGGGCGGCGGCCTCGACGAGCAGCGTGAACGGCGAGACCCACACCAGGGCCAGCGCCACCGACTCGTGCAGCCAGTACCAGGCGTTGCGCGCGGCGCGCTGGACGGCGGGGAGCGCGCGGAAGACCTTCCTGCTCGCTGCGGAGCGGCGGTGCCGCAACCGGGGCAGGACCCAGCCGGGGGTGCGCTGGAAGACCGTGACCCCGGCGGCCGCGCCGACGAGTTCGGGGATGATCTGCACGGCGCTGGCCCCGGTGCCGACCACCGCGACCTGCTCGGCGGTCATGTCATGGTCGTGGTCCCAGCGAGCGCTGTGCACGAGGTGGCCGGTGTAGTCGTCGACGCCGGGCAGGCGCGGGAGGTGGACGTCGGCGAGCGGTCCGGTGGCCATGACGACGGTGCGGGCGGTGAAGTCGCGGCCGTCGGCGGTGGTCGCGGTCCAGCTCCCGGCGGCCTCGTCGAAGGCGAGGCCGGTGACCTCGGCGTCGAAGGTGACGTGTTTGCCCAGCCCGTGGGAGTCAGCGACCTCCTGGAGGTAGGCGAGGATCTCCGCGCCGCCCGCGTAGGTGTGCGACCAGTCGGGGTTCGGGGCGAAGGAGTAGGAGTACAGCAGGGACGGGATGTCGCAGGCCGCGCCGGGATAGGTGTTGTCCCGCCAGGTCCCGCCGATCCGGTCGGCGCGCTCCAGGACGACGATGTCGTCGATCCCGGCCTGGAGCAGGCGGATGGCGGTGCCCAGACCGGAGAACCCGGCACCGATGATCAGAACGGACGCCGGAGTCATGTGTGCTCTCCCTTGACGACGGCGGTGGGGACGCCGCCGGGACCGGCGCACGATGTCCTGCGCTCAGCCCTCATCGCCTCCCCGCCCGCCGTCCCACCTCGAAAGATCCCGCGTGTGCCCGCACGCCGGTGTCCGGCCCTTACGAGAAGGTCATCTTTCCCTTGCCGTGGATCGCGGACTGGCCGAGCAGGGCGCAGCGGCTGGTGTCGCTGGTCGGCGTGGCGGTGCCGCGGACGTTCTTCCCGGTCAGCGGGCCGGAGGTGGCGGTGCCGCTCAGCAGGGCGTCGCCGGGGTTGTAGCCGACGACCTGCCCGGTGTTGGGCTTGATGGTGGTGATGCCCAGGTCGCGGCCCCTGGCGTCGTACCAGGTGATGGCCGCCTGCCCGGTGATGTCGCGCGCCTTGGTGCAGGAGGCGAGGGCGGTCCCACGGCCGATCAGGCGGCCGTGGTCGATGTTTTGGTGCCGTCCGCTGGGAGAGGAGCAGTCGTCCAGGACCGCCCTGCCGCTGACGGTGACCCTGCGGGGGAGCAGGCCCACGGCGGGCGAGAACGTCACCGGGTGGCCGGGCTCGGTCGTCACGTCGCAGGTCAGGGACGCGGCGTCGATCGCCGTCACCGTCCCGGGCGTGGGGACGGCCGCCGGTTCCGCCGCCGAGGGAAGCGCCATGGCCGTGGTCAGGGCGGCGGCGAGGCCGGTGGCGGCGGCGAGGCGGCGGAAGCGTCCCCGGGCGGTGCCGCCGGGGGCGGGATGGTCGGTGCCGGACTGGGTGGACATGGGCTCCCTCTTTCAAGGTGATCACTGTCAGGAGTAGCTTAGGCACTCCCTGTGACAATGCGAGAAGAGGGGTTGTGGCCGAGTCGTCTCCGCCGGGCCGCCGCTGGTTCGTCATCATCGGGTGGCTGGTGCTGGCGGCGGGCTCGCTGGCGCTGGTCCCGGCGTTGCTCGGCGCTCTGGGCGCGCCGTCGCTGCGCGTGGCGGGATCGCCCTCCGCGCAGGCCGCCGAACTGCTGGGCCGGGGGTTCCCGCAGTGGGGCGACGAGCAGGTGGTGGTCGCCTTCGACTCGCCGGTGCTGGACGCCGACGACCCGGACTACCTGCGGGCGGTGGCGGCCGGGCTGACCGCGCTGGCCGCCCGGCCCGGCGTCGGCGGCGTGCAGGCGCTTCCGCCCACGTCCCGGCAGAACTCGCACCACCTGTACGTGTTGGCCGGGCTGCACGGCGACGAGGCGGCGCGCTACCGGCGGCTGCCGGAACAGCAGGCCGCGCTGCGCGACCGCGTGGCCCAGGCGTCGCAGGGCCGGGTGCGGGCCGGTCTGGTCGGCGTCTCGCCGGTGTTCACCGAGGTCAAGGACGCCGACCTCGCCGACGTTCAGCGCGCGGAACTCATCGCGGCACCGCTGGCGCTGCTGGTGTTGTGGGCCGGGTTGCGCAGGTTGCGGCTCGCATTGGTGCCGCTGGTGATGGCCGGGGTGGCGACCGTGGTCGCCGTGGGCGTGCTGACCGTGGCGCACCTGGTGTGGGGACTGCGCCTGGACACGTTGATGCTGACGGTGGCGTGCTCGGCGAGCCTGGGGCTGGGGCTGGACTACGCCCTGCTGGTGCTGCTGCGTTTCCGCCGGGCCGTCGAAGCGGGCGCGGACCGTCGCCGGGCGGTGCGTCTGGCGATGGCCACGGCGGGGCGCACGGTGTTGTGGTGCGGGCTGGCGGTGATCTGCACGGCGTGCTGCATGTTCACGGTCCGCGCCGACCTGATCAAGACGCTGGCCGTGCCCGCCGTCGTCGCGGCCCTGGTCGCGGCGGCGGTCGCGGTGACGCTGCTGCCCGCCCTGCTGGCGGCCTTCGGTGACCGGATCGTCGCCGGGTACGGGAGCACGGCGTCCGCCGGGGACGACGAGGGCGGCTGGGCACGATGGGCGCGGCATCTGATGCGCCACCCCTGGCGTTACCTCGCGGCGGGCACCGCCGTGCTGGCGCTGGCGGCCCTTCCGGCGCTAGGGATGCGCTTCGGCATGGACTACGACCGGCCTTCCTTCGCCCACACCGAGGCCGGGCGGTTCCTGGCCCAGATGGAAGGCGACGGCATGGCCTCCCTGGAGTACCTGCTGCTCCCGCACGCCGCCGACGCGGGCCCGGTCGACACCTTCGGCCTGACCGCGAAGCTGGAGGCCGACCCTCGCTTCACGCTGACGGCGGCCCTGGACAACGGCCGCGACCTGACGATGGTGCTCTTCGCGACCGCGCAACCTCCCGACCGGCCGGACTCGGCCCTCCTCCTGGACGACCTCCGCCGGGACGGCGCGGCGTCGCTGCCCGCCGGGCAGCCGCTGCTGGTCAGCGGGCCCACCGCCATGCTGGCCGACCTGACCGGCGAGAGCATGGAGCGGCTGTGGCGGCTCGGCGTCCTCGTGCTGGGCTGCTCGCTGGTGCTGCTGGTGGCGGCGCTGCGCAGCGTGCTGCTGCCGGTCAAGGCGGTGCTGCTGAACGTGCTGGCCGTCGCCGCGGCCCTCGGCCTGACCTCGCTGGCGTTCGACGGCGCGCCGGTCAACGCGCTGCTGCCGGTGGCGGTGTTCACCATCGTGTTCGGCCTGTCGATGGACTACGAGGTGTTCCTGGTCCACCGCATCGCCGAGCACCACCGCGAGCACGGGGACAACACCGCCGCCGTCGCCCACGGCCTGCGGCACACCGCCCGCACCATCACGCTGGCCGCCGCCGTCATGATCGTCACGTTCGCCGCCCTGCTGACCAGCCACCGCCTGGAGTTGCGGCAGATCGCGTTCGCGACCGCCGTCGCGGTGGCGATCGACGTGACCGTCATCCGGCTGGTGCTGGTCCCGGCGCTGATGCAGCTCCTGGGGCGGCGCAACTGGTGGCTGCCCGCCGTGCTGGTCCGGGTGTTGCCGCAACCCACGCGGTGAGCGGGCCGGGGCGCGCCGGGCGGCGGGGAGCGTGGTTGTTCAGTCGGGTGCCGACGGCCATTCCCACAGGCCCTCGCAGGCCGTCCCCAGACGTAGCAGGCGTCGGTCGGAGTGCGGCGGACCGCACAGCTCCAGCCCGACGGGCAGGCCGTCGTCGCCCAGCCCGGCGGGTAGGGCCAGGGCGGGCCAGCCGATGACGCTGGCGAGATCGGTGTTGCGGATGTAGGTGGCGAAGGTGGGAGCGTCGCGTCCGTTCAGCCGCACCGTCTCGTCGTGCCCCACCGGCTGCGCCGCAACCGGGCAGGTGGGGTACACCAGGGCGTCCAGTCGATGGGCGCGGACGTAGTCGGTCAGCGTGGCCTCGAACAGCGGCACGGCCGAGCGGCATGCCGTCTGGTAGGCCGACGGCGGGGTGTTCGCCGCGCCGCCGAGCGGGGCGTGCACGTCGGGATCGGCGATCTGGTCGACCAACTCGTCATAGGTCGGCGAGGGAGGCGTCTGGGCGAGGTAGTACGGCAGTTCGCGGCGGGCCTCGTACTCCGCGATGGCCATCCCGGCTTCCGGCACCTGCTCCATCACCTGGTCGGGGAGGTCCGCCTCCACCAGGACGGCACCGGCCCGGCTCAGGTCGTCGAGCCTTCGTTCGGCCACGGCGGCGGTGGCCGGGTCCAGATCCCGCCAGAAGGGGCGGCGCGGGACGCCGAGCCGGACGCCGGGCCAGGGGAGCGCCGGAGCGGTCCGACCGGCGTGCCCCGGCGAAGGGGCGATGACCGAGTCCAGCAACGCGATGTCCACGACCGAACGCGCGATGACGCCGACCGTGTCGCGCGTGCGGGACAGCAGCAGCACGCCGTGCTGCCCGTAGCGGCCACGGCTCGGGCGCAGGCCCGCCGTGGCGCAGTGGGCGGCGGGGATGCGGACGGAACCGCCGGTGTCGGTGCCGAGACCGGCGGGTGCCAGACGGGCCGCCACTGCGGCGGCGGTGCCGCTGCTGCTTCCACCGGCGGTCCGGTCGGCCGCCCACGGGTTGAGCGTCGGGCCGAACGCCCGGTTGTTGCCCGTGACGCCGAAGGCCAGTTCGTGCATGTTCGTCTTGCCCAGCAGAAGGGCTCCCGCCACGCGCAGGCGCCGCCACGTCTCCGCGTCCCGGTTCACCACGTGGTCGCGGAGGGCGGGCGTCCCGCCCGTGGTGACCTGACCGGCGACGTCGATGTTGTCCTTGACGGCCAGCGGCACTCCGTAAAGGGGGCCCGGTTCACCGTCGCGGCGGCGGTCCGCTTCCCGTGCCCGCGCGAGCAGCGCGTCGGGATCGAGTGTGATGAAGGCGTTCAGCGCCTCCCGCCGTCGGCACCGGCGCAGGAGTTCCTGGGTGTATTCGGAGGAGGAGATCACTCCACGGCGAATATAGGCAGCCGTTTCGGCCACTCCCCAAAGTGCAGGATCGTTGCCCATGCCGACCCCTTCCGTCGCGTTTTCCTTTCCACGCCGTCACCTTTCAAACTTGATCTCCGGTGATGCGGAAGTGGCGCGAGAGAAACCGTGCATACGGGCGGGCAGGTGAGGTCATCGTGCTGTGACGCCATTTGAACGCCGTGTTACGCTTGGCATTCGCTGGCGGACCCGCATAACGCGGAGGTCGGACATGTCATCGATCCTCGCCGAGGTGACCGAAGACGCTGGTGTGCGGCGCCGTTTCGAGGACGCCGCATGGATCGACGATTACCTCCGCGACGGTTCACCGCACGGCGAGCCGATTTACCTCAGTGTCGGCGAGACCTGGTCGCAGGCCCCGACCGGATTGGCGCGACTGCTCGGCGAAGAAATGCCCAGCCACGTCCACGGCTACATTATCTCGCAGTACGGCCTGCCCGCGCTCCAGCGCGTCCTGCGCTCCTACGTTCCGCAGACGGCACGAATTCCCGACGCGCTCACCGTCGGCGAAGACTACGAAGTCGCCGTCGCCTGCTCCGGCACCCGCAACAGCATGTACGACTTCGGCTGCCTGATCCGGGAGAACGCGCGCGGCCGTCCCCTCGTCATCACCTACGCGCCCGGCTGGGACTACCACGGCGTCTTCAGCGGCCTGGACTTCCAGTTCAAGTACCTGCCGCTGCGTGCGGAAGAGGCCTTCCAGCCCGACCCCGCCCACCTCGAACGGGCCCTGCGGGATCTTGACGCACCGGCCGACGCCATCGTGGTCGTCAACGCCCAGCACAATCCGACCGGGATCAACTGGAGCGCGGACCGCGTCCGCCGCATCCTCAGCGCCGCCGCCGATGCCGGCGCCAACATCCTGATCGACGACGCCTACTTCGGCGTGACCGACACCGGCACCCAGGCCACCTCCGCCCTGCGCCTGCTGCTGGAGGACCACCCGCGCCCGCCGGGCCGCTGGCTCGCCGTCCGCTCGCTGGGCAAGCAGTTCAACTGCAACGGCTGGGGCATCGGAGCCATCACCGCCTCCCCGGACACGGTCGACCGGCTCGTCAACGACCACATGGCGCACCGCTCGTTCACCTGCGCCGTGCCGCTGCAATACGCCATGGCGGAATGGCTGAAGAGCGCCGAGTCAGCGTCCTACCTGGAGCAGTTCCGCCGCACCTGCACCGAGCACCGCGCCCTGGTCGCCGACTTCCTCACCCGCGAACTGCACTACCCCGCCGAGTCGTTCCACGCGGGCGACTGCACCAGCTACCTGGTCTTCCCCGTCCCGCCCGCCTACCAGGAACACGCCGACGGCGTCGACCGCTACCGCCGCGACTGCTTCACCGAGACCGGCGTGCTGCTGGGAGCCGGGACCATGACCCCCGAAGACCCCGCCGACCAGGACGTGCCCGACCCGTTCCCCTTCGTGCGCATGTTCCTCGCGCCCCCGCGCGACACCGTCGAGACGGCCCTCCACCGCCTGCGCGACGCCGGGTTCTCCTGGAGCCGCACATGCTGAAACGTTCACGCGGCGAGAAGCGTGACGACGACCTGACCTACGAGAGCTACCTCGGCCTGGACCGCCTGCTGGACGCCCAGCACCCCATCGCCGACCCGCCCCACGACGACGAGCTGCTGTTCATCATCCAGCACCAGACCGCCGAGTTGTGGGCCCGGCTGATGCTGCACGAGCTGTCCCGCGTCCTGCGCCTGCTCCGCGACGGCGACCTGCCCGGCACCTTCCGCGTGCTCGACAGGATCTACGCCGTCCAGGCCCAGATGATCAGCCAGTGGACGGTGATCGCGACTCTCACCCCGGACGCCTTCACCGAGTTCCGGCCCGTCCTCGGCGGAGCCAGCGGGTTCCAGTCGGCGCAGTTGCGGGCCCTGGAGTTCAGGCTCGGCAACAAGCGCCCGGAGTACCTCGACGAATACGACTGGTCGATGCAACGCGAACTCCTCGAACGCGCGCTGGCCGAACCCACGCTCTACGACGAGTTCCTGCGTCTCCTGCTGCGCACAGGCCACCCCGTCCCGGAAAGTTGCCTCGACCGCCAGCACACCGGCGACCAGGAGGCCGACCAGGACGTCGTGACGGCCCTGCGGCGTATCTACGAGCACCGCGACGAGCACACCGCCGAGTACGAGATGGCCGAGCGGCTGGTCGAGCTGGAGGAGCGGCACCAGCTCTGGCGCTTCCGGCACATGCGGACGGTGCGCCGCATCATCGGCGAACGCCCCGGCACCGGCGGCTCCCGGGGCGTCCCCTACCTCGCCGAGATGGTCAATCAGCCGCTGTTCCCGGAGATCTTCGCGGCCCGGAACGTGATCGGCCCGGAGACGTGACCACCCGACGAGGGAGCCCGCGATGACCGCCGACCCGAGCGACCGCTACCGGCGCGGCCTGGAGACGATGCGCCAGGTCAACGAGGCCGACGGCGAGCGGATGCGCGAGGAGCTCGCCAAGGTGGCCCCCGACCTGGAGCGGTACCTGCTGGAGTTCGTGTTCGGCGACGTCTACAGCCGCCCTCGGCTCCCGATGCGCGAACGCCAGCTGGTCCGCCTGGCGGCGCTGGCGGCCCTCGGCGTCGAGTACGAGCCCATGAAGGCCAACGTCGACTCGGCGCTCAACACCGGCGTCGAGCAGGCCGACATCATCGAGGTGTTCGTCCAGTGCCTGCCCTACATCGGCTTCCCGCGCGTCCTCGCGGCCGTCCAGCAGACCAAGCGGGTGCTCGACGAACGATCCGCGGCGCAGTGAGCACGGGGAGAGGACGCCGGTGACGGACACGGTGATCGTCGCGGAGAACTGCTGGGACGGGACGGCGGGCGGCCTGCTCGGACGCCGCGAGGTCCTGGTGCGGGACGGCCGGATCCACCAGATCGGCGCCCGCGTGCGCCGGCCCACCGGCGCGAACGTCCTCGACCTCGGCGACGCCGTCCTGCTCCCCGGGCTCATCGACTGCCACGTGCACCTCGCCAAGGCGCAGTCGGCGGCGCAGGAGGCGATGGCGGCGGTGCCCGTCCTGCGGACGCTGCTCGACCACGGCTTCACCACCGTCCGCGACCTCGGCGGCCAGAGCCCCGGCCACGCCATGGTCGCCGTCCGCGACGCCGTGGCCTCCGGCGACGTCGCGGGACCGCGGATGTTCGTCGCGCCCCGCATGATCTCCGCGCGCGGCGGGCACGGCGACGACACCGGGTACGGCTCCTGCTGCGAGCGGGGCGCGCTCGCCGACGGCGTCGACGAGATCGTGCGCACCGTGCGCGAGCAGGCCCGCGACGGCGCGGACTGGATCAAGTTCGCCGGCACCGGCGGCATGATCAACAAGCTGGACCGCCCCCAGCACGTCGGCTACGGCGAGCGCGAGATGGCGGCGCTGGTGGCCGCCGCCCGCGACCGCGGCCTGCCCACCGCCGTGCACGCCTTCACCGACGAGAGCGTGCGCCGCGCCCTGCGCGCGGGCGTGACCACGATCGAGCACGCCCAGCTGTGCTCCGACGCCACCCTCGCCGAGATCGCCGCGAGCGGCCGACCCGTCGTCCCGACCCTGTACGTGTGCCACAGGCACCTGGAGCGCCTGGACGACGACGATTTCTGGACGGGCAAGCCGCCCGGCGCGCGCGAGCTGGTCGCCCGCAACGCCGACGACCTCCGCGCCGGAATGACCCGGATCGGCCGCAGCGCCCTCACCCTCGCGTTCGGCACCGACGCGGGCATGTTCGACCACGCCGAGAGCTGGCGGGAGTTCCCCACCATGGTCCGGTCGGGCGTCGCACCGCTGCGCGCCTTGCGCGCGGCGACGACGGTGGCCGCCGAACTCCTCGGCCGCCCTGATCTCGGACGCATCGAGGCCGGGGCCACCGCCGACCTGATCGCGGTCCCCGGCGACCCGTTCGCCGACGTCGAGGTGCTCGGCGAGGTCTGCTTCGTCATGAAGGAGGGCCGGGTCCACCGCCGTCCGAAGTAGCGGCCCGAGGGCGAATCTTTGCCGCCCGAGGGAGATTTCCGGCGATATCCCCGGGTAGCTCCCCAGCGCAGTGCGCCAACCGTCGCGTTTCAGGGGGGACCATGACGCTGTTCGGCTATTTCCTGAGCTGCGAGGAGCACGACCCGGACGAGCTCCTCCGGCAGGCCGAGCTGGCCGAGCGGGCGGGGTTCGAGGGGCTCTGGATCTCCGACCACTTCCACCCCTGGCTGGACGAGCAGGGCCACAGCCCGTTCGTCTGGTCGGTGATCGGCGGGTTGTCGCAGCGCGTGTCCATCCCGGTCACCACGGCGGTGACCTGCCCGACCACGCGCGTCCATCCCGCGATCATCGCGCAGGCCGCCGCGACCAGCCAGGTCATGCTGAAGGGCCGGTTCCGGCTCGGCGTGGGCAGCGGCGAGGCCCTCAACGAGCACATCCTCGGCGGGCCGTGGCCGCCCACCAGCGTCCGCCTGGAGATGCTGGAGGAGTCCATCGAGGTGCTCCGCGAGTTGTGGAGCGGCAAGATGGTCACCCATCGCGGCCGGCACTACACGGTGGACACCGCGCGCATCTACACGCTGCCCGACACCCCGCCGCCCATCCACGTCTCGGCGTACGGTCCCAAGAGCGCCGGGCTCGCGGCCCGCGTCGGCGACGGCCTCGTCACCACCAAGCCCGACAAGGACGTCCTGGACCGGTTCCGCGAGGCCGGGGGAGAGGGCAAGCCCACCCTCGGCGGTTTCAAGGTGTGCTGGGGGCCCGACGAGGACGAGGCGGTCAAGACCGTCCACCACCGGTGGCGCAACGAGCAGATCCCGGGCGAGGCCGGGCAGGTGCTCCAGGTGCCGCGCCACTTCGCCGGGGCGGCGGAGCTGGTCACCGAGGACACCGTCCGCCAGAACGTGGCGTGCGGCCCGGACGTCGACCGCCACGTGCAGATGGTGAAGACCTACGTGGACGCGGGCTTCGACGAGGTCTACATCAACCAGGTGGGGCCGACCTCGCCGGAGTTCTTCGACTTCTACAAGAACGAGATCCTGCCCCGCGTGCGCGGCTGACGCGCACCCTGCGGAGAAACGCCGCATCCCGTGAGCGCCGGGCGGTGCTCACGGGACGGAAGGCGGCCGGGCTATTTCTTGCTGGCGAGAGTGTGGGCGACCAGGGCGTTGGCGTGGCCGTGGCCAAGGCCGTGCTCGGTCTTCAGCCAGCCGACGAGCTCCATGTGCTTGGTCAGGGGCGAGGAGCCGATGAGGTCGATCCACTCCTGCACGGGGCGGCCGTACTTCTTCTCGATCGCGGGGAAGTAGCTGGTGGGGTCGCCCTTGGCCGGTGCGGTCATGTCGGGGCCTCTCTGCTGGCGGGGGTGGGGTCAGGCGAAGGCGGCGTGGACCAGCTCGGCGCTGGTGGCGACGTCGATCGCCAGGCCCTGGTGGTCGCCGGGGAAGGCTACCGGCCGGACGCCGAGCCGCTCGGCCAGCACCCGGGCCGACAGGGCGGGAACGCCGTCGCCCGAGGCGTCCCCGACACCGACGGTCACCGGCACCGGGCCGGAGCGCAGCGCCGCGACGTCGGGGACGAAGCGCAACACGGGCAGCAGCACGTGCGCCAGGAAGTAGTCCATATTGCCCTGGATGCGACCCATCATCTCCAGCGCCTCGGGCGGCATCTGGGACGGGTCGGGCATCGCCGGGGGCGCGCTGCCGGGACCGTCCACGGTGACGATGAACTTGCCCATCGCCGCGCCCGCGCCGTGCTCGCGGTAGGTGTCGTGGACGTCCTGGAACGCCGCCCGCCAGCGGTCGCGGTCGGGCAGCAGCTCGGGGAGCGGCGGCTCGTGCACGACCAGGGCGCGCACCTGCTCGGGGTGGCGGGCCGCCAGGTCCAGGGCGGTGAGCGCGCCGCCGCTGTTGCCCAGCACGTAGGCGGGCTCGTCGCCCAGGGCGGCCAGCAGCCGGGAGGCGTCGTCGGCGAAGACCGGCACGCCGGTGTCGGCGGGCGGCTCCGACAGGGGGCTGCGCGACAGGCCGCGCTGGTCGTAGGTGACCACGGTGTAGCGGTCGGACAGGCACGCCGCCAGTCCGGCCAGCGCCCCGGCGTCGGCGGGCGCGCCGGGGATCATCAGCAGCAGCGGTCCCGTGCCGCGGACCTCGTAGTGCAGGCGTGCGCCGGGCACCTGGAGGGTGTTGGTCTGGACGTCGTTCATCATGCCGTGCATTGGTTGGTTTCCGTTCTTGCGCAGGGGAGGACGAGGCGGGGCGATGGTCCGGGGGTTACCGCTGGACCGACGGCGCGGTGGCGAGCCGGGTGATCGTCGCGCTGAGCCACACCAGGCCCAGCGCCGCCCCGGCGGTGAAGAACAGCACGCCGGCGGCGGAACCGGCGAAACCGGCCACGACCGCCGCCGGGACGATCCGCGAGGCCAGCGCCCAGCCGCGCTGGCCCTGGGCCGAGAAGCGCCGGGCCAGCACGAGGAACGTCGCGCACAGCGCCAGGTAGCCGACCATGCCGCCGACCATGTGGACGGCGCCGCTCGTGCTGAGCGTGGCGGTCGGGCCATCGGGCGTCCCGGCGGGGAAGCCCGCGCCGGGGTCGGCGGCGAACACCGCGCTGACCAGGAACGACGCGCCGAACACGGCGATCAGCCGGGGCGCCCAGGTGCCGCCGGGCCCACCGGCCAGCGCCCGCCGCGTCCCGACCGCGCCGACGATGACCAGCACGCCGGTGAGCACGAAGCTGGTCTCCTGGATCCAGCCCAGGTCGCCGAGGCTGAGCTGGCTGATGGCGTTGCGGGTGAAGTCGTAGCCGTCGCGCAGCAGGCCCTGGATCACGCCGACCGCCAGGAACAGCGGTCCGGCGGCGATGCCGCAGGCGAGCAGGGGCCGGACCGCCGGGCGGGCGGCGTGCGCGGGGCGGGAGGTGGTGGCCGGGGCGTCGATGGTGTGCGTCATGAGAAGGCTCCTTGGTCTGCGGATTCCGGTCGGGAGGGGTGGGGGAACCAGTATGTGGACGGCGTCCACATTTGGGCGTGGCAGGATCATGGCATACTCATGTGGACGCTGTCCACTTGAAAGGTTCCCGGCCATGCCCGAGCGTTCCGGCAAGCCCGCACGCGACACCTACCGCCACGGCAACCTGCATCAAGCCCTGCTGGACGCCGGAACCGAACTGGCCCGCGCCGGAGGGCCCGACATGATCGCCCTGCGTGAGGCCACCCGACGGGCGGGCGTCTCGCCCAACGCCGCCTACCGGCACTTCCCCAGCCGTGACGCCCTGGTGCAGGCGGTCTCCCTCCAGGCCATGGCCGAGCTGGCGCACGCCATGGAGGAAGATCTCGCCGCCCTCCCACCCAGCGACGACCCAGCTCAGACGGCCCTCGCCCGCTTCCGCGCGGTCGGCACCGGCTACCTGCGCTTCGCCCGGACCGAACCCGGGCTGTTCCGCGCCGCCTTCTACGTCCCCGACGACATGGCCCAGGCCCAGGCCACCGCTTCTGCCGGGCAGGGCGGAATGACCCCGTTCCAGCTGCTCGGCGCGGCTCTGGACGACCTGGTCGCCTGCGACCTCATGTCCCCCGAGCGCCGGCCGGGGGCGGAGTTCCTGGTGTGGTCGTGCGTGCACGGCCTGGCGGTCCTGCTCATCGACGGCCCTCTACGCGGGCTCCCGGACGAGCTGACCGACCCCGCCGTCCACGACCTGATCGACCTGATCGAGCGAGGTCTCCGGCCGACCTCGTAGCCGGGCCTCGTGGTTGGGCTTTGCGGCCGGGCCTCCTGGCCGGGCTCAGCCGCCGATGGCCATGCGCACGACGGCACCCGGGTCGTCCGTTCCGTCGCCGCGCCAGGCGACGTGTTGGTCCGGGCGCACCAGCACCAGTGCGGCACCGAACAGGTCATGCCACTGGGATCCGCGCAGGTCGAAGGTGTCCAGGGGGACGCCCTCGGCCTGCGCCGCCTTGACGAGTCCTTCGGCGGCCGGTGACGACAGGTCGCCGAGCAGCGTGAAGTCCCGGCCGAGGTGGTCGTAGAGCGAGTCGCCGGGAGCCAGCCAGCGGTGCGGCAGCCGGTGGCCCGGTGCGGCGGTCGGCCGGTACTCCCGCTCGTCCTCGCTGGCGTCCCTGCCCGCACCCCCGGCTTCACCTGCGACGACGGGGGAGGCCGCGTAGTCGTAGCCCAGCGTCAGCGGCAGGCTGTGGAACTCCCTGGCCTTGGCCGCCTGCACGGCGGCAGCCACGGCCGGGCGGGCCAGCTCGAACCCTTCGCTTTCGACGAGACGGGGATCGGACAACTCCGGAGCCAGGGTGCTCATGTTCCGCACCGCTTCGTCGATGGTCCGCGCGGCCACCGGCCTGCGCTCGGCCTCGTAGGTCGCCAGCAGGGCGGGCGGCGCCCAGCCCTTGATGACGGCCGCCAGCTTCCAGCCGAGATTGACCGCGTCGCCGATGCCGGTGTTGAAGCCGTGCCCGCCCCAGGGCGGGTTCTGGTGCGCGGCGTCGCCCGCGATGAACATGCGCCGGTCGCCGTACCGGTCGGCCAGGAGCATGCGCGCGTGCCAGGAGTCGGTGGCCAGGATCTCCACCGGCACCCGGACGCCGAGGACGTTGTGCAGGAGTTGCTCTGGAGTGAACGGAGTGGTGGCGGCATCAACCCCCTGCGCGATGCACCACCAGGTGTCCTCCAGATCGAGACGGCCCACCAAGCCGGGCTGCTCCGGGTTGAGCACCCAGTAGTGGACGGCGGGACCGAAAGGAACCTGGGCCGCGAGGCCGGGGGAACGGAAGGCGATGCTGAGGTTGGGGCGGCTCGTGTCCACGCCCTCGTAGCGGGCTCCGAGAGCGTCCCGGACCACGCTGCGCGCCCCCTCGCACCCGACCACGTAACCGGCGTGCACGCGCTGGACGTTCCCGTCCCGGTCCGCGACGTCCACCAGCACACCGTCGGCGACCGGTTCGACGGCGACCACGCGCCGCCCCGTGACCAGGCGCGACCCGGCCGCCCGCCGCAGCAGGTCCTCCACCACGGGCTGCGGCACCTGCTGCCCCGCCTCCGCGACCAGGTCGGAGCCGGTGAGGTCCAGCCCGAGGCAACCGGTGAAACGGGTGATCTCCCGGCCCGCCAGCCCGGTGCAGAACACCGCCTCGTGCGACCAGGACACCGGCAGCGGCGCGCGCTCGCGCAGCTCACCGGCCAGGCCCCAGCGGCGGAAGTGCTCCATCGTCCGCGCGGAGGTGGTCTTGGCGCGCGGGCGCAACCAGGAGACCTCCTCCCGGGGCTCCACGACGACGCAGGGCACGCCGTGGTGGCCGAGTTCCACGGCGACCGCGAGCCCGACCGGCCCGCCACCGGCGACCAGGACCGGAACGCTGTCCGGTACGACCTGGGATGTGAGCACGAGACCTCGATCCCTAGCTGTTATCAAATATATTCGCTAGCTTATAGCAGAGTGATGCGGGTCACCAGCGCCCGCCCGATCCGCCAGGTCAGGAGTGCTCCGTGAAAAACCGCAGGGAAGACCGCATCGTCGTCGGCGACGTCACCGTGGCGACCAGGTACCGTCCCCCCGGCGTCGAGGTCGAGG
Organism: Actinomadura hibisca NBRC 15177; assembly: GCF_001552635.1. Lineage (GTDB taxonomy): Bacteria > Actinomycetota > Actinomycetes > Streptosporangiales > Streptosporangiaceae > Spirillospora > Spirillospora hibisca. The sequence goes on along the minus strand of NZ_BCRO01000011.1, from coordinate 205,833 downwards.
GCGTCCCGCTTCTGGTCGGCCTGCACGGCGGGACCTACACCAGCGCGTACTTCGACGTGCCCGGCGGGCCGCTCGGTTCGTTCGCCGACCTCGCGGCCCGCAACGGCTTCCCGTTCCTGACGGTCGACCGCCCCGGCTACGGAGACAGCGGGACGCTGCCGGAAGAGGAGAACGACTTCGCCCGCCAGGCCGAGATCCTGGACGAGGTGATCGCCCGCAGCGTCGCGGATCTTCCGGCCCGCGAGGTGGTGCTCGTCGGCCACTCGATCGGCGGGATGATCTGCCTGGAGGTCGCGGCCCGCCGCCCCGCGTGGCCGCTGGCGGGCGTCGCCGTCACCGGGATGGGCGCGCGCATCCCGGCGGGCGGCGCGTCGGAGCAGCTCGCGGCCATCCCGGCGGGCGACATGATCGACCTGCCGGTGCCCCAGCGGGACGCGGTGATGTTCGGGCCCGAGGGCAGCTTCACCGAGGCGGCCCGGGAGGCGGCCCACGGCTCCTACGCGCCGACGCCCATGGTCGAGTTGAGGCGCGCGCCGGTCTGGGCGCGGGAGCGGCTGGCGAAGGTCGCCGCCCAGGTGGCGGTGCCGGTGCACAACGTGCTGGCCGAGCACGACGCGCTCTGGGACACCTCGCCCGAGGCGCTGGCCGAGTTCGTGGCGTGCTTCGCGGCCGGGGCGGGGGCCACGGCAGAGATCGCTCCGGGGGTCGGCCACTCGCTCGACCACCACCTTCTCGGCGCGAGGCTGCACCTCCAGCAGCTCGCCTTCGCCTACACCTGCTCCACGACCCGGCGGGTCCGGGCCGCCTGAACGGGCGCGGCCGTGGCGACGGAGCCCGTCGCCACGGCCGCGCGCCGTCAACGCACGAAGGTCAGCCGACGAACGTCTGCCGCAACTCGCCGATGCCCTCGATCCGGCTGACCAGCTCGTCCCCGTCGGCCAGCCAGCGCTGCGGGTCGCGGCCGAGGCCGACCCCGGCGGGCGTGCCGGTGAACAGCACGTCGCCGGGCAGCAGCGACAGCACGGCCGACAGCCGCGCGACCAGCTGCGGAACCGAGAAGATCAGGTTGCCGGTGCGGCTCTTCTGCACCTGCTCGCCGTTGATCGCGCAGCTCAGTTCGAGGTCGTCGGGGTCGGCGAGGCCGTCCGGCGTCACCAGCCACGGGCCGATCGGCGCGAACCCGGGGAAGGACTTGCCCAGGCCGAACTGGGGCGCGGGCCCCTGGAGCTGGGTGATCCGCTCCGAGATGTCCTGGCCCACCGCTAGCCCGGCCACGTGCCCCCACGCCTCGTCCGCCGAGACGTCGCGCGCCTCGACGCCGATGACCGCGACGAGCTCCACCTCCCAGTCGGTGTGGCCGCCCTCGGGCAGCCGCACCTCGGTCACGGGCCCGGTGATGCTGCTGGCGAACTTGGTGAAGACCGGCGGCAGCCCTTCCGGCGCGTCAAAGCCGGACTCGCTCGCGTGGTCCCGGTAGTTGAGCCCGGCCGCCAGCACTTGGCGGGGAGCCGGGGCGGGCGCGCCCAGGTCGCGGGCGTCGAAGGGCTCGCCCGGCGGCAGCTCGGCGCTCTCCGCCCAGGCGCGGAACCGCGTCCACTCGTCGTAGACCGCCTGCGGCGAGGAGGAGAACCGGCCTCCGCTCGCCCGCTCCACGTCGACGGCCGCGCCCTGATCGTCGATCAGGGCGAGCCGGCCCGACACGTTGGCAACACGCATGAACTTCTCCTTGCTGATGGAAGGGAGCGGCGGGCACGCCGGGGGAGGGGGACGTGCCAGGGGCCGCCGTCAGGCGGGGGTCTGCTCGACGCCGCCGCACCACACGCGCACGATCTTCCGGGTGGCGCTGATGTCGGCCAGCGGATCGCCGTCGATCAGCAGCAGGTCGGCCCGCAGTCCGGACTCGACGGCCCCACGATCGGTCAACTGGAAATGCCGCGCGGGCAGGACGGTGGCCGCGCGAAGGGCGTCGGCCTCGCTGAGCCCCGCCCGCACCAGCAGTTCCAGCTCGTGGTGGAGGGAAGCGCCGTGCGCGGGCTGGAACGGCACCCCCTGCTGGTGATTGGCGTCGGTCCCGGCCAGGACCGGCACGCCCGCCCGGTGCAGGGCGGCGACGCTCGCCAGCGACGCGGTGAAGGCGTCGGCCATCCCGAGCCCCGACGCGATCCCCTCCATCATCGTCAGGGTGGGGACCGCGATCTGCCCGGCCGACGCCATCCGCTCCACGATCTCCGCGTCCAGGGGCTGCCCCAGCGGAATGTGGGTGACGACGTCGACGCCCGCCTCCACCGCCCACCGGTACGCGCCGGGCCAGGCGGCGTGCGCGACGATCAGCCTGCCGTGTTCGTGCACGGCGGCGACCAGGGCGTCCAGCGAGGGCCGGTCCGGGCCGCCCTGCCCCGGTTCCTCCAGGACGACCTTGATGTAGTCCGAGCCCTGCGCGATCCGGGCGGCGACGAAATCCGCCGCCTGCTCGGGCCCGTGGATGACGGCGTCCTCGGCCATGCCGGGGATCCGCGCGTGCGGGCCGCCCGGTCCGATGACGGGCGTCCCGGCGCTGCGGAAATCGCTCAGCCCGGACACCTCGCGCAGCGAGGCCAGCAGGTCGGGCGGCCAGGTGGCCATGTCCAGGCCGGTGGTGACGCCGTGCGCGGCGAGCCCGCGCAGGTCGTCGGGGCCGTGCAGGTGGACATGGGCGTCGATCAGGCCGGGCAGCAGCACCGCGCCGGACGCGTCGACCGTGCGCGCGCCGGACACGTCGGTCCCGATGACCGCTCCGTCGATGACCACCGTGCCCGGTTCCGAGAGCCCGTGGCCGTCGAACACCCGGACGCCGGTGAGCGCCGTTCTCGTCATGTTTCCTCCTGGTCGGGGCCGTGTCGGCGGCCCCGCCGGTCCCACCCGGACGGCCGGACCAGCGGGGCGGCGCGCGTCTCGCGGCCTGGCGGCGTCCGGCTCAGCCCGCGCCGAGCAGCACGCCCATCGGATCGGGCAGGCCCGCGCGGAGCGCCCAGGACCGGTCGGTGAGCTCCTCCGCCGACGCGCCGGACGCGCGCGCCCGCACCATCTCCTCGGGGTCGAACGCCGGGCCCACCGAGTCGGCGGCGTACTCCGGCCCGTGCATGTACGCGGTGGCCTGGTCGGGCTCGGCGAAGTTGTCGATCTGCATCTCGACGAAGTTGCCGTCGGGGTCCTGGTAGTACAACGACGTCGTCACGCCGTGGGCGATGCAGACGGCGGGCGTGACGCCCTTGTCGCGCAGCAGGACGTACCGCTCCAGCAGCTCGTCGAGATCGCCGAAGGTGTAGGCGACGTGGTGCATGCACGCGGTGGTCGGGGTCTTGCGCTCGTGCGCCACCGGCGGGCTGAGCAGCGCGATCCGGTGGTGCTCCTCGTCGAAGGTGATGAAGGTCAGCGCGTCGTCGGCGTAGACGACGTGCCCGTCGAGGACCGTGCAGTACCAGTCCCGCAGCGCCGCGGGCTGGCCGGTCTGGAGCACGACGTGGGCGAACTTCGGGGTGGGCATCGGGAGACCTCCTAGGTGGGCGGCCGGGCGAGCTGATCTCCGTGTGAGCTACCGCACACGGTAGTAACTATATTTGATAACAGCAAGGACGGGGCGGACCGCCGGGGCGCTCCGCTTGGTTCGGCCTCCGTTTCCGACGGTTCAGACGGGCGCGCACCGCTCGTACGCGCGCCGCACGGCGGGCAGCAGCCGGGCCGCCGCGCCGGGGTCGGCGTGCGTCTCGCGCAGCTTGAGGATGTCGCCGCCGCGCCGGTCGGGCGGGACGTCGGCGCCGCGGGCGACGATCAGGGCGTGGAAGTGCGCGTGGTTCTCGCCGAAGGAGAGCAGGTAGGTCGCGGGCGCGCCGGTCGCCTCGGTGACGGCGGCCGTCAGGTCCCGCGCCCGGCTCGCGAACGTGGCCAGCTCGGCGTCGTTGAGCCCGGTCAGGCGCTCGGCGTGCCGCCGCGCCCGCAGGACGAACCAGCCGGGCACGTCGTAGCCGGGCACGATCTCCGCCGCCCACAGCGGGTCGCGGAAGACGCGGGCCGCCTCGCCCGCGTCCTCCAGCCCGCACATCAGGCATCCGTCGGCGTCCATGGTCTCCTTCTCTCTCGCGCTCAGCGCAGGTCGAGCGCGGCCCCGACGATGGTGTCGGTGTCGAGGCCGTGGTAGCGGTAGACCTCGTCGAGGTCGCCGGACTGCCCGAACCGGGTGACGCCCAGGTGGCGCGCCCTGACCCGGTGGATCCCCGCGAGGAAGGCCAGCGTGTGCGGGTGGCCGTCCAGGACGGTGACCAGCGGGGCCGCCCGGTGCGCGGGGAACGCGGTCTCCAGGACGCGGCCGGTGCCGTCCTGGAACGCCTCGAACAGGAGCCCCGGGCTGGTCACGCACACCACGTCGGCGGGCATGCCGAGGGCGGTGAGCCGTTCGGCGGCCGCCAGCGCCTCGGGCAGGACCGCGCCCATGGCCGCGATCGTCACCGCGGGCGCGCCCTCGCAGCGCCGGATCGGGTACGCGCCCGCCACCACCTGGCGGCGGCGGTGCTCGCGGGCGGCCGGGTCGTCGGGCACCGCGGCCAGGGTCTGGTCGACGGGGCGGGTGGACAGCCGCAGGTAGGCCGAGCCGCCGTCGGGACGGCCGAGCCGGGCGAGCGAGGCCAGCAGCGTCCACTCCACGTCGATGGCGAAGGCGGGCTCGTAGGTGACGCAGCCGGGCTGCTCCAGGCCGACCGACGGAGTGGAGATCGACTGGTGCGCGCCGCCCTCGGGAGCGAGCGTCACGCCGGACGGAGTGCCGACCAGGATCGACTGGCCGCCCGCGTAGATGCCGAACGACCAGGGCTCCAGCGCGCGTTCGACGAACGGGTCGTACAACACGCCGATGGGCAGCAGCGGCTCGCCCCACCGGCTCCAGGTCGCGCCCAGCTCGCCGAGCAGGCCGACCAGGTTCGTCTCGGCGATCCCCAACTCCACGTGCTGGCCGCTGGGCCGCTCGCGCCAGTGCAGGATCGTCTCGGGGTCGTCGGAGAACCAGTCCTGCCGCTCGGTGGCCGACCAGACGCCGACCTTGTTCACCCAGCCGCCGAGGTTGGTCGAGGAGCTGACGTCGGGGCAGAGCGTGACCACCCGCCGCGCCACCTCCGGGGCCGAGCGGGTGAGGTCCAGCAGGGCGCGGCCGAGCGCGGCCTGCGTGGTGGTGCGGCCGTTCGGCGTGCGGCCGATGTCCTCGGGGACCGGCCCGACCGGGACGGGCTCGACGGGCGCGCGCCGCAGCCGGGCCGCGGCCTGCGCGCAGAGTTCACCGGGGGCCGAGGCGGGATCGAACCGCGCCCACGGCTCCTGCGGGGACACCCCGACGCGGTCGGCCAGCACGGCGAGCTGCTCGGCCGTCAGCAGGGAGGAGTGGTTCTGCGGGTGCCCCTCGCTGGCCAGCCCGTAGCCCTTCACCGTGTAGGCGAAGATCACGGTCGGGCGGGTGTCGTCGATGGCGTCCAGCGTCCGGCGCAGCGTGACCAGGTCGTGCCCGCCGAGGTCGCGGACGGCCGCGTGCACCGTCGCGTCGTCGAGGGTGTCGAGCAGCTCCTCCACCCGCTCGGCCTCGGGACCGGTGCCGGGGAGCCGGTCGCGCACCTGCTGCGGCGTGCAGCGCAGCAGGCGCTGGAACTCGGGGTTCGGCATCGTGTCCAGCCGGACCCGCAGGGCCTCACCGCCCGGCCGCGCGAACAGGTCGTGCAGCAGCCGCCCGTACTTGGCGGTGAGCACCTGCCAGCCCGCCGCCTCGAACATCGCCTGGAGCCGGGTCGCGCCGATATTGGGGACGACGCGGTCGAGCGACTGCCGGTTCAGGTCCACGATCCAGCAGACCTCGCCCAGCTCGGCGACCATCGGGTCGAGGACGGCCTCCCAGACGGCCCCCTCGTCCAGCTCGGCGTCGCCCACCAGGGAGTACTGCCGTCCCGTGCCCGCGCCGCCGGTCTTGGAGTCGACGTAGCGGCGGGCGAGCGCGCCCCAGATGGGGGCCGTCGCGCCGATGCCCACCGAACCCGTCGAGTAGTCCACCGGGTCGGGGTCCTTGGCGCGGCTCGGGTAGCTCTGGAGGCCGCCGAACGAGCGCAGCGTCGTGAGGTACTCCTCCGCCAGCTCGCCCAGCAGGTAGTTGATGGCGTGCAGCACGGGGGAGGCGTGCGGCTTGACCGACACCCGGTCGGCCGCGGTGAGGCGCTCGAACCACAGCGCCGTCATGATCGTCACCATCGACGCCGACGACGCCTGGTGACCGCCCACCTTCAGCCCCGAGGGGTTGGGGCGCACCCGGTTGGCGTGGTCCACGATCGCCGTGGCCAGCCACAGGACGCGCTCCTCCACCGCCCGCAGCGCCGCGAGCCGTGCCGCGTCGCCGGCGGGCGTGGTCACCGTCGTGCTCGTCATGACCGCCTCCTTCTGGTAAGTGTTATCACATATATCAAACGCCCGGGAGGGTCGTCCGCCGCTATACTTGATATCTCCAGCCGACACCGACGAGCGGGGCAGCGACCGTGGCATCCACCCGACCGGCCGTCCGTCCCATCGCGTCGCGCTCGGTCGTCGAGCAGGTCACCGACGAGCTGCGCCGCTCGATCCTGTCGGGCGCACTGGCCCCGGGCCAGGAGTACTCGCTGCGCGAGCTGGCCGGGATGCTGGACGTCAGCTTCATCCCGGTCCGCGAGGCGCTGCGCAGCCTGGAGAGCGAGGGCCTGGTCCACACCAGGCCGGGCCGCAGCGTCCGCGTCGCCCCGCTCGGCCTCGCCGACCTCCAGGGCATCTACCGGCTGCGCCGCACCATCGAGCCCGAGGTCGCCCGCCGCTCGTGCGCGCTGCTCGCCGACGAGACGCTCGACGCGCTCGACGCCGAGGCCGCCGGCTTCGGCGACGCGGCCCACGGCATGGCCGACATCTACGAGGACCACCACGCCTTCCACCTCGCGCTCCTGGCGCCCGCCGCGACGGCGTGGGACATCCGCGTCCTCACCACGTTGTGGCACGCCAGTGAACGCTACATCCGGATCGGCTTCGGGCAGCTCGACCCCGACCCGGACGAGCACCGGCGGCGGGGGCAGGCGCACGTCGACCTCGTCGCGGCGTTCCGCACCCGCGACCCCGACACGGTGGCCGCGGCGATCGAACAGCACCTGGCCCGCAACGAGCAGATCGCCCTCGCCGCCCTGACCCCTGACGAACAGGACGCGCAGGCGCGGCCCGGCGCGTAGCCGCCGCAGGCTTCTCGGCTCCACTTCCACAGCGCAGGACTCCTGACGGCGCGCACGACCAAGGGGCGCTCAGGGCGCGCCCCTCTCCGAACGTTTCTCCTCCGGCCCCGGGCCGTCACCGCCCGGCCGCTTCGCCCGATTCATACCCGGTCGCCCCGCACCCTTGACGGCCCGCTGAACTACGTCTTAAATCATGTCTTAAATTTAGTCGGGGGCAAACCACCCACCCCTGAGAGGGGCCACCGATCATGCGCATTCCCCACCTCAGCGCGCCGCTCCGCGCCACCGGCGCGGCCACCGCCGCCGTCCTCGCGCTCGGCCTGCTCGCCGCCTGCGGCGGCGGGGACGACGACGCGGGCGGCGGCGGCAAGACCATCACCTACTGGGCCAGCAACCAGGGCGCCGACCTGTCGGTGGACCGCAAGGTGCTGGCGCCCGAGATCGCCAAGTTCGAGCAGCAGACCGGCATCAAGGTCAAGTGGGAGGTCGTGCCCTGGACCGACCTGCTCAAGCGCATCCTCGGCGCGGCGACCTCCGGCCAGGGCCCCGACGTCCTCAACATCGGCAACACCTGGTCGGCCTCGCTCCAGGCGACCGGCGCGCTCCAGGAGTGGGACGACGCCACCTTCGCCAAGATCGGCGGCAGGGAGCGTTTCCTGCCCTCCGCGCTCGGCTCCACCGGCGCGCAGGGCAAGCCGCCCGCCGCCGTGCCGCTCTACTCGCTCGCCTACGGCCTCTACTACAACAAGAAGCGCTTCGCCGACGCCGGGATCAAGAAGCCCCCGGCGACCTGGTCGGAGCTGGTCGAGGTCAGCCGCAAGCTCACCACCGGCGGCAAGTACGGCCTGGCCGTCGAGGGCGCCAACAACGCCGAGAACGCCCACCACGCGTTCGTGTTCACCAAGCAGCACGGCGGCGACTTCTTCGACGCCGCCGGCAAGCCGACGCTGGACTCCCCGCAGGCGGTGGCCGGGGTCAAGCAGTACGTGGACTTCCTGGCGAGCCAGAAGATCGCCGCGCCCGGCAACGCCGAGTACGTGCAGAACGAGACGATCCGCGACGTCGCCACCGGCAAGGCCGCCATGATGGTCTGGCAGGCCGCCGGGCGCGCCCTCCAGGAGCGCGGCATGAAGCCCGACGAGTACGGCGTCGCGCCGGTGCCCGTCCAGTCCGGCGCCCCCGGCTCCGGCGCCAACGTCAACTCCATCGTCGCGGGCATCAACATCGCGGTGTTCAAGAACACCCGCAACCTCGACGGCGCGCTGAAGTTCGTGCAGTTCATGACCGGCGACGCCGAGCAGAAGGCGCTGAACACCGCCTACGGCTCGATGCCGCCGGTCAAGGCCGTCAGCGAGGACCCGTCGTTCGGCACCCCCGAGCAGGCGGTGCTGCGCAAGACCCTCGCCGAGAGCGCCGCGCCGATGCCGCAGGTGCCCAACGAGTCGCAGTTCGAGGAGCTGGTCGGCACCGCGATGAAGAAGTTGTTCGCCGACGCCGCGGCGGGCCGCCAGGTCACCGAGGAGACGGTCCGCCAGCGCCTCACCGAGGCCCAGCAGCAGATGCCCAAGTGAGCCGGCGGCGATGACGACCACCACCACGCCGAGCGGCGTGCGGCGGGACGGCCCCGGGTCCGCCCCGCCGCCGCGCCGCCGCCGCTTCCGGCTCCCCGACCGGATCCGCCGCGGCGGGCTGCCCTACCTGTTCCTGCTGCCCGCGCTGCTGCTGGAACTGCTGGTGCACATCGGGCCGATGCTCGTCGGCATCCTGATGAGCTTCAAGGAGCTCACGCAGTTCTACATCCGCGACTGGGGCCGGGCGCCCTGGGTCGGGCTGGACAACTTCCGGCTCACCGTGGACGTGAACGCCCCGGTCGGGGCGGCGCTGCTGCGCTCGTTCGCGGTCACCTGCGCCTTCACCGTCCTCGCCGTCGGCCTGTCGTGGCTGCTGGGCGCGGCGGCGGCGATCCTGACCCAGGACTCCTTCCGGGGCCGGGGCTGGTTGCGGGCGTTGTTCCTGACGCCGTACGCGCTGCCCGCCTACGCCTCGGTCATCGTCTGGGCGTTCATGTTCCAGCACGACAACGGGCTGGTGAACCACGTCGTGCACGACCAGCTCGGGCTGACCGGGCAGCGGCCGTTCTGGCTGATCGGCGACAACAGCTTCGTCGCGCTGGTCACGGTGTCGGTGTGGCGGACCTGGCCGTTCGCGTTCCTCATCCTGACCGCCGGGCTCCAGAACATCCCGCGCGACCTGTACGAGGCGTCGGCGATCGACGGCGCGGGCGTGTGGCGGCAGATCCGCGCCATCACCCTGCCGTCGCTGGCCCCGATCAACCAGGTGCTGGTCCTGGTGTTGTTCCTGTGGACCTTCAACGACTTCAACGTGCCGTACGTGCTGTTCGGCAAGTCCGCGCCCGAGGCCGGGGACCTGATCGCCGTGCACATCTACCAGTCCTCGTTCGTCACCTGGAACTTCGGCACCGGCTCGGCCATGTCGGTCCTGCTGCTGCTGTTCCTGCTGCTGGTGACGGCCGTCTACCTGCCGGTCACCGCGAAGTGGAGGGGCCGCGATGCCTGAGACCCGCCGGTCGCCGACCGCGCCGCCCCGCTCGTTCGTGTGGACGCGCCGGGTCGTGCTCACCCTGCTGACGGTGTTCACCGGCCTGCCGATCTACGTCATGGTGACCAGCTCGCTGAAGCCGCTGCGCGAGGTGGCGGGGGAGTTCCGCTGGATCCCGCACGGCCTCACCGTGCGGCCCTACGTGGACATCTGGCGCACCATCCCGCTCGGCCGCTACTTCGCCAACTCGCTGATCGTGGCGGGCACGGCGACGGCCTGCTCGGTGGTGGTGGCGCTGTTCGCCGCCTACGCCGTCAGCCGCTACCGGTTCCGGGGGCGGCGGGCGTTCACCGTCTCGGTGCTGGCGACCCAGATGTTCCCCGGCATCCTGTTCCTGCTGCCGCTGTTCCTGCTGTTCGTCAACATCGGCAACACGACCGGGGTGATGTTGTACGGCTCGCGCACCGGCCTCATCCTCACCTACCTCACCTTCTCCCTGCCCTTCTCCATCTGGATGCTGGTCGGCTACTTCGACTCCATCCCCCGGGACCTGGACCAGGCCGCGATGGTGGACGGTTGCGGGCCGGTCGGCGCGCTGTTCCGCGTCGTCATCCCGGCCGCCGTCCCCGGCATCGTCGCGGTGGCCATCTACGCCTTCATGACGGCGTGGAGCGAGGTGTTGTTCGCCTCGGTGATGACCGACGACCGGACCCGCACGGTGTCGGTCGGCCTCCAGAGCTACGCCACCCTCAACGACGTCTACTGGAACCAGGTCATGGCCGCCTCGCTGGTCGTCAGCGTCCCGGTGGTCGCCGGATTCCTGCTCCTCCAGCGCTACCTGGTCGCCGGCCTCACCGCCGGGGCCGTCAAGTGACCACCGAAAGGCTGCCGATGAACGAGACCGACCCCCTCTCCGACCTGCCCGGCGACCTGCCCGATGACTTCGTGTGGGGCGTGGCGACGTCCTCCTACCAGATCGAGGGGGCGGTGGCCGAGGACGGCCGCTCGCCCTCGATCTGGGACACCTTCGCCCACACCCCCGGCCGGGTCGACGGCGGCCACCACGGCGACGTGGCCTGCGACCACTACCACCGCTGGCCCGAGGACATCGAGATCATGAAGCGGCTCGGCGTGACCGGCTATCGCTTCTCGGTCGCCTGGCCGCGCGTGGTGCCCGGCGGCGACGGCCCGGTCAACCCCGCCGGGCTCGCCTTCTACGACCGGCTGACCGACGCGCTGCTGGAGGCGGGGATCACCCCGTACCCGACCCTCTACCACTGGGACCTGCCGCAGGCGCTCCAGGACCGGGGCGGCTGGGCGTCCCGCGACACCGCCGAGCACTTCGCCGCCTACGCCCACCACGTCACCGCCGCCCTCGGCGACCGGATCACCGACTGGTCCACCCTGAACGAGCCGATGTGCTCGGCCTGGATCGGCCACATCGAGGGACGGCACGCCCCGGGCGTCAGCGACCTGGCGGTGGCCGTCCCCGCCTCCTACCACCTGCTGCTCGCCCACGGCCTCGGCGCGCAGGCGATCCGCGCCGCCGCGTCGGACGCCCGCGTCGGTCTGGTCAACCTCGTCAACCCGGTCGAGCCCGCCACCGACTCGGACGCCGACGCGGCGGCGGCGCGGCGCATGGACGGGCACGTCAACCGCTGGTGGCTCGACCCGGTCTTCGGCCGAGGCTTCCCCGCCGACATGGTCGAGCTCTACGGCGTCGACCTGCCCGAGAAGCCGGGCGACCTGGACGCCATGGCCGCGCCGCTGGACTGGCTCGGCGTCAACTTCTACAACCCGAGCGTGGTGGCCGACGACCCCGGCGGGCCGGTGCCGTTCGCCGCGCAGGTCGGCACGCCCGGCTCCCGCCGCACCATGCTCGACTGGGAGATCCGCGCGCAGGGCCTGGAGGACACCCTCGTGCGGGTCGCGCAGGACTACGCGCCCGCGCGCGTCCTGGTCACCGAGAACGGCTCGGCGTGGGCCGACGTCGTGGGGCCCGACGGGCGGGTCGACGACCCCGAGCGCGTCCGCTATCTAGAGGAGCACCTGGCCGCCTGTGGCCGGGCGGCCCGCCGGGGCGTGCCGCTGGCGGGATACTTCGCCTGGTCGCTGATGGACAACTTCGAGTGGGCCTTCGGGTACGACGCCCGGTTCGGACTGGTCCACGTCGACTACGCCACCCAGCGGCGCACGGTGAAGGCCAGCGGGCACCGCTACGCCGACCTGATCCGGGAGCACCGGACCCACAAGGTCGCCTGACGGCGGGGGCCCGGCCGCCGGGCCGGGCCCTCTCCTGTTCAGCCTTTGTTATAAGGTGTGAATAAAAGGGGGACAGGAATGGCGGAACGCAGGAGGGCCACCGTCCGGGACCTGCGCCGGGACAACCGGTCGGTGTTGTTGTGGTCGCTCTACTTCGACCAGCCGCGCAGCCGCCAGGACCTCAGCCGGACCACCGGGCTCAGCCCCGCCTCGGTCAGCAACGTCATGCGCGAGCTGATCGACGAGGGCATCGTGGTCGAGGCGGGCCTGGTGGAGTCCGAGGGCGGCCGGCCGCGCGTGCTGCTGCGGATCGACCCCGAGCACGGCTACGTCGTCGGCGTGGACGTCGGCGAGACCCGCGTCCGCGTCGAGCTGTTCGACCTGATGATGACCGAGCGGGCCAAGGCCGAGTACCCGCTCGACCCCCGCGAGCACGCCGCCGAGGTGGTCGTCGCGCACATCCTGGAGGGCCTGTCGGCGGTGCTCGCCGACAGCGGCGTGGACCCCGCGGCCGTGCTCGGCGTCGGCGTCGGCGTGCCCGGCGTCGTCCTGCGCGACCCCGAACTCCTCGTGCACGGCCCCACCTACGGCTGGGACGCGGTCCCGCTGGAACGGATGCTCCGCACGGGCACCGACCTGCCGCTGTACATCGACAACGGCGCCAAGACCATGGGCCAGGCCGAGCTGTGGTTCGGCGCGGGCCGGGGCGCGCAGCACGCGGTCATCGGCCTGATCGGCTCCGGCGTCGGCGCGAGCATCATCAGCAACGGCGTCACCCACCGCGGCTCCACCTCCAGCGCGGGGGAGTGGGGGCACGTCACCGTCATGGTCGGCGGCCGCGACTGCCGCTGCGGCTCGGCGGGCTGCCTGGAGGCGTACGCCGGGGCCGAGGCGATTTTGGAACGCTACGGCCGCCCGCTGCCCGGCAGGGACCAGGAGTCGGCGCTCGCCGCCCTGCTCGACCGCGCCGACTCCGACGAGCACGCCGCCCGGGTGCTGGAGGAGACCGCCCTCTACCTCGGCGCGGGCATCGCCGACCTGATCAACCTGTTCGACCCCGAGCGCGTCATCCTCGGCGGCTGGGCGGGCCTGCTGCTCGGCGAGCGGCTGCTGCCCGCGATCCGCGAGGCGGCGCGGCGGCACTCGCGCGTGCACCCGTTCGCGACGGTGTCGATCGAGCTGTGCCGGATGGGCCCCGACGCGGTCGCGCTCGGCGCGGCGACGCTGCCGGTCGAACGTTTCCTGAACGGCGCGCTCGCCCCGTCCGAACCGCACCCGCGCTCGGCCTGACCGCCACACTGGTCACATGGACGAGGAGATCATTCCCATTCTGCGCGTCGCGGACGCCGCGGTGGCGATCGGTTGGTACGAGCGGCTGGGCTTCACGAAACAGTGGGAACACCGCTTCGAGCCGGGCTTCCCGGCGTTCGTCGAGGTCGCCCGGGATCAGCTGCGGTTGTTCCTGTCGGAGCACGAGGGCGACGCCCGCCCCGATACGTTGCTCTACCTGCGCGTTCGCGATGTCGATGCGGTCGCTTCCGAGTTCGGGGTGCAGCCGCAGGACGCTCCGTGGGCGCGCGAGATCGAGCTGCGCGACCCGGACGGCAACCGGCTCCGGATCGGCACACCGAAGGAATGAGCATCTGACACGGACTCAACCACTTTTGCGGCGGCGGTAGGCGGCGGCCTTGGCCTTGTTGCCACAGGACGTCATGCCGCACCAGCGACGGCGGCCCGCGTGCGAGGCGTCCAGGAACAGGCGGCTGCAATCGGAGTGGGCGCACTCGCGGATGCGTTCGCTGTAGGGGCCCGACAGCAGGTCGATGGCGTCTCGGGCCAGCGTGGACAACACCTGGCCGAGATCGCCGCAGTGCCCCTTGGTGCCCTCCGCCGTCAGACGAGGCACCAGCGGCGGAACGCCGGCGGCGTCGTTGAGCGCCGCGAGATCGGCCGCACCGAACGGAACACCTTCCAGCACGGCGCGGCAGAGCCGATGCACGACCTCGCGTAGCCGCCGGGTGCGCTCCAACCCACCGGCATCGACGGCCAGCCCGTCGGCCAAGCCCGCCTCCTTGCTCCAAAGGGCGACGTCCGCCGGGGTGAGGAGGGTCTCGCGAGGCGTGGCGTGATGGCGCACCTGCAAGGTGGTGGTCAGATCCAGGCACGGGCGGCCGCTGAGAAACAGGAACACGTCACCATATTGACCGGTGACGTGCCGACCTGGCAATGTCGTCACCGGTCAATAGGGTGACGATAGGGGAGGAGCCCCCACGATGGCCGCTCCCGGACTGGTCCGGTACGTGACGACGGCGATGCTGGTGCGCGCGGCCGACAGCGGCGCGGCGGTGGGCCTGGTGCTGCTGGCGTTGCAGGCCCAGGCGGGCGCGGCGGCGGGCGGCTTCCTGGCGGCGGCGCTGAGCGCGCCGCACCTGGCGGGCCCGTGGGCGGCGCGGCGGCTGGACCGGGCGCGTGACCAGCGCCGACCGTTGAGCGTGGCCTACCTGCTCTACGGCCTGGCACTGGCCTGCGGAGCACTCGCCGTGGGCCGGGTCCCATTGGCTGCGGCCCTGCTGCCGATCGCGATCGCCGGACTCTGCGGCCCCCTGCTCACCGGCGGCCTGAGCAGCCAGCTGGCCGCGCTGACGGAGCGCGGCGGACGGGCACAACGCCGCGCCCAGGGCTGGGACGCGCTGACCTACGGCGTCGGCGGAACAGCAGGCCCGGCGATCGTCGCGGCCGTGACATGGCTGGCCGGTCCCTTGGCAGCACTACTGACGCTCAGCGGAGCGGCTGCCGCCGCAGGCTTGATCGTCTTAACCCTGCCAAGAGCCCACACCGAGAACACCCGCCCACCCGCCATCCGAGCCGCCCTGCGTCTACTGGCCAGCCACGGCCCCCTTCGCCGCGTGACCACGATGACCATGCTCAACGCGCTGCAACTGGGCGCGCTACCGGTCGTCGCCGCGACCTACGGCAAGGAACTGCACGGTTCCGGGGCGACGCTGGTCCTGGTCTACGGCCTAGGCAACCTTGCGGGCTCAGCGCTGGTCATCGTCTTCCCGCTGCGCGGCGACCCCGAGAACGCGGCCCACTGGCGCTTCACCGCGCTGGCCGCCGCCACCGCCCTGTGCGCCGCTGCGCCCGCCCTGCCCTACGCGCTCGCCGGTTTCGCGCTGATCGGCATGATGACCGCGACCGCCTTCACCGCGACACTGGCGGCTCGCGCCACCTACACGCCACCCGAGCTGCACGCCCAGGTGTTCATCATCAGCGCAGGAACGAAGGTGGCCTTCTCTTCCCTGGGCGCAGCCGCAGCGGGCCTGCTGGCCACAACGGGCGCCCGTCCGCTGCTGATCCTGGCCGCCCTGGTCACAGCCCTACCGGTGGCCACCGGCCTGGCCGATCGAGCCCTGACGAACTCCAGCGAAGCCGAGTTCCCAAGCGAGGGGACACCTCAGGACAGCAGAGGCTTTGAGGACGAGCGCCCCGGGCTCGAAACACGATGATCACTGCGTAGATCCGGAAGGCGACCCAGCCTGGTCACCCTATGCATTCTTACTATGTAAAGGACCAGGGTTAAGAAGTTTCTCTCCCCTCTCCAAACAACAACCCCCTCAACGAGGGCAACGCACTCCTCGATTGAACGGCTCATACACTGACAAAGATGGAGGACTACACGGCCACCGGGATCGCCGCACGTCCGGCGCCCGCCCTGCGGGAGTACGTCGACTCGTATGTCGGCTTCGATCTCCGCGGGCTCCCGGCGGGGGTGCACTGCGGCCCGCCGAGCCGCGCGCTCACCGCGGTGATCAGCCTGTCAGATCCTCTGGAGGTGGCGGCGGGTGTTGACGACGGGTCGCCGGTCGCCCGGTTCGGCAGCGTGGCCAGCGGTCTGATGTGCCGGTCCGTCGCGATTCACCACGATGGACGCCAGCACGGTGTTCAGGTGTCGCTGACACCGCTCGGGGCTCGGGCCATTTACGGCGTGCCGTCCGCCGAGCTCGCCCACCGCCTGGTTCCACTTGACGAGCTTCTCGGAGCGCTTGCCGTCGAGCTGGTCGACCGGCTCCGATCGGCGACGACATGGGCGGCGCGGTTCACCGCGCTGGACGAGTTGCTGCTCCGAGCCGTTGGCCGTGGCGCTTGCGGCGACCATGTGCGCTGGGCGCGTCCCGAGGTGGCCGAGGCGTGGCGCCGCCTCGTCGCCGCGCGGGGTCGCGTCCAGGTTGGTGCGGTCGCCGCGGAACTCGGCTGGAGCCGTCGTTACCTCACCGAGCGGTTTCGCGGTGAGGTGGGCCTGTCGCCGAAGACCTTCGCCCGAGTCCTGCGCTTCGAGCACGCGCACGAACTGGCGGCGGCGCGGGACCCGCTCCCGTGGGGTGATGTGGCAGCCGTCTCCGGCTATGCCGACCAGGCCCATCTGGTTCGGGACTGGCGCGAGTTCACGGGCCGGTCGCCGACGGCCTGGCGTCGCAGTGAAGTCCTCCTCGGAGCCGGGTAGCCGCCGGCCGTCTGCCCTTGGCGTCGGCTTCTCTTCCCTTTTCTTCAAGACCGTCCGATCGTTGCCGTGGACGATCGTCGGTATGAGACTCGTCAACCACGAACGCGATGCCATGGACTTGCGGGCCGCCCCCGTCGAGGGCTTCACCTGGGCCCCGGAGGTGCTCCAGGCCCACAGCGCCCCGGCCATCACTGCGGTCCTCGGCACCGACCACCGTCCTCGGACCGGACGCGTCAGCACGCTCAGCCCGGAGGAAGCGCCGTGACGACCCGCATCGCGTGCCTCGGCGACAGCCTCACCCGCGCGCAGTTCAGCTTCGACTACCTGGATCTTCTCGGACGACGCCACCCGTCCAGCGACGTGCAGTTCGCCCGTTTCGGCGTCAACGGCGACTTCGCCTACAACCTCTTGCAGCGCCTCGATGCCGTCGTCACGAACCCGCCCGATGTGATCACCGTGTTGATCGGGACCAACGACGCCCGAGCGAGCCTTGCCGACTACCCCGTCGAGCAGGTCATGAAGCGCAAACGGCTCCCCGAGCGCCCGTCGGCCGGCTGGTTCCAGCAGTGCCTGGAAGCCGTCGTCGCACGGCTGCGAGCGGAGACCGACGCGACGATCGGTCTGCTGTCGATACCGATGCTCGGTCAGCAACTCGACGGGCCGGCGGCGCAGGCGTCGCAGGCGTACAGCCGGATGATCGCCGAGGTCGCCGCCGCCAACGAGGTGGCCTACCTTCCGCTCCACGAACGCCAGGTCGAGGAACTGCGCCGAGCGGACCCGCCGCCGACTCCCTACCGGCAGGTGAAGCCCGCGGAGACCATCGGCGTCCTCGTCCAGCACGGGGTGCTGCGCCGTAGCCTCGACTCGATCTCGCGGCGGCGAGGTCTCGTGCTCACGACCGACCAGGTCCACCAGAACAGCCGGGGCGCCGGCCTTATCGCCGAGGTCATCGACGCCGGTCTGGTGGCCCAGAGCGCGTAGCCGGTTCCGTCGCGCGGCCAGTCGGATGCCATCTACCGCGCGGAGGTGGCATCCGATCCAGGCGGACGACGCCTACGGCATCGATCGACTCCACTTGAGGGGAACACCGACGGCGTGGACCCCTCCTGTCCTGAACGACCTCATATCCATCAGATACTTAAATAAGTTGCTGATACAGTTTCGGCATGGCAGGGGAGGGCGCGCCCGAGCTGGATCCGGGCGAGATGGCGGCGGCGGTCGAGGAGTTCAACGGGTTCTACATCCGGCTGTCCTCGGTCCAGCGGCTCAGCTTCACCACGCTGTCGGTCCTGCACACGCTGGCCCGGCGCAGTCCGTTGCGGCTCGGTGAGCTCACCGCGACCGAGCAGGTCACGCAGTCGGCCATCACGCAGATGGTGACCCGGCTCGAAGGCGACGGACTGGTCGAGCGGCGGCCCGATCCCCGTGACGGCCGGGCCGTGCTCGTGCACATCACTCCCGCGGGCGCCGAGATCGTCGCCGCTCGCCGCGCCGACCGGATCGCCCGGCTCGCGCCGGTTCTCGACCGGCTCTCGGCCGAGGAACGCTCCGCGATCGCCGCCGCGCTGCCCGCCCTGCGTCGTATCGCCGAGCTGGGCGGTTCCCGGGACGAGCAGTGAGGACGAGCATGGCCGACTTCCCCCTGACGCCGACGCCCATCCAGGTCCCCGACGACGTGCTCGCCGACCTGCGTCAGCGGCTCGCCCTCACCCGCTGGCCGGTCGACGCGGGCAACGACGACTCCTACTACGGCGTCAACCGCGCCTACCTGCAAGAACTCGTGGAGTACTGGCGCAACGGGTACGACTGGCGCAAGGCCGAGGCGGCGATCAACGCCTACGAGCACTACCGCGTCGAGGTGGACGGCGTGCCGGTGCACTTCATGCGCCGGCCCGGTGTGGGGCCGGACCCGACGCCGCTGATCCTCACGCACGGCTGGCCGTGGACCTTCTGGCACTGGTCCAGGGTCGTCGATCCGCTAGCGGATCCGGGCGCCTACGGGGGAGACCCGGCCGAGGCGTTCGAGGTGATCGTGCCTTCCTTCCCGGGGTTCGGGTTCTCGGCCCCGTTGCCGGACCGTCCGGACATGAACTTCTGGAAGGTCGCGGATCTGTGGCACACCCTGATGACCGGGACGCTCGGCTACGAGCGGTACGCTGCCGTCGGTTGCGACGTCGGGGCACTCGTCACCGGCCAGCTCGGGCACAAGTACGCCGATGAGCTGTATGCGATCCACATCGGCTCCGGTCTGAGGCTCGACTTCTTCAACGGCGATCGGGCCTGGGATTTCAGTGGTGGCCGTCCCATCCCCGAGGGGTTGCCTGCGGACGTCCATGCGCAGGTCGTGGCGTTGGACAAGCGGTTCGCCGTCCATCTGGCCGCGCACGTGCTGGACTCCAGCACTCTGTCGTACGGGCTGTCGGACTCGCCCGTGGGAATGCTCGCGTGGATACTCCAGCGCTGGATGAGCTGGAGCGACGACGGCGGTGACATCGAGACGGTGTTCGGCAAGGACGACCTGCTCACCCACGCCATGATCTTCTGGGTGAACAACACGATCGGCACCTCGATCCGCACCTACGCGAACAACAACCGCTACCCGTGGACTCCGTCGCATGACCGGTGGCCGGTCGTGGAGGCTCCCACCGGCATCACGTTCGTCGGGTACGAGAACCCGCCGGGCGTGACCACCGAGCAGCGGGTCCGCCACTTCGTCGACAGCGATCGGGCCGCCTGGTACAACCACGTCAACCTCACCGCGCACGACCGGGGCGGCCACTTCATCCCGTGGGAGGTCCCTGCGGAGTGGATCGAGGACCTACGCCGCACCTTCCGCGGTCGCCGCTGAGGGCCCCAGATGGGCACACTGAACAGGTGACCAACGACCTGACCACGGGAAAGCAGACGCAGGCGGCCGCCTGTCCTAACGCTGTGGTGTCTGCGGCAGGTCGGTCTGTGGGTCCCTTGGGGTTGAAGCATCAACCGGTGGCGTGTCGACGCCAGGTGGTGCTCTTTCCGCTGGTTCGAATCGAGCATGAAAGCGCGAGTCCGAACCAGCGGAAGGAAAGACATGGAAGAGACCAGCAAGAGGACGTCGTTCCTGTGGTCCCTGTGGGCGGCCGTGGCGCTGCTGGTGGCACCTCTGGCCGTCGTGCCCGAGGCTTCCGCGGCGCCCGCGCCGGCGTCGGCCCGTCTCGCCGGTTATGGCCGTTGGCCCACGCCCAACGGGTTGATGGAGGCGTGGGTGGAGGCGCAGCCCAACATCGTCACCGTCCGCTACACCAGGCACGGGGGGCCGGTGGAGGTGGGGGTCGGGTTCATCGACGACAACGGGCGGGAGAGATGGACGAACTTCCGGCGCATCGTCACCAACGAGATGATCACGGAGTCGTGGAACCGCGACTGGAACGCTCAGGGGTGCCCCACGGTCTACACCCAGTTCCGCAACGATCGTGAAGAGCACGAACTGTGTCCTTGACGAGGACGCTGCTCCGACGCGGCGTCGGTGCGCGTCACGCCCGGCCGGTGTGGTGCAGGAGGGCGGGAACGACGTCGTCCCAGGTCCGGCGGGGGAGTTCGTTGCCCGTGCCGGGCAGGACGAGCAGTTCCGCGGCGGGGATCTCGGCGGCGAGGGCGCGGGCGTTGCCGAGGGGGAAGAACGGGTCGTCCTCGCCGTGGATCACGAGGGTGGGCGCGGTGACGCCGCCGAGGCGCTCGCGCCAGCGGGGGCCGCTGTCGAGGGCGGCGAACACGGTCGCCATCTGGTTGGCGCGGTGCGCCTTGCCGGGGTCGGGGGCGGCGGGGGTGCGGTCGTGGACCCGTTCGATGTTCTGGCGTGCCTCGGACTCGTCGAAGGCGGGGCCCGCCAGGTGGCGTGCGTGTTCGAGCATGAAGGCGACGACGGACGTCCGGTCCGTCCAGTCGACGGCGGGCCGGTTCCCGAAGTGGGCCATCAGCTCGGGCGCGTGCTCGGGCAGGTCGGGGTCGGCGGGGCCGGGCGCGGTGGGCCGGGTCGCGATGAGGGTGAGGGTCGCGACCCGGGCGGGGTGGTCGAGCGCGAGGAGCTGGGCGGTCCAGCCGCCGACGCCGAAGCCCGCGACGTGCGCGCGCGGCAGGTCGTGGGCGTCCAGGACACCGGCGGCGTCGGTGACGAGGTCCCGCAGCGTGTAGTCGGGGGCGTCCGGATCGGCGGAGGTGGAGCGTCCGGTGTCGCGCAGGTCGTAGCGGAGGAGGAAGCGGCGCTGGGCCGCCAGGCGTGCGCACAGGTCGTCGGGCCAGGTGAGCATCGTGTTGCCCACTAGCAGGATCGGTGTGTCGGCCGGGTCGCCGAAGCGCTCGACGCACAGCCGCACCCCGTTGGTTTCGATCAAGGTGTCCATGACAGGTTGGACCGTCCGGACGCCGGAAAATCATCTCCGGCAGGCCGCCGGTCCGCCCTGGGGCGAGGCGGACCGGCGCGCGGGGGCGGGGATCAGCAGCGGTAGGGGTTGACCTCCCACCTCTCGAACGACCGGCCGAGGTCGGGACGCCACGACTGCCCGGCCAGGACGGTGTCGTGGTGGACCCAGCGGCCCCTGGAGTCGGTGGTCCTGATCTCGGCGCAGTATCCGGAGCCGATGTAGTAGCCGTCGGCGTAGCTCCAGCCGAAGCCGGAGGCGCAGTCCGTGCGCTGGCCGACCGGCAGGACCCTGTCGTGGTACCCCTCGGCGTAGATCCTGCCGTAGCCGCGCCAGTCGTTCATCACTCCGAGGCCGACGGTGCCCTGGTTGCTGATGTAGCTGGTCCCGGGCACGCACGCCCTGGCGTTCGAAGCCGGGCCCGCGACCGGTGCGGCGTTGGCCGTCGTGCTCAGCGGGAGCGCGGCGAGCACTGGCAGGGCCAGCACCGCCAACCTTCTCGAAAACGTCATCATGCCCTTCCCGTCAGCCCGCTCATCGGCGGGTTCCCGTGGCGCTCCGTGGCGACGCCGAGAACGACGATCTCCGTGTTCCGGTGACGCGGCCAGCGCCCGGCGACCGCCGGTCCCGATGCCTGCGAAAGCTGTCCGAATCCACGGGGGAGGGAGATCCTCCGTGCCGCTCCACAAAGATCACCGAATCTGGTAGGCATCGGGAATGGCGATCGGTCTGCTGTCCGCCCCCTCCAACCTCGGCCTGCGGCCTCCCGCGCCGACCAGCGTGCCCGGCTGCGCCAAGGCCCCCGAGGCGCTGCGCGAGGCGGGTCTCCACCGGCGCCTGGCCGAACTCGGCGCGCGGGAACGGGGCGTCGTGCTGCCGGGGCGGTACGCCGACGACGCCGCACCCGGCGCGCTCCGCAACCAGGCCGCGATCGTCGACCACGCGCGGCGCCTGGCCGAGCGCATCGACCTGCTGCGGGCCGACGGCCTGGCCCCGCTGGTGCTCGGCGGGGACTGCGGCATCCTGGTGGCGGCCGGTCTCGCGCTGCGGCGGGCGCCGGGCCGCTACGGGCTGGTCCACCTCGACGGGCACACCGACTTCCGCAACCCGGACAACTCCGACAAGTGCGCGAGCCTGGCGGGGGAGGACCTCGCCGCCGCGGTGGGACGGCACTGGCCCGCGATCGCCGACATCGACGGGCTCGGCCCCTACTTCGCGCCGGAGGACACCGTCCACGCGGGTTGCCGGGACGACGACGAGCTCCTCGACGAGACCACGACGTTGCTGGCCGCCGTCCTGCCCGCCTCGCGGATCCGGCACCAGGGCGTCGAACGAACCGCCCGCGAGATCCTCGACGCCGTCGACCGCAGCGACCTCGACGGCTACTGGCTCCACCTGGACGTGGACATCCTCGACCCGGCCCTGATGCCCGCCGTGGACAGCCCCGACCCCGGCGGCCTCGACGCGGCCGAGCTGACCGAGCTGCTCGCCGCCCTCGCCCCACGCGCGGTCGGCGCGCAGGTCACCGTCTTCGATCCCGACCTCGACCCCGACGGGACCCACGCCCGCCTCCTCACCGACATCCTCGTCCCGGGCCTCGCCTCGCTCGGCCGCGACCGCCGCTGACACCGAACAGCAGACACGCGAGACGCGTAGGGAGCAGCACCTTCAGGCGGACCGCCCACCTGGAGCGATGCGGCGGTTTTGAACGTTTGTGCTGGGTAGGTCGCTGTGGGGGAGGGGACGCATGAGCGGCTGGCAGGCACAGGTGGAACGACGTTTCGGTGAGGTGGCCGCTGAGCCGCCACCACTCCCCGGATCAGGTGAGACGCGCCGCCGCTGGGCCGCGCTCGCCGATCTGGGCGAGGAGGACCTGTCGCTGGCGCGGCTGGCCGAGGGGCATTTCGACGCGCTGGCCATCCTCGCCGAGCTGGACGGCCCGGCGCCGCCGCCCGGCAGCCGCTGGGCGGTCTGGGCCGCCAAACCGGACGCGCTCACCATCGACGGCGGCCTGATCAGCGGGACCCGTCCCTTCTGCTCGGGCGCGTGGACCTGCACGCACGCGCTGGTCACCGTCGGCTCCGACCTGTACGCCGTCGAGCCCGGCGAACCGGTGCCCGGCACCTGGCCCGCGACGGGCATGGCCGCCAGCGACAGCCTCGACATGCGCTTCGACGGCGTCCCCGGCGAGTACGTCGGCCCCTATGTGGACCGGCCCGGCTTCCACCACGGCGGCGTCGGCGTCGCGGCCGTCTGGTACGGCGGGGCGCGCGGCACGGCTCGCAAGCTGCTCGGCGCGACCGGCCCGCACGCCCTCGCCCACCTGGGCGCCGTGGACGTCCTGCTGCGCAGCGCGCGGTCGGCGCTGGACGCGGCCGCCGACGAGATCGACGCCGACCCGCTCGACCACCGCAAACAGGCGGCGCTGCGGGCCCTGCGCGTCCGGTCCCTGGTCGCCGACGCGTCGGCCCAGGTCATGGACCGCGTCGGCCGGGCCCTCGGCGCGGGACCGCTCGCGCACGACGAGGCGCACGGCCGCCGCGTCGCCGACCTGACGGTTTACCTGCGCCAGCACCACGCCGAACGCGACCTCGCCGCGCTCGGCGAGCGGGTGAACGGGCGGGACTGGTGAACCGGATCGACGCGCCGGGCACGTCCGAGGGGGAGTGGCGCGCCTGGCCCGGCCTGGCCGGGCTGCCGCTGCTGGACGTCTCCCGCTGGCGCAATGCGGTCGTCGTCGCCGCGCACCCCGACGACGAGGTGCTCGGCGTGGGCGGGCTGCTCGCCCAGCTCGACATCCCCGTCCGCCTGATCGCGGTCACCGACGGCGAGAAGTCCCACCCGCACCTGCCCCCGGCGGAGATCACGGCCGTCCGGCGCGCCGAGACCGAAGCGGCCCTGGCCCACCTCGGCGACTGCGAGGTGCACCGGCTCGGGATGCCCGACGCCGACGTCCGCGACGACGAGCTGACCCCCGTCCTGAAGGAGCTGGTGCGCGGGTTCGACGTGTGCCTGGCCCCCTGGGAGTACGACGCGCACTGCGACCACGAGGCGGCGGGCCGCTCCGCGCTCGCCGCCGGAGCCGCAGGCGGCGTCGAGGTCCTGCGCTTCCCGATCTGGGCCTGGCACTGGGCCAAGCCCGCCGACCCCGCGATGCCCTGGGCCGACGCGCTGCGCGTCCCGCTGACGCCCGACGCCGCCGCCCGCAAACGCGCCGCGATCGGCTGCTTCACCAGCCAACTCGGGACGATCCTGCCGCCCGCGATCGTCGAGCACTTCGAACGCGACCAGGAGGTGCTCTTCCGATGACGCTGGACACCGGCTACTTCGACGGCATGTACGAGGAGTCCGCCGACCCGTGGGGCTTCCAGTCCCGCTGGTACGAGCAGCGCAAATACGCCCTCACCCTGGCCGCCCTGCCCCGCCGCCGCTACGCCGACGCCTTCGAACCCGGCTGCTCCATCGGCGTGCTCACCGCCCTGCTCGCCGAGCGCTGCGACCGGCTCTTCGCCTGCGACACCTCCACGGCAGCCGTCGAACAGGCCCGCCGCCGCGCACCCGGCGCCCGCGTCGAACGCCGCACGATGCCGCAGGACTGGCCCGACGGCCGCTTCGACCTGATCGTCCTGTCCGAACTGCTGTACTACTTCGACGACCACGACCTCGCCACGATGCTGGACCGCGCCGTGAACGCCCTCAACCCCGGCGGCACGCTCCTGGCCGTCCACTGGCGGCACCCCGTCCCCGATTACCCGCACACCGGCGACGACGTCCACCGCGCTCTCGCCCGCACACCCCTGAACTGCCTGGTCAGCCACACCGAACCCGACTTCCTGTGCGAGGTGTTCGTCCAGGGCGAGCCGACCTCCGTCGCCACCGCCGAGGGACTGGTGTGAAGGCGGGCGTCGTCGTCCCCGCCCACGACGAGGAACAACACCTCGGAGCCTGCCTGGCCGCCCTCAGCCTCACCGGCGCGCCCGTCGTGGTCGTCGCGGACGCTTGCCACGACGCGACGGCCGCCGTGGCCCGCGCCCACGGCGCGACGGTCATCGAGATCGACGCCCGCAGCGTCGGCCTGGCCCGGGACGCGGGCGTCACCGAACTGATCCGCGGCGGCGTCCGCTGGATCGCGACGACCGACGCCGACACCCTCGTCCCGCCCCACTGGCTGCGGGCCCAGCTCCGCCACGCGGAACAGGGCTGGGACGCCGTCGCGGGCACGGTCGGCGTGACCGACTGGAGCGAACACCCCGCGTGGCTGCCCCGTCTGTACCACCGCCGCTACCCGGGCCCCGGCCTGCACGGCGCGAACCTGGGCTTCACCGCCGACGCCTACCGAGCAGCGGGCGGCTTCCCACCCCTACCGACCGGAGAGGACCACGCCCTCGTCGCCGCCCTGGAAGCCACCGGCCAACGGGTGCTGCGCACGACGTCGGTCAAGGTGGTGACCTCGGCACGCCGCCAATACCGCGCACCACACGGCTTCGGCCACCTACTGGAATCCCTGACCCCAGAAGCCGTCCCGGTCCCACCCCAAGAAGACCCCCAACCCTGCTAAGCGGCCGCACGTGCCCGAACCAGGGCTTGACGCCCTGGAATCGCCGCCGCACCCTATTCTTAATTAAACAAGTAGGGAAAAGTGGAAAGGGGACGTGATGCGCAAACTCCTCCTGCTCGGACTGGTCGGCCTGGCCGCCCAGCTCGTCGACGGCGGCCTGGGCATGGCCTACGGCGTCACCTCGACCACGCTGCTGCTGGCCGTCGGCACCAACGCCGCCGCCGCGTCGGCGACCGTGCACCTGGCCGAGATCGGCACCACGCTGGCCTCGGGCGTCTCGCACTGGCGCTTCGACAACGTCGACTGGAAGGTCGTCGCCAGGATCGGCGTTCCCGGCGCCGTCGGCGCGTTCGCCGGGGCCACGTTCCTGTCGCGCCTGTCCACCGAGACCGCCGCGCCGATCATGTCGCTGATCCTGCTGGCGCTCGGCGTCTACCTCCTGGCCCGCTTCACCGCCTTCGGCCTGCCGCGCGGCAACCTGGGCAAGCCGCTGCGCCGCCGCTTCCTGACCCCGCTGGGAGTGTTCGGCGGATTCGTGGACGCCACCGGCGGAGGCGGCTGGGGCCCGGTCGGCACCCCCGCGCTGCTGGCCAGCGGACGCATCCCGCCGCGCAAGGTGATCGGCTCCATCGACACCAGCGAGTTCCTGGTGGCCGTCGCCGCCAGCATCGGCTTCCTCGTCGGGATCGGCTCGGAGAACATCGACTTCGCCTGGGTCGCGGTGCTGCTGGCCGGCGGCGTGATCGCCGCGCCGGTCGCCGCCTGGCTGGTACGCCACATCCCGCCGCGCATCCTCGGCTCGGCCGTCGGCGGCCTGATCATCCTCACCAACGCGCGCACCCTGCTGCGCAGCGACTGGCTCGACGCCCCGCCGTCTGTACGGACGGCCTCCTACATCGCCATCTCGGCGCTGTGGGCGGCAGCGGTGGCCTACTCAGTGCACCAGTACCGCCGCCACCAGCACGAAGAGACCGTCGAGGCGCTCGACGAACACCAGCGCCGCGCCGCCAAGGAAGAACCCGCCCCCGCCTGACACCGCCCTACAGAGCCGCCACAGCACGGACGGCCCAGTCCCGCGGGGCAGTGAGGTCAGGGGATGATGTCGGCGACGATCGTGGCGGTGCCCTTCCGGCAGGAGGTCAGGCGGCCGGTCGTGGACGCCTCGGCGGCGGAGTTGCTGGCGCAGAGCCAGCCGTTGACGGTCGCGATGCCCGCCGACCCCTGCTTGGGCGTGCTCTTGCGGTAGTAGGTCTGGAAGACCTGGATGGCCTGCGCGCAGTTGGCCCGGCCCTTCCAGACCGCCACCACGGCCATGGGGCCGTTGCTCGGTGGTGGCTGGATCTCCCCGCAGTTCGTGTGCGGACCGGAGAGCACCGGCTTGCGCGGGGGCGTCGCCTTGACGGTCGTCTTCTTGGCACGCGGCTTGGCCGGCGTCGGAGCGGCCGAGGGTGTGCTGGGCGCCGGGACCGGCGTGCTCGGTGCGGCCGTGGTGGGGGACGGCTTGGGGGCGGCCGCGGGTTCCTGGGCGCAGGCGCTCGCGGCCAGGATCAGCGCGGGAACGACGAGTGCGAGGGAGCGCGTGCGCACGATCGTGTCTCCGTGGGTCGGGGGGTCAAGATCGTCATAGTGTGGCACGCGCTGGAGGGGCCGGCGGCCCTCAGGTGCAGCCCAGGGCCCGGTCCGAGGTGGAGTGGCCCGGACGCTGGACGGTGAGGCCGCGCTACGGCTGCGGCCGGGGAGGGCCGGTGGGGCGTGCGCGGGTGAAGGCGGCGGCGACGGCCACGGCGCTCACCGCCGCGACCGTCCACGCGATCACCGGTGTCCCCCCGCCCGCGTCGAGGGGTTGCCCGGCGGCCGCCGTGGTCAGCAGCAGGGCCGCCGTGCCGATCGCGCTGCCGAGTTGCGCGCTGGTGTTGACGATCCCGGACGCGGTGGCGCGCGGGCCCTCGGGGACGTCGGTGGCCATCGACGTCGAGGCCACCGACGACAGGCCCAGCCCGAACCCGGCGACCGCCATGCCCCCGCCCAGCAGCGGCAGCGACCCCGGGTCCGGCAGCGGCAACGCCAGGCCGAGACCGACGAACAGCAGGCCGAGCGCGCTGACGCGCTCGCCCGCCCGGCGCGCCATGAGCCGGGCCGCCGCGGCCGAGCCCACGACGACCAGCACGCTCAGCGGCAGGAACGCCGCGGCCGACTCCAGCGGCGACCAGCCGAGGGAGCCCTGCAGGTACAGGGTGATCAGCGTGGCGGCGCCGGTGGTGGTGGCGGTGTTGACGAAGGCCGCGACGGTTCCGTGCCGCACCTGGGGCAGGCCCAGCACCGGGCCGGGCAGCAGCGGCGCGCCGGAGCGCCGGTCGGCCAGCACGAACAGCGCCAGGGCCGCCACCGCCGCCGCCAGCAGCAGCGCGCCCGTGGCGCGGTGCGCCGGTTCGCCCAGCAGCGTGGCCCCGACCACGACGAGCATGACCCCGGTGGTGAGCAGCGCCGTGCCGGCCAGGTTCAGCGCCTTGGCGCCCTCGCCGGCGACCGGCGGCGCGAAGGCGACGACCAGCGCGGCCAGGAGCGCGGCGACGGCGGTCAGCCCCCAGAAGACGGGCCGCCAGCCGACCGTCCCGCCGACCGTCCCGCCGACCGCGAACCCGGCCGCGCTCGCGGCCGCCCCGGCGGCGCTCCAGCCGGCGAGCGCGCGGGCGCGGGCCCGCTCGTCGCCGCCGGTCACCGAGGTCAGCAGGCTGAGGGCCGACGGGACCGCCGTGGCGGCCGCCGCCCCCTGGACGCAGCGGGCGGCGGCCAGGACCAGCGTGGACCCGGCCACGGCCGCCAGCGCCGAACCGGCGGCGAACACCGCCAGGCTCGCCAGGATGCACCGCCGGTGCCCGATCCGGTCGCCGAGCCTGGCGCCGAACATCAGCAGCCCGCCGAAGAACATGGCGTAGCTGGTGGCCACCAGCGTGCCGCCCGCGGGTCCGGCGCCGACGTCGGCCAGCATGCGCGGCAGCACCGTCAGCACGACCGTGACGCCCATGACGTCGACGAACTGGATGAGGCACAACGCCACGACCGCGCCCCACACCCGTGCGCCCGCCCGCGCGGGCGCGGCCACCCCGGAAGGCTCGGCCATCTGCGCGTCCTCCGTCCCCGGGAGCCCCATGGCACCCCTACGCTACAGGCCGCTCACTGTGCGGCAGGGCGTTGAGATGCGCCACCCGCGTGCCGTCCGGGTCGGGCCCGGCCACCCCGAGGCAGACGTGGGCCGAGCCCGCGTGCGGCCGCCAGGGCCCGGTGTCCCGGCTCGACGCCGGAGCGCGCCAGAGGCCGGGGGCGAAGGGCGCCAGCGTGCGGCTGCGGCCGTCGAGCGTGACCTCCAGGCGCGGGCCGTCGGCCTCCAGGCGCAGGTCGGGGGAGCCGGTCCGGTGGTAGCGGCCCGCCGCTTCGGCGGCAGCGGCGGCGGCCTCCGGGACGGGCTCCGGGTCGGCGGCGGGCGGCAGGATGCCGGGCATCAGTTTCTCGATCACCTCGTACCGGGCCTGGCGCACCTCGTCGCCGCGGTTGTCCATCCAGACCAGGCCGCGGTCCAGGGCCGGGTCCACCACGAGCTTGACCCACATCCCGTCGAAGAAGCCCTCGTGGCCGACGACGGTCGAGCCCGCCCCGCCCCGCGTCAGGTAGCACCCCAGCCCGTACCGGGTGCCGACGTCCAGCCGCAGGTCGGCGACGGGACGCGCGACCAGGCCGGGCACGTCGGCGCCCTCGCGCAGGCCCCGCAGCAGCCAGACCCCGAACCGCGCCATCTCCACCGGCGTCGAGTAGCACTGCGACCCGGCCAGCCACTTGCTGCCCGCCAGGGGCCGGTGGTCGACCGTCGCGTCCGGGTGGTGGTGCTGGGCCAGCGGGTGGGTCATCGCGACGGCCGGGTCGTGGGTGGTGCGCGGCATGTCGAGCGGGTCGTACAGCAACGACCGCATGGCCGCGCCGAACGGCAGGCCGGTGGCCTGCTCGACCAGCACGGCCGCGAGGTTGAACCCGGCGTTGCTGTAGCCGTAGTGGCGTCCCGGCTCGGCGAAGCTGAACGCGCGGGCGTAGTCGCGGACGATGTCGGCCCGCAGGTCGGCGTCGTTGCGTCCCAGCGGCGCCCAGGTCAGCGCGTCGGGCAGGGTCCCGCCGGTGTGGCTGAGCGCCTGCCGGGCGGTCGCCGCCCGCGCGGGCCCGCCGGTGCGGCGGGTCAGGCCGTCGATGACCGCGTCCAGCGGCTCGTCGAGGTCCACGTCGCCGCGCCGGGCGAGCCCGGCGACCGCGCAGGCGGTCATGAGCTTGGTCAGCGAGTAGATGCGGAACAGGGTGGTGGGGCGCACCGGGGTGCCGCTCTCGGTGTCGGCGACGCCGGCGCAGACCGGCTCGACGCGCCCGGCGCTGTCGAAGGTGCACACGGCCGCGCCCGGGACGCGGGCGCGGGCGAGGTAGCGGCGCAGGAGATCGTTCATGGTGTCCGGTCCAGTTCACGCACGCAACGGGCGACGGCCTCGACCATGTACCGCATGTCGGCCGCCTCCAGCTGCGGGCTGATGGGCAGGTTGACCAGTTCCTCGAACCAGATCCGCTCGGTCACCGGCAGGTCGCCGAACCCGTTGCCCTGCGCACGCCACTCCGGCAGCAGGTGCAGCGGGAAGTAACGCAGCACGACCTCGACGCCCCGGTCGGTGAGCCTGCTGACCAGGTCGTCGCGGCGCACGTCAGGGCGCACCAGGCGGAAGGCGTACAGGTGCCGGGCGTGGTCGTGGCCGGGTGGCGTGGGCAGTGTTCGCACGCCCGGGACCTGCGCGAGGCCCTCGTCCAGGATGTCGGCGAGCATGCGGCGGCGCTCCACCAGCTCCGGCAGCCGGGCCAGCTGGGACCGTCCGACGGCGGCGGCGGGATCGCTGAGCTGGGCGTTGAGGCCCGGTCCCCGGAGGGTGGCGCAGTCGTGGGTGTAGGCGTTCTTCTCGTGGGTCACCCGGCGCGGGTCGGTGGGCGCGGCGTACCGGCCGAAGGCGCTGGGGCTGCCAGCACCGGTCGGGGCGAAGTCGGCGTCGGGTTCCATGCAGCGCATCCGCCGCAGCCGTTCGGCGATCCCGGCGTCGCGGACGGTCAGCATGCCGCCCTGCCCCAGCGTCGAGATGTTCTTCAGGCTGTGGAAGCTCCAGCAGCCGATGTCGCCCCAGGTCCCGGCGGCGCGGCCGTCGGCGGCGGCGCCCAGGGCGTGCGCGCAGTCCTCGACGAGGAACAGCCCGTTGGCGTCGGCCAGCTTGCGCAGCCGGGCGATGTCGCCGCAGGCCCCGCCGTAGTTGACGGTGTAGACGGCCCGGGTGCGGGGCGTGATCAGCCGGGCGGCGTCGTCGGCGTCCAGGCACAGGGTCTCGGGATCGACCTCGGCGAAGCGCACCCGCACCCCGGTGCCCAGCAGCGACGACACCGTGGCCTGGAAGGTCAGCGAGGGGGCGATCACCTCGTCGCCCGGCCGCAGGCCCAGCGCCCGGCCCGCCAGCTCCAGGGCCATGGTGCAGCTGGACACCGCGACCGCGTGGGCCGCCCCGGTGGCGCGGCGGAAGTCCGCCTCGAACCGGGCGACGTCGACGCCGTCGGACAGGTGGCCCGAGCGGCGCGCCGACTCCCGCAGGGCGTCGAGGTCGGCGTCGGTGAGGCCGCTGCCCTGCCCGTGCTGCGGCACGGTCCGCGGCGCCGTCACGACGCCCTCGGCGTGCCGGCCATCGTGAACACCGTCGGCAGCGTGGGCACCTGCGGGGCGGGGCCGAGCGCCGTCACCATCGACCGGATGCCCGCCTCGATACCGATCGACGGCCGGTGGCCGAGCGCGCGCAGGCGGCCGATGTCGGCGACGTGCCGGTAGGTGTCGTCGGTGGTGCCGGCGTCCACGACGGCGCGCGGCGCGCGGCCGGTCGCGCTCTCGATGATCTCCAGCAGGCCGGTGAGCGTCGTCTCCCGCCCGGTGCCCACGTTGTAGGCGGCGCCGGCCGCGCCCCGGTCCATGATGGCGCGCAGCGCCGCGACGGCGTCGTCGACGTGGGTGAAGTCGCGGCTCTTCAGGTCGGGGTCGCCGGTGACCGGGACCGGCAGGTCGTTGAGGTGCCAGCGCAGGAACCGCGACACCTCGCCGCCGCTGGTGGCGGGGTCCTCGCCCGGCCCGTACAGGGTGAAGGGGCGCGCGACGCTGGCGTCCAGCCCGTAGGTCGAGGCCGCCGCCAGGACCGACTGCTCGGCGCTGAGCTTGGAGGCGGCGTAGGGGATGAACGGCGTCAGGGGGTGGTCCTCCCCGATCGGGGTGGTCAGCGGGACGCCGTAGACCATCCCCGACGACACGTACACCATCCGGCGCACCGACGCCGAGACGGCGGCCTGGCACAGGTTGGTGGTGGCCAGCGCGTTGACGCGGAAGTCCCACAGCGGATCGGTGACCGACCGGGTCCCGCTGGGGTTGCCGGCCAGGTGGAAGATGTGCGTCACGCCCGCGCACGCCGCGGCGACCTGGTCCACCTCGCACAGGTCGCAGGCGGCGAACTCGGCCCCGGGCGGCGTGCCGCCGGCGGGCGGCCGGATGTCGGCGACGCGCACCGCGTGGCCGGCGGCCAGCAGCGCGGCGGTCAGGTGGCCGCCGAAGAAGCCGCTGCCGCCGGTCACCAGGATCAGCGAGCGCTCGTCGAGGGATCTGCTGTCACTTTTCATGGCACTCCGTTCGGTGGGTCAGTTCGGTGGGTCAGTGCGAACCGGTCTGGTGCGTCAGGCGTTGCTGGTCGACCTTGCCGTTGGGTCCCTTGGGCAGGTGCGGCAGGTGGACGACCCGGGCGGGGCGCATGTAGGGCGGCAGCGCCGCGCACCACCGCCGCCACCCGGCGCCGTCGTCGCCGGGGTCGGCGTCGGGGCCGCCGACGAAGGCGACCAGGGTGACGTCCGGACCGCCGGTGTCGGCCACGACGCGGGCCTCCTCCACGCCCGGGGCCCGGCAGAGCGCCGCCTCGATCTCGGCCAGCTCGACGCGGTTGCCGCCGACCTTGACCTGGCGGTCGCGGCGGCCGTCGAAGCGCAGGCGGCCGTCGGCGGCGCGGTGCGCGTAGTCGCCGGTGAGCAGGGTCGGCGTTCCGGCGGCGTCGCGCCCGACCGCGGGCGGCGGGTGCACGGCCCCGTCGGCCTGCCAGTACCCGGCGAACACCGACGGGCCGGTGAACCTCAGCTGGCCGGAGCGGCCGGGCTCGCCGATGACGACGCCGTCGTCGTCGACGATGTCGAGGGCCGCGCCGGGGTAGGCGCCGTCGACGGGCAGGCCACCGGCCGAGCCGTCGGCGTACGCGGTGACGTCGGTGAACGAGCAGGCCATGCATTCGGTCGGGCCGTAGCAGTTCACCACGCGCGTGTCCGGCAGCGCCCGGTGCAGGATGCGCAGCTCGTCGGGCGGGAACGGCTCGCCGCTGAACATCACCGCGTCCAGCGGGGGCAGTTCGGCCAGCAGCCGGGGCTGGCGGCGCAGCAGGGGCCGCCACACCGAGGGGACGGCGTGGACGCGGGTGCAGCCGGTGGCGGACAGGACGTCCACGATCCGCCGGGGCCAGCGCAGCAGGTCGCGGGGGACCGGCACGATGGCGCACCGGTTGGCCAGGCACATCCCGATGTCCAGCAGGCAGAAGTCGAACTGCAGCGGCGCGGTGGAGGCGACCCGGTCGTCAGGGCGGAGCATTCCCCGGGTGGCGTCGAAGAACGCGCAGGTGGCGTGCTGGGGCATCGCCACGCCTTTGGGGACGCCGGTGCTGCCGGAGGTGAAGAAGAGGTAGGCCAGGTCCCCGGTGCCCGCCGCCGGGGCGGGCGGGACGGTGGACGAGACGGCGGGCGGGGCGTCCCAGCCGTAGGTCACGACGGCGAGCCCGCCGGGGCCGCCGATCCGGTCCAGCCTGCCGGTGGTGGTCAGGTGGGCGTAGCCGCGCGCCCGGCTGAGGGCGAGGATCTGCCGCGCCCGCTCGTCGGGGACCTCGGGGGTCAGCGGCACGAACGCCGCGCCCGCCATCGAGCACGCCATCAGCATCGCGATGGTGGCGGCGCTGTTGGGCGCGTCCACCACGACGTGGTCGCCGCGCGTGATGCCGCCCGAGCGCAGCGCGTCGGCGTAGCGCTCGGCGTGGGCGAGCAGCTGGGCGTAGGTGCGCACGGCGGGCGGGCCACTGTCGGCCGAACTGTCGGCCGGTTCGATGACGGCGGGCGCGTGCGGGGACGTCCGCGCCGCCTCGACGAGCAGGTGGTGCAGCCCGGGACGCGGCCGTGCCGTCGCCGCCGTCACCGCTCCTCCAGCCCGCAGGGACCGGTGGCGGCGTGCAGCACGTCACCGACGACCAGGGTGTGGTCGTGCGCGGGCAGCCGCGCCGCGACCGTGCAGGCGAACGCGGCCGGGACGCCTGCCAGCAGCGGCACGCCGTGCACGATCTCGAAGTCGGCGGCGCGGAACCGGTCGGCGCGCGGGCCGCTGGAGAAGAGCCGGACGAGCCGGT
Organism: Actinomadura hibisca NBRC 15177; assembly: GCF_001552635.1. GTDB lineage: Bacteria > Actinomycetota > Actinomycetes > Streptosporangiales > Streptosporangiaceae > Spirillospora > Spirillospora hibisca. The sequence goes on along the minus strand of NZ_BCRO01000011.1, from coordinate 171,784 downwards.
CGTGCCGCTCGGTGAGCAGGCTCAGCCCGAAGCGGCCGCTGGAGCCGATGCCGCCCAGGGTCGCCGAGTCGTTCTGCAGGGAGACCAGCAGGCTCGGCGGGTTCACCGACAGCGCCAGGAACGCGTTGACCGCGCACCCGGCCGGACGGCCGCCGTCGACGGTGGCGACGATGCCGACGGGCGGGGGACAGGAGCGCATCGCGGCTCGGAAGGCGTCGGCGGTCGCGGGCTCGGGGGCCGCCGGGGCCCGCGCGGGCGGTGCGGTGAGCTGGCCGGGTGTCATGACGGATGTGCCTCCGTTCTGGACGGCGGATGGCCGGTGGGGACGTGCGAGCGCCAGGCGACGCTCAGCGGGGCCGGTGCGACGGCGCGCAACGACCGCCAGCGCAGCTCCCGCCACGTGCCGCTGTGGACGCCGTTCACGGGGATGCGCCAGGGCCTGCCGGACAGCCCGGCGCCGGTCGCCTTGACGCAGGCTTCGCGCACCGTCCACGCCCACAGGCGCTCGGGCGGCCACGCCGAGCCGCCGGGAGTGGGGGCGGGCGGCAGCTGCACGTCCACCCCGACGTCCCATCCGACGCCGACCGCGACCGCGACCAGCGGGTGGGAGTGGGAAATGCTGACGCCGACGTGCGGCGCGTCCCGCAGGACGGGTTTGCCGTTGGCGGCGGTCTCGATCGTTCCGTTCACCGGGTGGGGGAGGACGGCGTCCAGGAGACCGGCCAGCAGCCGCCGCCCCGCGCGGTGCTCGCGTTCGCGCCAGGGCGGGGCGTCGGCGGGCAGGCGGCCGGTCCCGCCGGTGGCGGGCGGCTCGTCGAGCGGCTCGTCGAGCGGCCGGTCAAGCGGTCCGTCGAGCACCTCGTCGAGCGCCATGTCGAGTGTCTCGTCGAGCGGCCGGTCGAGTGCCTCGGTGAGCGGCTCGTCGAGCGGTCCGCCGAGTGGCCCGTCGAGCGGCCCGTCGGATGGTCCGTTGAGCGCCTCGTCCTGGGTGCTCCAGCGGCACCACAGGCCGTCGGCGGCGCGGTAGGTGTTCATGCCGGGGCGTCCAGCAGCCGGTCGGTGTGGTCGGCGATGGTCGAGAGCATCACCTCGTAGGTACCGCCCCCCACGCTCCACAGCCCGGCCTGGGCGCGCAGCGTCTGGAGGCCGCCCGCGGCGAAGGCCCGCGCGCCCTGCAGGTGCGCGGCCACCGCCACCACCTGCTCGACGGTCCGCGCCGCGCTCGCCTTGAGCAGCGCCGCGGCGAGCTGGTCGTGCCGTCCGGTGACCGCGTCCGCGTGGGCGTCGATCAGCGCGCCGAGCCCGGCGGTCGCCGTCAGGCATTCGGCGACGCGCCGCCGGACCTCCTCCCGCGCCCACAGGCCCGCCGGGCCCTCCCCGCGTCCGCGCAGGTAGGCGACCGTCTCCCGCAGTACCCGGCGGCACATCGCGTGCCCCCACGCGGCGCTGGCCAGGCGTTCGACGGCGATGTGCCGGGAGAAGTCGATGAGCCCGCGGCCCACCGCGCCGCCGAGGTGGTCCGGCGGCAGGGTCACCTCGCGGAAGGAGGCGTGCCCGGTGCCCGAGCCGTCGAACAGCGGGGTGTCGGCGGCCTCCACGGTGACGCCGGGCGCGTCGGCGGGCACCACGACCCAGGTGAAGTCGCCGATGCCCCGGCCCCGCCCGTGGCGCGCCAGCACCAGCAGGTGGGAGGCGAACCCGGCGTTGGCGATCCACTCCTTGCGGCCGGTGACGGTGAGGCGGTCCTCGGCGAGGGTCACGGTCGTGGTGAGGGCGGCCAGGTCCGAGCCGGGGGTGACGTCGGTGGCGGCCAGCCCGATCGTGCGGCGGCCGGCCAGCGCGTCCCGGACGAGCTCCGCGAGCGGGTGCGCGGGGTCCCCGGCGCGGCGGGCGGCGGCGGCCAGCAGGGGCAGCGCGGTGGTCGACTGGACGCAGACGCCGAGGGTCGCGCCGACCGTCTCTTCGGCGTCGAGTTCGGTGAACAGCGCGCGCAGCGCCGCCGCGTCCAGGCCCTGGGCCGGGTCGCCGTCGCGGTAGAGTCCGCGCAGCCGGCCCGACCCGGCCAGCCGTTCCCACAGCGCGTCGGCGCGGGCGGTCTCCAGCAGCAGGTCAGCCATAGCGGCCGCCGTTCCCGGCGGGGGAGGCCGCGCCCCGCACCGTGCCGTCGACGGCGGCCCACAGGCTGCCGGCGGTGTCGAAGGTCTCGTCGTTGAGCAGGTGGGCGGGGAACTCGATGCCGTAGGCGTCCTCGATGGCCAGCAGCAGGTCGATCGAGTGCACCGAGTCCAGGCCCGCGTCGCGCAGCCGCACCTGCTCGGTGATCGGCCGCGGCGCCTCGGGCAGGTGGTCGGCCAGCAGGTCGGCGAAGCCCTGTTCGATCATGTCTCACTCCAGTTCGGCGGTGGGGGCGGGTTCGGTGAGCAGGCGTTCGAGGTCGTCGAGCGCGCCGCGCGGCTCGGGGCGGCCCCGGCGCACCCGCCGGCAGCCCAGGAAGACGTCGGCGGCCAGCCGCTGCCACCGGTCCTGGGCGTCGCCTGCGGCGGGCAGGTGGTCGTGGGCGCGGGCGAACAGCGCGTGCCGCCGGGCCAGCAGCCAGGTCTCCACGGTGAGCTGCTCCCAGGCCCGGCCGCGGTCGGGGTGGTCGCGGAACGCCGCCAGGTAGGGGCCGATCCCGTGGCGTTCGACCCGCGTCGGGGGCGGTGGCCCCTCCGGGGGGACGTGCCAGCGCCACACCCGCAGCGAGGAGGGCAGGTCGGCCCAGGGGATCCGCCACGCGCCGGGCTCGGCGGGCCCCCATTCGGTCTGGTTGTCGTAGGCGTCCACGACCAGGGCCGTCGCCCGGTCGTTGCGGGCGACCAGGAAGCTGTGCGGCATGTGGGCCTGCCCCGCGTAGGGCAGCCACGGCATGTCGTGGGCGTCGCCGATCGCGTAGCAGACGGTCTCGGCCGCCAGCGCGGGCAGCGCGTCCGCCCGCACGGTCCCGTCCGCCGCCTCGCCGGTGAGGGACAGCAGCCGCGCGCAGCGGGCGACCTCGTCCTCCGGCGCGGGGTCCACCGTCGCCAGGCCGTCGGGCAGGGCGCGCGGGACGATGCTCAGCTCGCGGCCGAGCCGCACGGACGCGCCGGGGCCGCGGGCGGCGTTGGCGAGCAGGGCGAGGTTGGACTGGACGCAGTCGTAGGTCTTCGGCTCCAGGGTTCCCAGGGCCTCGACGCAGGAGGACGCCGTCAGGGGCGCGGTGGCGGTGTCGGGTGTCGGCACGGTCTCTCCTTTGCGGATCGGCTGCGGATCGGCGGGTCAGCGGGTCTGGAGAACGCGGCGGTCGATCTTGCCGTTGGCGTTGAGCGGCAACGACGGCTCGTGCCAGATGCGGCTGGGCACCATGTAGGGCGGCAGCCGCCGCGCGACGGCGTCCAGGATCGTCCCGGTCTCGCCCGGCGTCCCGGTGTGCACCGCGACCAGCTCGCCGTCGGCCAGGAACGCCACGGCCTCGTCGACGGCCGGGTGGCCGCGCAGGGCCCCTTCGACCTCCGACAGCTCCACCCGGTACCCGTTGACCTGCACCTGCTGGTCGAGCCGGCCCAGGTGGAGCAGGCCGTCGGGGGTGTCGGCGACGTTGTCGCCGGTCCGGTAGAACGCCTCGGCGTCCGGTGCCCGGCCGGAGGGTGCGCCGGGGGAGAACCGTCCGGTGTTGTCGGCCGGATCGAGGTATCCGGCGAAGCGCTGCGGACCGGCCAGCCACAACTCCCCGCTCGACTCGGACGGGTCGGCGGCCGGTTCGATGCGCCACCGCACGTCCGGGTAGGGCGTGCCGATCGGCACGGTGCCGTTCCTGGTCTCGGGCCAGTCGGCCACGTTGTCGGGCAGCCGGTACGCCGAGCAGGTGATGGTGACCTCGGTGGGGCCGTAGGCGTTCCAGACGCGGCAGCCCGGGGCGGCCGCGCGCCAGGCGCGCGCCTGCGAGAGCGTCAGCGCCTCGCCCGCGAAGCAGGCGGTCCTCAGCCGCGGCATCGCGCCGGGGGACAGCCGCCGCATCCGCCGGGCGAGCGAGGCGACCGAGGGGACCGACGACCAGTGGTCGACGCCGAAGTCGTTGACGAAGGCCACCGGGTCGCGCAGCTGGTCGCCGGTGGGGACCACCAGCGTGGCCCCCGCGCCCCAGGTGGCGAACATGTCGGAGACCGACGGGTCGAAGGTCAGGTCGAAGCACTGGCTGGCCCGCTCCCCGGGCCCGACCGGCCGGACCGCCGCGAACCGCTCCAGGTAGGCCGACACGTTGGCGTGGCCGATGGGGATGCCCTTGGGCTTGCCGGTCGTCCCCGAGGTGAACAGCACGTAGGCGGGGGCGTCGTCGCCTGCGGGCGCGGGCCGCGCCGGGTCGACGCGCAGCGGCCACGACGTCCCGGGCAGGCGGCCGGCGTCGCGCCACGGCAGCCGCAGCCGCTCCAGTCCTCCGGGGTCGCCGACCACAGCGTGCACCGACGCGGAGTCGAGCGTCTGGAGGGTGCGGGCGGCCGGGAACGACGGGTGGAGCGGCACGACGGTGCGCCCGGCCCGCAGCACCGCCAGGTAGGCCACGTAGGCGTCGGCGGTCCGGGTCGCCAGGACGCCGACGCGGGCCGCCGGTGGCAGCGAGCGCGCCAGGTGCTCCGCCGCGTCCGCCACGGCGGCGGCGAGCCGGTCGTAGGTCATCTCGTGGCCGTCCGCCACCAGCGCGACGGCGCGGGGGTGGGCGGCGGCCGCGCGGTCGAACCAGGCGAACAGGTCGCGGGGCTCAGACATGGCTGGTCTCCGGGTCCATGAGCACGAGCGAGCCGCCCGCCTCCTCCAACCGGTCGTTGCCGTAGTTCAGCGGGGCCGACCTCAGGTCGCGCCAGGCCCGTTCCAGGGCCAGCGGGGAGTCGTTCATGTAGCCGTCCTTCATCCCGGCCAGCTCGATCAGCTCGTCGGCCATCCGCAGGGTCTGCTCGGAGGCGAAGACCTTCAGGCCGTTGACCAGGAGCTGCCCGGCCGCCGTGGTGAGGGCGCGCGGGCTGCGGTCGTACTCCCCGGCGGCCTGGCGCAGCATCGCGTGGACGGCGTCCGAGCGCATCCGGACGCGCGCCAGCCGCCGCCGCGCGAGTTCGGGCAGGCCGCTGCCCCGGCGGCGCAGCCGCTGCGCCACGCGGGCCAGCGCGCCGTCGGCGCAGCCCAGCCAGCACGCGGCCCAGCCGATGTGGCCCAGCGGGGCGAAGGTGTCCACCACGATCCGGCGGAACCCGCCGTCGGCCCCCACCGTCTGCTCCACGGGCACCCAGCCGGTCAGCTGCAGCGGCCGGCTGTCGGTGGCCCGCATGCCCAGCGGGTTCCAGCCGCCCTTCGGCAGCACCTCCAGCTGGGACCGGTCGGCGTAGACCAGGGAGGTGTCGGTCTCGCGCGTCGCCGTCGGCGACAACATCGAGATGAGGAAGCCGTCGGCGACCGAGCCGCCGGTGCAGACCGGCGCGAAGCGGTCGATCCGCAGCCGCCCCCCGGCCTGCGACGACTCGGCGGCGGAGCTGAGCAGGTGCCCGCCGGTCTTCAGCTCGGTGGTGACCGACGCCAGGTACAGCTCGCCCGCGGCGACGCGCGGCAGCAGGTCCCGGCGCAGCTCCGGCGACGCGTGGCCGGTGATCGCCGCGGTCTGCTGGCAGTGCATCGCGAAGATCATGGCGGTGGAGGTGCAGTGGCGCGCCAGCCGGTGGGCGGCGTCGGCCATCTCGCGGGCCGACCGGCCGGGCCCGCCGTACTCGGGCGGCACCAGGCAGCCCAGCAGGCCGGTGGCGCGCATCTCCTCCAGCGCCTCGACGGGGAAGCGGGCCTCGGCGTCGTTGCGGTCGGCGTGCAGCGCGGCGGCGCGGGCGACGGTCTCGACCGGGTTCTCGGTCTGCGTGGTGACGGTCATGGGCTGCTCACCGCCCGCCGTTCCGACAACGACTGTGCGAACAGGTCGGTGAGCGCTACCACCGAGCACAGTCGTTCGGCCGTGAGCCGCTCGGCGGGCACCTCGACGCCGAGGTCCTCTTCGAGCCGTTCCAGGATCGTGACCGCTGCGAAGGAGGAGAAGGCGCGCAGCCCGCGCAGGTCGGTGTCCGGGTCGAGGGTTTCGGCGTCCAGATGCAGGTGCCCGCACACCGTGGCGGTGACGAGGCGCTGCAGGTCGGCGCGGGTGGGTGGATGCATCATCGTGTCCAATCGGTGGGGGGCGCGGTCAGGGCGGCGAGGGCGGAGTCCAGCCACCGCAGCCGGCGGCGCACGTGGGGGAGCCCGGCGGCGTCGGCCGCGTCCAGGGCGGCCGACTGCTCCTCGGGCGTCTCGCCGACGAACCCGGTGGTGGCCACCTTGAACGCCAGCCGCCGCGGGTCGTCGCCCAGGTGGTGACCGCCCAGCACGGCGATGCCGAACCGGTCGAGCAACTGCTGGGCCAGCGACGCCGAGTCCACGACCCCGTGCCGGGCCAGGTCGCGGCGCCGCGCCTCGAAGTCGGCGTAGACGTAGAAGCCCGCCGTGGGCCGCCGCGCCGCCGCGCCGTGCGAGCGGCAGATCGTGTGGCAGGCGCGCGAGACGCTGCCGTGCATGCGCGCGCTGCGGCGCAGCCGCTCGGTGATCGCCGGCGGCTCGGCGAAGGCGTAGGCGGCCACCGCCTGCATCGGCGCGGCCAGCGCCGACCAGACCTCGCTGGCGACCGCGAGCGTCCGGTCGCGCAGGCCCGCGCCGGACGCCCCGGCCGGGAACCGCGCGCCGCCGATCCGCCAGCCGCCGATGGCCAGGCTCTTCGACAGGCCCGTGCACACGACCGTGCGCTCGGGGGCCAGCTCGGCCGGGCTGGCGAACCGGTCGCCGCCCTCGTGGTGCAGGTCCCGGTAGATCTCGTCGGAGACCAGCGTGAGACCGGCGTCCCGGGCCACCCGGCACAACTCCCGCATCGCCTCGCGCGGCACGCTGGTGCCGGTCGGGTTGTCGGGGGAGTTGACGACGACCGCGGCGGGCCGGACCCCGCGCCGCAGGTCCTCCCCGATGCGCCGCTCCAGCAGCGCGGGGTCGGGCAGCCCGCCGTAGGTCCCGCCGATCGGCACCGGCACCGGGGCGCGGCCGCTCAGCGCGACCTGCGGCGCGTAGCTGTTCCAGCAGGGCGCGGGAAGGTAGACGTCACCGCCGAGCGCCGTGAAGACCGCGAACAGCAGCGGCTTGCTGCCGGGCGCCAGCACGACCTGCGCGGGGTGGGTGGGCAGCCGCCGGCGACGGAAGTAGCCCGCCACCGCCTCGCGGGCGGCGGGCGTGCCCGCCACGGGGGCGTAGGCGGTGTCGGCGGCGGCGCCGGCCAGCACCTCCTCCAGCTCGGGGACCAGCGGGAGGCGGGCCTCCCCGAACCCCAGGTGGAGGGTGTCCAGGCCGTGCCGCCTGCGGTCGGTCACGATCTCGTTCAGCCGCAGGTTGGGCGACATGCCCGTGCCGGGGCACGGCGGGGACCACAGCAGATCCGTCGTCATAGGGCGGCCCCGCCGACAGGGCACGCACCTGGACGTCCGGGACGCCCGGCGCGTGCGGGCGGCCCTTCCAGCGCGCCGTCTGCCATCAGGATTCCTCCTCGGGGATCGCACTTCACGACTGCCTTCCACCACGAGGCAAACACGCGTCCCCAGCGCAATTCAATGGACCGTGGCGGTCCGTCCGATAAGGAAACCTCATTTCCCCATAGAGGATCCTTATCGTCGCTGAACAGCGGGGAACCCCAGTTTTGGATCTTGTTGCGGAGCGGGTCGGACCACTGGACAGAAACGGTCATGCCGCAGGCCAGAGCACAATTTGCACGGCAGTGTGTACGCGTGGACGATGGGGGTACTGGCACGTGGTCCGTTCTCCGGCAACCGCCCCAGCGCTCCCTCGGAATTGCTGAATTCCGCCCGCGTGACAGCCATCCGTAGCGACCCGAGCCTACAAAGCACCCCCGAAAAGGAGCAGCGCATGGACGTGGCCCGGCTGGAAGCTTTCGTGACAGTCGTGGAAATCGAGAGCTTCACCCGCGCCGCCGCACGGCTCAACCTCTCCCAGCCCACCGTCACCGCCCGGATCAAGTCGCTGGAGACCCAGCTCGGCACCCCCCTGCTGGAACGCCTGCCCAAGGGGATCAGGCCGACCAGCGCCGGCGCCGAACTGCTCCCGCTGGCGCGCAACATCATCCGCCTGACCAGGCAGGCCAAGGGCGTGGCGCGCGCCGGCCGGCACCAGCCCAGCGGACGGCTGTCGGTCGGCTCGACCGAATGCCTGACCGCCTCCCGCCTGCTCCCGCTCATCGAGTACGTCTACCTGCGCTACCCGGCCCTGGAGATCGACCTGTACCGCACCGGCGCCGACGACTCGATCGCCGGCGTCCAGCAGGGCGACCTCGACTGCGCCCTGTTCATCGACGTCCTGCGCGACGTCGGCGATCTCCAGCGCCGCGTATTGTGCCCCGAACCGCTCAGCGTCCTGGCCTCTCCCCGGCACGCCCTTCTGGCGGAGAACACCGTCACCCCCGACGAACTCCGCCGCTCGACCTGGGTACGCTGCGACAACGGCGCCCATTACCACCAGCGGCTCATGGAAAGCCTCGGCGGGGAATGGCCCCGGACCTTCGTCCTCGATTCCATCGACGCCACGAAAAGCACGGTCGCCAACGGCGTCGGCCTGTCGATTATCCCGTCGGCGGCCGTCGAGACGGAACTCGCCGAAGGAACGCTGGCCGAAGTCCCCTGGCGACCCAGGACCAAGACCTACACCCAGATGGTGTGGCGCCGCGACAGCGCCGAAACCGGAGCGGTCGCCGCCCTCATCGACGACATCACGCGCATCGTCGAAGAGGACGCCCGGCCCGGCCGCTGACCCCACTCACAGGAGCACAACATGGCGAGCACGCTGAGAACACGCCGGCAACACTGGTACGAGCACTGGGCGGACCAGCGGAACCCGCAACACGCCAAGGAGACCGAGGACGCCTACCAGGACCTCGCCGGCGAACTCCGCAACCTGTTCGCCGCCCACCGCGCCGACCGCGTCCTTGAGATCGGCTGCGGGGACGGAGCCCTGTTCGACCTGCTGGGATTCAACCAGGCGTCCCGCTACCTGGGCGTCGACTTCTCCCAAGCCATGCTGGACCAGTTCCGCGCCCGCTTCCCCCGCACCGACCTGCGCACCGCGGACGCCTCCCGGTTCCGCACCGACGAACGCTTCGACCTGATCTTCTCCAGCCACGTCGCCCAGTACTGGGACCGCGGCCAGATGGCCCGCCACCTCGACCACGCCGCCGCCATGCTCGCCCCCGACGGCCTGATCGTCATCGCCGGCATCCCCTGGTCGCGCATGCGCCTGGCCTACGGCCGAGGCGACCTGACCGGAGGCGACCTCACCGGCGGCCGACGCCGCAGCCTGCCGGGCGCGCTGGCGTCCGCCGTCCGGGAACTGGTCGCCCCCGACATCGGCCACTGGTACGACCTGCCCGAAGTCACCAGACTCGCGGCGGCCCGGGGGATGCGGGCGAACTTCCGCGGCAGCGGCCACTACCCGTACCGCTTCCACGCCCTCTTCCAGCGGACCCGCTGACCCCAGGCCGGATCAGTCCGTGCCGAACTCCATCGCGGCGTGGTCGAGCAGCTCGTCGTCGGCGACCTCACCACGAGAGGCGATCACCTCGGCCCCACCCTCGGGCATCGCGCCGATCAACCCCGTCAGAGCGGTCTGCGCGACACCGTCCGCCGCCGGACGCGGACCACCGACCAGGCCGAGCCCGGCGTACTGCTCAAGCCTGGCACGGGAGTCGGCGATGTCGAGATTGCGCATGGTCAGCTGACCGATACGGTCGACCGGCCCGAAAGCGGAGTCCTCGGTGCGCTCCATGGACAACTTGTCCGGGTGGTAGCTGAACGCGGGCCCGTTGGTCTCCAGGATCGAGTAGTCCTCACCGCGCCGCAGCCGCAACGTCACCTCACCGGTGACCGCCGACCCGACCCAGCGCTGCAACGACTCGCGCAACATCAACGCCTGCGGGTCCAGCCAGCGCCCCTCGTACATGAGCCGGCCGAGCCGCCGCCCGTCGTTGTGGTAACCGGCGAGCGTGTCCTCGTTGTGGATCGCGTTGACCAGCCGCTCGTACGCCACGTGCAGCAACGCCATCCCCGGCGCCTCGTAGACGCCGCGGCTCTTCGCCTCGATGATCCGGTTCTCGATCTGGTCGGACATGCCCATGCCGTGCCGCCCGCCGACGGCGTTGGCCTCCAGCACCAGGTCCACGGCGGAGGGGAACTCCTTACCGTTGATCGTCACCGGCCGGCCCCGGACGAACCCGATCGTGACGTCCTCGGCGGGAATCTCGACACCGGCGTCCCAGAACCGCACCCCCATGATCGGGTCCACGGTCTCGACACCCGCGTCCAGGTGCTCCAGCGCCTTGGCCTCGTGGGTGGCCCCCCAGATGTTGGCGTCGGTGGAGTACGCCTTCTCCGCGCTGTCCCGATAGGGCAGGCCGCGCTCCAGCAACCACTCCGACATCTCCTTGCGGCCGCCGAGCTCGGAGACGAAGTCGGCGTCCAGCCACGGCTTGTAGATCCGCAGAGACGGGTTGGCGAGCAGGCCGTAGCGGTAGAACCGCTCGATGTCGTTGCCCTTGAAGGTCGAGCCGTCGCCCCAGATCTGCACGTCGTCCTCAAGCATCGCGCGCACCAGCAGGGTGCCGGTGACGGCGCGGCCGAGCGGCGTGGTGTTGAAGTAGACGCGCCCGCCGGACCGGATGTGGAACGCCCCGCAGGCCAGGGCCGCCAGCCCTTCCTCCACCAGGGCCGCCCGGCAGTCGACCAGCCGGGCGACCTCCGCGCCGTACGCGGCGGCACGCCCAGGCACCGAGCCGATGTCGGGCTCGTCGTACTGGCCGAGGTCGGCGGTGTAGGTGCAGGGCACCGCGCCCTTCTCGCGCATCCATGCGACGGCCACGGAGGTGTCGAGACCACCGGAGAAAGCGATGCCGACACGTTCGCCGGCGGGCAGGGAGGAGAGGACTTTCGACATGGGCAAGAGCATGCACTGCACTGCATGAATATGCAACACGATTGCGGGATGCGATGCCACATTCCTGGCTTCCGCGACCGAGAAGCACCGCAGAACCAGGGCAAACAGGTATGTATCGGGCAGCATGCCGAATCCCTCACCGGCGCAGTGCGGACCCTGGACCCGGTCCAAGAAGGCGCCGGGGCCGGAGACGCGGGCATGCGACTTGCACAGGGCGTTGACATCCAGCGGCGGCGTGCTCGGCGCGCGTCGCCGGACCGAGGAGGACACGCATCCCCCCAGGCGCTGACGCGGGCCCGGCAGGACGGTGATCCGCTCGGGACCGCCGACACAGCCGCGCCCGCGTCACCGGCGGGGGAGCGGCTTACTTCAAGGTCGCACTGGAGATGACGTGGCGCGCCATCGGGTAGGAGCACCGGTCGATGACCAGCAGCACGTTGGCGCCGACGGTGGCGCGGGTGCCGCGCCGCCAGGTTCCCTCGAAGGGCTTGCCGGGCTTGGCGGTGACGGTGGTGGTGTGGGGAGCGCCGTCGCAGACCGGCTTGGCCGAGCCCGCGCCGATCCGCGTGGCCTTGGCGCCGCTGCCGGGAGGCTGGGCGGCGACCACCGCCAGGCTGGTGCCCTTGCGGCACACGTAGGTGACCTTCACCGCCAGGTCACGGCCGCCCGGCCGAACGGTCGCGCTGTGGACCTTGACCGAGGCGCGGGGGTCCTTGGCGATGGGCTTGCAGGGCTGGGGCGCGGTGGCGGGTCCGGCGGTCACCAGCGTCATCAGTGCGGTGGCGATCCCGCCCATGACAGTGACGATCATGCTTGTCTCCCTCGCTGTTGCTCGATGCGAACACCGGCGGGCGCGCGTCGCCGACCCTGCCGGGGCCGGTGCGCCGGTCCGGGCGATCCCGCCATCCGGCCACCCTTCTTCGGAGAAGCGGCGGGACGGTCAGGAGATCACCCGTTTCGACACCCCGGCGCAGGACGAGCGAACACACCCGCGGATGCGGAGCGGCCGGATCTCGTGCCACTCCGCTCACTCAAAGTAGTTGATCCGCTTCTCCAGGTCAGCGGAACGGACCGCGCGACACACGATCTGTTCGGCGACTCCGCCGACACCGCCGGTTCCCGGGCGCCGTCCATGGGGCGGGTTCGACCGGTAAGCGGGGGCGGCTCTGGCGACGGCCGGTGGTTCTGGTTTCGACGCATGGATGCCTCGCAGGACGAAAACCCTCTTGATCGCGGCCTGGCTCGGAAGCTGAGAACATCGGCGATATACCGGACAGAATTCAGCTTCTGTACGGTTTGTGGTGTTGTCGGCCGCATCAACGCGCTGCGCCTCGGTGCGTTCGGAGTGGTCTCCTGACACCGCGTCCGTCCATGCCACGCGATCTTGCCGGTCGCGACGCCGGGGCACGCGCCCACTCCCCCCGGCCCGGGACGTCGGCCTGGCCGGCACCGACGAGTGGCACGCACCGTTCTGCGGGCTCGGGCAAGGGGCTACGTCCTCGGCCGGTGCGCGTGGAGCAGGTCGGCCATGGCTTCGGCCACGTGGTCGGCGCCCGCGAAGAAGGTGAAGGCGGGGGCCGGGTTGGCCTCGAAGCAGAACCAGTCGCCTTCCGGGGTCATCCGCAGGTCGATGCCCGCGACCACCAGTCCCAGGGCGCGGGCGAGGGCCACGCAGCGTTCGGGGAGGTCGCCGGGCAGTTCGGTGGTGCTCTGCTCCAGGGCGGCGTCGCGGACGCGGTAGTCGATGGCGTCGGAGGTGAGCCGGACCGCGAAGGTCCGGTCGCCGACGACGTGGACGCGCACGTCCTCGCCCGGGATGTGGCGCTGGAACAACGTGGGGCAGGTGGCCAGGCGGGCCATCCGCTCGGGGTCGTCGAGGTCGGCGAGCGCGACGCGGGCCCGGACGCCGCTGCCGGGCTTCGCGACGACCGCCCCGTGCTCGGCGGCGAACTCGGCCAGCGCCTGCGCGTCGTCGGTGACCAGGCTGGGCGGCACCGCGAACCCGGCCGCCTCGATCGACAGGCCCTGGGATGCCTTGGCGGCGTTGGTCGCCGTCGCCGATGGGCGGTTGACCACCAGGGCGGGCGCGTGGTCCGCCCAGGCGCACAGGGCGGGTGCGGCGCTGCGGGCGTGCCGGGTCAGGGCCGTGCGCGCCGGGGACGCGGTGACGGCGCGCAGCCGGGTCGCGTCGTACGGGCGCAGGTAGGCCGCCGTCACGTCCGCGAGGTCCCAGCGGCCGCCCGCGGTGTGCACGGCGGTGCCGCCGGCCGCCACCGCCAGCGGGCGGCGCTGGTCCAGGATCAGGGGCTCGGCGCCGCGTGCGCGCAGGGCTTGGAGCACCCGGGCGAAGGGGCGTTCGTCCGGGTGTCCCCACAGCAGGATCATCGTGCTCCTTCCGCGATCAGTGCGCCGAGGGCGGTGGTGGCCTCGTGGTCGGCGGCCTGCCACCAGGGCTCCACCCCCTGGACGCACCATCCGCGTTCGGGTTCTCGTGCCAGGCGTGCGCACAGGACCGTGGCGTCCAGGGTTTTGGCGAGGGTGCGGACCAGTTCGGCCGCGGTCGGGTCGGCGGTGGCGGGCAGGATCCGGTCGCCGACCAGGGTGAGCCGGGCCCCGGTCCTGGTGGGGGCCGCGACGGGGAGGCCCGCTTGCATCGCGGCGCACCGGGCGTCGTCGCCGTCCAGGCCCCGGCCGCACAACGCGCCGGGCACCGGGCGGTTGACGACCAGTGCCGGGGCCTGGAGCCAGAGTGCCAGCAGCGCTGTCAGTTCGGCCGCGACGAAGCCGCGTTCGGGTCCGGCGATGTGCGGCAGGTCCCGCGGGGTGACGGCGGGCAGGCACGCCAGCACGGCGGTGACGTCGCCGGCCGCCAGCGGTCCCCGGCGGGTGCCGAGGGTGGCGGCGGTCAGGTCGGCGGGGTCGCAGCGGGTGCCGGGGCCGGTGAGGGCGCGGGGGGTGACGAGCCGTGCCCCGCCCAGCCCCCGCAGCAGGGGCCGGGCCGGGCGGTGGCCGTTTCCGGAGACGATGACGATCATTCGCTCGCGGGTTCGTCGTCGTAGAGGTGGCCGCCGACGTCGGGGCGGTCGGCCGCGCGGATCCACGGGACGGCGCCGGTCCCGTCGTCGGGGGCCGCGTCGCCGGGGTCGCTCAGCGGCGGCTGGTCGTGGTCCTTCTCCTTGAAGGCGATCTTGTCCGAGTCGGGCTTCTCCAGGTCCTTGGGCTCGGTGACGTGGACCTGCCTGGTGATCACCTGGGTCGCGCAGAGCACGGTGATGGTGTGCCGGCCCGCCGGGAGGTCCAGCGCGACCGCCGGGGAGGCGGTGGAGCCCTGGGGCACGGTGACCGTTTCCAGCGGGGTGTCGCCCAGCCGGACGGTCACCTGCACCGGGCGCGGCGCCGGGGCGTTCAGCACGGTCCGGATGGAGGCCGCGTGCCCCTCGGTCCAGCCGGTCGGGAAGGCCGTGCCGTTCCCCTGCGTCACGTTGGTCATGCCGACGACGACCACCGGGTAGGCGGGCGAGAGGGCGCCGAAGGGCGCCGACTGCGCCATCTGCGTCCGGAGCTGGTGGGTCCCCGGGACGTCGGGGTGGAGCTGGGCTCCGGCGCGCACGGTCTGTCCCGGACGCACCGGGCTGGTGCTGAGGGCCATGTCGGTCGGGCCCAGGGGGTCGCCCGACGGCCCGTGCAGGTTGATCATCCGGTGGTTCATCTCCCGGTACCAGGTGGCGGTGCCGGTGTTCTGGACGGTGAACCACACGTACGGGGTGTCCCCCGCGACGATCGCGCCGGGCGGCGTGGCCGCCGAGAGGGTGGCCGACAGCTGGGCGCCGGTGACCTGCGCGACCGTGATCGTCCGGTCCGGGGTCGGCTGGCCCCAGGTCTCGATGACACCGCCGGCCCCGTTCACCCTGCCCATCCGGAACGAACCGGTGAGCGTGGCCGGGGTGGTCCCGCCCGCGGCCGGGAAGGTCATCGTCACCTCCTGGCCGGGCTGCACCGTCGACGGGACGGGGACGGCCGACAGGCGCTGGGTGTTGCTGCCCGCCTTGACGTAGACGAGCTGGGTGAATCCGCCGGCGGGCAGCAGCGCGTGCCCGGACTCGGGCCGCCACGCGCTGTTGCCGGTGTTGCGGACCCGCACCGTCAGGGTCTCCACCTGCGAGGTGTACAGGGTCTGCGGCACGCTGAGCGACAGGGCGGTGGCGTCGGGGGTCGGGGCGTCGATGTCGACCGGGCGGATCTTCCACTGCTGGTTGGGCAGTCCCTGGTACTCGCTGACCACCGCGCGCAGGCCGCTGTGCGTCCATTCGGGTCCGCCCTCGACGCCCAGGCACCGGGTGGTGCCCTTGAGGTAGATGACCAGGTGGCCGTCGCCGGTGGAGACCGGCTGCCAGAGTTGCGTGGCGGCGGGCGCGCCGGGTTGTGGCGGCGGGGCCTGGAACACCGCGGCCAGGTCGGGTTTCTCCAGCGCGCCGACGGTCATCAGCAGCCCGCTGCTCCAGGCGGCGATGGTGAAGTGGGCGCGGTCGTGCCACCGGAACGCCCACTGCTGGTTGGTGCCGCCGTGCAGCGGCCAGGTGATGATCTCGACGTAGGGGTCGACGACGTGCGCGCCGCCGGTGACGTCGAGGTGGTTGCCGTTGTGCCGGGCGGCCAGGGTGTGGCGGCGGTACCCGTCCTTGGGGTCGTGGGCGGCCGGGTTGGCCGGGTCGAAGATCTTGATCTCCGGGACGCCCGTCTCGGGGAGGGTGAGCAGCGGGTCGTCGGGGTCGCCCGCGGTGGTGGTGGTGAGGGCGGGACGGCCCTGGGCGTCGGTCACCACGCGGATCCGCCGGGCGTCGCCCTGCGGGAGCCCGCCCGGGTGGCCGTTGACCCGCGGCTGCATCCAGAAGTCGAACCGGCCGCTGCGGATCAGCTCCATGGCGTGCTGCGCGCTCAGCGACCAGGACCGGCCGCCGCCGGAGCCGCCGATCCGCCTGATCGGGCTGCCGGGCACGGCCCGGGGCACCTGGCTGACCGCCTCGACGTCCACCCGGACGGCGTACTGCTCCCAGCTCGCGTCCACCAGGCCCAGCCGCAGCCAGCCCTCCTCGACGCGGGGCGCGCGGACCGGCGGGCTGCCCTCGGCGGCGCCCGCGCCGCCGGGCGGCAGCACCGTCACCTCGTCGGCGGCCCAGGTGTGGGGGTCGGCGCGGTGCAGCCACGTCCAGGTGCCGTGCACGTCGGCGGGCAGTGGCAGCCGGCGGTGCTCGGCGTCGGCCAGGACCGGGCCGTGCCGGAAGGTGGGCGTCATCTTGGCCAGCGGCTCGGCCATCCAGGAGCGGCGCATGCCGACGGCCTTGGCCGGCAGCAGCCCGGTCCGCACGTGGACCTGGCAGTTGGGCGCCACCAGCAGCGTCAGCGGCACCGGGACGCCGGGCCGCACGATCAGCGGGTCGCCGGTGACGTACCGGTCGGCCAGCGGGTCGCCGGAGTCGCGGGCGGCCGCCAGCACGGCGGGGTCGACGACGCGCAGGACGCCGGGGTCGGCGTCGGCCAGGTAGCCGACCAGGCCGTCCTCGAAGCGGTCCAGGGCGCCCAGCGCCACCTCGACCGGGACCCCGCCCAGGGCGGGGTCGGCGGCCGGGTCGTCGACCTCGACCAGCAGCTCGGCGCGCAGGACCGCGACGGGGTGGCCCAGCAGCATGGCCAGGTGCTCCTCGCCCGCCTCGCCGGTGAAGTCGATCGTCCACCAGGTCGTGTCGACGACCTTGAGCAGCGATGACAGCGCCGTCGGGTCGTGGGGGCCGCCGCGGCGGTCGGCCGCGACGACGCCGGTGGCCAGGCCCGCCAGGGCCGGGTGCGGGATGGCGTCGGCCGGGTCGGCGCCCAGCCTGCCGGGGCGGCCGGGCCGGGCGGGGTCGTCCTCCCAGACGGTCGTGCCGGTGCCGCCGGCGCGCAGCCGGCCGAGGCCGCCGCCCGCCGGGTCGAAGAACTCCGCCGAGCCGTCCACGAAGTCGGGCACCAGGAACCCGGCGACGGGGCTGGTGGTGTCGTCGGCCTCGACGGTGGCGCCGGTGGCGTCGGCGCGGCCGTCGGCGGCGACGTAGCGCAGGGTCACCCGGGCCGGGGCGGTGAAGCGGGGGGCCAGGGTGAGGGCGCCCGGGTCGTCGCCCGCGACGGCGGACGGCGGGACCAGTGTCGGCGGACCGGCGGAGCGGGCGCCGGAGGCCATCTCGACGACCTGGCCGTAGGTGTCCACCAGGCGCAGCCGGGTCAGCCTGGCGCGGCCCGCGCGCAGCGGCGGGGGCGGGGTCAGCAGCGGCGGCCTGGCGCCGTCGCCGACCAGGTCGCCCTGCCGCTCGCCGCGCAGCATGCTCATCAGCCCGTCCAGACGGCCGCCGAGCAGGTCGAGCAGCTCGACCCGCTCGGCGGGCAGCGCGGGCAGCGCGGGTGCGGCGGCCGGGCCGGTGGCGGCGGCTCTGCGCTGGGCGCGCAGGGTCGCGCCGGCCAGCACGGACGCGGGGCCCGCGGCCAGCGGCGCGCGGCCCCGGAACGTCCTGGCGGGCTCGGCCACCGGGGGCCGGGGCGCCCCTTCCAGGTCGGTGTCGCCGAGCCGCCAGCCGGTCGCGGCGAGCGGCTCGTAGCGCAGCTCCCAGTCGGCGTGCAGCGGGTTCCAGGGGCGCGCGGGCGGGGTCACCGCGACCGGCGAGGGCAGCGCGCCGCCGTTGGCGGCCGGGGGCGTCGAGGGGTCCCAGGTCGCCCACCAGTCGGTGCGGGCCAGCGCCGGGGCCCGCCCGTTCCCCACGGGCGGCGGGGCGGAGCCGGGGTCCAGCGCGGCCAGCTCGACCAGCAGGTCCTGGCACAGCGCCGGGACGCCGGTGCGCAGCAGGCTCCCGTCCAGCCGCCCGGCGGGCGGGCCGCCGGTGCCGTCGGCGGCGGCGCCGAGGCTGGCGACCGTCATGCCGCCGAGCCGGACGGTGAGCCGGGCGTCGCCCTCGAATCGGCCGTCGCCGCCGTGCTTGAAGCTGCGGCCGCCGCCCTGGACGACCAGCACCGGGTCGGCGGCCTCGAACAGCCGGGGCCGGGCCCGCTCGACGCCGACGAACTGCCCGGCCACCGCGCCGCCGGGGGCGGCCGGGGCGGCCGGGTCGGTGGAGGGCCGCGGGTCGGCGGCCTGCCAGATGGTCTCCTGGTGCGGCACGTCCGGAGCCGCGCCGAACCGCATCGCGTGCAGCGCGGCGGTCAGGCGGGCCCGCCCGTCGGGGCCGGTCCCGCCACCGGCGTCGGCCTCGCCGTCGGCCTGGGCGAGGAACGCGCGGACGGCGGTCAGCCGGCCGGCCGCGTCGCCGTCCTCGGCCGCCAGCGCGGCCAGGGCGTCCACCAGGGACTCGGCCAGCGCCAGCCGGACCGCCGCCGGGTCGGGCCGGTGGTCGGTCTCGGCGGACAGCACACCGCCGAGGTCGCCGTTCCAGCCGGTCCCGGGCCAGCCGATCGACACCGCGCCGCCGTGCAGGAGGAGGCCGCCGGGCGTGGGGGCCAGCCCGTTGTACTGGTCGCCGGGCAGCCGCCAGCGCTGGTCGGCGAGGTGGTCGGTGAGCGCCTTCCAGCCCACGGGGCCGGCGCGGCGCAGCGGGTCCAGCTCCGGGTGGGCGTACCAGCCGCACACCAGGTAGGCGACGGGTCCTTCGGCGTCGGTGAGGGGGTCGTGGAAACCGAGCCGGCCCTCGACGTTGTCGTAGTAGGCCGCCCAGCCGAGGTCGCCGTGGCCGAGCGCGGTGAGGGGCTTGGCGGGCACCGCGCCGGGCGCGGGCGCGGTCCACTGCTCCAGCGGGGTGACCGTGGGAGGGGCGCCGGGCGCGGCCCCGGCGGCGTCCAGGAGCCAGGCGCGGACGGCGCGGGGCTTGGGGCCCGCCTTCGCCGACAGCCTGGCCACCAGCCACCGCTCGGGCAGGGCGGGGAAGGCCACCGGCCCCGGCTCGCCGCCGGCGGGCGGCGCCTGCTCGGCGTGGGTGAGCGCGTCGGGGACCGCCCAGTGCAGGTACGCGCCGGTGGCCCGGGGCGCCGCCCGGTCGCCGAACGGGTCGGCCTGGAGCGTCTGCACCGGGCCGCCGCCCGGGTCGGGCGCGCGCATGGCGGTGTCGGCCCACGGCGCGGGGTCGTCACCGGCGCGCAGGGTCAGCACGTCGAGGGCGACCGGCACGAGCAGCCATGAGGCGGCGTCGGGCGCGGCGGCCGTGGTCTGTCGCGGTTCCGGCGTTGCCTGTGATCCGTGCACGTTCTCCCCCGAGGTGGGTCGTCCTCCGTTGCCGCTCATTCGAAGACCTGCCGGTACTGGCGGCTCAGCAGCGCGGCGGCGAGCGGCCCGGAACCCGCCCTGCCGCCCCGGCCCGGCTGCGCGGCCACCCGCGCGGCCAGCTCGACGACGTCGACGGTCCGGGGCGCGCGCGTGGGAACGGGGATGCTCGCCGGGCTGTTCGGCGCGGGCGGGACGACCAGGCCACCGGTCCGGGGATCGACGTGGAAGCCGTGGCCCAGTTCGCGGTGCGGTTCCTCGATCCAGACCGCGGCCGGCACCCGCGGCCACAACACCAGCAGCAGCGTGGGCGCCAGGGCCTCGAACCGCAGCGGCGGGATCGGAGACAGCCCCGCGGGCTTGGCGTCGCGCGGCGGCACCGGATCGGCGAACGCCAGGACCTGCGTCGTCGGCCACCGCGCCACCAGGGCGGAGCGCAGCAGCATGCCCGCCACCGGCCCCGAGGCGGCTGCGGCGCGCATCCTGCTCCGGTACAGCTCGGTGTGCCGGGCGGCGAGGGCGCTCGCCCGGCTGCCGGTGCCGCCGACGCTCAGCACGCCCTCGGTCAGCGCATCCAGCCACGCGCCGTCCACGAGGAAGAAGCGGACCGACTCCTCGGGCAGCAGCGCCGGGTCGGGGACGATGTGGTCGAAGGGGATGCCCATCAGCCGGTGGTAGCGGTCGATGGCCTCGGTGACGGCCTGCGGCGGCTCGCCGGCGGCCGGCCCCTGGGCCGCCGCCATGCGCCGCCGGAGTGCCGCGCGCCCTGTCTCGCTCATGACCGTCCCTTCGTGCCGGATTCGGTGTCCTGCGGGGTCGTGCCGGGCGGCCCGCCGTTCGGGGGCCCGCCGCCGTTCGGGCCGCGCGCCTCCGCCGGGGCGGGCGCGGTCCCGCCCTCGCCGTGCGGGCGGCGGACGCCGCCGGGGACGCCCCACGGGTCGGCGGTCGCGCCCGCCAGGCGCGCCACCGTCTCGGCCGCGACGTCGCCCGGTGTGAAGTCGCCCGGTGCGAGTCCGGCCGCGAACGCGGGCGGGCCCAGGCCCGACATCAGATCGCGGCGGCACCACTCGCTCAGCTCCCGGACCAGGGAGCGGTCGGCGGCGGCCAGCAGCCGGCCGAGCGTGCGGGCGGTGGACAGGCTCACGTCGGTCTCCCCCTCGGCGGCCACGGCCGGCCCGCCGGGGACGCCCACGATCGGGCCGCGGTACAGGGCGACGCCCGGCGTCCCGTCCCGCCGGGTATGGGCGAGGCGGGCGGGGCGCCCGGCGGACAGGCCGAACGCGGCCGCGTCCTGCGCGACCCGCGCCGCCACGTTCTGGAAGGTGCCGGACTCCCCGGAGGTGAACGTCCAGTCGTGGAGCACCGGCAGGGTGACGGTCGCGGGGACCCCGGCGCGGTCCAGGACGGCCCCGTGGTCGGCCAGCGAGACCAGGCACATGGTGTAGGTCCGTCCCTGGGCCGGGAGGCGGCCGGTCATCACCACCGCGACCCATCCGTCGTCGTCGCGCGCGGTGTCCGGGCCGCCGGGGGCGACCTGGCGGGCGTGGCACAGCAGCGGCACCTCGGCCCGCAGCGGCAGCGCGGCGCGCGCCGCCTCCGCGCCCATCGACACCGTGGTGCAGCGGGTGCCGTCCGGCGCGGCCGCGTTGCGGTTGACGGTCGCCTCGTTCACGTCGAGCAGCAGCAGCGCCAGCCACGGGGTGCTCGTGGAGGGGGCCACCGCCTTCTCCCAGGGCAGGGTGCGGCGGCGCAGCACCACGTGCCCCAGCGTGGTGGTGTACGGCCCCGCCGAGTCGGGCGGCGGGTACACCGACAGGATCTCGCCCGGGTCCAGCCGGTACTTCGCCCCGGCCACCCTGACCCACCGGTCCTCGGTGAACACCTCCAGGGGCTGCGCCCCGGCGTGGTCGGCGGTGGCGCTGTGCTCGACGGTGGTGGTCACCCGCACCCGGTAGGTGTCGTCGCGCAGTCCGGGGGCGACGCCGTCGTAGAAGTCGATCCGCCCCGGTTCCAGTTCGGTCATTTCCGCCCCTCGTCGTCGTGGGCCGCAGCGGTCCAACGCACCACCGCCGGCCGCGTCCCGGCCGCGGCGGGCGCCGGGCCGTCCCCGTTCTCCGCGCCGTCCCCGTTCTCCGTGCCGGTCCCGTCCTCGCGCCGCGCGACCGCGTGCACCGCCACCGCCGACCAGCCGTCCGGCGGTTCGAGATCCACCTGCACCGGCCGGTCCGCGCCCGCCGCGCCGTCCTCGCGGGGCGGCACCGGGAGCAGCAGCCCCATCCCCGAGGCGGTGCGCAGGGCCTCGCCGCGGGCGGGGCGGCCGTCGATGGTGACGGCGCCGTCCAGGTCGGCGGCCGTCCCGGCGGCGCCGTCGGCGCGCTCCAGCAGGACCTGCACCACCGTGGTGGCGGGCGGCAGCAGCGTCCGGCAGCCGCCCCGGTCCCGCAGCAGGTCCCCGGCGCTGAGCAGGACGACCTGGTCGGCCAGGGCGGGCATCGGCACCGGGCCGTCGGGCAGCAGCGTCGCCCGTCCGGCCAGCGCCACGCCCGGCAGCACCTGGACGACGGGCGTCCCGACGTGCCAGCCCGGCGCTCCGGCGGGCGGGCCCGCCACGTCGCCGACCATGACGTGCGAGGTGCCCTCCGGCGGGGTGAACGCCTGCGCCGCGGCGTCCACGACACGGTCAGCGAGCACGTGCCCGGACCCGGACACGCACACCACCCGCGCCCGGCCGTGCTCGACGGCCAGCCCCGCGCGCTCCCCCGGAGGGACGCGCCACACGTGACCGGTCCCCGGGGCGAGCGTGACCGCCTCGCCGGTTGTGGCGAGCGCGGGCGCGGCGGCCGGTGCGGGCCTGGTCACCCGGCGTCCGCCGGGGTGCACCACCCCGATCAGCCTCGGCCCCGCGGAGGCCGCCGCGCGGCGGCCCCGGGCGGGCCGCGCCGGTGCGGCGGCCGGTGCGGCGGCCGGGCTGTCAGCCGGGGTGTCAGCCGGGGTGTCAGCCGCCCGGCCGCGTGCGGCCGGCGCCCCGAACGGCAACGGGACGGCGGCGGCGGTGATGTCGGGCCGGACCGTCACCGGCGCGCCGGAGGCGGTGGTGACGAAGTCCAGGTCGAGGCCGCCGAGCGCGGGCAGGCCGGCCACGTCCTGCGGATGGTCGCCGGGCGCGGGGGCGGGCTGCCACAGCGCCGCCTGGAAGCCGCCCTGCCGTGGCGTCACCACCATCGAAGCCGGCGCGGCCCCGCTGGAGCCGGTGACCGTGACCTGGTGGGTGACGCGGAAGTAGGGATGGACCTTGTTCCCACACGGCGTCGGGTGCAGCGGCGCGGGCCCGCCGACGGTGACGCCGGTCAGCGGGATGACGCCGTCGCCGACCTTGGCGCGCGTCGCCGGGATGCGGCTCTCGGTGCGCAGCCGCGCCGACGCCTGGACCGGCCATGGGTTGGCCTGCGACCCGTCGGGCGGGTTCGTCCCGGTCGCGGCCGGGCCGGTGTCGGCGGCCGCGCCCGCCGACACCGCCACCACGGCCGGGCCGGTGGGCCCGGCCAGGTAGCGGCGGCTGAACGCCAGCCACGTCAGGTAGGCGGGCGGCGGCGGCGCCGGGTCGCCGATGTGCACGGTCACCGAGGCGACCGCCAGGTCCACCCGGGCGCGGCCGTGCAGCGGCGGCCCCTCCAGCCGGAGCGCCACGCCCAGGCTGACGCTGACGCGGATGGTGACGCAGGCGATGAAGCACACCCGCAGGCGGAACGTCGCGCCGACCTCCACGCCCATGTCGACGCGGTAGTGGAACGGGTCCCAGCCGAGCAGGACGTCCAGCCACGCGGTGAACCACAACCGGACGACGTCGGTGTCGTAGGCGGCCTCGATCCGGCCGCCGAACATCATGAACCCGGGCACCACGGCGAAGTACGCCTCGCCCTTCACCGAGACCTGCTTGGAGACCGCCCAGCGGATGCCGACGCGCGGCACCGCCGGGAAGCCCTCGGCGTCGAACCAGGGCGAGTAGCCGCCGATGGTCAGCACGAACCGGCGTTCCCGGAACCAGACGACGAACGCGAACCCGCCGGTGAGCTGGCAGTCGCGCGACAGCAGCCAGGAGTTGTCGGTGAGCTGGGCGCGGACCGACAGCAGGCTCTCGGCGGAGTCGAACCGGGCGTTGACCGCCAGCTCGACGTTGGCGATGGCCGGGCCGGCCATCGGCAGCACCATGCGCGAGACGCCGAGCAGCCCGACCTGGAAGCCGCGGTCCAGGGCGGCGTAGGCGACGGCGCTGGTGTGCACCAGCTCGAAGCTGGAGAACCGCACGCCCGCCGCGACCCAGTGGCTGCCCCGGCGGGCCGGGGCGACCTCGCGCAGCGCGGCGAGCTGGGAGGCGGGGTCGCGGGGCCGCCCGACCCCGCCCTCCTGGACCGCCTGGACCAGCGGGAAGGACGCGGCGGCGACCGGGTCGGTGGGGACCACCAGCGCCCGGTTGTAGCCGACGCCGCCCGCCAGGCCCTCGACGAACAGGTAGGGCGGGCCGCCCAGCGCGAACGGCAGCGCGACGAAGACGAACAGCGAGGTGACGCCGTCGGTCCCCCGGGAGTACCCGCCGAGCGCGGTGAAGCCGCGGCCGGCCACCTCGACCGACAGCTCGCCGGTGTACTCGGCGACGCCGTTGGCGACCGTCCGGGCGAGGCCCCCGGCGACCCGCACCGAGGGCAGGTCCAGCGCGATCGCCAGGCCGTCCAGGCCGATCTCCCACTCGCCGGGGTCGGCCAGGTCGTCCAGCGGGACCAGCAGCCGCAGCCCGTCCGGTGTGATCGACATGCCCGCCAGGGCGAGGCGGCCGTCGAAGAACAGGGCGACGGCGTCGGGGCGGGCGGCGTGCTCGGGGCCGGTGAGCTTGCGGTGCGCCAGGCCGATCTGGTCCAGGTGGAGCGGGCCGAACGACTTCTGCACCGGCAGCCAGCGCGGCTCGGCGGCGTCGGTGCCGTTCAGCACGACCTGCGGCCCGTTCGGGCCGGAGGCGACCACCACGTCGATCGGCGGGTTGGCCGGGGTGCCGTCGCCGGTGCCGGGCGCCAGGATTCCGCCCGCGACGGGGTCGCCCGCCGGGCCCGGCGCGGTCAGCAGCGGCAGCCCCAGGCCGCCGAGCACGGCCGCCGCCCCGAGCGAGCCCGCGGTGGTGGTCCGGCGCGGGGCCCCGCCGACCGGCAGCGCGACCTCCGCGCGGACGAAGCCGGACGCGTGGCCGAGCCGGACGCCGCCCGCGTCGATGACGGGGGCGCCGTCGCGGCGTCGCACGGTCGCGCCGACCCCGCCGAACCTCAGCGCGGGGGCCAGCGCCGGTTCCGTGCCGCCGGTGTCCAGCAGCAGCAGCGTCACGCCGTTCTCCGCGGCGGGCCAGGCGATGCCGGTCCCGGCGGGCAGGCCCGCGTGCAGTTCCACCGCGTGCTCGCCGGCGGTGATCTCGGCGTGGCCGGTGAGGCGCAGGCCCAGCAGGGCGCCGGACCTGGCCAGGCCCAGGCCCAGGCCGCCCGGCAGCGGGACGGCGACCCCGTCCAGCACGCCGAGCAGGTCCCGCAGCGCCGCCGCCGGGCCGGGCAGCGGCAGCAGCCGGTCCCGGTCGTCCACGATCTTCGCCGCGCGCAGCAGGTCCCGGGTGTTGCGGCCGGTGGGGCCGTCCCACAGGGGGCGCGACAGCCAGGTGTCGGCCGCCCGCATCATCAGCCGGGCCGCCAGCGGGACGACCCACGCCCGCGCGAGCCGGGCCGCGTCGGCGGCGGAGATCGCCGCCGGGACGGGGGCGAGCGCGACGACGACCTGGTCGTCGCCCAGCGGGCGCAGGGCGACGGCCAGCCGCCCGTCCGAGCCCGCCGACGCCTCCAGCCGGGGTGTCAGCACGACCCCGGCGCCGGTGTCCAGCCGGGCCGCGAGCCGGACGGCGGCGGTGCGGGCCGTGCCGGAGCGGCCGACCGTCACGTCGGCGGTGACCCCGGCGGTGACCTGCCCGCCGGCCGGCGCCTGGAGGCTCAGGCCGGTCAGTGCGACGAGCAGGGCGGGCTGGGCCGAGCCGGGGACGGCGACGGCGTCCAGGACGAGGGTCCCGCCCGGGACGGGGGCCGACACCCGGACCGCGCCGGGCGCGGGCGAGGCGACCGCGGTGGTGCCGAGCAGCCCGCGCAGCAGGGTGGCGGCGGCGCTCACCCCGGCGGCGGTGATCCCGTCCGGGCCGCCCGGCGCGGCCCTGGCCAGCCGGGCGAGGCGGTCGCCCTTGGCGGCGAAGCCGTGCCCGGGTCCGGCGGCGGGGTCGTAGACGCCCAGCGCCGCCGCGACGGCGAGGGCGTCCGACAGCAGCGAGGAGGGCGCGGGGGACGCGGCCGCGGCGGTCAGACCGTCCAGGACCTCCGGCAGCAGCCGCGCGGACTGCGCCGCGACCAGCTCGGCGACGCCCTTGACGGCGGGCAGCAGGTGGACCGTGGTCTGCGCCCCCGCCAGGGTGAAGGCCAGCACCGGGCCGTCGGGGCCGTGCCCGGCGACGACGCGGACGCTCCCCCAGGCGCCCGGCAGCGGCAGGTCCACCTCCAGCGTGCCGCCGACGGTGGCGTGCCGGCCGGCGACGGTGACCGCCGCCGACAGCGCCAGCGTGCTCCCGTTGACCGCGACCGGCGCGCCGGTGGCGAGGGAGAGCCTGGTCCCGCCGGTCGCGACGGCGTCGGCCCGCACGGTCACGCCGCCGGGCAGCACCAGCGGCCGGGCCGCGTCGCGGGCCAGCCCGGCGGCGTCGGCGAGCTCGGCCAGCACCCGGTTCAGCGCGCCGGGATCGGGCGTTCCCGACCCGCCGCCGCCCAGCAGCTCGTCCAGCAGCCAGCCCGCCGGGTCGTGCAGCAGCCGCGACAGCGCGGCGGCCGGGCCGAACCCGCCGACGGCCCGTTCGAGCAGGCCGGTCAGGCAGACGTCGGCGACCAGGCGCGGCACCAGCGGGGCCAGCGCGGCGCGCAGCTCGGCGGGTCCGGCGTCCAGCGGCAGCGGCCCGTCCAGCCACGGCGCGTGTAGCCGGGGCGCGCCGCCGCCCGCCCGGTCCAGCCCCAGCCCGGCCAGGGACAGGGCGCAGTCCACGGTCGCCGCGCCGCCGAGCACGATCTCCCCGTCGCCGCGGAACCGGCCACCGGCCGCGGTGGGCAGCCCGGCGCCGGTGGTGCGGACCGCGACCCGCCACGGGCCCGGGGTGACGACCAGCTCGACCGGCAGGTCCGGGGAGCGCCAGCGCCACGGCCCCGTCCCGGCGTCCGCGCCGGGCGCGCGGACCAGGCCGTACAGGCCGGTGCCGCGATCCAGCAGCGTGACCAGCCGGGGCCCGAGGTAGGCCCCGGGGTCGGTGGCCAGCGCGGTGAACGCGTCGGCGATCCAGACCGTGCCCGTGCCCGTCGGGCCCGTGCCGGTCAGGCCCAGGTCGGCGAGCAGGGCCAGGAACGCGGCCAGCTCGCCGCCGGCCGGGGTCTCCCGGCCGAGCGCCCCGATGAGCCGGGCCAGCAGCGGCGCGGCGCGCGGGTCGTCCAGGCCCGCGGCGTGCGACCAGCGCCCGTCCAGCGCGGCGTCCCGGAGCACGACCTCCAGCACCGGCGCGCCGGAGCCGCCGGGCACCGTGACGGTGGCCTCCAGGGTCCCGATCCGCGCCCCCCGCTCGGGGACGGCCCCGGTCTCGGTGTCCAGCAGCGGCCCGCCGCGCCGCGCCAGCCGGACCCGGACCACCAGGCCGGCCGGCGGCGTCGGCGGCTCGGGCGCGCCGACCACGACCGGGACGCGGCCCAGGTCAAGCCGCAGGTCGGTCTCGACGGTGACCGCTTCGGCCGTCCCGGCGGGCTTGGGCAGCCCGATCCGCACCCCGTGGGCGAGGTGGGTGACCTCGCCGCCGGTCGCGGTCGCCGACCGGGCGATCCCACCGGCGAGCATCGTCGCCAGCGTGCCGCCGGGCAGCTCGCCGCCGATGGCCAGCAGGGGTGTGCCGCCGACGTCGGGCGGTGTCCCCGGCACCCCGGCGAACCGGGCGGCGGGCAGCAGTCCGGGCCCCTCCACCGCGACGGTCGCCGCGGGCCGTCCCCGCCCGTGCGGGTCCAGGTCGTCCTGCGTGGGGGCCAGGAACGCGAGCATGTCGTCCGCGGCCTCTTCCCCCAGGCCGCCCGGCAAGGCACCGCGAACGAGTCGCGCGGCGTTGCGCACGTCCGGGCCGGTCAGCGCGGTGATGTCCACCGGTTTGACCGGCGTGCCGAGCGTGACCAGCCCGAGCACGGGGCCGGCGGCCTGGTTGGCCTGGTTGGCCTGATTGGCCTGGGCGGCCAGGTCGGCGACGAGCGTGCGGGCGGCGACGCCCGCGACCGAATGGGCGACCAGCACCGTGCGCCCGCCGGGCCGGGCGACGGCGATCCGGTCCAGGACGCGGCGCAGCTGCGCGGCCTGGTGGGCGGCGGTGTGCTCCGGCCTCTCCCCCAGCCGCACGACGTACACCGGCGCGGATCCCACCGCGCCCAGGTCCGCGTGCAGCGGGTCGGGGATGTCGCGCAGGTCGACGGTCGCGATCCCGGCGGACGCGGGCAGCGGCCCGCCGGGCCCGGTCGCCGCGGCGACCAGGCCGGACCAGCAGTCGTCCCCGGCGAAGGCGGGGGCGACCAGCACGATCGACCACGGCACGGCGCCCAGGCCCGCGGTCAGCGAGCGCACGGTGCCGAGCACGGCCGCGATGGCGTCGTGGGACCGGGGCAACATGTGGTGCGCCGCCGGGACGGCCCACGCCTGCCCGGCGGCGTCGGCCGGGACGACCCCGTCGCCCGCGCTGAACAGCTCGCGCAGCAGCCGCAGGGCCCCGCCCGCCTCGACGCCGGAGCCGAGCGCGGCGGTGCCCTCGCCGACGAACGCGCCCAGGTCGGCGGCGAGGTCGGTCACGTAGTCCACGTCGCCCTTGTCGAGGGTCTCGTCCGCCAGGCGCGCGGTCACCGCCTCGGCCCACTCCTGGGGCGGGCCGTCGGGCAGCGTCCAGGTGAGGAGTTCGGCGGCGGGCCGGTCGTGCGGCTGGAGCGGCACGGTCCAGGGCTCGTCGGCGGTGCCGTGGCCCGCCGGGGCGGGCCCCGCCTGGCCGATGTGCTCGAACAGGCCCACCCGGCCGGTGAGGAACGCCTGCAACGGCCACCGCGCCTCCGACAGGTAGGGCAGGCCCGCCGCGGCGACGCCCGCCTGCGCGGAGACCATGGCCGCCGCCCAAGCGCGCAGCGCCTCCAGCGGCCGGTCCAGCAGGGAACCCGCGTCGTCGGGGTCGGGAGGCTCGACGGCGGGCGCGCCCTCGGGCAGCCCCGCCGACCGGCCCATGCCCAGGATCGACGGCAGGAGCCCGCCGCCCGGACCGGCCCAGGACGCGGCCGCACGGGCGACGACGGCGCGCAGCACGTGGACCGCCTGGGCGGGGCTGACCGCCAGGCCGAACGTCGCGCCGGAGGCGTCGGCGCGGGACGGCAGCCGCAGGGTGCCGAGGTCGAGCCGCTCGCCCGCGGCCGTCAGCCGCACGTCCTCCAGCGTCGCCTCCGCCGTGAGGGCCCGGCCGGGGGCCCATGCGGCGAAGGCGCGCAGGTCGCCGGTGGTCAGGCCGAGGTCGTCGTCCAGCTCCTCGTCGGGCGGGGTGACGGCCAGGTCGGCGCGGACGCCGCCCAGCCAGCGGACGCCGCCGCCCTCCGGCGCCAGGTCGGCCGCCAGCAGCGCGGCCTGGACCGACACCGCCCAGGCGGTGGCGGCCTGCGCCGCCGACGCGGCGCGCAGGCGCAGCCCCAGGTGCAGGCGGGGCGACCCGGCGGTCCCCTCGTCCCACAGGGCGAGGGCGAAACCGCCGGTCGCGGCGGTGTTGCCGGGCCACCAGCGGAGCGGCAGGACCCAGGGGTCGGCCGCGGTGCCGGCACCGGTCACCGGCGTCAGGTCGTCGGGGCGGCCGGAGCCGAGCAGCCCGCCGACCGCGGCGAGCAGGCGGGGCCAGCCGTCGGTGGTCTGCCGCAGCCGCCGGTAGTGGGCGGCCAGCGCGCGGGTCGGCGCGGTGGCCAGGTCGCCGATGTCGACGCCGGGGGCCGTGGCCAGGCCCAGCAGCGTCCGGGCCGCCGTGGCGAACGGCCCGGCGGCCCCCAAGCCCTCCTCCAGGGCGTCTTCCAGCGCGGTGGCCGCGGCGGTGCCGAGCGCGGTCGCGTCGGTCAGGTCCAGGCGGGGGAACGCGTGGTCGGGGGTGACGACGTCGCGCAGCTCCACGACGGGGGCGAGCCCGGACGCGTCGTAGCGCAGCCCGGCCCGCACCGAGCCCACCCCGAACCCGTGGGTCGCCGGGCCGGCGGGGACGAGCGGGCCGGACGCCGCCGCCCGGCGGACCGTCAGCTCCGCGCGCTCGGCGAGCACGGCGGGGCGGTCGCCGTGCAGCGGCAGCGCCAGCAGGATCCCCTCACCGGCGACGACCGCGCCGGCCGAGGCGACGGCGAACTCGGCGGTCAGCGCGACGACCAGCACGGGGGTGCCGCTGTCGGGCGCGGGCCGCAACCACACCCGGGCCGACACGGCCGGGCCGGTGCCCGGCGCGGTCAGCCGCAGGACCGCGGGCCGGTCCTCGGTGGGCGCGCCCGTGGCGGGCGCGGCCATCGGCAGGTCGCCCAGCAGCCCGGCGACGTGCCGCAGCCAGGCCACCAGCGCCGACCGGCCGTCGGGCAGGGTCGAGCCGGCCAGCCCGGCCAGCCAGCCGCGCATCGCGGCCGGGTCGTGGACCAGGCCCGCCAGCGGCAGCGCCGGCAGCCCGCCGGACAGGCCGAGCAGCCCGGTCAGGTGCCCGGCCAGGGCGCGCACCTGCGCCGGCTGGTCGGCCGCCGACAGCAGCGCGTCGACCAGGGCGGCGGCGAGCTGCGCCAGGCCCTCCGGCACGGCGACCGGGTCCAGGTCCAGCGGCGGCAGCGCCGACCCGGGCCCGGGACGGAACCGGACCCGGAACCGGGCCGCGCCGCCGCCGGGACCGGTCCCGGCCACCGACAACGCGGCGGTCAGCCGGGCGCCGTCGCCGGGCAGCAGGACGGTGGCCGCCAGCTCGACCGGATGGGCCGCGTCGCCGGTCACGACCGCGAGCGCGCCGTCGCGGACGGCCACCAGGGGCACGGTCGCGGTGACGCGGGGCGCGGTCGGGCCGGGCTGGGCGACGGCCCGCAGGTCCAGCACGACCCGCGCGGCGGCGCCGGCGCCGGTGCGGGTCACGCCGAGGTAGAGGCCGCCGACGTCGGTGGGCTCCACCAGCGGGTGCAGCCGGGTCTCGTCCTCCAGCGCCGCGTGCGGCAGCAGCAGGTCGAGGGCCTCCAGCGCGGCGTCGCGCTGCCCGGGGTCGGCCAGGACGCGCGCGACGTGCTCGGCGGGCGCGGCGAAGAACGCGGTGTTGAGGGACAGGTCGCCGGAGGGGCCGCCGAACAGGCCGATGGCCCGGCCGAGGGCGGCGACCTCGGCCGCCATGGTGTCGGAGATCATGCGTCGGGCCATCCGTGGAAGGTGCCGGGGGTGGCGCTCAGGCCGGGGTCGACGGCCGGGTCGTTCCCGGTCGCCGGGATGACGGGCTTGTCGTGCAGGAGGATCAGGTTGTGGTTGCGCGTGTCCTTGTTCCCGCCGTACACGCGCCGGACGGCGAGGTGGTTGACGGCCATCCGGTTGAGGAAGTGGACGTCGACGTCGTTGGCGGTGGGCGTGTACGGCTTGCGCGCGTGGGTGCGGCGGAAGGCGGTGTCGAGGTCGGCGGCCACGTTCTTCGGGGCGTTGATGTGCTGGTCGATCACATTCGCCGCGAAGAACTCCGACGACACCAGTTGCTGGATGGGGTAGGTGGGGCCACCGGAGGGATTGGTGATCGGATACCGCTTGCCCCGGCCCGCGTCGTCCCACAGGCGCTGGAACCGGAACACGCCGATCTGGAGCTGCACGGTGCACAGGTCCCGGGACGCCTGGGCCGCCAGCCGGGACAGCCCGCCCCACAGCGGGCCGAACCTCACCACCCCCCGCTCGCTGACGCCGCCGAACAGCGGCCACCGGTGGCTCGCGCCCTTCTTGATCACCTGCGGGGTCTCCACCGGGCCGCCGGGGGCGCTGTGCTTCAGCCACACCAGCTTGACCATGCTCGGGACGCCGTCGTCGGCGGGCCGGTTCCCGGCGTCCCCCCAGCCGGTGACCGGCGGCGACGCGTACCGGCTGCGCCAGGCCGTCTCGGGCTGGTCCGGCCTGGTCCGCGGGCGCAGGTAGGGGTTGGCCGCGTCGATCTCCGCATCGACGGGTTCGGTGTCCGCCTTCCCCCAGACCCGCAACTGCATCCCGCGGATGCCGAAGAAGAGGTCGAAGTGGTCCGGCGCCATGCGCTGGAACTGGTACAGCACGACGGTCAGCTCGTCGTCGTTGTAGATCGTCCACTGCTGGATGCCGATCGACAGGACGCCCTCGTCGGCCATCCGCAGGCCGTCCAGCTTGCCCTCGTTGGGCTCGATCTTCTTGACCAGGTCCCAGCACTGCAGGCGCTTGGCGTCCGGAGCGGGGCCGAGGAACGCCGGCACGGCCCCCACGAACCCGACCAGGTCCAGGTCCCCCGCCTCCGCGGGGCCCACGTACTTCTGGCCGACGGTCGTGTCATGGACACCGGCCGCGATGAGCCGGCCGTAGACCATCGCCAGGTGGACGTCCTTGCCCTTCTTGTTCTTGTAGGTCCGCTGGGCGGCCGCAAGGAACACCTCCACCGGCGGGATCGACGGGCCGCGCTCGGTCGGCGCGTACCAGCCGGCCGTCCCGTCGGCCGCCAGGCCGAGCGCGCGGGCCAGCAGCCCGCGCGCCGCGGCCACCGCGGGCCGGTCCGCCGCCGGGACCCCGTCGCCCCTGCGGCGCAGCGCGTCCCAGAGGCGGCGGAACAGCGCGTTGCCGCCCATCGTCCAGCCGGTCACCGCGGCCTGGTGCTCGGAGAGGCCGGACAGGACCGCCAGGGTGACGGGCAGCTCCAGTTCGGCCCGGTCGCGGCGGAGCTGCCGCATCAGCTCGATCTCGTAGAAGATCCCCTCGAACGGGTTGGCCAGCACGCTCGCGCGGACCTCGGCGCCGAGCGCGGCGATCTCCTCGGGCCTGGCGGCCGGCCTGGTCAGCGCGCCCAGCCGGGCCGCCACCCGTTCGGCGACCTCCAGCGGGGTGTGACCCGCGTCGGTCGGCACGGGCAGCGGCTCCGCCGGCACGCGCACCAGATGCTGGAGCGCGGCGTCGTCGCCGGGACCGGGCACCCTGGCCCACTCCCGCATCTGCGCGCGCCCGACCTTCCAGCGCGGGGCCGTCGCGGGCGGGACCACCTCCACCTCGATCGGCAGGATGATCCGGCGGCCGACCCGCCAGTCGGCCACCCGCATCGGCGGGACGTGCAGGCCGAGGTAGACCACCAGGGCCCTCTCCAGCTCGTTCTGGGTGAGCTTGAGGTCGGTGGCGCCCTGGGGCGCGTCCTTGGGGTCCAGCGCGCCCTTGTTGACGATCGGCTCGATCGCCGCGGCGAGCCCGCGCAGGTCGGCGCCCAGGCCGAGGAAGGCCGACACCCGCCGGGGCCCGATCCCCTCGGTCACCGGGTCGGCGGTGAGCGCCGCCAGGGGGCCGTCGACCACCGCGGGCCACTTCGCCGGGTCCGGCCTGGTGCCGTCGGGCAGGGTGAAGTTCCAGAGCGTGACGTTGGCCTCCACCTCGCTGGGTGGGGGCGGCGGCGCCGGCGGGGCCGGCGGCTTGGCCGCCACGGCCGCCCTGACGCTGCTCAACACCGGTTTCGCGGCCGCCGGGGCAGTCACGCCGCCTCCCGCGGGGACTCGGGCACGAAACGATTCCGGGCAGGCTGACGCAGAGAATTTCCGACCATGTGTTTCCCCCATGCGACTGGCGAAAGGCTCCCATGATTCCCGCCGGGGAGCCGAGGGGGTTGATCAAAACACAGCTTTCCGATTGATGCAACCAATTCCTGATGTCCCGTTTCGGGGACATTCCGGGACGGGCGCCGAAAGTGGCCGTGACCCGCATTGATACGTGAAACGCAGGCCGGTTGTGCCCCCTCCGGTGACAATTTACCCGGGACTCCAGGACGCCGGTCCTAGGACGCCCGGGACATCTGACCTGGGACGCCCAGCAGGCCCAGCGGGGCCGCATCACCGGCTCAAAGGGGTTTCGCCTCTCCCTTTTTCCGGTCGTTCCCGCCTCGGAGAACTTATGGAAAACAATGGCTCTGGAGCGGCTCATGCGTTCGCCCCGTCCAGCCCGCTTACCGGCCCGAACGCCCGGCTGACCTGATTTGCGAAACAACAACCATCCGGATGCTCTCCGACGGTCGACCGCTCATCGGCGGGGTTTCGGTGATCGCGGGAATTTCCCGGCATCCGCGCCAACGATCGGGTGGAAACGGCCCCGCGAAGCCCTGGACGGCCTTGACGCCCAGGCGGCAGGACATCGTGCGGGCTGCCATCAACAACCTGAACTGCGAAAACGACGTTCAGGGAAGCGGATCCGGCTTCATCCTCGCGAAGCCGGTCGCGACCAGGCCTGGCGCTACAGAAGTCGCGCTTCGTGGCAAGCCCTGCGCCCGCGCCGAGTGGCTCCTCCAGTCCGCCGCCTGACCTCGTCCCACTGGGGCCCGCTTTGTCCGTGCAGGTCGCACAGATCCCTGGGGTGTCGGGCGGGAGCGCTAGGGAACTCTGGCCCCCACAACAGGCGAGCGGACTGTATCCGATCTATCACTTAGGGTTATATGAAGGGGTTCGTATGCTCCATCCCCCCAGGAGGCGACCATGCCGCACCCCCGCCCGACCACCCGACCGCCCGCTCGGTCGGCACCACCGCGCACCGTCCTGCTGCTGGGGGCCGCGGCCCTGACGGCGGCCGTTCCCGTCACCGTCTCCGCCGCGCCCGCCCACGCCGCCGTCACCTCCACCAGCGCCGCCGCCCAAGCGCCCGCCACCGTGTTCCTGCCGCCCGGCGCTCGTGCGCTGCGTCCGGGCGAGCAGTGCCCGCGCTTCGCGCTGTGCCTGTGGCGCGACTACGGCCGCAGCGGCCCGGGTTATGCCCTGCGCACGCTCCCCCTCCTCCGACCGCGCCTGTACCGGCTCTCCGATCTCCCCATGGCCTCCCCCCTCGGCAACGCCCGCAACAACGTCTCCTCCTGGCTCAACAACAGCTGCTCCCCGGTCCGGCTGCACGACCGCGACGCCGGCCACTGGACCCGGACGCTCCGGCCCGGCCAGGCCCTGGAGGAGCCGTACGCCTTCAACGACACCGTCGATGAGGTCCGGATCCTGCTGCCGACCACCAGGCACTGCTGACAACGGCCCGCCGGATCTCTGCTCCCGAACCAGATCCTGCGCAGCCGCGGTGGGGCGGCCACAACGAAGCCGCCCCACCAGCCCTTCAGCGCCGAGTTACTCCCCCAGCCCGCCATAACGCCCGCGAGAATCTGTTGCCGGGAAGTGGCCCCGGTTCTCTGCGGGCGCGAGGTTCCGGGGCCGACCGGCGACGCCTTGACCGCATCGACCTGCGCTCACGTGGCCCGTCTCCGCTCTATCGGTCCAGGGGGAGCCGCGGTAAGGGTCGTGATCGGTGACGGTTACGGTGGGGCTCGTGCGCATGGAGGCAGCTGAGGTGACGGTCGAAGGAGCGGGTCTGGAGCCGGGGCGGGTCGGTGCGGCGGTGGACCGGCTGCTCGACGCGCTCGAAGAGGTCGATCGGGACGGGTGGTACGCCGCGCTGGAGGTTGTCCGCCCCTGGTCGAAGCACAATCCGCGGCTGGTCGGCGAGTTCGCCCACCCGGGTGCCATCCGGTGGTACCTGCGGCGTGAGCTCCGCACCCTGCTCTCCCAGGGCGCGGACGTCACGGTGCGGGCGTCGCGCCGCCGCCTCTCCTTCGACGACCCGGACTTCTTCGCGGCGCTGGACGAGGAACGGTTCGACCTGCGGGCCAAGAAGTTGTTCCTGTTCGGCCCGGAGCGGATGGCGCTCTCCCTCGACCGGCTCTCCCACTACTGCGGCACCCCGGTGGAGTCGTTCCAGCGCTACGTGCTGTTCACCAACTACGCGATGCACATCGAGGCGTTCCGGGAGCGGTTCCCCGACGCCGTGGGCCCGGTCCGGGAGAACGTCCAGATGCCCGCCTGGCACCACCAGGCCGAGGACGGCGGTGGCGTCAGCATCGTCAACATCGGGGTGGGTCCGGCCAACGCCAAGACCGCCACCGACCACCTGGCGGTGCTGCGGCCCGACACCATGCTGATGATCGGCCACTGCGGCGGGCTGCGCAACCACCAGCAGATCGGCGACTTCGTGCTGGCGACGGCCTACCTGCGCGCCGACCACGTGCTCGACGACGTGCTGCCGACCACGGTCCCCGTGATCCCCACGCCGCGGCTCAACATGTTCCTCCTCGACGAGCTCGACGACCGCCGGGTCCCCTACCGGCTGGGCACCGTCTACACCACCGACAACCGCAACTGGGAGCTCAACCAGCAGCGGCCGCTGGCGACGATGCGGGCCGCGCGCTGCGTGGCGGTCGACATGGAGTCCGCCACGATCGCCGCCAACGGCTTCCGCTACCGCATCCCCAACGCCACCCTGCTGTGCGTCTCCGACCGGCCCCTGCACGCCGAGCCCAAACTGGCCGGTGAGGCGGCGGTGTTCTACAACAACAGCAAGCGCCAGCACCTGGAGATCGCGTTGAGCTGCCTGGACCGGGTCCGGCGCGAGCACCCCGGCGGACTGCCCAGCCAGGACCTCCGCGCCTCCGACGAACCCCTGCTCAGCGGCGAATGACCGTCACCCGGACCGGAGGGCGCTGCCGCGCTGCCACTGGTCCCACGTCTTCACCCAGTAGGACCAGCCGTTCGTCCACGGCAGGGGGCGCGTCGTGCCGGTGACGTCGACGACGTCGCCGCGCTGGGCGATGCCGAAGAACCACTGCGCGTCCTGCGGGGTCGCCCGGACGCAGCCGTGGCTCATGTTGGCGACGCCGAGGAACCGCTGGGCGGACGCCGCCCCCTGGTGGACGTACTCACCGCTGCTGGTGATCCGCACCGCCCACGGGATGTCCTCGGAGTAGCCGCCGTTCGCGGTGTCCTTGGGGTCGACGCCCATCCAGCGGGAGTCCATGTGCTCGACCCTCTTCTTGCCCATGACCAGGTGCGGGCCGCTCGCGGTGATGAAGTTGGGCCGCTCGCTGGAACCGGTGCTGATCCGCATGGTGCGCTTCACGACGCCGTCGATCCGCACCTTCATGATGTGCCGCCGGGAGTCCACCGTGGCGACGTGGGAGGGCCCGACGGCGAACGTCCTGGCGTAGTCGCGCGAACCGTAGATCCCCTTGCCCGCCGCGACGCCCGTCAGCCTGGCGGTGAAGCGGACCTTCTGGTGCGGCGCCCAGTACCTCTTCGTCCGGTAGACGGCCTGCTTCGGCGACGTCCAGTACCAGGAGCCCTCGACGGGCTTGTCCGACCGGACCTTCAGCGCCCGCTCCACCGCCGCCCTGTCGGTCACGTTCCGGTTGAAGTCCACGATGATCGGGAAACCGACGCCGACCTTCTCGGCGCTCGCGCCCTGCGGGGTGATGTCGGCGATGCGCAGGCTCCCGGTGGCCCCGACCGTCGTGAAGGCCGTCGTCACCCTGGTCTGCCTGCCTCCCTTCCCGACCGCGATCGCCTCGACGGTGTAGTCGGTGGACGGCTTCAACCCGACGTTCGCACGCCAGCTCGCGCGATCGTTCGTGAAGGCTCCCGAGACCTCACGATCGGCTCCGCGCACCTCGACGCCGGTCAGCGTCCCGTTCCCGACCGACACCGACACGCGCTGGTCGGGCCGCACCTTCTGCGTGCCGTCACCGGGCGTGACGGTCACCCTGGGGCCGGGCTCCTGGCGCGCGGTCGCGCCGGCCTTGTCGCCGTTCCCGCTGAACGAGCATCCGGCCGACGCGGCGACCGCCATCGCGGAGGCGGCCAGGGCCATTCTGATCTTCAATGCATGCTCCGGAGGGTGGAGGGATCCAAGAGGTATCCGCCGAAGATCGACTTTGCGTTCCATCGGGAGGACCGGCAGGCGAGGTCGAAGACGGCGAGCGCCTCGCGGACGCGCGGGCCTGCCGACGTGCGCGGTGCGGGCCCGCGCGTGCCGGACGAGCGCCTCGCCGACGCGCGGACCGGTTGTGCCGGGTCGGCGTCGCGGACGGGCGCGGCTTCCGCCAGGAGAGGCGGCGCGCTGTGGTCCCCCGATGCCATCCGTTCCCCGTTCCTCCTGCTCTGTACCTGTGAGATGTCCGGCAGGCAGGAGAAAGCGACAGAAGATGATCTCGAAACGATCACGATGGCCGGCCGCTGGAACCAGAACGGCGGAGCCTCATGGCGCGGTGTACGGCGACGCTCCCGGCCCTGGGCCGTCTAGCCTGGCGGGGACCCAGGACGCTCGAAGGGACGCGCATGTCATTCACCGATGAAGAGATCGCTTTCCTGCGGTCACAGCCGCTCGCCCGCCTCGCCACCGTCGGTGCGGAAGACCAGCCGGACGTGGTCCCGGTCGCCTTCGAGTTCGACGGGAGCCACTTCTGGGTGGGGGGTTCGGGCGATTCGGTCCTGCTTACCCGCAAGTTCCGCAACGTTGGCCAGGGCCGTTCGAAGGCCGCCCTCGTCGTGGACGACATGGTCTCCTTCGATCCGTTCGTCGTCCGTGGCGTTCGGGTGTACGGGGAAGCGGACGGACCTGTGGAGCGGGCGGGCATGGTCGGGCCCGGCCACTACCTGCGCATCACCCCGACGATCTCCTGGAGCTGGAACATGGCGGGCGAACCGGTCGGCGAGACTTGGTACGAGTCCCGGCGGGCGGTCCACAAGCGGCCTGGGACGAGCGCGGGCTGATCGGGCAGGCCCGAGTCATCGGATTCCCCGCGTCAGAGCCACGTAGTCGTCGATGCGGTGGCCCGTCCGCCAGGGACGTGCCACACCCGAGGTCCACCAGCGCCACCACAGCGACGGACGTGCGAGGACCTGCGGCAGCACCGGCAGCGGATCGTAGTAGGTCATCCGCCGGAACTCCCGTTCCACGGCCGCGACACCCCGCATCGGCGGGGCCAACGGCTGGGTCAGCACGACGTCCGGATGCAGGATCTCCGAGATCCGTTGTGGAGACGGGGCGTTCCAGAAGTCGATGAAGTTCGCGACGAACTGCTCGGCGTCCTGCATGCGCGTGGTTCCTTCCGGCGCTGACGGCGACGGCCTCGGGTGGGCTGGGCAAGTTCCTCGGGCGTCGGGGATCTATTGTTGATCGCATGGCGGTGTCGGTACTTCCACAAACGTGCGCCCCCGTACGGGTGTGGCTCCGGCTCGGGCATGCCGTCTACCTCGGCCCCGCACTCAACCTCGGCCCCCACTCCACGGCGATCGCCTGCCTGGGCGTCGGCCTCGACGCGCCCTTCACCGTCCGAAGCGACGGAGGACCGGACCTCACCGTCCGCAGCTTCCTGTTCCGCGCCCGGGTCCGGCACCAGATCCGCGACAGCACAGGCCGGATGTTGTACTGCTACTTCGACCCGACCTCGACGCGGATGTCCCGGTGCCTCGGCGGCATGCAGCGCGTGGTCGGCGGATTCGGCACCGACCACGGCCACGAGGCGCGGCTGATCGACCTGGCCACCCGGGACGAGGTGGACGTCGAGCGGTTGCTGGCGGCGGCCAGCATCCCCGTGCCGGACCTCGCCGACGCGCGGATCGCCCACGCGGCCGCCCGCATCCGGGCCGACCCCGCACGCCCGCAGCGCGCCGAGGCCGCCGCGCGCCAGGTGGGCCTGTCCAGATCACAGTTCCTGCGGAAGTTCTCCGACCAGACCGGCACCAGTTTCCGCCGCTACGTGCAATGGGTGCGGATGTTGCGCGTCGCCGAGGCCCTCGCTCACGGTCACGACTTCACCCGCGCCGCCGCCGATGCGGGATTCGCCTCGCCGTCGCATCTCACGGGCACCTTCCGCAGCATGTTCGGACTCACCCCCACCGCCCTGACCGCCCTCAACCCCCGGATCGTCCTCGACGAAGCCGGTCACGACCGCTGAAGCGAACGTGTTTCCGGGTGTACCCGGGCCGGTTCAGGACGCCGCGGCTCTCAGCTCGTTGCACTCGATGTGGAGATCGCGGCATGGGCCGCGCTCAGGCGCTGCGCCTCAGTGCGGTGGGAGTGGTCTCCCGACGCCTGGTCCGCCCATGCGAGCAGTCGGCGCAGGTGCGCGTCGGCGGTGTTCGTCACGATGGGCGGGGTGCCGAGGGCGACCTCGCCGCTGGTCCCGTCGATGGTGATGAGCGTGCCTTCGCCGAAGGTGCGGCCACCGGCCCGCACCGAGGCGTCGGCGGCGTCGATGGTCAGATCGGTGACGCCGACGACGGCGGGTTTCCCCATCGCCCGCGCGACGACCGCGGCGTGGCTGGCCGGTCCGCCGCGCGTGGTGAGGACGCCCGTGGCGGCGGCCAGCCCGCGCAGGTCGTGCGGGGACGTCTCGGGACGGGCGAGGATGACCGGGCCGTCGGCGGCCATGCGCACCGCCGCGTCGGTCGTGGTCGCGATCCTGCCGGTCGCGACGCCGGGGCAGGCGCCCACTCCCCCGCCCAGGACGTCGGCCTCCGCCGCGGCCATGCGAGGGGTGCGAACGTGCCGGAGGTGGTGCGGCGAGACCCTGAGCAGCGCTTCGTCGCGGGTGATGAGCCGCTCGTCGGCGAGGTCGGTCGCGAGGCGCACGGCGGCGGCTCCGACGAACCGGCCGGGCCGGGCCTGGAGGAGCCACAGCTCGCCTGCCTGGAAGGTGAACTCGACGTAGCAGGCGTCGCGGTGGTGCGCCTCGATTCGGTTGAGGGCGCTGGTCAGGGCGTCCCAGATGGGTGGCTCCCGGTCGGCGAGCTCGCGCAGGGGGTGCGTCAGTGATCGGCCCGAGACGACGTCCTCGCCCTGGTGGCCGAACAGGACGTCGCCGAACGGGGCCTTCTCCCCGGTGTTGGGGTCACGGCTGAAGGCGACGCCGGTGCCGCTGCGGTCGTCGCGGTTGCCGAACACCATCGCCTGCACGATCACGGCGGTGCCGAGGTCGTGCGGGATGTCGTGGAGTTTGCGGTAGGTCCGCGCGCGGGGTGTGTTCCAGGAGGAGAAGACGGCTTCGACGGCCAGTTCCAGCTGCCGGGCCGCGTCGTCCGGGACCGTCCGGCCGGATCGTTGCCGTAGGAGGTCCTCGGCTGCTTCGATCGTGTCGGCCTCTGGGACGGTGTTGGTGAGCGCGGAGGCGAAGGTCGTCAGGAACCGCAGTCGCGAGTTCAGCGCGAAGCGCGCGTCGCCGGTCTCGGCCGTCAGCCCCGCCGTGGCCTGGGTGGTGAGGCCGAGGTTGAGGATCGTGTTCATCATGCCGGGCATCGACACGCCCGCTCCGGAGCGGACCGAGACGGCCAACGGCCTCTGTGTTCCGCCGAACCGGCGTCCCGTGGCGGTCTCCAGCCCGCGCATCGCGGCCGTGAGTTCAGCGTCGAGGCCGGTGGGGAGACGTCCTTCGCGCAGGAAGGCGCGGCACGCTTCGGTGGTGACGACGAACCCCGCGGGCACCGGCAGGCCCAGACGGTGCAGCGCCACGAGGCCGTGCGCTTTGGCGCCTATCGTCTCGGCGGTTTCCCCGACCTGCGCCGAGAGCGGGCGAATCCACCTCACCGGGCGATCCCGAGCGTCGCGAGCAGGTCTTCGTGCAGCTCGGCCCACACGGTGTGATACGCCGAGATGTCGTCGACCAGGTACTCCAGCCGTCCCGCTTCGGCGCGTTCGAGGGCGAGCGCGAGGCGGTCCCGGTAGCGGCCGAAACGCGGCAGGGCCGCCGCCAGGTCGGCGCAGACGATCTCGGCCCGCCGGTGGAAGGCGGTGAACTGGCCGAGCACGCGGGCGTCGTAGGCGGGATCGGTGTGGTCGTTGGCGGTGACGACACCGTCGAGGGGGCGCATCTGCCAGGCCGTGCACAGGTCGAGCAGTTCCGGGTTGAGCGCCATGAAGGCCCGGTACGCCGCCGTCACGGCCGGGCGGGCACCGGCCGAGTCGAGCTCGCCGGTGATCCGCTCGGCGTCCGCGACGCGGCCTGCGTCCGTCAGCCCCCAGGCGCCGAACCGGCCGCCCTGGTAGGTGACCAGGCCGGCGACCGCGAGGTCGATCAGCTCGGACTCGGCCTCGGACTCGTCCATGCACGTGGCGGCGGCCACACGCGCGACGCCCGAGTGGCCGCCGCAGCGCAGGGCGTGCAGCACCAGCAGTAGGGGGTCAAGCGCGTTCATGTCCCCGCCTTTCGTGGGCGGCCGCGTGGGCGGCGCCTCGTCCGTGCGCTCGGGCGACGACCGCGCCGCCCTCGATCCGGACGGCGGCCTCGGTGCCGTCGTCAACAGGGGCCAGGCCGGCGGCCGACGCCGCCACGGCCGCGTCATCGATGACCAGCCGCAGGTGCCGCCAGGTCCCGGGGGGGAACACGCGGCGCAGGCAGGAGGCGAGGTCGGCGATCCTGAGCCGGACGAGGTTGCCGGTCTCGGCTGGGTCGCCGGTGACGACGACCACCGTGACCTGCTCGCCGGCCCGAGCCGAACGGACGGCCTCCTCGGCCGCGTCCAGGCGGCGCGCGCCCAGCACCGCCACCAGACCGTCGACGCTGAGGTCCACCTGCTCGCCGGTGATGAGATCCGGCAACCCGGTCGGCGGCGTCCAGGCGTCCTGGCACCGTTCGGCGGGCTTGACGAAGGGGAGGTGGGGCGGCGCCCAGGTGTCGGCCAGGTGCAGGTCCGCCAGGTGTTCGCAGGCGCGGACCCGGTCGAAGGAATCGCCGAAGCCCGGTGCCAGCTCGGCGAGCAGGGCGGAACCGCCCAGCAACGTCAGCGCCAGCTCGGCGAGCCTGACCCGCCGTGGCGCGGGGTCGTCCGGCCCGCAGGTCTCCAGCGCGACGGCGAGCAGGAGCGCCTCCAGCCGGACGGTCTGCGCCAGCACGGTGCGGCTCTGCTCGTCATCGACGACGTCGACCAGCGAACGCAGTTGCAGGCGGCCCCCCGGCGCGGGATCGTCGACCAGCGGCAGGCGCTCCAGCCACGTCCGGGCGAACGAGCCGAGCGCGTCGGCGAGGGAACCGGGCCGTTCGGCGGCCTCGTCGACGCGGGCGTTCTCGACCATCTCGACGAGCACCGCCAGGTACAGCGCCCGCTTGCCGGGGAAGTTGGAGTACACCGCCCCCCGGGTCAGTTCCGCCCGCTCGGCGATCCGGTCGACCTTCGCCGGGGCGTAGCCGTGCTCGACGAACTCCTGCCTGGCCGCCGCCAGAACCGATGCGCGTGTGCGCGCCTGCTGCTGGACACGCGTCAGCCGGGCCATCGCCGCTCCCTCACCACACCAATAAGATACTCAAGACATCGGAATGTTATCACCATCTCAATTCTGATCGCTCGCCCGGCGTCGCAGAACCGGAATCCGAGCGCCCAGATAATTGACCGAACGCCATTATCTGAATAATGATGCTCTCCACATAA
This sequence comes from Actinomadura hibisca NBRC 15177, assembly GCF_001552635.1. Lineage (GTDB taxonomy): Bacteria > Actinomycetota > Actinomycetes > Streptosporangiales > Streptosporangiaceae > Spirillospora > Spirillospora hibisca. Next base: position 128,893 of record NZ_BCRO01000011.1, on the reverse strand, counting down.
CGCCAAAATCTGGAGTGGCGATGCTGAGCGTCTCACTGTCGAAGAGCGCCCGCCGCGGGCTCGGGTCGGCACTGGCCTGCGTGCTCTCGCTGGCCCTCCTCCAGGGACCGGCGGCGGCCGCGCCGGGCGTGCCGCCGCCTCCGGCCAAGGACCCCTTCTACAAGCCGCCGTCGCCGCTGCCCGCAGGCCGACCCGGGGACGTGATCAGGGCGCGTCCCTCGGTCTTCACGCTCGACCCCGGACGCAGGTCCCCGTACGGCGGCGTCAAGGCATGGCAGCTGCTCTACCGATCGGAATCGGCCACGGGCGGCCCCATCGCGGTGTCGGGCACGGTGCTGGTGCCCGCCAAGCCATGGGCCAGGAAGGGCAAGCGCCCGCTGGTGTCCTACGCCGTGGGGACGCGGGGCCTGGGCGACAAGTGCGCCCCCTCGTACTCGCTCAGCCGGGGCCTGGACTACGAGGAGCTGTTCATCGCCGACGCCCTCGCGCGAGGGTGGGCGGTCGCGGTGACCGACATGCAGGGGCTGGGCACCCCCGGGCGGCACACCTACGTGGTCGGACGCTCCCAGGGCAAGGCCGTGCTGAACATGGCGCGGGCCGCGCAACGCCTGCCGGGAACGGGGCTGGACACCGGCGGACCGGTCGGCATCTGGGGCTACTCCGAAGGCGGCGGCTCGGCCGGCTGGGCGGCGCAGCTCGCCGCCTCCTACGCGCCGGAGCTGGCGGTGAAGGGGACCGTCGCCGGGGGCATCCCGGGCAAGATGCGGAAACTGCTCGCCCACAACGGCGGCCCGTTCACGCTGCTGCTGCTCATGGCCGCCGTCGGCTACGACGCCGCCTACCCCGAACTCGATCTCGACCGCTACCTGAACGACCGCGGCCGCCGCATGCTGGCCAAGTACCAGGACGCGTGCGTCGCGCACGTGGACGTGCTGCCGCTGTTCCTCGACACCGCGTTCCGCCGCATCAGCGACTTCACCGTCCGCGACCCGCTCGACGACCCGCGATGGCGCGCGCGGCTGGACGAGAACGATCTGGGGCTGATCGCGCCGAGCGCCCCGGTGTTCGACGCGCAGGCGCTGCTGGACGAGGTGATCCCGTACGGGCAGGCCGAGCAGGTCCGCAGGGACTGGTGCGCCCGGGGCGCGAACGTCACCTGGCAGGTCTACCCGGTCGCCGAGCACCTCCTGGGCGCGGTCTTCGCCGAGCCCGCGTCGGTGGCCTTCCTCGACGACCGCTTCCACGGCCGCCCGACCCGGGGCAACTGCGCCTGACCCGGGCGCGCGAGCGTGCACGGCGTCCCGCGACGCCGTGCACGCCTTCTTTCACGCGGCGGGCTCGGGAGGGACGAACATGGCCTCCACCAGCTCCCGGAGCGGCTGGACGGTGACCGACGGGTCGATGACGCGCCGGACGGCCACCCCGATGGCGAGGTTGAGCACGGCCTCGGCGCACCCTTCGGCCGTCATCCCCGCGGGCAGGAGCGGAGCCAGGTCGTCCAGGATCCCGGCGAGCCAGGCGATGGTGGAGCGGTGCCGCTGGGACTCGGCGGCGACCAGCTCGGGGGCCGAGGTGGCGTCGAGGGCGAACTCCAGCTCCAGGCGCGGCCAGCCCGAACCGAGGGCGTCCTCCGCCCACCGCCACAGGCCGTCCACGGCGTCCGGCGCCGGGAAGCCGGCCAGCAGCGGGCCGAGACGGCCCATGTGCTCGTCCTGCAACCGCCGGACGACCAGCAGCGCGACCTCCTGCTTGCCGGCGAAGTTGGAGTAGACGGCCCCGGTGGACAGCTCCGCCTCGTCGGCGATCTTGCTGATCGACGCCGACTGGTAGCCCTCGCGCAGGAACAGCCGCTCCGCCGCGGCGAGGAGCTGGTCGCGGTTGCGCGCCTGGGACTCGGTGCGGGTGAGGCGGGCCATGCCGACGATCCTACCCATTGACAGACCGCCCTTATCCGGATAATGCTGATACTCAAATATCATCATTATTTGGAGTGTCGATGCGGCGAGACGTGCTCGACCTGCTGCTGAACCCGTCGTGGACGGTGCGGGAGCGGGACCTGGAACAGGCGGTGCGGGGCAGGACCGTGCTGGTCACCGGCGCCTCCCACGGGCTGGGCGCGGCGGTCGCCGAGAGCCTCGGCCGGGCGGGGGCGCGGGTGCTGCTGGTGGCCCGGTCGGCGGACCGGCTGGAGGAGGTCGCCGGCCGCATCCGGGAGGCGGGCGGGCAGGCGCACGCGCACCCCGCCGACCTCTGCGATCCGGCGGCGGTCGAGAAACTGGCCGCGGAGCTGCTGGCGGCCCACGGGCGGATCGACGTGCTGGTGAGCAACGCGGGCAAGTCGCTGCGCCGGTCGGTGGCGTTGCAGACCGACCGCTTCCACGACTTCACGCGCACCATCGGCGTCAACTACCTGGGACCGGTGCGCCTGGTGCTGGCGCTGCTGCCGTCGATGCGCGAGCACGGCGGCCACATCGTGAACGTCTCCACCATCGGGGTGCGGATCTTCCCCGGCCCCCGCTGGGGCGCCTACCAGGCGTCCAAGGGGGCCTTCGACGTCTGGCTGCGCAGCGTCGCCCCCGAGATCCGCCGCGACGGCGTGCGCGTCACCACGCTGTACATGGCGCTGATCTACACGCGGATGAGCGCGCCGACACCGATCATGCGCCGCCTCCCGGGGCTGGCCCCCGACCAGGCCGCGGGCATCGTGCACCGGGCGATCATCGACCGGCCGCGGTCGATCGGCCCCTGGTGGGTCGGCCCGGCGGAACTGCTCTCGCTGGTGACGCGCGCCGTCCAGGAGCCGGTGCTGACCGCCTTCCACCGCTGGACCAGGGACACCCCGAGCGCGCTGGGACGCCAGGACGGGGCGCGGCCGCGAGGGCAGCACCGCCCGCAGCGCCGCACCAGAGCGTCCGGCGCGCTGCGGACGGGACGGGCCGCCGTCCCGGCGCTGCGCCGCGCCGGGGTGCTCGGGGCCGTCCCGCCGGGACGGCTGCTCGGCATGGTGGGGGCGGTGCGCGCCAACGGCATGACGCTGGCGTCGCTGGCCGCCGTCGCGGCGGCCCGCTGGCCGGACCGCACCGCGGTCGCCGACGAGCGCGGCCGGCTGACCTACCGGCAGTTGCAGGACCGGGTCGGCAAGCTGGCCGGAGCGCTGCGCGACGGCTACGGGATCGGCGTCGGCAGCACCGTCGCGGTGCTCTGCCGCAACCACCGGGGATTCGTCGAGGCCGCGCTGGCCGCCGCCCGGCTGGGCGCCGACCTGCTGCCGCTCAACACCGAGTTCGCCGCGCCGCAACTCGCGCGGACCCTGGCCGGGCACCCGGCCGACGTGGTCATCGCCGACGCCGAGTTCGCGCCGGTGCTCGACCAGGCCGGCGCCGGGCGGCGCGTGACCGCCTGGACGGACGAGGCCGTGCGCGGCGACACCCTGGACACCTTGGTGGCCCGGAACCGCCCCGCCCCACCCGCGCCCGCCCGCCCGGGACGGATCGTGGTGCTCAGCTCGGGCACCACCGGCGCGCCCAAGGGCACCTCGCGCACGCCGTCGCCGCTCGGCCTGCTCGGCCCCGCCGCCACCGCGATCGACCGGCTCGGCCTGCGGTCGGGCGAGCCGATCCTCATCGCGCCGCCGCTCTTCCACGGATTCGGCCTGATCTACCTCGCCCTGGCGCTCGCGCTCGGCTCGCCCGCGCTGCTGCGCCGCCGCTTCGACGCCGCCGGGTCCCTGCAGGTCATCGCGGACGAGCGGGCGGGAGCGCTGGCCGCCGTCCCGGTCATGCTCCAGCGCATCATGGAGCTGCCCGAGGCCGAGCGCGCCCGGCACGACACCTCGTGCCTGCGGGCGGTGCTGACCGGGGGCGCACCGGTGCGCCCCGCCACCGTCACCGCATTCATGGACGCGTTCGGCGACGTGCTGGGCAACGGGTACGGCTCCTCCGAGGTCGGCATCGCCACCATCGCGAGCCCCGCCGACCTGCGCGCCGCCCCCGGCACCGTCGGCCGGCCCGTGCACGGCGTGCCGGTCCGCGTCCTGGACGGCTCGGGCCGGCCCGTCCCCGCCGGGACCACCGGCCGGATCCTGGTCGGCGGCCCGATGGTCGCCGACGGGCAGGGCGGGACCGGCGGGCTCGTCGACACCGGCGACCTCGGCCACCTGGACGGCGCGGGGCGGCTGTTCCTCGACGGCCGCTCCGACGACATGATCGTCTCCGGCGGGGAGAACGTCTTCCCGCAGGAGGTCGAGGACCTCCTGGCCGCCCACCCCGCCGTCGCCGACGCCGCAGTGGTGGGAGCCCCCGACCCCGACTTCGGCCAGCGCCTGGTCGCCTACGTGGTCCCGGCCGCCCCCGGCGACGGCGACGGGCTGCCCGGCCTGCTGAAGGACCACGTCAAGCAGCAGCTCGCCCGCTACAAGACGCCCCGCGAGATCCACCTGGTCGACGGCATCCCCCGCACCCCCACCGGCAAGACCCTCCGCCGCCTCCTCCAGACCGACCACACCTGACCGGCCCCGCCCCAAGGCGGGGGGCGACGATGACGCGTCCCCCGCCGCCCCGCACAGCGCGGCGACGAACACCGGACCGCCCTGTCGGGAGACGGCGACCCGACACTGTGGCGGGTGCCCCGTCTGGCCGCCGACGGCCACCGCACGACCCGGGAGAAATCCGCCACCCAGGCGATACCTCTGCTCGACCTGCGAAGCCACCGCCCGGCATACATACGCCGTGCACGTTCTCCTATCCTCGTGCAGAAGCAGAAGGAGAACGCGAGTGGCAACCAACACCAACGCGCGCCGTGCCCAGGACCGGGCCGAGCCGTGAGCGACGATCCGGACCTGCCCGACGACGTCCCGTGGTACCAGACCGAGGTCGGTCGCAGGCAGCGGGACCAGCGCCGCCAGCTCGACGAGCTGGAACAGCTCATGGCCGAGGACGACGACCCCGTCCGGAGCGCCCTCATCCGCGCCCGCGCCATCGCCCGCGCCCGCCGCGGCCGTGACGGCCAGGACTGACGCGGCCGTCAGTTCCAGCCCAGCGGGATCGGCTCGGCGGCCGAGGGCTCGCCGCCCGCCTCGGTGAACGCCCGCAGCGCCGTCACCAGGATGCCGCGCTGCTCGGCGGGCATCCGGGCGATGACCTGCGCGAGTTCGGTGCGGCGGCGTGCGGTCACGTTGTCCACCACCTCCCGGCCCGCCCCGGTGAGCTGGATGAGGATCTCCCGGCCGCTGTGCGGGCTGGCCTGCCGGTCGACCAGCCCGGTCGCGGCCAGCCGGTCGACCATGCGCATCGCGGTGGAGGGGTTGACCGCCAGCCGTTCGGCGAGCGTGACCAGCTTGGACGGCCCGTGCGAGGAGAGCACCACCAGCAGCCGGAACTGGGGCAGGGTGACGGTGTCCTCCACCGCCGCCAGCGACCGCGCGGAGATCGCCACCAGCAGCCGGGACGCCGTCAGCACCGCGGTGGTGACCTCGTCGATGTCGTCGGACTCCGGCGGCTCGTTGTCGGTCATGAGGAAGTTCTACTCCGCGGCCTCGGCCCGCGCCAATGGGCCGGAGACCGGCGGCGCGGCCGCCGTCGCGCCCCGGGCCGTCAGTCCCGGCGCGGGACGGCCTGCGAGGACAGCAGCTCGACGGCGGCCTCGGCGGTCAGCAGGGAGTCGGCGCCGAACATCTCGCGCAGCCGCGGCGGCACCCCGGCCACCACGATGTAGCCGCCGGCCTCGATGACGGTGACGACCATCGCCCGGACGGCGGCGGTGCCGACGGCGTCGCAGTCGTCGAGTCCGGTCAGGTCGACGACCAGGCGCACCGGGCCGCTGAGCCCGGCGATCCGGTTGGCCCAGCGGCGCAGCCGAGGCGTCTCCCGGTGGTCGAGCGCACCGGCCAGCCGCAGGACCACGCACTCGCGCTCGAAGGCGACGGTGACCGTCAGAGGTGGCCGGTCGTTCATGGGGAACCTCGCCGAGCGGCCGGGGCACCGGACCGGTCGGCACTGCGCGAGGACGGGCGTGGGGCGACGACGGCCATCTTTGCACAGTGCAATCAAAGATGACCAGGCGACCATGACGTGCCGACCGGACGCGCGCGTGATGGAAGCGGAGGTCAGGGGCCGGTGATGGTCCAGGTGTCGGTGCCGCTGATCTGCGTGAGTCCGGCGGGGGTGGAGCAGGCGGACAGGTCGAGGTTGACGAAGGTGATGCTCTGGGTGACCTGCGCTCCGGCCAGGGTTCCGGCGGAGAGGGGGCCGGTGGAGGTGCCGACCTTGGTGCCGTTGACGTTGGCGAAGCTGTTGGTGTAGTTCCAGGTGCTGGTGGTGCCGTTGTTCCAGTGCAGGGTCTCGGTGCCCGAGCCGTTGCCGAACAGGGTCGTGCAGGACTGGGTGGCGGTGCCGGAGAACGGGCCGACGAAGTCCGTCAGGTGCGGGTGGGTGAGGCTGAGGCAGGTGTCGGCGACGTCCTGACCGCTCACCGCGACGCTTCGCGGGGTGTTGGTCACCCCCGGGGAGAAGTTGACCGTCGTCGTCCCCGTGCAGGTGACCAACGTGAGCGCCGCCGCCGGGGCCGCCGTCGCCACCAGCGCACCGCCTGCCAGCAACAACGCGCACCCGGCCGCCGAGATTCTCCTCATGCTCCCTCACCTTCCGGCCCGTCCTGATCGCAGACCTCAAGGTCTCTTTGCAACGGGGGCGCGTCAAGAACCGCCGGGCGCGGGATCCGGCCGGGACCTCTACACTACGGAAGGTGACCACCTACGATGATCTTGACGGGTTCGAGGGTCTGGACACCTCGGCCCTGCCCCCGCGCCAGCAGCGGATCCTGGTCACGATCCGGGACTGGGTGGTCAGGTACGGCTACCCCCCGAGCACCCGCCAGATCGGCGACGCCGTCGGGCTGCGGTCGACGTCGTCGGTGTCCCGGCACCTGGCCAGCCTGGAGGAGAAGGGCTTCCTGCGCCGGGGGGCCGCCATGGCGCGGCCGATCGACGTGCGGATGTTCCTGCCCGACCAGCGGCCGCCGCAGGACGCCGACGGCTCGGTGACCGTGCCCGTGGTCGGCGACATCGCCGCCGGTGTCCCCATCTCCGCCGAGGAGCACGTCGACGGCAGCCTGTCGCTGCCCCGCGAGCTCACCGGGCGCGGCAACGTGTTCGGCCTGCGCGTGCGCGGCGACTCGATGATCGACGCCGCGATCTGCGACGGCGACCTGGTCGTGGTCCGGCAGCAGCCCGAGGCCCACTCGGGCCAGATCGTCGCCGCGATGATCGACGGCGAGGCCACCGTCAAGGTGTACCGGCGCCGCAACGGCCACGTCCATCTGGAACCCCGCAATCCGGCCTACGACGTCATCGACGGCGACGGCGCGGTCATCCTCGGCATCGTCGTCTCGGTGCTGCGCAACGTCTGACGTCGCGCCGTCACGCCAGGCAGGACCCGGCCGTGACGATGTCGGCGTGCATGTTCTTCTCCATCATCCGCAGGGCGGCCCTGGCCAGCTCGCGGTCGATTCCGGCGACGGCGTCCTCGGGCACCTGGATCTCGAAGTGCCGGACGTAGGCGTCCAGGGCGGTGTAGAGGACGCACTGCTCGGTGACCTGGCCGGTGAGGATCACCCGTTCGACGCCGGACCGCTGCAGGAGGTACTCCAGCGAGGTCCCGTAGAAGGCGCTGTGGCGGACCTTGGGCAGGAACGCGCAGTCGGGCGAGGGCACGACGGGCTCCACCAGGTCGGGACGTTTCCCGTCCAGGGCCGCGGCCACCATGTCGTCGCGGTTGGCCGAGAAGTCACCGTGGTTGTCGTTGACGTAGACCAGCAGGACGTCCTGGTCGCCGGTGGGATCGGTGACCCGGCGGATGAGCTTGCTCAGCGGGTCGATGATCCTGGCGACATCGTCCTGGAGCGGCTCGGCGTCCTCATGGTCGTAAGAGTTCAACATATCGGTGACGATCAGAGCGGTGGAAGCCATGATGACCGCCTTCCCCCGCAGGCCACGGCCCATGCCCGGCACCAGGGAGCGGAAGGCAGGCCGACCTGCGCAAAGCACCCTGATGCGCCGCCGCCACCGTCGAGGCCGCGGATCTGGATCAAGGCTGGGTAAGGCGGACCAAAGGTCAGCCCCCTCCCCCACGGACCGCCTCCGCCTCGCCGAGCGGGCCGTAACGCCGCCGCGCCGCATCCTCCGTCCGCCCGGCGAGCCGACCTTGCAGCGTGCGCCGCCACGACTCCCCCAACGGGGTGTCCAGCAGCCTCTCCACAGCCGATCGATCGGTCTTGTCCCGGTGCATCACCCGGTTGGCCTCCGCGATGGTCGCGTGCGGATACCGGCGTTCGACGAGCCGGACCGGGCATCCGGCGCCCACCGCTCCCGCTTCGAGGACGCGCAGGTAGAAGCCCGTGAAGCCGGTCTCCTCGAACCACAGCACCATCTCCTTGGGGCCGTGCCGGGCGGCCAGGCGGAAGCAGGGGTTGCGCGGCAGGCTCACCTCGCACGTCGCCGAACCGACGGTGAGAACGTCACCGATGCACACGCCGCCCTCGGTGAGCCCCTCGGTGGTGAGGTTCTCCCCGAACGCCGGACGCTCCAGGGCCCGACCGAGACGACGCTGGTACTCGGCATAGTGCTCGGCGGGAAAGACACACAGAGCCTTGTCAGGACCGCCGTGCTTGCGGCGATCGCCCTGCTCGTCCCCCACGAGTCCCAACGGTGTGGCCAGCACGGCACCGTCGACCGGTGCCTTGACGAACGCGCTGCGCACCGAGGTGTTGCGATAGGGCAGATCGTCCACCCGTCCCACGGAGACCACCAGCACGCGTCCGGTCGCGGTGCTCATCGTCCGGGCCTGACGTGCGAGTCGAACAGCGGAGCAGCCACCGGGGCCGCCACCATGAGCAGTTCCACGTCCCAGTCGTCGGCGGACGCCAGGCAGTGGGGCGTGCGGGCGTCGAACTGCGCGGCGTCACCGGCCTCAAGCACCGCCTCGGTGTCGCCCAACGTGAGGCGCAGACGTCCTGACAGCACGTACAACCACTCCTGCCCGGCGTGCTCGTACTTCGGCCCGCGCGGCCGGTCGGCCGCTACGACCACCCGCATCGCCTCGATGCCGCCGCGCGCGTCCGCCGGGCTGAGCAGGCGGTACCGCAGACCGTTGCCGCGCTGCTCCGCCGCCGCCGCACCGCGCACCACCACTTCGCCCAGAGCCGATCTACCTGGCACTCCTTTCCCCCTCACCGCAGGTGCGGCCTGCCCATCCCTCGGAGCCGCAACGAAAGCTGAATGTCGTAGCCGTTCCCACAGCACACAGTTCTCACGATGACAGGCTGGTCATCGGCTCGTTGCGAGCTTCGCTGGGAGAATCTTTCCAGGGCTTTCTGACGACATCCGCCAGAGATGACCGGGTGATCGTCATGGGCGTCAGGCCGTTCCGAGGTCGTGGAGTTCGCCGCCGTCACGGCCGCCCGTGCGGGCAGAAAGCTCTCTCCGGACGCCAACCCTCGCTGGTCTTCCGGCGTGTGTAACGGGCGACAAGGAGGATGAATGACGCGTTATGACGGCCTGCCGGAGTTCGTGGCCGCGCGGGGGCAGGCACTGTTGAGGACGGCGTTCCTGCTGACGGGGGACGGGCACCTCGCCGAGGATCTCGTGCAGAGCGCGCTGGTCAAGGTCGCGCCGCGGTGGCGGAAGGTGACGGCGGCGGGCGATCCCGAGGCCTACGTCCGGCGGGTCCTCCACAACGAGCACATCACCTGGTGGCGGCGCCGGGGCAGGCACGGAGACCATCCGAGCGCCGACCCCCCGGAGCCGGACGGGGCTCCGGACTTCGCCGCCGGAACGCTGCACACCATGGTGTTGCGGCAGGCGCTGGGCAGGCTCACCGCCAAGCAGCGCGCCGTCATCGTGCTGCGCTTCTACGAGGACCGTTCCGAGGCCGAGACCGCGCGGTTGCTGGGCTGCTCGGTCGGCACCGTCAAGAGCCAGACCCACCGCGCGCTCGATCGGTTGCGCGCCCTGGAGCCCGGACTCGCCGGCCTGCTGGCCGACACCGAGACCACGGAGGTGACCCGATGAGCCCCCAGCTGAACCGCGTCCTGCGCGAGCTCGCCGAACAGGCCCCGGCCCCGCAGGCCGACCTCGCCGGACGCGTCATCACCCGGGCGCGCCGCCGCAGGCGCACCCGGCTCATCGCGACGCCGGTCGCCGCCGCGGGCGCGGCCGCCGCGGTCGTCGCCGGCGTCATGCTGATCCCCGGGGAGAGGACCGAGTCCGCGCCGCCCGCCAGCCCGCTGATCACGCGGTCCGGCGAGACCCTGAACGCCGGGCGACTGCCCGGACCGATGCCGGCCAGGAACGTCGCGCCGATCCGGTTCGCCTTCCTCGACTGGTGCGGGCAGAAGGGCGGTCCGAACGTCGCGCCGCCCAAGGGCGACTGCGGGCAGTGGCGGCTGGTCGACAGCTCCTGGAAACAGTGGCGTCTGGCCGACGGCGTCGGGACCTACCGGACCGGCACCGGCAACACGATGAACGGCAGCGCACCGCTGGAGATCAGTCCCGACGGGCGGCGCGTCGCCTACTACCAGGCGAGCCGGGAGCGGTTCGTGGTCCGCGAGCTGGCCTCGGGACGGGTCATCCCGGTCGCCCTGCCGATGCCGCTCGCCGAGTTGCACAAGACCTACCACTTCCTGGTCTTCTCCGGGGACGGGCTGCGGCTCGTCCTGACCTCCGGTGAACCGGGCGCCGAGAAGAGCGTGCTCGCCGACACGACGACGGGAGCCGTGACCGCGTTGCCCGACGCGCCGGTGGCGGGTCTCGGCCACGACGCCTCCACGATCGTGCTGGCCGAGGGAGGGTACAACCCGACCGGTCTGGCGCTGGCCGGGCCGGACGGCAAGGTGCGCAGCCGCGTGCGGCTCGATCCGCGCGTCGACCTGTCCGGCGCCGGCGGCACCAACCTGCTGTCGCCGGACGGCCGGACGCTCTTCACCACCAACAAGCGCCACGACCGGATCATGCTCCTGGACGCGCGCACCGGAAAGGTCACCAGAACACTCCCGGCCCGCCTGTCCGGCGGGGCGGTGTACGGCATCCGCGGCTGGGCGGGGCCGTCGAAGGTCTTCACCCTCAAGGAGGTGTCCGGCCGGAACGGCCCGCCCGGCTCCGCCACCGCGCCGGCGCGCCAGCAGGTCCCCGTCACGGCGAGCCGGGCCGTCATCGTCGATCTGAACACCGGCAAGTTCGAGAGCTTGGGGACGTTCAAGCTGCGGACCTACCGGGCCGCCCAGATGACCGGAGGCTACGTCTCCTAGTGGCCGAGGAGATGGCGGGCCCGACCGCCGTCGTGTCCGCCCGGAGCCGGAACAGGCGGCACCTGTGCTTCGATCCTGAAGGGGTCCTGCTGAGCTGGCCGGACGGGCTGCCGGGCATGGGGAGGCGGTGCGCCTCACTCGTTCCCGGCCGCCCGTTCGTCCGGTTCAATGAGTCCCAGGGAGGGACCCGGACCGTCCCGCAGCGCGAGATCCCCCAGTGCCGTCGCCGGGTCGCCGTCACATGTAGTGCTCGATGGAGCCGATGTGCCGGCGGACCTCAGCGGTAGCCGGCCAAGCCGTCCGCCAGCTCTTCGTCGTCGCCGTCACGGAGGGCGTCAAGGGCTTGCTGCAAGGCGAACGTGCCGCGGATCGCGGCAATGCGGGTGCTGAGGCCGTCGCCGGACCAGTCGCCCAGGGCGATGACCCGTTCCAGGAGGTCGCGGCCGTAGCTGGCACCGATGGCGGCGAGGTCCTCGGCCGGGTCGCCGATCGTGACGCCGTCCCAGTCGATCACTCCAGCGAGGTGCGGCCGCCCGTGCGTCCACTCCCACAGCACGTTTTCGGCACCGAGGTCGCCGTGCACCACCGCTCGGGTGAGGTGGGGCAAGCCGTCGAGCGCTGCGAGTTCTCGATCGGCCCGCAGACGCCCCTGGTCGGACATGAGCTGGAACAGCTCCGCGCGCACACCGGCCGCGAAGTGCCGCCACTGGTCTTCGGATGCCTGCGGGAGGACCGCTCGGACCGTCTCGTCGGTGCCGGCGCGGGCCAGGCCGGTCAGCAACGTGACGTACTGCGCCGCCACGGCGTCGGCCACCCGGGCATCGTTGAGCGCGTCGGCTTGCAGCGGTTCGCCGGGGATGCGGCTCAGCACCAGGAACGGCGGCTCGTCGGCGCCGTGCGCTTCGCCCTGGAGCAGCGGCTCAGGTGTGCGGAAGCCGAGGTCGAGCCCGGCAAGTGCGCGGAGTGCGGCCAGGCGCTGGGGCAGCCGCACCGCCGCTGCCTGGGTACGAGGCAGGCACACGACACGGTCCGAGCCGATGACGACGTTGTGGAATTGCCCCTGGCGCTCGGCGAGGTCGTCCAGCCGGTCGTCGGGCAACAAACGACTCAGCAGAGCACGATGTGTTCGCCGGATGCTCACGGGACGACCTCGACGAACGGCAAACCATGGGGACGGCGCGGTGGCGGATTTGCGATGGGGGCCGTGCGCGTGGTCCGGTGTTCAGTCTCCGGCACTGAGTTCGGGAAGGTTCTTCGCCAGCGGCACGAACTCGGTCACCGACAGCAGGCCGTCCTGATCAGTGTCGTACTCGGCGAACAGGGCCTTGACGATCCCGGAGAGATCGCCCAACTCGGCGGCCGGGAACATCCCGGAGATCGCCGCGGTCACCTCGTCCACGGTGAGCTGCCCGTCCCCGTCGGTGTCGTGCTGAGCGAACACCGCCTCGTACTGATCAGACATGTCTTTCCCTCCGTGCGGCGACCGTGGCCCTTGATCGTAACCGTTCCTGGAGAGCCGCAAGGAAGCGCTTACGTCCAAGGGCGGGCATCTACCGAGCCGCCCTCCCGGCCCATCTCAAGGCTTCATGAGACGGGTGTGGTGCTGTGAGCGAGTCGGTAGTCCTGCGGCCTCTCGTTGAGCTGGGCGGATAGTCCCTTGAGGGTGCGCTTCGCTCGTCTCCGCCGGATTTTGAAGATCTTTTCAGGGGGTGGGCGGGGGCGCGACTGCATCCCTGGAACGGGTCGTGAGGCCCTGTGGGGTGGGGCTCGTGGGGGTTCTTGACTCGAGTGTGGCGCAAGGGATGGTGGTCTTGACCTGGGATTGATCTGGGGGAGGGGGAAATATACCCCGGGTTGACCTGGTTGAGATGGGTGTGACCGACGGGGAAGACCCCCTGGTCACGGCGCCGTTCGACCTGCCCGGCCAGCCAGCCCGGCCCCGCCAGGACCCGCCAGCACCTGCTCGGTCCTGCAGTGAAGGCGCCCCATTCTGTTCACCGCACACCCTCCCTTGTCTGAGGGCATCCGTGCACCGCCGAACCCGCACCTGCGCGTGCGGGACCGGGGACCCACCGTTACCCGGGGTGAATCCGTCTTTCTCGCGCCGCCCACAGCGACGCCCGAAGAGAGCCGGTAGGGCCACTTCCGCGCCCGAACCCGACAGCTAACCCGGTAGGCGCACTGGAAGATCAGGAGCACCCCACCGCATGACCACCACCCACACCACCACCCCCGCTGCTACCGCTGTTGCCGCTGAGCATCGCGCCGCCGAGCGCACCGGTATCAAGCACAACGCCGTGAAGCGCGCTGCGGCCGCGACCCTGCTGTCGGCCACCGCCCTAGCCGGACTCACCGGACTCACCACCCTCACCGGTGCCGCCGGGACCGCGCACGCTGAGACCCGGCCCGCCGCCCAGCCCGCCACCAACACCAACGCCGCCGGTAGTGCTGCGGGGAGTGCGGCTGCGGCCAGTGCGCAGAAGGTCGTCGACACCGCCCTGTCCCGGGTCGGTGAGGGCCAGGCCGCCGACGGCACCTCCGCCTTCGGCAAGTGGTACCAGACCACCACCCGCCAGACCGGCTACGCCACCGCCCCCTGGTGCGACATGTTCCTCAGCTGGGCCGCCACCCAGAACGGCCAGGACCACAACACCGGCCGCTTCGCCTACACCCCCTGGCACGCCACCTGGTTCAAAAACCACCACCGCTTCGACCGCACCCCCCGCGTCGGCGACTTCGTCTTCTTCGACTGGAACGGCGGCCACACCATCGCCGGCATCGACCACGTCGGCATGGTCACCAAAACCACCCCCCACGGCACCATCCACACTGTCGAAGGCAACATCGGCGACAAAGTCATCACCCGCACCCACCACAACCTCAAAAACATCGTCGGCTTCGGCCACCCCAACTACGGCGCCTAAACACCACCCAGTCCCGCCTCCCAACCAGCGCTGACCCCCCACCGGCCGCCACGCCCCCGCGCGGCGGCCGGTCCGCTTAAGAGCAGATTCGAGCCAGCGTCCTAGCACCCGAGCGGAGATAGACCGTCACGCCCAGCGCCATCCCGGGACAGGTGCGAAAACCCACTGGGAGCTGACACCGTCTCCGGCGGCGTGACAGGATCGGAAGATCATCGAGCCTGGAGGGCGTCGTGGGGCTGGGGACGGTAGTGATCACCGGTGCGGCGGGGACCATCGGCTCTGCGGCCCGGACTGCGCTGAGGGACGACGCGGATCGGCTGGTCCTGCTCGACCGTGTTCCGATCCAAGCGGAGACGGCCGCCGAAGAGGTCCACAACGTCGATCTCCGGGACGCGGCAGCGGTGGAGTCGGCGCTGTCCGGTGCGGACGTCGTGCTTCACCTGGGCGGAGTTCCCGACGAAGCGCCTCTCGGTGATCTGCTGGATGCGAACGTGCTGGGCACCCACCACGTACTGGAGGCCGCACGGCGCGCGGGCAGCCGACGCGTGGTGCTGGCCAGCAGCAACCGCGTCGCCGGTTTCTACCCCGTCGCCCATCGCACGGACCCGCAGGAACCGGTGCGGCCTGACGGCCTCTACGGCGTGAGCAAGGCCGCCGTCGAGGCCCTGGGGCGGCTGTATGCGGACAAGTTCGGCCTCCCGATCATCTGCCTGCGCATCGGCAGCTACGAGGAAGTGCCCACCGAGCCTCGCCACCTGGCGACCTGGCTCAGCCCGCGCGACGCCGTCGGATACATCCGGGCGGCGCTCACCGCTCCCGCTTCCCTCCGCTTCGCCACGGCGTATGCGGTCTCCGCCAACACCCGCCGCTTCTGGGAACTCCCCGACGAATCGGTACTGGCCTACACACCCGTCGACAACGCCGAGACCTACGCGCCGCACATCGCCGACGCCGAACTTCCCGCCGACTCTTCAGCACCTCAGGCCGGTCCGTATGCGCTGCCCGAATTCACGCTGAAGCACGTCTGTTCGTGAGACCGCCCACCGCCAAGCCTGCACCTCCGGCAACGAGACGACGACTTCGAAAATGGCGTTGAGCAGGCGTGGAAGGGGCACCTGGATGTCCAGGCGGTCCGCCCACGCTGCTGAGACTGAGCGGCAGCCGCTGTCAGCCGATCCACCGACGGCGAGACGCTTCCGGTCGGCCGAGTCAGTGATCGCAGGCCGCTGCCCGCACGTCCAGACGTGATGTGGTCAGCGGCGCGTGCCCGGCAGTCGGCGCTCCGGCGGCTGGTCGGTCCAGCCGACGGTCTGCTGCACGGTCAGGTGCTACCCGCCGCAAGGACCTTTCGGGACGATGCGCTCAGTAGCGCCTCGATGCCACGCTGCCCACGACGATGGCTCCGACGCCGCTCACCGCCAGTCCCCCGCCGATGCGCAGCAGCCAGGTCGACGCCGCCTGGGCGTTCGACGCCCGCTCGTCGTAGCTCTGCGGGCCCGACTTCGACGAGTAGCAGGTGTCATCACCGCCCATCGCCTTGCCGCCGCACCTCGGATCCTCGGCGTCCTTGCCCGCCACGAAGCTCACCCCGATGAGGAGCAGCCCGACGACCAGCCCGGTGATCCCCAGGCCACGCAACGTGTCGCCCCAGTATTGAGTACCGGCCACACCCAACCTCCGCCCCGCGCGAGCATGATCGGCCACGCTACTCTCGAAAAGACGAGGGCGTCTATATGTGCCGAACCCTTGCCGCCCAAGGCTTGGCGGGGACGCGCCTCAGCACCGCTTGAGGGCCGCGTCCATGACGCGGTCCTCGCGCCGGTCGATCACCAGCCACTCGCCGCGAGCGGGCAGCTCCACGCCCTGCCTGCTCAGGCATGTCTGGAACGAACTGCCCTGCACCACCGGAACCCGGACCCGATCTCCTGGAGCGAGCAACGACGCGCAGGACTCGATGCCCGTACGCATGAGCTCCTCGTTCCCCCGCCTGCGCTCGTCCTCGGGTAACCGGATGCCCTTGCCCAGCAGGCACGCCTTGAAGGGATCGGCGGGTGGCCGGTCCGGCTGCGACGGCAGTGCGACCGGAGGCGTTGCACGGGACGGCGGGGCGGCGGAATCGGTGTCGCATCCGGCCAGCAGGCCCGCGACGAGTCCCAGAACCGCATAGGCGCCAGCACGCATGCCCACCAGCCGACCACGCTGCCGATCTTGCCGGAAGCTCCGTGGCCGATGGCGGTCAAAACGGCTCGACGTCGTCTTCGCGGGCATCCGGCGTCCCGTCGTGAGGGGGCTCCCGACGGGACGCGCTCCCAGGTCGTGGCCGGTCACCCCGCCTGCGGCCGAAGCCCGCCCGATCGTGTCGGCGGCCGGGAGATCTGCGCGGATTTATGCACCTCACTCCCCCCGTTCGGCCGACGACACAGCCAGAGAACAAGACGCGGGCGGCCGTCGCCCGCAAGACTCGGGCCATGGCTTCTTCCGCTGGCCTTCCGGAACGACGGACGGCTCCCCGATGATCCCTAACGCCCATCGCAGGAAGGGCGGCGGCGCGGTGCTCGGCGCCGCTCGTCCCGGCCTGTCCGGCCCCTACGGCCCGTCCGCCCTGCATGGCAACGACGCCGACGGCGGCCAGGAGGCCGGAGAGTCGGAGTTCGAGCAGCACTCGGACTCGATGGACGAGATGCCGCCGCCGTAGCGCGACCGCCGACCGGCACGTTCGGCGGCCGGGGACGGGCAGGACGAAGGCGGTCAGAGCCACACGTCGGCTGGCCGCCGGTAACGCTGCTCGGCGCGAGCCCGACCGGCGCGGCGCTGAGCGGAAGGATTACCTATGATCTTCTTACGTAGAGTAATCATCCTGCTTCAAATGGTTACGTAAGGGAGTGATCAGTCAAATCATCCTGGAGGACATGTGAAGACCCCGATCCGCTGGACGACGCTGACCCTGGCCGCCGCCGCCATCAGCGCCGGTCTGGCGCTGCCCGCCGATGCCGCCACCGTCGCGCAGAAGACCGCGCCCAACACGGCCGGGCAGACGCCGACCGACCCCGTCGCCGCCTACGCCTTTGACGACGACGACCGCGACGAGGATGACGACGAGAACGACGACGAAGGCGAAGAGGACGAGGACGACGGGGAAGACGACGAGGACGACGGCGAGGAAGACGAAGACGACGACTAGAACGGCAGCCGCGCTTCGTCAGCTCCGGACTCCTGGGCAGATCGCACCGACCTCTGCCCGGCGGCCTGCCCATCCGGCTCCGGGGTCGCCGTCCACCACCGACGATTCCGTACGGCCTCGCAAGTCGCGAAGTCCGCAGAAGCACCGCCGGCGTCACACCCGAGCCCCGGTTCCACGCAACACGATGCGGCGAACCGGGGCTCGGTGTGCCAGGGGTCCGGCTCGCCCCGAACGTGCCACTCAGACCGCTCGATCCATCGTGGTCGCTTGGAACGATCACGGGTGCTGGAGCTTGGACGACCGGCCGGTATCGCCTTTGCCGGAACGTTCGCCGCTCGCTCGCCCGAATCGGGGAAGCGCCCCCGACGTCACGTGCTGGCCATCCCCAGGAACCGCCCATGATCGGGAAGGGGAACGTCGAGGGGCCGTCCATGCGGTGGTTGGCGCCGTTCATGATGAACCCCACGCCCTCTCCCAGCGCGCAGAAGCGTCCGATGACCAGCTTCTCCGGGCCGTAGTGGTAGAGCACGTTGCGGGTCTCGAACGCCGTCGGGTCGTCCGGGTCGTCGTAGTAGGTGAACTCCCGACCTCGATCAGCGGTGAGGTGACCAGCGGTTTCAGCAGCACCACGCGCGGCTGGTCGGGCATGGGGTGCACGACGGTCGGGTCGGCGGGAATGGGCGGCGTCGTCAAGGGGTCTCCTAGGGAGAGGGCGAGGGGCGCGAGAGGGCATCGGCGGGGTCGTGGCCGTGGCGCAGCGTCCTATGGGCCCGGGGTGCGACAGGTGGCGGACGCCCGCAAGGTGGTGCTCGTTTGCCTGTAGCCGCCTGATCGGACCCGCCGTCACGGTGATCAGAACGGCGTCCACCGCTCCCTCAAGTAAACGGCGCGTGCCGTGCCGTCAGGAGCGATGCCCGGCGTGGGAGCCCGATGTCAAGTACGGCACGTGCCGTGCCGATATGATGGTCCGCATGACCGACAGGGGCAACCGGCGCGGTGCCGACCGGACCGAGGACATCATGCGGACCGCGCTGGCACTGGGCCAGGAGATCGGCTACGCCCGGCTCAGCATCGAGGCGATCGCGACCCGCGCCGGAGCGGGCAAGCACACCATCTACCGCCGCTGGCCGTCCAAGGGCGCCCTGCTGCTCGACGCGCTGCTGTCGCTGCACGGGCCGGACCTGGACTACCCCGACACCGGCGACGTCGCCGCCGACCTGCGCCAACAGATCCACGCGGCCATCGACCTGCTGAGCAGGCCACCCTTCGGCCCGGTGTTCCAGGCGCTGATCGGCGAGGCCCAGCACGATCCCCAGGTCGCCGCCACCCTCAACGAGCGCTTCATCCGGCCGCAGACCGAGAAGACCTTCGCCCGCCTGAAGACGGCCCAGCAGCAGGGACAACTGGCACCCGACTTCGACCTGGACCTGGGGATGGCGCTGCTGTCCGGCCCGCTGTACTACCGCTTCCTGGTCACCCAGGAACCCCTGACCCCCGACTACGTCGATCGCGTCCTCAATGCCCTCTTCACCGGCATGGGACCACGCCCTGAAACTGCGACGCCGGGTCACGGGGCTTGAGACCGGCAGGAGCCTGACGGACCGCGAACGGCTCCGCCAGCTCCTGCACGCCTTGCCCCCATCCGGTGCCCCCGAATCAGACGACCCGCTCGGTAGCCTCGGCGGCATGGTGTTCGACTCCGCCCACTTCGACCTCCAGCCGTACGCCGGTTTCGATATGGCCCGTTACGTTCGGCGGACGTATTGCAGCTGGGAGGACGCGGGCTGGCAGTCCCTGCTCGTCCAGCGGTTCGAGCACGTTCCCGTCGTCGAGGACATGGAGCTGCCCGGCGCGGCCGATCTGCACCTGGTGCTGCCGGTCGCCGGACGGGCGGTGATGGAGACGCGCAGCGGCGGCCGTGGGAGCCGCGACGCCTGGCAGCCGGGACGGCTTGAGCTGCGCGTCCCGGACCAGCCCGTCCTCCGCAGCTATCGCGGGGACGGGCCGATGCGGAGCGTGCAGGTCCACGTCCCGCGCGGCACCGTCGACGCGGTCGCGGCGCAGCTGGGCGGCCGCGCGGTGGACTACGAGGCCATGGCCGCGTCCCTGGCCTCCGGCGACCCGCTGATCGAGGAGATCGTCCGGACGGCCGGAGCCCCAGGCGCGGCCGACGATCTGTACGCCGAGTCC
This sequence comes from Actinomadura hibisca NBRC 15177, assembly GCF_001552635.1. GTDB lineage: Bacteria > Actinomycetota > Actinomycetes > Streptosporangiales > Streptosporangiaceae > Spirillospora > Spirillospora hibisca. The sequence continues at coordinate 109,300 of NZ_BCRO01000011.1, read as the reverse complement.
GCCGCCGCCTTCCTCACCACGCACCTGCTCACCCGCCACGCGCGGCGGCCGGTCCCCCGAACGCCGACACGGGAGGACGCACGCGTCCGCGCGGCCGTCGCGATGATGCGCGAGCGGCTCGCCGATCCGATCACCTTGGCCGACATCGCCGACGAGGTGCACCTCAGCGTCTACCACCTGGTCCGGGTCTTCAAGGAAGCGACCGGGACGACCCCGTACCGGCACCTCACCCGGCTGCGCATCGAGGAGGCGAAGCGGCTGCTGCGCGACACCGGCCTGCCGATCGCCCAGATAGCGCTGCGGTGCGGCTTCGCCAGCCCCGGTGCCCTGTCCACCGCCTTCCTGCGGGACACCGGAGTGCGGCCCTCGGTGTACCGCAATTCCTGATCGTCGCCCCGCAATCTCGCGCATGGGATCGGTGACGGCCTGTCCCTAGGTTTTTGGCCATGACCGACATCCCCTCGGACGAGATGGCGGCGGTGCCGGAGATCCAGCCCTTCGCCGTTCACGTCCCCGATCACGACCTGGCCGATCTGCGCGCCCGTCTGGAGCGGGTCCGGCTTCCCGAGCCCGAGACGGTGCCGGACGCCACGCAAGGGATCGGGTTGCGCCACCTGACGACGCTGCTGGACGCGTGGCGGCAGCACGACTGGCGCGCCCGGGAAGCCCGCTGGAACGCGATCCCGCACTACCGAGCACGTCTCGACGGACTCCGCATCGCGTTCTGGCACGTCCGCTCACCGGAACCGACGGCGCTGCCCCTGCTGCTGACGCACGGCTGGCCCGGCTCGGTGCTGGAGTTCGAGAAGGTGATCGGGCCGCTCAGCGATCCCGTCGCCCACGGCGGCTCGGCCCGCGACGCCTTCCACGTCGTCGTACCGTCGCTGCCCGGCTTCGGGTTCAGCGACCGGCCACGCGAGCGGGGCTGGAACCCGGGCCGCGTCGCGCGGGCGTGGGCCGCGTTGATGACCGCGCTCGGCTACCAGCGCTTCGGAGCGCACGGCGGGGACTGGGGTGCCCACGTGAGCACCGAACTGGCACTCCTTGCTCCCGAACGCGTCGCGGGCCTGCACCTGACGATGCCGCTGGCCTCTCCCCTGCCGGAGGACCGCGTCGCGCCCGACCCGGCCGAACAGCGCTTGCTGGACCGGCGCGACCTGCATCTGGCGGACGGCTACGGCTTCGGGATGGTGATGAGCACGCGCCCGCAGACGCTCGGCTACTCCCTGCTCGACTCGCCCTCCGGCCTGGCCGCGTGGCTCGGCGAGAAGTTCGCCGCCTACTCCGACACCCGGCCCGAGGCCGGTGGCGGCGTGAGCGTGGCAGAGCAGATCGACAACATCGCGCTGTACTGGCTGACCGGCACCGGCGCTTCGTCCGCTCGCTGGTACTGGGAAGCGATGCGCCGCTACCTCGACCTGCGGTCGTGGCACGAACTCGACCACGGCGGCCACTTTCCCGGCCTGGAACAACCGGCGGTTCTGGTGGCCGAGATCAGGGACGCCTTCCGCCATGCGCGGGATGCGGCACCCGTCCCTTCGGGGAACCGATGAACGAGTTGAGGGAGCGGTCGTGATGGAGTTCAACGGCAAGGTCGCGCTGGTCACCGGAGGTGCGGCGGGCATCGGACTGGCGGTCGCGCGACGGCTGGCGCTGGGCGGTGCCGTGGTCGTCGTCGCGGACCGCGACAAGGCCGCCCTGGACGCGCTGGACCTGGACAACACCATCGAGCTGGACGTGGCCGACGCGGGGTCGGTCGAGGCCGGAGTGCAGCGGATCGTCGACCGGTTCGGGGGCCTGCACCTGGCGGTCAACAACGCGGGCGTCAGCGGGACCGTCACCCCGACGGGCGCGTACGACCTGGCCGAATGGCACCGGATCATCGACGTCAACCTGCACGGTGTCTTCTACTCGCTGCGCTACGAGCTGCCCGCGATCGTCGCCTCAGGCGGCGGGGCGGTCGTGAACATGGCCTCGGTTCTGGGCACCAACGGCTTCCCCGGAGCCGCTGCATACGTGGCCGCCAAGCACGCGGTGGTGGGCCTGACGAAGACCGCCGCCCTCGATTACGCCGAGCAAGGAGTACGCGTCAACGCGGTCGGCCCCGCTTTCATCGACACGACGCTCCTGGCCGAGGCCGACAAGCAGGCCGTGGTGCCGCTGCATCCGCAAGGTCGGCTGGGGCGGCCAGAGGAGGTGGCGGAAGTGGTGGCGTTCCTGCTTTCCGACCGGGCCTCGTTCGTGCAGGGCAGCTACCACCTTGTCGACGGCGCTTACACGGCGCTCTGAGCTGCGCGACGGTTCTCGCTGCTGACGTCGAACGCAGAAGCGCGCACCGCACACGCGCTCGTCTTGCCGTAACCGCAAGATTTCGTGCCAAATCGTGGGTCTCCTGTCAAGACTGAACGCATCCCACACAAGGAGGCCCACCGTGCCCAGCACCGCATCACGACAGGAATCCATGACCACCGCTCCCCGGCCGCCGTCGCGCCGCCGCCTCCGATCAACGCGCGCAGCGACGGCCGCCGCCCTCGCCCTCCTGCTCGCGACCGGCACCGCCGCCTGCTCCCCACCGGCGGCCGACGCCGTCCCCTCCTACGCCACCGCCACGCAGGACGATCCCCAGTTCAAGAAGACCTTCCGGCACCAGTTCGCCGATGTCGACGGCGTCCGCATGCACTACGTGACGGGCGGCCGCGGCACGCCGGTCGTGCTGATCCACGGCTGGCCGCAGACCTGGTACGGCTGGTGGCCGATCATGCCGGAGCTCGCCAAGCACCACACCGTCTACGCCATCGATCTCCCTGGCCTGGGCGACAGCACCGGCTCACCGACCGGCTACGACAAGGCCGCCCTGGCGCGGTACGTGCACAAGCTGATCGCCGAGCGGCTCGGCGTGCGCGACGCTCGCGTCATCGGGCACGACTTCGGTGCCGCCGTGGCCTTCCAGTACGCCGCCCAGTTCCCCAACGACACCGCACGCCTCGGCTACCTCGACCTGCCGCTCCCCGGCCCCGCCATCGACGCGGCCAAATACCGCTCGATGAGCTGGCACATCGCCTTCCACTCCCAGCGGCGCGTCCCCGAAGCGGTGGTCAGTGACGACGTCCGCGAGTACCTGGCGCTGTTCTACCCGCAGGTCTCGTTCGGCGGGACGGCGTTCGGCGGCACCTCGGAGCGGTCCCCGTTCACCAACGCCGAGATCGACGAGTACGCGCGCACCTACCGCCGCCCCGAAGCCCTGGCAGGCGGCTTCGAGCTCTACCGCGCCCTCGACAAGGACGTCCGCGACACCACGGCCGCGCGACCGGTACGCGTCCCGACCCTGCTCATGGCCGCCCAGGGACAGATCGGACCGGTCCGGGCCACCGCCGCCCCGCGCATGACCAACATCGTGCGCGCGGTGGACGTGCCGAAGGCGGGCCACTGGCTCGTCGAGGAGAACCCCCAGTTCGTCACCGCCGAGTTGTTGCGCTTCCTCGGTGGATGACACCGCCCGCCCCTTCACCCAAAGGAGCCATCTGACATGCACAAATACGACGTCACCGTGACCACCAGCGCCTCGCAGGAGACCGTCTGGAAGCTCCTGGTCGACGCCGCGAGCTGGCCGCGCTGGTCCCGGATCGACAGCCTGGAGACGGCACGCTCGGTCGGCCTCGATCCCGGCGGCGACGATGAGGTCGGTGCCATCCGGGCCTTCCGGACGGGACGCACCGTGACCGGCGAGCGGCTGACCGAGAAGATCGAGCCGCGCCTCCTCGGCTACGAGGACGCGTTCGTCTCGTCGATGAGCAACTATCGCGCGCGCATCGAGCTGGATCCGATACCCGGCGTAGGCACGCTCATCCACTGGCACGGCCAGTACGAGACGAGCTGGCTGCTGCGCTGGTTCATGCCGCGCTACATCAGGAAATTCATGCAGGGCATGGCGGAGGGACTGGCCCGTTACGCCGAGGAGTGCGAGCGGACGCAGTGAGGTCTATGCCGCGCCGGGCACGAAACCGTCCGGGACGAACACCACGGGCGTGACGCTGCGGCGGATGCAGTACAGGCCGATGCCGCCGGGGATCTCCGGGGAGCTGATCCCGGTGGTGCCCAGCACCAGCAGCCGCGCGTCGCGGGCGCGCTCGACCAACTGCTCGCCGGGCGGGCCGTGCAGCGGTGCGGTGATGACGTGCTCGGGGCGTTCGCGGCAGCGCACGAAGGTCTCCAGCGCGCGTTGCAGGCGCTCGCCCGCGATGCGGCGCCGGTCGTCGTCCAGGGCGGGCAGAGCGGGGGCCTGCTCGCCCAGGTCCTCCCACACCGACACCACGTCCAGCACCGCGCCGTCGTCGGCCGCCTGCTTCGCCGCCCAGCGCAGGGCCCGGTCCGCGCCGAACGAGCCGTCGACGCCGACGACGATCCGGTTCCGCCAGGACTCGGCGTCCAGGCCACCGGCGGGCACCTCCCAGATGTCGCGCATCGGGTCCGGAGCAGAGGAGGAGGGCATGGACTGTCCTTTCGAGGGGTCGGGTTGAGGCATCAGCGGGTGAGGTGCAGGTAGGGGCCGTCGTGCCGGTCCAGCGCGTCGTGGGGGCCGTGCTGGACCACCCGGCCCCGGTCGAGCACGACGATCTCGTCCACCTGGTCCAGGCCCGTCAGGTCGTGGGTGATGAGCAGGACGGTCCGGTCGCGGGTGGCGCGCAGCAGGTCGGCGGTGAGGGCGGTGCGGGCGGCCGGGTCCAGGTGGGCGGTCGGTTCGTCGAGGACCAGCACGGCGGGGTCGGCGAGCAGGGCGCGGGCCAGGGCCAGGCGCTGGCGTTCGCCGCCGGACATGCGCGCGCCGTGCGCGCCGACCGGGGTGTCCCAGCCCTGCGGCAGCGACTCGATCCACGGCAGCAGGCGGGCGTCGGCGGCGGCGCGGCGCAGGTCGTCGTCGGTCGCGGTGGGATGGGCCAGGCGCAGGTTCTCGCGGACCGTGCTGTCGAACACGTGCGGGTCCTGCGGGCAGCCGCCGACGACGGCGCGTACGTCGTCGGACGCGTAGTCGGCCAGGTCGCGGCCGTTGAGGGTCACGCTGCCCCGCTCGGCGTCCAGGAAGCGCAGCAGCACGGCCGCGACGGTGCTCTTGCCCGCGCCGCTGGCTCCGACGAGCGCGACGCGGCGGCCGGGCGTCAGGTCCAGGTCGAGATCGCGGATGGCCCAAGGGCCGTCCGCCGCGTAGCGGGCGCTCATGCCGCGCAGCCGCAGCGTGACCGGCCGCTCGGGAGCCGGGAGCGGCAGGACCGGCTCCCGGACGGGTTCGGGCGTGTCCAGAACGCCGGTGATGCGACGCGCCGCCGCAGCCGTCTCGGCGAGGCGGGCCGCTGCGGCGGGCAGGGGCGCGACGGCCTCGAAGGCGGCGAGCGCCGTCAGCGCCAGCGCGGCCAGCGGGACGCGGCCCAGCGTGCCGTCCTCGACGGCCGCCACGCCCAGCACCAGCACGCCCCAGACCGTCGCGCCGCTGGTCAGGACGGCCAAGCCCGCGCCGACCGCCTGCGCGAACGCGTTGCGGCGGGTGTGGGCGGCGAGGTCGGCTTCGGCGGCGTCCAGGGCGGCCAGGGCGCGGTCCTGCGCGCCGAACGCGGTCAGGTCGGCGACGCCGGTGAACACGTCCACGGTCCGCGCCGACAACGTCCCGCGCGCGGCGCTCGCCCGGTGCGCGGCGCGTCGGGCCAGCACGGCGGTCGTCCACGGCACGACGACCCCGGCGACCAGCAGCCCGACCGCCAGCACCCCGGCGGCCGGAGCGAGCAGGAACGCGCACGCCGCCACCGTCGCGCCGCCCGCCAGCGCGGCCGCGACCGGCGGCAGCACGCCGCGCAGGAAAAGGTCCTGGGTGGCGTCCACGTCCGACACCAGCCGCGCCAGCAGGTCACCGGACCGGAACCGCCCCAGGCCCGCCGGGGCCAGGCGCTCCAGGCGGCGGTAGACGCGGACGCGCAGGTCACCGAGCACGCGGAACGCCGCATCGTGCGAGACGAGCCGTTCGGCGTAGCGCAGCACGCCGCGCCCGATGCCCAGGGCGCGGACGGCGACGACGGCCACGGTCAGCGCGGTGACGCTCGGGTGCTCGGCGGCGCGGGCCAGCAGGAAGCCCGACGTCCCGAGCAGCGCGATGCCCGCCAGTGTTGTCCCGGCTCCGGCGAGGGCCGCCAGCGCGAGCCTGCCGCGCATCGGGCGGGCGTAGGCCAGCAGGCGCACCGAGGGAGTGGTCATGCCGGCACCGCCAGGGGTTCGTGGACGGTCAGGCGGCCGTCGCGGAGTTCGGCGACGCGGTCGGCGGCCCGCGTCCAGGTGTGGTCGTGGGTGACGAGCACGACGGTGCGGCCCGCCATGAGCCGTTCGACGGTGTCGCGGATCTCGCGGGCGGTGCCGCCGTCCAGGTGGGCGGTGGGCTCGTCGAGCAGCAGCAGGGGCGCGTCGCGCAGGAACGCGCGGGCCAGCGCCAGGCGTTGCCGCTGGCCGCTGGACAGGCGCGCGCCGCGTTCCCCGACGGGGGTGGCGTAGCCCTGCGGCAGCTCCTCGATGAAGGCGGCGGCCCCGGCCAGGTGGGCGGCGCGGCACACGGCGGCGTCGTCGGCGTCGGGCGCGCCGAGCCGGATGTTGTCGGCCACGCTGGCGTCGAACAGGTGCGGCTGCTGCGGCACCCAGGAGACGCCGCGTCGCCACTGCTCGGCAGGGACGTGCCCGAAGCCCGTGGTGCCCTCGGACGGCTCGACGAAGCGCAGCAGCAGCGCCAGCAGCGTGCTCTTCCCTGCGCCACTGGGGCCGGTGACGACCAGGCGTTCCCCGTCGCGAAGGTCAAGGGTGACGTCGGACAGGGCGGGGCGGTCCCGATCGGGGTAACGCACGGTGACGTTCGCCAGGCTGGGACGGGCGGGCCCCTCCCCCGTCGCCAAGCCCTCAGGAACGGGAGCGTCCAGCACGTCGAGAACACGTTCGGCGGCGGTGACGCCCTCCAAGCTCGCGTGATACTGCGCGCCAACGTTGCGTAGCGGCAGGTACGCCTCGGGCGCCAGCAGCAGCACCAGCAGCGCGGTCCGGTAGTCGATGCCGCCGCCCAGCAGTCGCAGCCCGACCTCGACCGCGACGACGGCGACCGCCAGCGTGGCCAGCAGCTCCAGCACGAACGCCGACAGGAACGCCACCCGCAACGTGCGCATGGTCGCCCGGCGATGGGCGGCGGTGATGTCGCCGATCACGGCGGCCTGCGCCTTGGCACGGCCGAAGACCTTCAACGTGGCCAGGCCCTCGACCACGTCGAGGAAGTGGCCGCCCAGGCGCTCCAGCAGCAACCACTGCCGTTCGGTGCGGGCGCGGGTGTGCAGCCCCACCAGGATCATGAAGATCGGAACCAGCGGCAGGGTGAGCGCGATGACCAGCGCTGACAGCGGGTCGGCGCGGACGGTCACGGCGAGGACCGCGACCGGTACCAGGCACGCCAGGACGAGTTGCGGCAGGTAGCGGGCGAAGTAGGCGTCCAGCGCGTCCAGGCCTCGGGAGGCGAGGACGGCCAGCTCGCCCGGCCCGCCGCCCGCGCGGCGGCCGGGCCCGAGGCGCAGCGCGTGCGCGGCCAGGTCGCGGCGCAGGCGCGTCTTGACGGCGGCGGCCGACCGGTGCGCGAGGGCCTCGGCCGCCCAGGCGACGGCTGCCCGCGCCGCCGCGATCGCCAGCAGGGCCAGCAGCGACGGCGTCAGCGCGGCGGCGGTCCGTCCGGCGAACGCCCCGGCCAGCACGTCGGCCAGCAGCACCGCCTGCGCCACGATCAGGCCCGTGGTGACCAGGCCCGACACCGCCGACGCGGCCAGGAAGGCGCGCGCGGCGCGGGCCCGGCGCAGCAGGCGCGGGTCGAGAGGCTTCACCGGGCAGCCTCGTCGGCGGCCGGGACGGGCGTGATCGCGGTGCGGGTGATCCGCTGCCGGAACACCCAGTAGGTCCAGCCCTGGTAGAGCAGCACCAGCGGCGTGAAGACGACCGCGACCCACGTCATGACGGTCAGGGTGTAGGGGGTGGAGGCGGCGTTGTGCACGGTCAGGCTGAACGCGGCGCTGGTGGAGGACGGCATCACGTTCGGCCACAGGTCGCCGAACAGCGTGGCGACGGTCGCCACGATCGCGACGGCCGTGCCGGTGAAGGCGATCCCCTCGCGGCCGCGCAGCGCCGCCGCGACCCCGCCGACCAGCGCCGCGGCGGCGACGGCGGCGGTGACCCAGGTGAGGGCGCGGCCGTGCTGGAGCTGGGTGGCGACGAGGAACGCCACGGCGACCGCCGCCGTCGGGAGCCACATCCGCTCGATCAGGGCGCGGGCGCGGTAGCGGACCTCGCCGTCGGTCTTCAGCGCCAGGAACACCGCGCCGTGCAGGGTGAACACCGCCAGCGTGGTGAGGCCGCCGAGCAGCGCGTAGGGGTTGAGCAGGTTCAGCAGGCCGCCGGTGTACTGGTGGTCGGCGTCGATCGGGACACCGCGCAGGATGTTGGCGAACGCGACACCCCACAGGAACGCCGGGACCAGCGACCCCCAGAAGATCGCGTGGTCCCAGGCGCGCCGCCAGCGCGGATCGTCGGCCTTGCCGCGGAACTCGAAGGCGACGCCGCGGGCGATCAGCGCGGCCAGGATCAGCAGCAGCGGCAGGTAGAAGCCGCTGAACAGGGTGGCGTACCACTCGGGGAAGGCGGCGAAGGTCGCGCCGCCCGCCACCAGCAGCCACACCTCGTTGCCGTCCCAGACCGGCCCGATCGTGTTGATCATGATGCGGCGGTCGGTGTCGGCGTGCGCGGCCGAGCGCGCGCCGAGCACCGGCAGCAGCACCCCGACGCCGAAGTCGAAGCCCTCCAGGACGAAGTAGCCGGTCCACAACACGGCGATGAGCAGGAACCAGACGGTGGTGAGTTCCATGGCCTTGGGTCTCCGGAGATCAGTACGAGAAGGCGGGCATCGGCTCGTCGGCCGCGGGCGTCTGGTCCTCCGGCGGCGGCCCTTGCCGCACGTGCCGGACCATCAGGGCCCCGGCGACGGCGGCGAGCACCGCGTAGAGCAGGGTGAACACGACCAGGGAAGTGACGACCTCGCCGGACCCGACCGACGGGGACACGCCGTCGCGGGTGCGCAGGACCCCGGCCACCACCCAGGGCTGGCGACCCATCTCGGTGAAGATCCAGCCCATGGTGTTGGCGAGGTAGGGCAGCGCGATCGCCGCGAGCGCCAGGCGCGCGAACCAGCGTCCGGTGGGGGTGCGGCCCCAGCGTGTCAGCCAGAGCCCGGCGAGCGCGAGCAGCCCGGCCAGCGCCCCGAACCCGATCATGAAGCGGAAGCTCCAGTAGGTGACCGGCACGACCGGCTTGTAGCTGCCGGGACCGTAGGCCGCCTCGTACTGGCGCTGCACGTCGTTGATGCCCTCGACGCGCCCGTCCGGGTCGCCGGTGGCCATGAACGACAACACGTGCGGCACCCGCAGGCTCCACAACTCCCGGCCGCCGTCCAGCGAGCCGACCGTGAACAGCGAGAACGAGGCGGGCGCGGTGGTGTCGTACAGCGCTTCGGCGGCGGCCATCTTCATGGGCTGCTGCTCGGTCATGATGCGGGCCTGGACGTCGCCGGAGACGGTGACGCCGAGCGCGGCGACCAGCGAGACCGCCAGCCCCGCCCGCAGCGCGGGCCGGAACACCGTCGCGTCGCGGCCCCGGGCGAGCTGCCAGGCGCTGATGCCGATGACGAACAGCCCGGCGGTGAGGAACGCCCCGAACAACACGTGCGGGAACGTCACCAGCGCGGTGGAGTTGGTGAGCAGCTTCCAAATGCTGGTCAGCTCAGCGCGGTTGGTCTCGGGGTTGATGCGGTAGCCGACCGGGTGCTGCATCCAGGAGTTGGCGGCCAGGATGAAGTAGGCCGACACGTTGGAGCCGATCGCGGCGATCCAGATCGTGGCCAGGTGCAGCCGGGGCGACAACCGGTCCCACCCGAAGATCCACAGTCCGAGGAAGGTGGACTCCAGGAAGAACGCGAGCAGCCCCTCCATGGCCAGCGGCGCGCCGAACACGTCGCCGACGAACCGCGAGTAGGCCGACCAGTTCATGCCGAACTGGAACTCCTGCACGATCCCGGTGACCACGCCCACCGCGAAGTTGATCAGGAAGAGCTTGCCGAAGAACCTGGTCATCCGCAGGTGGGCGGGGTTCCCGGTGCGCCGCCAGGCGGTCTGCATGCCCGCGACCAGCAGCGACAGCCCGATGGTGAGCGGGACGAACACGAAGTGGTAGACGGTGGTGATCCCGAACTGCCAGCGGGACAGGTCCAGTGCGTTCACCGGCGGGTCAGCCTTCCTCGGTCACGTCGGCGGCGCGCCGCACGGTGGCGAACCCGGGCCCGGCCGCCGTGCCCAACCGCAGGATCATCTGCGGATGCGCGCCCGCGCAGAACCGGTCACGGACGAAGTCGCGCAGCTCGGGGATCTCCAGGGCCTGCGTGTGGAACGCGGCCGCCAACCCGGCCTCGGTGGCGCGCAGCAACACACGTTGCAGGGCCTGCCCGGCGCGGACCCAGTCGCGCGGCTCGTCGGAGCCGGTGACCAGCAGCAGGACGGCGCCGGTGAGCAGAGCGTCCTCGGGCGGCTCGACGTGCACGCCCCAGCCGTGGCCGCGGGCGAAGTCGCGCGTCGGGAAGTGCGGCTCGGTGCGCGGCGACTGCTGCGGGTAGGACTCCTGGGGCACGCCCTCGGCGCGGGTGCTGCCGGGGGCGGGGGCCCAGCGGGCGGTCTCGCTCATGTACTGGCGGCTGCGGCGCTGCACGTGGTCGGCGGCCTGGGTGAGCGCGGCCAGGGCGCCCTTGGTGTGCATCTCGATCGCCTGGACGAGACGGGCACCTTCGGCCTCGGCCTCGTAGTGCAGGCCCGCGAGGACGGGCGCGCCCACCGGCTCGTCGACGAAGGCGCCGCGATGGGTGCGCCGCCGCTCGATCTGGGCGTACAGGCGGCGCACGTCGGCGTCCTCGATGGCGTCGCCCTCGGCCACGTGGACGTCGGCGACCAGGTGCGGCCGGTCGGGGTCGGGCAGCACGACGGTCTCGGGCCGGTAGCCCTCGGCGCGCAGCGCGAGGCGCAACGTGTAGAGGGCCGCCCCGCAGCTGAGCAGCATCTCGCGACCGTCGGGGTCGGCGACCTCCAGCCGCCGGTCGGCGTCGGCGCGCAGGCTGATGGTGGACCCGCGCACCGAGAACCGCCACGGCTGGGTGTTGTGCACCGAGGGGGCCCAGACGGCGGCGTCGATGGCAGCCCTGAGGTCCTTGTCGGTGCGCCCGGAGGCGGGTTCGCGTGTCATGTCGGCTCCTTGCTCGTCGCTGATCCCAGCCCACCACCGGGGGCGGGGGCGGAGGCAGGGGCGAAGGATCACAAGGAGTGGGACCTTGGTCCCGGAACGAGGCAGGTTCGTTAAGGAGCGCGGTGGACTTGACGGCCGCCTGGCCTGGGACGTCGGCGCGCCCCAGGCCAGGCCGGGTTCAGGCGGCGACCCACCTGGTGCAGTTGGTCGTGGTGTTGGGGCCGACGCAGACGCGGAAGGACGTGACCCGCCATCCGGACGGCGTTCTGATGGCCCCGCACCCGGAGGCGCTGCCGTTACCGTCGCCGACCCAGTTGAACTGGCCGTTGGCGTAGAACTCGGTGCGGATGCCGAGGCCGTCGGCGTTGGTGTCGCAGGCGTAGACGCGGGTGTGGCTGTTGGTGACACCGCCGTACCCGCGGTTGACGTAGGAGACGGAGGCGTCGTGGGCGCTGACGGGCATGGCCGTGGCGGTGGCCAGGGCGAGGGTGCCCACGGCGACGGCTGATCCGAGTGCGATCCGCCTCGTAGTGGCGTCCATCGCAGTCCCTTCTGTGCGGCGGGCCGGTGGCTCCAGCCCGCTCACCCCCACTCCACAGGCGTTCACGAAAATGCGCCAGTATTCACTGGCTTATAACGGTCGACACGCCGAGGAGATGTCCCGGCCAACGACCGGAGGACACCCACATGGTCGCCATTGGATCTCCATCGACCGCAATTCCTCCGGCTCCGCCGCATCCATCCTTGGCCGAAGCCGGACGCGGACCACCGCTCGCGCGGGTGAGACTTCAGCGCTGGTCCTCCACGTGGACGATCCAGAGCTCACGGCCGTCGCGGTCCCGCTGGAGCCCGCCGCGCAGATGATCGGGCTCCTCAGCCCGTCTGGCGCCACGTAGGTCAGCACGTCCGGATGGTGGCCCTGCACCGCCCATCCGGGGGCGGCTTCCACTGCTTCACGCTGGACACCCACCACACCGGCGGCTTCGAGGACTACCTGTCGTGAACCGGCCGGGCGTGCTCCTGCTGAACGCGTCCGGCCCCGAGGCAGGCCTCCTCACCGACCGCAGAGCGCCTTCAGCTGCTGGCGGCGTGGACGGCCACCGCGATGACGGCGCGGCGCTGATAAGCCGATCGCGGCCGAACCCGGCCTGACCGCGCCGTACGCCTCGATGCGGTAGCCGGTGTCAGCGGGATGCGTCGGCCGGCCGGGCTTCAACCGGTTTTGGGGCCGGGCTCTGTTCGCTGGGAATCACGAGCCGTCCACCGGGTATGCCGGCAGAAAGCCCTGCGGGGCAGATGTTCAAGGAGAAGATCACGATGGCGGAAGACCATAAGGCTCAGGCGGCGTTCGACGACTTCGTCCAGCTGTGGACCACCGGCACGACCGCGGGGCGCCGCGCACCGGTGCTGCGCCGCCCCGACGAGGTGGGGCTGGAGTACGAGGACGTCTTCTTCCCCTCGATGGACGGCGTGCCGCTGGAGGGCTGGTTCATCCCGGCCGATTCGGACAAGCTCGTCATCCACAATCACTTCCTGCCGGGCAACCGGTACGGGTACCCCGGGCATCTCCCGGAGTTCAGCGGCCTGGGCGGCTTCGAGGTGAGCTTCCTGCCCGAGTACCGGGCCTTGCACGACGCCGGCTACAACGTCCTGGCCTACGACATCCGCAACCACGGCATGAGCGGTCAGGGCAACGGCGGGATCACCGGAATCGGGCTGCGCGAGTACCGCGACGTCATCGGCTCGTTGCGCTACGCCGCCTCGCGGCCCGACACCCGAAGCATGAGGAAGGTCCTGCTGTCGGTGTGCCTGGGCGCTGACTCCACCGCCGTGGCCTGGTCCACCCACCCCGAAGAGTTCTCCGAGATCCAGGCGATGGTCATGTTGCAACCGGTCTCGGCGCGCCCCGTGATCGAGGAGTTCGTCAAGGGCATCGGCATGGCCGACGGGTTCGCCAAGTTCGACAAGGCCGTGCACGAGCGGACCGGGTTCCACTTGGACGAGCAGTCCCCCATCGAGCACGTCAAGGCGGTCACCGTCCCCACGCTCGTCGCGCAGGTCCACGACGACACCATGACCCGCCCCGAGGACGTCCAGTCGATCTACGATGCCCTGCCGGTCGCCGACAAGGACCTGCACTGGATCCGCGGCACCGACCAGCGGTTCCGTGGCTACAACTACTTCGGCGAACACCCCGAAGTCCTGATCAACTGGTTCGACAAGCACCTCCAGTGATCCAGAACCCGCAGAGGGCGGCGGGATGGCTGCGCCCTCCAGAGAGACCATCGGGGAGGACGCTGCCATGCCGAACGTGCTGGTACTGGGCGCCGGCGGACGGATCGCACAACAGGCGACCCGCATGCTCGCCGACAACGACGCCGACCTGACCCTGTTCGCACGCGACCCCGGCCGCCTCACCGACACGCCCGCCTCAGCCCGGGTCGTCGAAGGCGACGTACTGGACCGCGACCGCCTCGCCGATGCCGTGGCCGGGCAGGACATCGTCTACGCCAACCTTGCAGGCGACCTCGACGTCCAAGCCGAACGCATCGTCGAGGCGATGCGGAAACAGAGCGTCCAACGCCTGATCTTCATCACCTCGCTGGGGATCTACGACGAGGTCCCGGGCGCCTTCGGCGAATGGAACCGGCGGCAGATCGGCGGAATGCTCCCGCCCTACCGCGCCGCCGCCGACACCATCGAGGCCTCCTCCCTCGACTACACGATCCTGCGGCCCGCCTGGCTCACCGACACCGACGAAGTCGACTACGAGCTCACCCGGAAAGACGAACCCTTCAAGGGAACCGAGGTCTCCCGCAAGAGCGTGGCGGCCCTGGTCGCCGACATCATCGCCTCGCCCGACCTGTGGCCGCGCTCGAACCTCGGAGTGAACAAACCCGGCACCGACGGCGACAAGCCGTCATTCCTATGACCTGTCGAGTTTCTCCCGAACGTGACTCCAGGGCCGAAAGGAGTCATGCGCAGCGACCGTCGCTCTTCGTGCTCGCATAAATGACCGGTTGTGCGAGACCCGCGAACCGCCCCGGCGCCGCCGTGTCCGCCCAGGTCGCGATTCTCAGAATTCCTCGCAGAACCCGATGGTTGTGCGAGAAGGTTCTGCGAGGCTGGCCGGGTGGACCTCACCCCAGATGAGGCGGCCGACGCCGTCGAGGCCCACGACTGCCCGGCATGCGAGGTGATGGCACCCTTCACCGCGCCGCACCCGCGGCGGCAAGGTCGCCGCCAAGTACCACACCGCCCGGTTCATCCTGGTGCCCGCACTGCGCGACCTACTCGAGGTACCCGTCCCAGCCGGGCGCCGGCCCGGCGCGCCATGGCAGGCGCGGCCGCCGGTGCCGCCCGCCGAGATCAGCCCGGCCGCGCCGCCGATCCGCGTCGGGTACGCGCGCTGCTCCACCAAGGGCCAGGAGCTCGACAGCCAGCTGCCCGCGCTGCGCGCCGCTGGCTGCCCCCGAATCTTCGCCGAGAAGATCTCCACCCGCGTCAAGGTGCGGCCCGAGCTTGAGGCGGACGGCGATCGGCGGCACCGTCCACCCACCGGGTGCCAACAGACACCGGCTGGGATCGTTCGTGGTCACCGGCCCGGACGCCAGCGAGATCGAAGAGCGGGCCGATGCGCTCCTGCGGCGGGTCCGTATCGGCGTGGAGCCGCTCCCCGTGCTCGTTCAGGCCAGTTCGGCCAGCACCTCGGCCATCGCGCCGTAGCTGTCGCGGACCGCGTCCGCTTTGGCCAGCCGGTGGCGCTCCAAGCGGATCGCGCCCAGGTGCCGGGCCTGGTAGACCCGCGCCCGCCACTTTGCGGCAGGCGAGCGGTCCAGCACGCCATAGGTCTCCCAGAACGCGGTCCGCTCGTCCTGCTTGGCCGTCGCCATGCGGATGGTCCAGTCAGCGGCGGGATCACCGAACCATGCGCGGTCGAAGTCCACCACGCCCGTGATCACCGGTTCGGAAGCCGCCGGGTCCATCAGGGCGTTGACGGTCCACAGGTCACCGGTCAGCAGCCTGGGCTCGGTGACCTGGTCGAGCACAGCGCGGTCATGCGCGGCCGCCGCAGCGACCTTCCGAACATCGGCCGCGTCCAGGTCGACACCGTCCAGGTCAGCGGCGATGTCCTCCAGCGACGCGATCACCGCCTCACCCCACGTCCCGTACCCCGGACCGCCGACGGGCCCAAAGCGCGGGCCCCGCACGTCGTGCACGCAGCGGGCGATGGCGCCCATCTGCCGGAAGAACACCGGCCACGCCGCGCGTGGATAGGTCCCCAGGTGCTCCGGAGCCGGGACACCGTCCAGCTGAGTCTGGATCATCCAGTCCCGGTCGATCACCTGGTGCGACCAGTCCGCGGCCAGCACCTGCGGCATCAGCGGCGCGATCACCGCCAGCCAGGGCTGGGTGGCGTACTCGTTGCGCATCAGACGGCGCTCACTGCGGAACTGGCGCTGCTTGTGCGGCGCGACCCGCAATATCACCGGCCGCTCCCGTCCGGCCAGGGCCACGCGGTAGATGTTGTTGTACATCCCCGTACCCAGCTCAACCGCAGAGACCGGCGTGGCGGTGTCCCCGAATGCCCGCCGACAGACACTCGCGATCTCCTGCGAGGTCAGCGACTGCTGGAACGCCTTCGCGGAACGCTCGACGGGCTGGAAATCCATGCCGCTCAGGATGCCCGCCCGCAAGCTGTTCGTCACGCACACCCCATACTTGGCCGCCAGGGCACCCACGGCTCGGCCGTGTCCGAAGTGCCACAATGCGACGAGCTCTCCGATGCTGATCGTGGTCAGCGGCCCGTCTGGCAGTGGTAAGACCACTCTGGCCAGGACGGTCGCCGCACAGATCGGCTGCCCGTTGATCGTCCGACGATTGAATGTGAGCAGTATTGAGCCCCTAAGTCAGCGACCTAGGGACCCTCGCAGCAGGGATTCTGTTGTTTGTTCAGAGGCCCTTCATGACGTCCACGAAGCGCCGGAAGTCCTGACGGTCAACGAGGATATTGCTGCCCTCAGGGTCCTTTGAGTCTCGCACAGCGACGCTACTGGGCATGGTGGCGAGTTCCACACAGGCATCACCTTCCTGGTGCGAACGCTTGCTCTTTCGCCAAACAGCTTTGCTCAGGTCCATCTTTCGCTAACACCTTTCTGACGAACTTCTTTATGTCGGCCACATTAAGGGATTCAGTCGACAGTGTAACCATTGTACGCGATGTTCGCGACAAGTGGGCGGACTCATTGTGAATGTTCCCGCCAACAGCATTAATTGTATAGAGAAATTCACGGCAATTCTGCCTCACCTGACTCTCCTCCGAGACCGCGAGATGGGGAGCCGTCTCCGGTTTTGGGGAACATCGGCTGCCCTGATGTCCCCAAGGCCGATCTCCCGCGGACGTCACCGCTTCCCCATGCACCGCGCTGTTCACGCCAACCCCTGATGAGAACGTGCGTCTCCTTAACTAGTATGTAGTGCTGTACCGCCCAATTGCATGCGAGCAGCATTGAGCCCCCCTGAGTCAGTGACCCAGGGGGCTCGTGTAGCAGGGATTCTTTTGTTTATTCAGAGGCTCTTTATGGCGTCCGCGAAGCGTCGGAAGTCCTGACGGTCAACGATAATGTTGCTGCCCTCAGGGTCTTTTGAGTCTCGCACAGCGACGCTACCCTGCAGGCCAGTGATTTCCACACAGTTGTCGCCTTTATCGCTACTGCGGGATGACTTTCGCCACGTGGCGTTACTCAGGTCCATCGTTCAGTTAGCACCTTTCTTAATTGGAGCCCCCTAAGTCGATGACCTAGAGGGCTCTGTGCAGGGAATCCTACAGGGCTTTTACGGCCTCGCCTAGCCGCGCAAATTCATCACGGCTCATGGTGAGGTGTCCGGCCTCTGGAGCCTTGCTATCGCGAATGGCGACCGCACAGGGCGTGCTGGCGAGTTCCACGCAGTTATCACCTTCAGCGCCACTGTAACTGGACTTGCGCCATGCAGTGTTGTTCAGGTCCATAGTTCTTCAATCACCTTTCTGATGAGGGTGCGAGTGTCCCTCACGTTGAGCGCTTCGCCCTGTATCGTAGCGTGCTTAGCCGTGATATCCGCGAGTTCCTGGGGGTCGGACGTCGTAACTCCGCCTGTTTCGGTCGTTAGATAGGCGACATCCCCACGACTTTGCTGGGTCGCGATAGTAAACGCCCCCCGTGCAGCGGGAACGTATATCTCCGGCAGGACCTGCAGTGTGATGTTCCTGTGTTCGGAAAGTTCTAGGAGATGTTCGAGCTGTTCCCGCATCACTTCCTTGCTTCCGACAAGTCTTCTGAGAACGCTTTCGTCCAAGATGACGATGAAAGCTGCGCCGTTCTCGAATACCTGACGCTGACGCGCCATTCGCTGTTCTAGGTCTTCCGGATTATAGAGAACTGCCGTTGCGTAGGCTTTCGTCTGGAACAGGCCGTAGACGAGGTGGTGTTCGTAAGCACGTAGCATGCATGCTGCTGCTTCTGCGCGCTTGAAGGTCGCAAAATAGGTCGGATACTTCTTCTCCTGCAGTGGTTCTATGAATTCCCGCCATGCGCTGTGAATCTCGCTTCCAGTGTCAAGCGCAGCGTCCATCCGTTGTGCGAAATCTTCCCTGCACTGGGCGTCCCCGGTCTCCACCTGAGAGATATAGGACCTCACGACATTGAGTCGGCCGGCAAGCGTTTGTTGAGAGATCTTTGCACGCTTACGCCGCTTGCCAACCTCCCGACCAAAGGCCATGGACTCCGGAGTCTTTGGCGGATTGCCCATGATCCTCAAGACCCTTCGCTAGTACTCGTCAGACAGTCGTCAGTCGGTGTCAGACGGTGTCGGTGAGTGGAGGGGGAAGACGCTCTGACGGCGCCAGATTACGCCGCACCACGCGAATGTGTCACTAGTCACAACTCAGCGACCAGGAGTCACCGATCCAAGGTAGTAGCCATGATCACGAAGGAACAGCTCCTTCCGCCGGAAGGAATCACCCCGCCGTCATCGCTCATGATCGAAGCTAGGCCCGAAGCGATCAAGAAAGCCCGCGATTTCGTCGGCTTCTGGTTCGCCCGTCACGGCCTGGACGCCGATGACGCGTGCGCCGTCACGTCCGAGCTGGTCACCAACGCCTTCCGGCACGCCTGCCAGCCGGGAGACAAGATCATCATCCGCGTTTACCGCAGCGCCCAAGGCGAGGTGATCGAGGTTCTCGACCCCTCGCCGGAACTGCCCACGATCAAGCCGTTCGATCTCACCAGCGAGGACGGGCGGGGGCTGGCGATGCTGTCGATCATGGCGGCGAAGTGGGGCACCTACACCCGGCTCGCGGGCGGCAAGTGCGTGTGGGCGGTGATCACGCAATGAGGTTCCGGCTCAGCCCGCGCCACGTGGATCACCCCGTGCTACTGCTGGTGGATCGCTTCTCCTCGCAACTGAGCGCGTGGCGGCTGGCGGTCCAGGGCGCGGATGAGATGCGCAGCATGGCCGAGTTCAACGACAAGCGTGCCGAGTACGCGAAATCACCCGAGGAGCGCGCCTACCTGTCGGGCGAGGTGGACGCCTACCGGTTTGCGGCCCTGCGGCTGGACAAGGTGGCGAACGCCGCACAACCCGGCTGGAGGAAGCAGAAGCCGCCCGACATCCCGCACCGCCCCGTCTACCTGTTCGCCTTCCGCCTCAAAGGGGCGCGCGCGGCGATGACGGCCGTGGAGAACGCCCCTGCCGTGCTCTGCAAGAAGGCCAAGCGGTACGACGAGGAAGCCATCAAGGTCGCCGTGACCGATCCCGACCGGGTCGCCTACCTCCGGGGCCGCGCCGCCGGGCTGCGCGACGCAGCCGACGAGGTGGACCTGATCTTCCTCGACTGCGTGGCGCTCTGGCCCCAGTGGCGACGGCAGGCAGGCGACAACAACCCCGCTCCGCCCTCCCCATAGACAGGAGACGCGACGGGGAAACGCCGGCCCGCGTTGGGACCGTCGCGCCTTCGCCAGACGGGTGCCAGAGCAGGGGAGTTCTCGGCACCCGGCACCCTCTCCCCGCTGGAACTCACTGTCTCCGTGGCGGGGAGAGGGTGACCTACCAAGTCATGACACCGCTTCCCCGTGCACTGCGCTATTCACGCCAGCACCTGATGAAGGCGTGCGTCAGTCCAGGTCGTCCCAGCCCCACCGCTCAGCCGGTCGACCGCCAGGATCCCGGCCGAAGGTGTATCGGGCCTGGTGGTCACATGCTTCGAGGAACTCGTGGAACAGTCCGGCGGCGGGCATACGTTCGGCCAGAACGGCGAACTGTTCCTGGGCGCCGATCTCGTGCAGGTTGCGGAGCAACATCGTCGGACCCGTATTTCCGCTGATCAGGACATGGTTGGCAGGGTCGCGGCTCAGCAGCACGGCGATCTGCTCATCGGCTCCAGCCCGATGCAGACTGTTCAGGAGCGTTGCGATGCCGAATCCGTCATCCAGACGGAGGCGGACGCCGGGATCACGAGCCAGCAGCACGGCGGCCTGCTCCTCAGCACCGATCTCGCGCAGGCTGTCCAGCAGATGTGCCACGCCGCCCCCGTCGTCCAGGAGAGCCTGGGCGGCGGCACGGGCGGCCAAGGCCGCCGCCTGCTGCTCGGCACCGATTTCCGCCATGATTTCCAGCACTGCGGTCATGGGCCACAGCGGATCCACGGGCAGGTGGGCGGCCGGGTCGCGAGCCAGGAGCGCTGCGACCTGCTCGTCCGCCCCGGCCTCGCGCAGTCCGTGCAGTGCTTCGAAAAGCATGGCCGCCTTGTCCAAGGCGACGTGGGCAGCGCAGTGATCGGCCAACGCCTCGGCCCGCTCATCCGCTCCGACCCTGCGCATCATCGCCAGCATCGCGGCCAAGCCGCTTGCGTCATCGCGCAAAGCGAAGTCGTTGGGGATCTGGGCGAGCACCGTCATGACCTGTTCGTCCAAGCCGGCGTCGTGAAGAATCCTCAGCAGCTCCGTCGCATCTCTCAGCGTCTTCAGGCTGACAGGGGCTGCGAAGAGACGGGTCCGCAGCGTGGTGGCCTGCTGGTCGGCGCCGATGTCGTGCAGGTCCCTGAGTAGCGCGAGCACCCCTGGTATGTGATCCAGAGGAGCGTGAACAGCGGCTCGATCGGCCAGGATTGTGGCCTGCTCGGCGGCACCGCCCTTATGCATGGTCGCCATGAGCAGGCTCGTGCGTCCCGGATGTTCCAGCGAAACGTGGACGGCGGTGCGGTCGGCCAGGACACGCGCCGGTTCGTGGGCACCGCTCTCTCGCAGAACGCGGAACAAGCTCGCTGCTTCCAGCGGATCGTTCAGAGGTGCGGCGGTGGCAACCTGGTCGGACAAGTCCACGGCCTGTTCACTGCTGCCGAGCTTGTTCAGGCTGTCGAGCAGATGGCGCGTAGCCCAAGGGTCGTCCACCGCGACGCGGGCGACGCTGTAGCGGGCTGGGCGAGGATCGTCGGGGTGCAGTTGGTGCAGGATACGGACCAGCAGGCTGGCTGCTTCACCATCGCCTTGAGCGGTGGCGTTCTTGAGCATCTGAGCGGCAGCGCGGTACAGGCCGCGGTCATAGGCGGCCTTGCCGAGCGTGTACAGATCCCCCGGGTCGGCATACGCCGTCAAGGCATTCCAGAATCCGAGGGGCGGAAGGTGCTCGCTGCGCTCCTGACGGCCGTACTGGTCCAGGAAGTCGGTCAGCAGATAGACGGTCGCCGTTCGCTGCTTCGTACCAGGCGTACGAGGGCGGATCCGGGTGAGAGGTCCGCGGGCTCCGTGACAGGGCGCAGCGGTGTAGGCCAGAGCCTGTTCCAGCCAGTCGTCGTCCAGCAGGTCCCACTCGGTATCGGTCAGGTAGGCGGGCGCAGCGGCGGCCAGCAAGTCCAACGGCAGGGCTCGGCGATGGCCCAGGCGGCGAGCGTCCATCGCGGCGTGGATCAGTGCTCGGGCGGCCGGTGTCGCCAGCCGATAGCGGCGCAGCAGTTCGGGGACACCGGCCAGGTACTGGGTGATGTGCCCGTCCTCGGCGTGCTCCGCCGCCCG
The DNA here is from genome assembly GCF_001552635.1 of Actinomadura hibisca NBRC 15177. Classification (GTDB taxonomy): domain Bacteria; phylum Actinomycetota; class Actinomycetes; order Streptosporangiales; family Streptosporangiaceae; genus Spirillospora; species Spirillospora hibisca. The sequence continues at coordinate 87,917 of NZ_BCRO01000011.1, read as the reverse complement.
TCGCAACCGCGGATCGTCGCCAGCCGCCTGCCGCAGGTCGTGGAGCGCCTGGCCGGTGAAAGCGGCGGGGACCTCGATGTCGCTCCCGGACAACACGGCGCGGGCGGCGGCGTGCGGGTCGTCGGAACCGGCGGCCGGGGCGCGGGTGAGGGTGTCCCAGTGCTCGGGCCACAACGTGCCCAGCACCAGGACGGGTGCCCGCGCCGGATCGGCCAGCAACGAACGCAGCCCGGCCGCCACCTTCGGCCCGGTGCCGTCATGGGTGTGCAGGTAGAACTGGGTCTCGTTCAACCACACCACCGTGAACGGGCCGACCTGCTCCATTGTCTCCAACGCGGCCTCGGGTCGGGTGGGGTCGTAGAAGTGCCACAGCCGCCACCCGCCCGCCTGCCGTAGTGGCCGCAGAGCCTCCCAGCAAGCGCGGGGCTTGCCGGTTGACGATCCGCCCACCAGTACCGCCATCGCGCTGATGCCACCGACCGCACGCCCCACTACCTGTGCCAACGCGGCGTCATGCTCGCGTGGCACATACACCGGCAACCGCCCCTGCGACGGGATCTGGGCATCGTCGTCGACCTGGACCGGACGGTGGACCTCCAACGCGAATGGGTCGTCCACCTGCTCCAGCGGAGTCCCCGGCGTCGGAACGGTACGGGCCCGCATCCACAATTGGCGCGCCCGTCCGGCCGCGTCAGCGGCGTCCCAGCGGGCCATGCGCGCCAGCACCATCGCCACGGCCACGGTGTTGGCCTGCGACGGCGGAACCGTCCGATCACCCAGCACCCGACGGATGGTGTCGCGGCTGGGTGCCCCGCTCAGATCCTCGTGCTCGTCCTGGTCGATGGCGGCCTTGATGCTGTCCAGCGACGGTTCCCCGGCAGCCAGGTACAGCTCGTGCAGCAGGTCCTTCAGCTCGCGCAGCGGGCCCGCCGGGACCAGCGGTCGCGGCACGCCTCTGCCTCGGCCGACGGCGGATTCGTCGCTTTTCATCGCATCGAGCATCGCCCATCCACGCGTCGCCCGCCCGCCCAACAGGACGATCAGCGTGGCGGGATGCGGTCGCGTCGCATTTCGGAACGGCTCTCCGCGCAGGCCGAAGACTGGTCACCAAGCCGGCCGGCTCCGCCTGATCCCCTTCTCTACCAGCGGAGATGACGATGACCAGCAAACCCGCCCCCGACTCCCCCAACCGCACCGGACGCCTGGCGCTGTGGCCGGAGCGTTCTCCGGCGCCGTCCGCGCGCTGGTCGACCACCTGCTCAGCTGACGTCGGCCCCCACGGGGCGGGGCGTGACCGCGCACCGGTCACGCCCCGGTAGGCATGACCCGTCCGTTGCTTCTCAACGGTCAGTACCCGCCCCACCGAGACCTTCGCGAATGCGGGCGTAACCTGCTACCCATGCTCAATAGGGCGAAAGTTGCAGTCGTCGGGGTCGGCAACAACGTTTCCGCGCTGGTCCAGGGCATAGCCCTGTACCGCGCCACGGGCAGCCTGCCCGGCGTCCGCCGACCCGTGCTCGACGGGCTGGGCGTGGGCGACATCGACTTCGTGGCGGCGTTCGCGATGTCCCCGGAGAAGGTCGGCAAGGACCTCACCGAGGCGATCTTCTCACCGCCCAACAACTTTCCGCGGCTGACCGACGAGCTGCCGCACTCGGGCGTCACCGTGAGCCGCGGCCTCACCGACACCACCGAAGTGGAGCGCGTAGCCCGAGAGATCGCCGGGGCCGAGGTGGTGCTGTACGCGGCGCCCAGCGGTCGGCAGGAGACCGCGCGGGCCTATGCCGAGGCGGCGTTGCGGGCGGGAGCGGCCTTCGTCAACATCACCTCCGATGCGGTGGCCCGCGATCCGCAGTGGCTGGAGCGGTTCGTCACGGCCGGACTGCCCCTGCTGGGAGACGATCTGACCAGCCAGTTCGGCACCTCGGTCGTGCACCACTGCCTCCTGCGGCTGCTGGAGGAGCGGGGGCTCACCCTGATCAGCTCGTACCAGGTCAACCTTGGCGGCACCGAGGACTTCCGCAATCTGGTCGAGAACAACAACACCAAGATGCAGTCCAAGCTCAACGCCCTGACCGCCAAGCAGTCCACCGCGGGCCGGGTGGAGCTGGCTCCGCTCGGATACCTGCCCCACCTGGAGTCGCACAAGGTGGCGCACATCAATGTCGAGGCGCAGGCGTGGGGCGGGACTTCGGTGAGCCTGGACCTGAAGCTGAAGGTCCACGATCCGAGCGGCGGCGCCGGGGTGACCATCGACCTGGTCCGCATGGCGGCCGGTGCACTGCGGCAGCAGCGCGCCGGCTACCTCTCCGAGGCGGCGCCGCTGCTCAAATCTCCGCCCGGGACAACGGTCTGATCCAGCCGGGCTCAGGTTCGCGGCACGGTCCGGAGCGAGTGATCCGGGCTGAAGGCGGTGGCTGGCGCCCTGGCCGGGAAGGCCCCCGGCGTCATCGAGCTGCCGCGTCGAGGAGCGTCCGCCTCATCGGGCGAGGATCCGTCCCGCAACCCTGCGCGGGACCGTCCCGGAACCGCCCGTTTCCGGGACGGCCGATTGGGCATTTCGTGGGCCAAGTTGTGGGCATTTTCTGGGCATGATGTGAGAGGCTGGGGGCATGACCCCTTCCAAGATCTCCCCGCCTGATCAGCAGGAGCGCCCGCTGCTGGAGCTGTTGGAGGAGATGCGGGCGGTCGTGCGGTACGGGCTGCCGGTCCACGCCGACCATGCGGGCCCGCATCTGCTGGCGCTGCCCGCCGTTCGCTCCCGGGCCCTGGATCCGGGCGACCGTGTCAGCCTGGCCCGCGCGCTGGAGGCGGCCCTGCGCGAGGAGGTGGACCGGCTGCAGCACGAGCTCGCCCCCGCGGCCCGGCTGCTGCTGGGCAGCGACCCGTCGACGGCGGGCGCGCGGCTGACCGTGCGGCGCGCGGCGGCCGCCAAGGCCAGCGGGTACGAGCTGCACCATTTCCGCAAGCGGATCGAGCCGAAGATCTGGAGCCTGCTGGTCGGACAGCTCGGCCGTGCCGGGGACGTCTCGGCGGTGGTCGCGCCGGTCCTGCACCCCGCTCACCGGCCCTTGGTCCTGCCCGCCGACGTGTTCGCCTGGGAGGCGGTCGAGCACCAGCAAACCCTGGCGTCCTTGTGGGGCGCGGTGTACCTGCTGCGTGCCGAGCTCCTGCGGACCGCCGCACTGGTCAGCATGGACGCAGTTGAGGACGAACTGGTCGCGGCGGCGGCGAGCGCGTTGTGGCGGCACGCCCTGGTCCTGCACGCCACGGCCCGGTATCAGGCCGCCTACGGACAGGTGCTCCTACATTCGGCGGCCGACGCGGGGCCGGCGCTCGGCCCGACCCAGATCGCCGCCTCGGCAGGGTGGACTCCGGAGCTGACGCCCGCCCAGGAACTGCTCCTGATCGAGGTCGCCGCCCCCGAGGCCAGCCTTCTCGACTTCATGACCGTCCTGGCCTGTGCCCAGGGCGGCCCTCGGCTCATCGCGACCTGGCGATGGGCCCTGACCGGCCGCGCCCCCTCCGGGACCGGCCCCGACCAGGAGGAACCGTAAGCATGAGCCTCGACCAGTTGCTCAACCCGGCGACGCCGCCGCGCCGGTACGTCATCACCGGCGGCCCCTCCTCAGGGAAGGAAGCGGTGTTCGGGCTGCTTCACGAGATGGAGATCCCGTCGACAGAAGGTGAACCGGCGCGGGAGATCTACCGCAAGCACCGTGACCGGCTCGGCCGCCATCTGCAGGTCGGTGATCGGCAGGAGTACTCCCGTGACGTACTGGCGGCGTTCGTCGCCGAGTTCTGCGACCACAAGCAGGGGCTGCGGTTCTACAACCGCGGCATCCCCGACGGGTACGGGTGGGACGCCTTCTTCGGCCTGCGCCCCTACCCCGAACTGGAGGAGGCCACCAGGGTCTACCGCTACGACGCGGTGTTCGTGCTGGACGCCCTGGACGACTTCGACTCCGAAGACGACCTGGTGTGGGCCAAGGAACGCGAGATCCGCCGCGTCCACGAACTGATCGTGCAGGGCTACTACGACGCCGGCTACAAGCCGATCTTCGTGCCGGCCGACGAGCCGCGCCGCCGCATCGACTTCATCTGCGCCCAACTCCCCGTCCCCGCCAGCTGACCGGAAGGGACCGATCCTTCGATGAACGGCACCAACCGCTTGGAGATCGTCAGCCCGAACAACGTCCTGGCCAACGCGATGCTGCGCAGCGTGGACATGGTCCGCCCCCGGCTGCAGGCCACCAACCCCGACCGGGTCGCGTTCTGCGTCGGCACCCAGATCAACGGCGCGCCCCACCTGGGCACCTCACTGGTGCAGACGGCGGCGTTCCTGCTGGCCAAGCAGACCAAGCGCGCCTTCGGCGTCGACACCATCGTCCGGTTCGGGGCGCTGGACAACGCCCCCTACGACATCCAGCTCGACCCCGAGACCCACCACGCCTACCAGCAGACCTACTTCCACGCCCTCGGCTCGGACGGGGTGGAGGACCTGCTCGGCAAGTACTACCGGGCGATGTTCGACTCCCTGGCCGACGCCACCGGCGTCGACTACGAGATCGAGACCTACACCGCCCAGCAGGCCGACCCCGCGTTCCGGCACGAGTTCCTGGCCACCCTGGGACGCCTGGACCAGATCCGCTGGCCGCTGGCGCCCTCCCACGGCCAGGTCCATGTGCGCCTGCCCTGCCCGCAGTGCGGGTGGACCGAGAAACGCGCCGAGCGCACAAGGCTGATCCGCACCGGGTCGGGCGGCGCGGACTTCGCTGCGGTGTGCACCGACCACGGCGACTACGAGGTCGTCGTCACCGCCGACACCAGCGCCTACCTGGACCTGGCCACCCTCTACCGCAACCTGGTCAAAGAGCGGATGGCCGTCCGCGACCACGTCACCCTGTCGGTGATGGTCAAGGGCGGCGACTGGTCCTATGGCTGCCAACTGGTGGACGAGGCTTTCGCCCAACTGCCCGGCCTGGCCCCGCCGCCCCGGATCTTCACCCCGATGGTCCTGACCGACACCGGCGCCAAACTGTCCAAGTCGCTGATCAGGGACGGCCGGGTCGCGCCGCCGCCCGGCGCCCGCCCCTGGATGCTGGACGTCACCGACTGGGAGGGCGACACCGACGACTTCGTCGACGCCATGGTCTGGCTGGTGGGCAAGATGCTCGCCGACCCCAAGCACTTCTACCGCTCCTACACCACCGCCGAACTGGACAAGATCATGACCGCCCGACCCTCCGCCACCACCACGCCCCGCGCCCGGGAGATGAACCTCTACCGCCGCTACTTCGACCTGGTCGCCGCCGGAACCAAGACGATCGAGGTTCGCGTCCAGTACCCCAACCTGCGCAACCTCGCCGCCGGCGACCACATCCGCTTCGTGTGCGGCCGCGACGACGCCCTCACCCGCGTCAAACGCGTCGCCCGCTACAGCAGCTTCGAGGAGATGCTCGACACCGAAGGACCCGAGCGGGTGAACCCCACCAGCCCCCGTGACCAGCAACTGGCCAACATCCGCCGCATCTACGGCCCCGAGAAGGAAGCCTTGGGCGTGCTGGCCATCGAGATCGAACTCATCCCCGGCCCCATCCCCTGAGCACAAGGATCCGCCCCCGCCGGGCCCGCTGTGCCGTAGATCGGCACGGCGGGCCCGGCGGGGGCGGGATCTACTCGCCTTCGTCCCCCTGACCCTCGTCGTCCTCGGCGTCTTCGAGGTCGTCGTCCATGTCGAGGTACCAGTCGGGACCGCGGCACGGGTTGGAGTCGCAGTCCCACCCCTCCCCAGTGATGATCATGCCGTCGGACCACAGGGTGGCGTAGGTTCGCCTGGTCTCCGGAAGCGGTGAGCAGGGCTCCGGAGCGAAGCGTGCCGAGCGATCATGACGTCCGGCACGCCCGCCGTCGTTCCGGGCGGCCTCAGGCCTCGCCGAGGGCGGACGTCATCGTGTCGAGGTCGGTCAGCAGGGCCGCCAAGCGGGCGGCGGGGACTGCGGCGATCATTTGCCGCTCCACCTCGTACACCGCCGTCCGCGCGGCCCGCAGGCGGGCGAGGCCCTGGTCGGTGAGGTGGACCGGGAGCACGCGGCCGTGCTCGGCGGTCGTGGGGCGCGTCACCAGCCCGGCCTGTTGCAGGCCGCGCAGCACCACCGCCGAGGACTGGCGCGTGACGAACGTCCCGCGCGCCAGGTCCGAACCGGAGATCCCCGGCTGCTCGTCCAGCAACTCCAGGCACGAATACTGCGGCACCGTCAGCCCGTGCTCGCGCAGCGCCTGGTCCATCGCCCCGCGCAGCGCGGCGGCCGCCCGCTTCAGCCGGTAGCCCACGTGCTCGGTCACGTCTTTCGCCTCGTGCGGCGGCTCGGGCCGCCCTTCCTGCTCCATGTCAACATTTTGACATAGGCCACGAGCTGCGCCTACAGTCGAGTATGTCAAAGTCCTGACATCAACAAACCAGCTCAGGAGCAGCCATGACCAGCACCGCCACCGTGACCGGACCCGACTTCCTCGCCCTCCAGGTCCGCGACGTCGAGGCCGCCGCCGCCTTCTTCGAGCAGCACCTCGGCCTGACCCGCTCCCCCGCCGCTCCCCCGCACGCCGTCGTCTTCGAAACCCGGCCCATCCCCCTCGCCGTCCGCGAGCCCCTGCCCGGCACCGACCTGGACAGCGGCCAGCCCGGCCTCGGCGTCGCCCTCTGGCTCGCCACCGACAACGCCCAGGCCCTGCACGACCGCCTCGCCGCCGCGGGCGTCCCCATCCTCACCCCGCCGCAGGACGGCCCCTTCGGCCGCGTGTTCACCTTCGCCGGGCCCGAGGGCTACGCCCTCACCGCCCACGGCGGCTGACCCGCCCCGCACGAACCGACCAGGAAGAGCAGCACCCCATGACGATCGCGATCATCGGCGCCACCGGTAACTTCGGCGGCCTCACCATCGACGCCCTCATCGAGCGCGGCGTCCCCGCCGGCGACGTCCTCGCGCTCGGCCGCAACACCGAGCGCCTGGCCGCGCTCGCCCGGCGCGGCCTGCGCGCCGCCGCCGTCGACCTGGACGACGTCGTCGGCACCGCCGCTTCCCTCACCGGCGTCGACAGGCTGCTGCTGGTCTCCTTCGGCGACCAGGGCAGTCGTGTGGCCCAGCACGGCAACGCCATCGAGGCCGCCCGCCGGGCGGGCGTCCCGCACCTGATCTACACCTCAGGCCTGCACGCGCCGACGACGATCCTCAAGCTCGCCGCCGACCACAAGGCCACCGAGGAACTCGTCACCGCCTCCGGCGTCCCCGCCACCTTCCTGCGCAACGGCTGGTACACCGAAAACCACGTGCAGGACTTCACCATCGCCCGCCAGCACGGCGTCGTCGCCAACAGCGTCGGCCCCGGCCGCATCGCCAGCGCCCCACGCGCAGAGTTCGCCGAGGCCGCCGCCGTCGTGCTCACCACCCCCGGCCACCAGGGCAAGGCCTACGAGCTGTCGGGCGATGTCGCCTGGTCGTTCGAGGAGTTCGCCACCACCGCGCAGGAACTGCTCGGCACCCCGGTGCGCCACCAGGTCCTCACCCCCGAGGCCGAACGCCGGCAGCTCCTGTCGTTCGGCCTGGACGAAGGCACCGCCGACTTCCTGGTCACCTTCAACGCCGACCTGCGCGACGGTGCCATGGCCCCCACCCCCGGCGACCTGGCCCGCCTCATCGGCCACCCGACCCAGCCGCTCGACCAGACCATGAAGACCTGGCTCTGACCGCCCGGCGAACCGTCCTGCCGGTGCCCTCCTCAGCCGTCGGGATGCACCATGAGAAGGACGGCGCGATTGTGGGCGGCGTGGCCCTGGTACTGGTGGGGGCGGGCGGCGTCGAACCGGATGGAGTCGCCTTCGGCCAGGTCGGTCAGGGAGTCGGCGGGGCCGACGGTGGCGCGTCCGGAGGTCAGCACGAGGCATTCCTCGACGCCGGGCAGGTGGGCGTCGGAGTGCTGGGCGTTCTGGCCGATGGCGATGTCGTAGACCTCCACGGTGCCGCGCAGCGTGATGCGGTGGAGGAGGCGCGCGCTCACCGCGTCGCCCTCGACCTGCGGACGGCTGTCACCGGCGCGCACCACTTCGACCGTCGTGGCAGCCGGTTCCAGCAGCTCGCCGAGGGACGCCTTCAGCGCGGTGGCCAGGGCCCACAGGGTGCTCAGGGTCGGGTTGCCCTGGCCCTGCTCGATGCCGTGCAACGTGGTCTTGCTGATGTCGCTGGCGGCCGCCAGGTCGGCCAACGAGGTTCCGGCCGCCGTACGGAGCCGGTGCACGTTCCGTCCCACCACTTGCGCAAGATCCATGTGTATCAGCATAGTGGTATGCCTGTACCAGTAAAAGTTCCAACGGTGGAGGCGACATGACGGTGACGCGACTGCGCGACATCCCGGGCATCGGGGTGGACGCCATCGGTGACGCGGCCGATGCCGCAGGCGACCCGGAATTCCTGCGGCTGGAGAACCTCGACACCGACCTGCGGCCGCCCGCCGTCGCCCTCGCCGCCACGCACGCCGCCGTCGACGCCGACCCGGCCAACAGCTACCTGCCGTTCCAGGGACACCGCTCGCTCCGGGCCGCCGCCACGGCGCACGTTGGCCGCATCTCCGGGCGCTCATACGACCCCGACACCGAATGCGTCAGCGTGGCCGGTGGGCTCAACGGCATCCTCAACACGCTGCTGGCCACCGTGGAACCCGGCCAGGAGGTCGTGCTGTGCGATCCCATCTACGCCGGGCTGGTCAACCGGGTCCGGCTCGCGGGCGGCGTCCCCCGCTTCGTCCCCGCAGAGCACACCGCGGACGGCTGGACCGTCGATCCCGAACGTCTCGCCGCCGCCGTCGGACCCGGCACCGCGGCGGTCCTGATGATGGGACCGGCGATGCCGACCGGCCTCGTCCTGGACGAGCGCCACTGGTCCGCCCTCGCCGACGCCTGCGAGCGCCACGACGCCTGGCTGATCTACGACGCGGCCATGGAACGCCTCCGCTTCGACGGCCGCCCGCCCAGCCACCCGGCCGCCCACGAGGCACTGGCCCGGCGCACCATCACCGTCGGTTCGGCCTCCAAGGAACTGCGGCTCATCGGCTGGCGCGTCGGCTGGGTCGTCGGGCCCGCCCCCATCATGGCCGACATCCGCCTCGTCGGCCTGACCAACGTCGTCTGCCAGGTCGGCCTGGCGCAGCAGGCCGTGGCCGCCGCGCTGGACGCGCCCGACGCCGAGGCCGACGTCGCCGCCGCCACCGCCGAATGGCAGCGGCGCTGCGAAACGGTCCTGGACCAGCTCGCCGGCTACCCGGCCATCCGGCCGCACGGCGGCTGGTCACTCCTCATCGACACCAGGCCCCTGGAACTGACCGCCGCCGACCTGTCCCGGCGCCTGTTCGACCGGGCGAAGATCGCGGCCACCCCCATGGACGGCTGGGGCCCGAGCGGCGAGCACTACCTGCGGATGGTCTTCGCCAACGAACCCGTCGAACGCCTCACCGCCCTCGGCGACCGCTTCCGCCTGGCCCTCTGACGACAGTTTTGTGACCGCACCCGTCCGAAGAGGACACGATGGCGCTCGTCAGGTTCGACGATCTCCTGACACCCGGCGCCCCGGCCTACCGTGGTGCTCTCAAGGTGGCGACGGCGTACCACACTCCCTCCCAGCTCAACCACTCCGTCCGCGCCCACCTCTGGGCGGCGGCCCACGCCCAGGGCAACGGCATCGCGTTCGACGCCGAACTGCTGCACGACATCGGTCTGGTGGCGGAGTTCGACAGCCACACGGTGCCCTTCGAGGATGCGGGCGGCCACGTGGCCTGGGTCTTCGGCGCTGGCGCGGGCTGGTCCCCGGAGCGCCGGGCGCGGGCGTCGGAATCATCGTCCACCACATGGGGCCCGAAATCCCGGCGGCGGAGGACCCGGAGGGCCATGTCGGGCTTGACTTTGACATCGGCGTCAACCCTTACGCTGGGCCGCCTATGAACCACGACACCCTGCTGCAACACGACCAGACCTTCTTCCAGGCCCTGATGGACGCCGACACCGCCCGGCTGCAGGAGCTGCTCGCCGAGGACTTCGTCCTGGTGGGCGTCGAGGACGGCGCGGTCGCCGACAAGGCCGCCCTGCTCACCCTGATCACCAGCGGCGACCTGCGCTTCCCGGCGATCGGGTCCTTTCCCGACGAGGCCATCGTCCGCCGGGTCGGTGACGTCGGTGTGGTCGTCGGCCGAACGAGCATGACCTTCGACAACCCCGATGGGACGACGTTCAGCGCGGGCAGCCGCTACACCCACGTCTTCGCCACCGACGCCTCCGGCACATGGCGTCTGCTGTCGGCCCAGGGCACGACCATCAAGCCCTGACACCGCGCCGGACCTGACGCTTGGAGCGCTGCGCGGCTCAAGAGCCGCGCAGCGCGTACATGATGACCGCGGCCAGCGCGAACAGCACCAGCGACCTGAGCACCATCATGATCGCCAGCCTGGTGGGCAGTGCCCGCCGATCAACGGCGGGCGGGCGCGACTCGTCCACGACCTCGGCGAAGTCCCGCCGGCCCCCGGCATGCACGCGGGCTGTGCCATCCCGCTCCCGTGCGGCTCCCGAGGGATGACTTGCGTCGACGTCCTCCGTCAGGCGTCGGTTCGTGCCTGTTCGCGTAGCCAGGACACCAGTGCGGTCACGCGGTCGTCCTCGGCGGGCAACCGCGTCATCAGCAGGTAGGCGCTGCCGTCGCGGCGGAAGCCGAACGGGGCCGTCAACTGCCCGGCCTCCAGGTCATCGTGCACCAGGGCCCGGGGGCCGATGGCCACGCCCAGGCCGCTCGCTGCGGCTTGCAGGCTCAGGTAGAAGTGCTCGAAGGTCTGCTCGGGCGCGGGCGGCAGGGGCGTCGGGTAGTGCTCCGCCCAGTCGGCCCAGGCTGAGGGCCGCGTGCTGGTGTGCAGCCTGGGAACGTGCGCCAGGTCTTCGGGGCCGGACAGGCCGCGTGCCAGTTCGGGTGTGCAGACGGGGCCGACCCACTCGTCGAACAGCTCGAAGGTCGTCAGGTCGCCGGGGATCTCGAAGTCGTTGCGGCGGATCGCGACGTCGATGCTCTCCCGGTCGAAGGCGACCGGCCCGCCCGACGCGACCAGATGCAGGTTCAGGCCCGGAACGGCGCTGGTCAGCGCGGGCAACCGGGGGATCAGCCAGCGCATCAGCAGTGTCGGCTCGCAGGACAACACCAGCGGGACGGGCTGCGTGGCCGCTCGCGCCTGCCGGGCGGCAGCACTGAGCAGGTTCAGGGCGTCGTCGACGCTCTGGACGAACGTCCGCGCCGCCGCCGTCGGCACCACCGCCCGGTTGCGCCGCTCGAACAGGGCGACGCCCAGCGCGCGCTCCAACTGCTGGATCTGCCTGCTGACCGCGCCGTGGGTGAGATGCAGTTCCGCGGCGGCCTTGCTCACGCTGCCGTGCCGCATCGTCGCCTCGAACGCCACCAGCGGCCCGAGCGGCGGCAGATCGTTCCAAGACATGTGTGAGAAATTATCACGAATGCTATGCAGAACTATCGCTTTTACCTGGACAGATCTCCCCATAGGTTGATCTCAAGTAACACGTCTCCAAGAGAGCGGCGATGTACGAGATCAATCTGGCCGAAGCCTTCCCCGCCGCCACCGCGGCCGGACGCCCATGACTCCGCTCCCCAGCGTCGCCGTCGTGGCCGACGACCTGACCAGCGCCGGTGACGGAGCCGCGCCGTTCCACCTGGCGGGCTTCCCCGCGCGCATCAGCCTCGGCACCGCCGTCACGGCACCGGCCGGTGCGGTCACGGCCGTGGACTGCGACACCCGCACCCGGTCGGAGACGGACGCCGCCGCCCGCATCACCGAGGTGGTCCGGCGGCTGGCAGGCGCGGACGTCCTGGTCAAGACCATGGACTCGACCGTGCGCGGGCACCTGGCGGCGGAGATCGCCGCCGCGCTGGCGGCCGGCGGCCGGACCACCGCCGTCATCGCTCCCGCCTTCCCCGCCGAAGGCCGCACCACGGTCGGCGGGGTGCAGCACTTGGCGGGCGTCCCGGTCCATCGGACGGCCTTCGCCCGCGACCCCGGCCACCCCGTCCGCGACGCCGACCTGACCCGGCTCGTCCCTGGCGCTGTCCTGGCCGACGGACCCGACCGGCTCGCCGAACTGGTCGGCCAGGCGCGGTACGTCATCGCCGACGCCGTCAGCGATCACGATCTCGACAGGATCGTCGCCGCCGTCCCCCAGCCGCATGAAGTGCTCTGGGTCGGCTCCCCCGGGTTGGCCGAAGCACTGGCCCGCCATCTGGCACCCGGCCAGACCCCGGAACCGGCGCTGCGTCCCGCCAGCCGGTCGCGCGTGCTCACCGTCGTCGGCAGCCTCCACCCGGCCAGCCGGGAACAGGCCGCGCGGCTCGGCGAACTCGGCACCGGCGCGCTCGTCCCGATCACCGACGACCACGCCGCCGAACGCACCGAGCACGCGCTGAACGACCGAGGCTCCGCCCTCCTGCACGGCCCCCAAGACCCTGCCGCAAGCTCGGTACCGGCGGCCCTGGCCGACGCCGTCTCCCGCCTCGCCGCCCGCCGCGCCTTCGACGCCCTCGTGCTCACCGGCGGCGAGACCGCCCGCACCGTCCTGGACGCCCTCGCCGTCAGCACCGTCCAGCTCGTCGGGCAACCCGAACCCGGCGTGCCGCTGGGCGTGGTCGATCACCCCTGGCGCTTCCCCGTCGCCCTCAAGGCGGGCGGCTTCGGCGACCTCGACACCCTCGCCCGCCTCAACGACCTGCTCACCACATCCGTCCCCGCGGAGGACACATGCGCCCCATAGCCCTCTCCATGGGCGATCCGGCCGGTATCGGACCGGAGATCGCCCTCAAGCTCGTCGCCGACCCACGCTGCGACGTCCCCGTCCTGATCATCGGCGACGCGGGCGTGCTCACCCGCGCCCGCGCGCTCAGCGGGCTCGACGTGCCGATACGCGTCGTCGCCTCGGCGCAGGACTGCGCCGACACCATCGGGGTCGCGCAGATCTTGGACGAGACGTCCCTGCCGGAGGACCTCCCCTGGGGCCAGGTCGACGGCCGGGCGGGAAGGGCGGCTTACCAGTACGTCGCCAAGGGCATCGAACTCGCCCTCTCTAACCAGGTCGCCGCCCTGGTCACCGCCCCTATCAACAAGGAGGCGCTGCGGCTCGGCGGCTTCCCCTACCCCGGGCACACCGAGATCCTGGCCGACCTCAGCGGCACCGGCGACTACGCCATGATGATGGCCAACGACGAGTTGCGCGTCGTGCTCGTCACCATCCACCAAGCCCTGCGCGACGCCATCGACGCCGTCACCACCGAGGCGGTGTCGCGGACGCTCCGGCTCACCTACGACGCGCTGCGCCGCTCCGGGATCGACGCCCCCCGGATCGCCGTCGCCGGACTGAACCCGCACGCCGGTGAGAACGGCCTCATGGGCCGCGAGGACCTGGACATCATCGCCCCGGCCGTCCAGGAAGCGCGCGTGGTGGGCATCGACGCCAGCGGCCCGTGGCCCGCCGACACGGTGTTCCTGCGCGCCCGCACCGGCGAGTTCGACGCCGTGATCGCGCAGTACCACGACCAGGGCCTCATCCCCGTCAAGTACCTGGGCCTGGAGCGCGGCGTCAACATCACCATCGGCCTGCCGTTCGTGCGCACGAGCGTCGACCACGGCACCGCCTTCGACATCGCGGGCAAGGGCGTGGCCGACCACGCCAGCCTGCTCACGGCCCTGGAACACGCCCGCGCGCTGGCCGGGCTGCGCTGACCACGCGCGCCCGGCCCCCGCCTTCGCCATCCCCCGAGGAGAACCCCGTGGACTTCATCTTCATGCTCACTCGCGACGACCAGACCGTGCGCGACTGCCTGGCCCTGGTCGACGAGTTCGCCGATCTGGGACTGGAGCACATCGGCTTCAAGGACATCGGCGTGGACGCCGCCACCCTCGCCACCCTGCACCGCCGCATCAAGGACACCGGCGCGACCAGCTACCTGGAGGTCGTCAGCACCAACCGGGAACGCGCGCTCGACTCGGCCCGCATGGCCGTCGACCTCGGCGTGGACTGCCTCATGGGCGGCACCTGGGTGACCGAGACCTTGGAGCTCCTCGACGGCACGCCGGTCGAGTACCTGCCGTTCCCCGGCACCCCGACCGGCCACCCCACCCGCCTGGGCGGCACGCCCGAGCAGGTGGCCGACCAGTGCCGCCGCTTCGAGGAGGCGGGCTGCGCGGGCGTCGACCTGCTGGCCTACCGCGCCACCGACGCCGCTCCCCTGGACCTGGTGCGCAGTGCCCGCGAGGCGACGTCCGGCCGCCTGGTCGTCGCCGGTGACATCAACAACGCCGCGCGGGTGCGGCGGCTGGCCGAGGCCGGAGTGGACGCGTTCACCGTGGGATCGGCCGCCCTGGCGGGCACCTTCGCGCCGCACCTGCCGTCGGTGCGCGACCAGCTCACCGCCATCCTCCGGGCCGCGGCGGAACCGGCGGGCGTCGGCGGCGACCAGCGCCCTTGAGTCGCTGCCGTCCTGGCGCACAGGACGTCAGGACGGCAGCGACGCTCGTCAGGACGTCAGCAGGCGCGCCTTGAGCGTGGCGATCGTGGCGTCCGACAGGCCCAGCCCCCTGCGGACGTAGTTGTCGAACGAGCCGAAGGAGCGGTTGACCTCGGCGAACGCCGCGTCCAGCCAGTTGGCGCGCACGCTGTCGGTGCCGTAGTAGACGTTGCTGGCCAGGTAGTCGTTGTAGATCGTGGCGCGGTCGACGCCGAGGATCGTCAGCAGCACCGCCGCCGCCCAGCCGGTGCGGTCCTTGCCCGCCGTGCAGTGGAACAGGGCCGACTCGGGTTGCGCGGCGAGTGAGGTGATCAGGTCGCGGTAGGCGGCCTGGGCGCTGGGCGCGTTCACCATGAGGCGGTAGCCGAGGTTCTGCTCGGCGTCCTTGGACGAGGACAGCAGGCGGGGCAGCGCCAGCAGCAGGGCGAGGGTCAGGTCGGGCGCGGTGGGCAGGCCCTTGCTGAGGTCGATCAGGTCCGCGACCTTGTAGGACGCGCCCGGCGGCAACTTGTCCGGGGCCTCCCAGCGCTCCTGGCCGTTGCGCAGGTCCACGACGAGCTTGACCTTGCTGGCGGCGAGCGTCGCCAGGTCGGTCGAGTCGAGGTCGCTCAGCTTGTTGGAGCGGTAGAACACGCCCATGCGGACCCAGCGGCCGTCCGACGTCCGGTAGCCGCCGACGTCGCGGAGGTTGCGGGCGCGCGCCAGGTGCAACGAGCGGTCGGCGACGACCAGCGGGCCGCCGTTCGCCGGGACGAGCCGGAAGTACCAGCGGGCGGCGGGCGGCAGGCCGGTCGCGGTGAGCGCGCCGGTCTCGCCGCCCGAGCCGACCGGGCGCGCCGTCCCGCCGCCGGACGCGTCGGTGGTCGCGGTGACCGTGACGTTCCCGGCGGCCGGGGCCTGCCACCTGATCGTGTACGAACCGTCGGCTGCCTGCGCGACGGTGGCGGCGGTGAAGACCGATCCGGCCGTCACCGCCGCGCGGGCGGTGGGCGTGAGCACCGGGGACGCGGGGGCCAGGAGGGTGAGCGTGGTCGTCAGAACGATGGTCGTGCGCATGGGAGCTGCTCCTCGGCAGGGGTGTCAGCCTTGCGGGCGGATGGTGCAGGGCTGTCCGGCGCAGGTGTCGACGATCCGGCCGGTGCGCAGGAACTCGGCGAGCTGCGCCATGGCCTCCGCTGATCCGCGCGAGTCGCCGTGCGGGTCCTTCCCGGCGGTGTTGGGGGTGTTGGTGATCGGCGGGGCGGGCGTGCCGCTGTCCCAGATCACCAGGCCGGAGCCCGCGTGCGGGAAGCGGGTGAGCGGACGCAGGCCCCAGAACGGCGTGACGTCGGGTGTGCGGCCGGGCGCGAGCGCGGGTTGCCGCACCGGGACGTCGCCGAGCGTGCGCGCCATGACCTCGGTCGCGATGTTGGCCACCTGGTGGTCGCCGAACGCCTCGTGGAGCAGGACGCGGTGCGTCGGCGTGCCGGGCAGCGGGTCGCGGGTGACGTGCGCGGCGTAGCCGTTGCCCTCGCCCCGGTCCCAGAGCATCTGGATCAGGTTGAGGACGAGCTGCTGTTCGAGCTTGTCCGGGTGGCTGACGTTGAGGATCTGCTCGTACTGGGTGAAGTCGACGCTGCGGTTCAGCATCGTGCTGTAGTTGATGCCGGGGACGATCAGGGCGGATCGCCGGAAGTCGGTCGCGAGCGCGGTCAGCGCCGTCCCCTGGATGCCGCCCTGGCTCGCGCCCGCGTACGCCAGGCCGTCGCCGATGAGCGGGCGGCCGTCCGGCGAGCGGAACGCGGCGTCGCCGGTGAAGCCCTTGGGGTGGATCAGTTCGCGGCCGAGGAACAGGAAGTTCAGGTAGCTCTGCTGCTGCCGGTCGGGCACGGTGTTGAAGCGGGAGATGTTCAGCAGGACGCTGGCGACGTTGGTGATGTCGCCCTCCGACATCCCGATCCAGTCGGTGGCGCACAACATCAGGTTGTGCTGCTGGGAGGCGCGCCGCAGCTTCTCGCCGTCGATCTCGGCGGCGCGGCCCATGAGCCCGTGCCCGTACAGCACCGGCTGCGCGGGCTGGGCGAGCGCGCTGCGCGGGACGTTGCAGCGGAAGTTCGCCTTCTGGACGTTGCCGGGGAGTTGCTCGGGGAGGCCGCCGCGCCCGTAGCGCAGCGACGAACCGGGCGGGCCGCCTGGCTGGTCGAGGTAGCTCGGCACGTCAACGGTGCCTTCGATGCGCCGGGCCAGGTAGGGGTCCTGGTCGGCGGTGAAGTCGGTGACCTTGCCGACGGTGAACGCCGGGGCCTTCGTGCCGAGCTTGCGGAAGGCGTCGTCCCGCATGTGAACGGCGCGCTCGGCGAGGTTCCGGGTGGACGCGACGGTGAAGTCCCACGCCAGGTAGAGCCCGGACGTGGAGACGCGATGCCCGTTCAGCTCGCGCACCGTGTGGCGGAGTGCCGCGCCGCGCTCCTTCTCCGTGCTGCCGATCGGGTGGCCCGACAGCATGCGCTGGACGGCGGACGTCGCCTGGAGGGTGCGCCCGTCCTTGTCCTTGAGGCCGCGCAGCAGCACCAGGTAGCGGTGGCCCTCACGGAAATTGCGAGCGGGACGCACCAGGAGCAGCCGTCGCGACTCGGGCGCGTTGGCGTCGAGTTCCGCGAAGTACGGCCAGCGTTCGCCGGTGCGGGCGTCCATCAGGACGATCGGCGCATCCGGGGCGAGCGAGCGGGCCATGTCGGTGATCGGGGCCGCGCCCGTCCGGGCCAGGTCCAGGCCCGGGACACGGGTCAGCAGCGCCGAGCCCGGGGAGAACCCGTCGCTGCGGTTCCACTGCGCGGGGTCGATCGGGACGACTCCCCCGGTCCGCGGCGTGGCGAGCGGCGACAGGTTGACGCGCCGTCCGGTCGCGGTGGAGCGGTCGGACACGGTGAACCAGTCGTTCGGGAACGGCACCATGCACGCCGCCGTGTCGGCCGGATCGCACACGTGCGCCGCCGGGACCCCGGCCCCGGCCGTGGCGGACGGCACCGCCACGGCCGAGGCCGCCGCCGCGAGCAGCGCGACCAGGACGGCGCGGACCCTCATCGGGCCGCCTGGAGCTGCTCGGCGATGATGCGGGCGTAGTTCTCCTCGCCCCGGCGGTTCGGGTGCAGCGGCGCGGCGACCGACGTCGGCGTGAAGCCCTCCAGCCACTTGGCGGACGGCGACTGGCAGGCGTCGTGGCCCGCGCTCGGCGTGACCAGGTCGATGTAGGTCATGTTGTGCGCGACGGCCTGCCGCGCGATCACGCCGTTCATCCGGTTGACGCTGCCCTGGAGCCAGTCGGCGTCCACCGGCAGGACGGGCACGGCGGGCCAGCATCCGCCGCGCTTGATGTAGAGGCCGTAGCCGGTGACGACCACGCGCGCCTGCGGCGACCGCTGCCGGACGCCGTCGAGCACGGCCCCGAGCTTGGGCTCGAACGCGTCGATGCGCTGGGCGATCTGGTCGACGCCGCCCTGCACGTACTTGGTCTTGCAGGGCGTGCCGGTGGGCAGCAGGTTGACGCAGTTCTGCGCGACGCCGACGAGGCCGGCGTCGTTGCCGCCGATCGTGAGGGTGACGAGCCGGGTGTCGGCGGTGAGCGCGTCGAGCTGCGGCGGAACGGTGCCCGCCGGCTGGCCGAGGAGGCTGAGGCTCTGCGGCTCGGTCATGTGCTTGGAGGCCGCGCCGCTGCACGTCACGTCCTTGAGCCCGGCGACGCCCAGCCGGGACGCGAGCTCGTGCGGGTAGTTGTGCGTCGAGCGGCCGCAGGCGACCGGGCCGGTGATGTCGGGGATGAGCGGGCCGGACGCCATCGAGTCGCCGAGCGCGACGTAGGCGGGCGCGGCGGCGGCCTGGGCCGTCGGGGTGAGCGTCAGCGCGGCCAGGGCGGCGGGGACGAGGGCGAGGAGGGAGCGGCGGAGCAGGGGGCGGGATGCGAGGGGCACGGGTCCTCCTTGGGGGGCGATGCAATGTTCCGCCCGCCGGCCCCGATGA
This sequence comes from Actinomadura hibisca NBRC 15177, assembly GCF_001552635.1. GTDB lineage: Bacteria > Actinomycetota > Actinomycetes > Streptosporangiales > Streptosporangiaceae > Spirillospora > Spirillospora hibisca. The sequence goes on along the minus strand of NZ_BCRO01000011.1, from coordinate 69,330 downwards.
CCAACGGGGAAATATCCAGATATGGGCGGAGGGTCCTGTGACCGAGACCAAACCGACCGGTAACCGCGCGCCGTCCATCGGCGGCGTCCCGGCGGACTCCTTGCTCGGCGCGCAGGTGCCCGCCCTGGCCCGCCGCATGGTGGCGACGTTCGCCGACCGCTTCCCCACCTACTCGGCGCTGCCCCGCGAGGAACTCGCCGGGGACATCACCCGCGTGGTCGAGGCCAACCTGCGGACGTTCGTCCGCACCCTGCGCACCGGGCGGCTCCCCTCGCCCGACGACCTCACGGAGATGACGTGGTCGGCGGCCCGCCGCGCCGAGGAGGGCGTGCCGCTGGGCGCGGTGTTGTCGGCGTACCACCTCGGCTGGCGGATCGGGCTGGACGCGCTGGTCGCCCGCGCCGGTCCGGCGGACGTGGAGGCCATCGTCGAGGTGCAGCGCATCCTGCTCGACGTGCTGCAACGGGTGTCGGCGGCCGTCGCGGACGCTTACGTCGAGGAGCACCAGGCCCTGCACAGCCAGGACCAGATGGCGCGCCAGCAGGTGCTGTCCGCGCTGCTGGACGGGCAGGACCCGAAGGAGGCGACCCGGCGCGCGGGCGTCCGCCCGGCCGCCGCGTACGCCGTGCTCACCCTCGCCCTCGGAACCCACCCGGACGAGACCGACTCGGACGTGTCCGGCAGCGTCGCGGCGCGCCGCAAGCTGCGACGCATCCAGGCCGAGATCGACCACCACGGCCGCGACCAGGCGCTGCACGCGCTCAACGCGCACGGCGGGACGGCCCTGCTTCCCGTGGACGACCCCGACGCGGCGCTCACCGACGGCTGGGACCGGCTGACCGGCCTGGTCGCCCGCATCGCCGACCGCGCGGGCACCACCGTGCACGCCGGGGTGGCCACCACGACCGCCGCCGCGATCGCCGAGGCCGCGCGCCAGTCGGCGGACATCCTGGAGATCGTGCGCATCACCGGCCGCTCCCCCGGCGCGTACCGGATCACCGACGTGCTGCTGGACTACCAGCTCTCGCGCCCCGGCCCGGCGCGCACGCACCTGGCGGGCCTGCTGGCGGTCCTGGACGGCAACCCGGTGCTGCTGGAGACGCTGCGCGCCTACGTGACCAGCGGCTTCAACCGGCGCCGGGCCGCGCCGCTGCTGCACGTGCACCCGAACACCGTGGACTACCGGCTGCGGCGCATCGCGGTGCTGACGGGCCTGGACCCGACATGCCCGGGAGACCTACCGCAACTGCGGGCGGCGCTCGTCGCCCACGACTTCACGCCGTCCCGCCGCGGCTGACGAGCATCGGCCCCGAAAAGCAAAGCGGACGAATTACCTGCTCAGATATCAATCGGAGCACTGCCGCAAAGACATTAATCCAGAAGAAGGCCTTCGCTTTTCGTTGGAGCTCCGCGCTATAAGTCCAATTCTTTCGCCATTCAACGAACCGGGTCGCAGTGCGGGAGCCGCACGTCTCTGTGAGCCCCCAAGGGTGCCGCCCGGCACGTCACCGCACGTGAACGACCCACCTCCCCCAAGTCTCGGAAAAGCTTTGCCAATAACCGCGCTAAATCGCGAGCTTTCTCAGCCGCAGGCGACAGGTGGGGTTTCGTTCCCCGATGGGCGGATACAGACAGTACTAGTTTCACGTCGCCGCTAATGACACGAGTGCCTTTTATGTAGAGGTCGCATCCGGCCGCGTGAGGCATCGAACCATCCGGGGACGGCCCACCGGTCGCGTCCCGGATGAGGGGAAGACCGAGACGGCGTGCTTGGGTGCTGGCTCGTTCCACGAAGTGAGGAGATACACGGTGCAGACGAAGCTGACGGGCAAGGATCTGATGGACCGTGAGGTCGTCGGTAAGGACGGCTCCAAGGTCGGCCAGGTCAGGCAGGTCTATCTCAACGACGACTCGGGCGCCCCCGAGTGGATCACGGTGAACACCGGCTGGTTCGGCATGCACGAGAGCTTCATCCCGCTGGCCGGCGCCCGCGAGTCCGACGGCACGATCCAGGTCTCCTACGACAAGGCCACCATCAAGGACGCGCCGCGCATCGAGGCCGACCAGCACCTCGACCACGACGAGACCAACGAGCTGTACCGCTACTACGGTCTCCAGTCGCCGCGCGCCGCCGCCGCTCCCGGCCGCGAGCAGGCCGGCGACGCCCGCACCCGGACCCGGGCCGCCGCCGAGCAGCCCGACCGCAAGAGCATGCGCGAGACCGACGCCGGGCGCGCGGAGAACCGGCGTCCCGCCCAGGGCAAGACCGCGCGCGGCGACGTCGCCCGCGCCGCCGAGGTGACGCGCTCGGAGGAGCAGCTGCGCGTCGGCACCGAGACCCGGGAGGCCGGCCACGTCCGCCTGCGCAAGTGGGTGGACACCGAGCAGGTCAGCACGACCGTGCCGCTGGTCCACGAAGAGGTCCGGGTGGAGCGCGAGCCCCTGTCCGGCACCGCCGAGCCCGGCGTCGAGCTGGGCAACGACGAGCAGGAGATCATCCTGCACGAGCAGCGCGCGGTCGTGAACAAGGAGACCGTGCCGGTCGAGCGGGTCCGGGTCAGCACCGAGCAGGTCACCGAGGAGCAGACCGTCCAGGGCGAGGTGCGCCGGGAGCACGTCGAGGTCGTCGACGACACCAAGGACCGGCCGCGCCCGAAGGACCCGAACGCCAAGCGGGACGCCCGCAACCGGGACGACAACCGCTGAGCGCGTCGCGGCCTCGCTGACTGAGGCACGTCACCACACCGGTCCCCGGAGCCGCACGACGGCTCCGGGGACCGGCCGTTGCAGAGACGTCCTGGGCGATCTGATCGAAGATCGCGCGGGTGCCGGCGATCCCGACCTGTCCAGCCCCTCGGGCCGGGGAGCGACGCGTCTCAGACTCGTTCCGGCTCGGACCGCTGCCCGGACGGCGTGCCAGCGGGGACGTCCCCAGGTGTAGGAAGCGGACCGCTCCGCAACAGCAGCCCGGTCACGACGGCACCGAACGCCAGGATTCCGGCGCTCCACCAGAACACCGTGGAGTAGCTGTGCACCGCCGCGAGCTGGAGCTGCTCCGGGGACGGCCTGCCCTGCACGTGGCCGTCCAGCCAGTCGGTCGCGGCGGTGGCGGCGATCGTGTTGAGCAGCGCGGTGCCGAGCGCGCCGCCGATCTGCTGCCCGGCGCTGACGCACGCCGAGGCGACGCCCGCGTCCTGGGGCGCGACGCCGGACGTGCCGGTGTTCAGCACCGCGGAGTAGATCAGCCCCGTGCCGACGCCGATCACGGCGAGCGGGCCGAGCAGGTCCGCCGCGTAGGTGGAGTCCACGCCGATCCCCGCCAGCCAGACCAGCCCGAGCGCCCCGACCAGCAGGCCCGAGGGGATCATGGGCCGGGGACCGAACCGCGGCACCAGCTTCGTGCCGCCGACGCCGGTGCCCAGGATGGTGCACACGATCGTCGGCAGCAGGGCGCTGCCCGAGACGATCGGCGAGTACCCGAGGACGGTCTGCATGTAGTAGACGAGGAACAGCAGCAGGCTGAAGAAGCTGGCCCCGACGAACAGCACGGTGAGGTAGGCGCCACCGCGGTTGCGGTCGGCGATCACCCGGGGCGGCAGCAGCGGGTGCGCGGCGCGCGTCTGCCAGAACGCGAAGGCGGCCAGCAGCGCGCCGCCGAGCGCGAGGAAGCCCCACGTCGAAGACCGGCTCCAGCCGTCCTCCGCGTTGGAGAAGCCGTAGACGACGCAGAACATGCCGCCGGACGCGGCGAGCACGCCCGGGACGTCCATCCGGACGTCCGCCCTGGGCTGCCGGGCCAGCAGCAGCACGCCGCCGACGAACGCGGCCACGGCGAAGACCAGGTTGACGTACATGCACCAGCGCCAGTCGAGACCGGACGTCAGCGCACCGCCGATGATCAGGCCGAGGCCGCCGCCCCCGGCCACGACGCCGCCGAAGACGCCGAAGGCCCGGCCGCGCTCCTTGGGATCGGTGAATGTGGTGGCCAGCAGGGAAAGGCAGGCCGGCGACAGCAGCGCGGCGAAGGCCCCCTGGGCGGCGCGGGCCGCCACCAGCGTCTCGAAAGTGGTCGCGGCGCCGCCGACAGCGGAGGCGATCGCGAAGCCGACCAGCCCGATGAGGAAGGCGCGCTTCCTGCCGATCAGGTCGGACAACCGCCCGCAGAACAGCAGCAGGCTGCCGAAGGGCATCGCGTACGCGGTGACGACCCACTGCCGGTCGGCGTCGGTGAAGCCGAGATCGCGCTGCGCGTCCGGGAGCGCGAGGTTCATCACCGTCAGGTCGAGGCTGACCATCAGGTAGGCGCAACAGATGACGGCCAGGACGAGCCACCGTCTGGAGTGCGCGGTCTGCACTGCCATGATCATCTCCTTGGTCCACTTCGGTCGGACGGTCACGAGACGATGGCCCCCCGATCCCTGTGACAACACCGCCCTGTGACGTGGGTCACCCCTCATGAGGTGTCACAAAGCCGCCCGAACCGTCGTCTCGTGCGTGTGGCGGTACGAGGAGCGAACAGGCGGGAGCCGGACATGAGCGAGCGCAGCGAACGACCTACGGGCACCGAGCCACCCGACGGCGTGGACTCCGCCACCAAGGCGTTCGTCGTCCACCGCAACCTGCTGTTCACCGTCGCCTACGAGATGCTCGGCTCGGCCGCGGACGCCGAAGACGTCCTCCAGGAGACATGGTTCCGATGGGCGGGCGTCGACCTCGACGCCGTGCGGGAGCAACGTGCCTACCTGGTGCGGATCGTGACGCGGCAGGCGCTGGACCGGCTGCGCGTGCTCGGCCGCCGCAAGGAGTCCTACGTCGGGCAGTGGCTGCCCGAGCCGCTGCTGACCACGCCCGACGTGGCCGAGGACGTCGAGCTGGCCGAGAGCGTGTCGATGGCGATGTTGCTGGTGCTGGAGACGCTCGCGCCGACGGAGCGGGCGGTGTTCGTGCTGCGCGAGGTGTTCGGCCTGGACTACGACGAGATCGCCGAGGCCGTCGAGAAGAGCCCGGCCGCCGTCCGCCAGATCGCGCACCGGGCACGGGCCCATGTCGCCGCGCGCCGACCGCGAGGCTCGGTCTCCCAGGCGGAGAACCGAGCCGCCTTCCACGCCTTCCGGCAGGCGGTCGAGACCGGCGACCTACAGTGCCTGGTCGACGTTCTCGCGCCGGACGTCGTCGCCTTGGCCGACGGTGGCGGAGTCAAGCGCGCCCTGCTGCATCCCATCGTGGGAATCGACAGGGTGGCCCGCCTGCTGGCCGTCGGCTGGTACAAGCAGGGCGTCGAGAGGTCGGTCGAGCCGGTGGAGGTCAACGGCGGCCCCGGCCTGCTCGTCCGGATCAACGGGGAGATCGACGGCGTGCTGGCGGTGCGGATCGAGAACGGCCTGGTCACCGGCCTCTACCACGTGCGCAACCCGGAGAAGTTGTCACGCGTGGAACGAGAGACCACCGTGAGCCGCTGAACCCGAAAGCCAACGCTGTCGGGCACCGAGGGCTCACCGGAGCACGACGGTGACGCCGCTTTGTTCGAGGAACTGCACGATCTCCTCGAAGTAGGAGAGCCGACTCGCCGTGTCCACGACCTCTGCCAGTGCACGCCGCGCGACGTCGGAGTCGTGCCAGACCAAGGTGAACGGAGGGACCACTCCGGACCCACCGCACAGGCAGTCCGCGAAGGCGTCCCACCCATGGCCGAAGTACTGGCCGGGCCCAAGCAGCGCCTCAGCGATCGCACAATGCAACCCCGGGACGTCCGTGACGAACCGGCCGTCGAGATGACGCTCCCCGCCGGACCGATCCGGCGAGGACGCGGGCTCCCGCCGGCCCCGGAGGGCGAGATGGAGCCACTCGACCCTGCCCGCCGAGTCGTAGGACGCCCAGAGGTTCGGCTCGGTAGGCGGGCCCGCGTACCGCTGCTCCCAGATCGGGCGGGCCACCGTCGAGGGCCGACCGTCTCCGCCGTCGGCCAGGGTGACGTCGACGAGCGCGCCACCCAGCACGGACGGGCGCGCTCCGGCGATGGCCAGCCCCACGGTCTGGGAGGCCATCACCGCGCCATGACGATCCAGCATCAGGAGGTGGGCCCAGTCCCCTTTCCGCCGTTGTGGTCGCCGCAGCTTCGCGAGCAGGGGTTCGGTAGGTTCGCAGCCGATCAACTCCATCGGGACGGGAGCCGGGGCCGCGCGCGGTCGGAACAGTCCCTCAACCGCCGAGCACCGGCCCGCACTCTCAGTCGCTGCCGTTGTCCCTGCCAAAAGCTCGAAGTCTGGCCTGGCGGGCAACTCGAAGAAGCTCTCCTCATGCCGGACGCCGGCGCCGAGGACGATGTCGTACCGCGCCGGATCGGCCGGGTGAGGCCGATGGGTCACCACGACCGCGTCGACGAGCGTCCACCACTGCACGGGCTGCTCGCCGTCCCGGACCTCGACAAGCACGTCGCCCAGGCTCCGGGACGAGAGGCCCGGGGTGGAGAGGACATCGTGCAACGGGCCGTCGGGGCTGCATCCGCGAAGCGTGAGGACCTCTCGTGGCAGCGGCACCGGGTCGACGAACAGCCCTTCAACGCCCGCACACCTGCCCCAGAACCGTTCCACGCCGTCTTCGTCCTCCTGGACCAGGAGGTAACGCACCGGCACATCCCGCTCCCAGCTGACGTGATCTGCGATCCGCATCCAGCTCCTCTGTGGTGGATGATCGGCTGCTAGCTGTGGTCCGGGCTTGGGGTGGTGGGGTCGGCCGGCGTTGCTTCGGTGTTGGTGTAGAGGACCTCGCGGGCCTGTTCGGCGGCGCGGATGAGTCCTTCGCTGACGAAGGCGAGGAAGCGGGCGGCGCTCTCCAGGCGGGCGGCGGCCGGGGTGCCGCGGCCGAGGATGGCGACGCCCTGCTGCGCGGTCTGGGCGAACCGCTCGTTGTCCCGCGCGCTGCGGATCACCGACTGGTACCAGATGTCGTCGTCGACGGTGTAGCGCTCGCGGCGGCGTTCGTCGCGGTGGCGGCGGATGAGGTCCAGGTCGGTCAGGAACGTGATCGCCTTGGAGACGGTCGCCGGGCTGACCTGGAGGCGCTGGGCGAGCTCGGACGCGGTGAGGCTGCCGGTGTCGGTGGTGTAGAGAGCGGCCAGCACGCGGGCCATCATCTTGGGCAGGCCCGAGGTCATGAAGACGGTGGCCAGCGTCTCCTCGAACTCGTGGACGGCCTCGGCGTCGCGCCCGTGCTCCTGGGGGACCGGCCTCGCCTCTCGCGAGGAGGCGGGCCTGCGGCGCTGGGTGCGGCGTTCGGTGGCGCGGTGGGCCAGGTCGGCGCGGTAGGAGGTGGGTCCGCCGTTGCGCATCACCTCGCGCGTGATGGTCGAGGTGGGGCGGTCCAGGCGGCGGGCGATCTCCGCGTAGGCCAGGCCGTCGGCCAGTCCCAGCGCGATCTGCTGGCGGTCCTGCTGGGTGAGCCTGCCTCCGGGCACCGCGATCTCCTTCGTGTTGCTACGAGGCCTTCACCTTAGCGTTCACTCTTCTTCTATTGCAACGCGGGCTTGCTGCTTGTTGCGTTCTCCTTCAGGATCTCTGCAACGATTCTCATATCTTCACTTGCACTCATAGTTTTCTAGCGCAAAGGCAATGTTGCCAGCTTAGTGAAAGCAACATAGCGTTTCCATCAACAGAAACAAGTTGGCGCGGAACTCAAGAACGTGGCCGCCTGTCGGTCGCCCAGACGCCCAGCGCACAGGCCGCGAAGCCGGCCCCGAGAAGACTGGAGCCCGCCCACCCATAAGCGGCGAAGACGGCGGTGGTCGTGGCCGCGCCGAGAGCCGAGCCGAGCGAGTAGAAGACCATGTAGCCACCGACAGCGCTGCTGGTGCGATCCGCATACGCGGCAGTGAGCACGTGCTGGTTGCTCACGTGCACGGCCTGGACCGCGAAGTCGAGAATCACGATCCCTACGGCGAGAAGCCACAACGACCACGGCAACTGCGCGATCGCCGCCCACGCCAAGATGAGCAGGACAAGCGCCAGACCGCTGACCGGAGCCGCCCGCCCCGCATCCGCCCACCGTCCCGCGCGTCCAGCGCCGAGCGCCCCGGCGAGTCCGGCGATGCCGAACAACCCGATCTGGCTCTCGTTCAACTGCCACGGCGCGCCCGCCAGCGGCAGGGACAACCCGCTCCACAACGTTCCGAACGACGCGAACAAGAAGAACGCGATGAGCCCCCGCGTCAGGAAGACACGCTGCCCGAACAGCCCACCGAGCGAGGCGACGGCCTGCCCGTACCTCACCGGCCGACCAGAGCGCTCCTCCGACGGCAGCGCGACGAGCACGAGAGCCGCGAGTCCGAGCGACAGCAGCGCGAGCACGGCATAGACGCTCCGCCATCCCCACACCTCGGCGAGCGTTCCGGTGACGACCCGCGCCCCCAGGATGCCGACCACCACGCCCGAGGTCACGACACCGATGTTCCGCCCACGCTCGGCAGGTGGTGAGACCGACGCGGCGTAAGCCACGACGGTCTGCACCACGACCGCGAACACCCCGGCCGCCGCCAGCCCCACGAACGCCGCCCACGCGACCGACGCCGAGGCCGTCAGGACCATGCCCGCCGCGACGAGCGCCAGATGCACGGCGATGAGCCGTCGCCTGTCGACCACATCCCCCAACGGGACCAGCAGCACCAGCCCCGCCAGATAGCCGAACTGCCCGACCGCGACGATCCACCCGGCGAGTTCCGCCGACACCCCGAGATCGTGCCCCATCGGCTCCAGAACCGGCTGCGCCGCGTAGATGCTCGCCACCGCGACACCGCACACCACCGCGAGCAACAACCGTCGCCACACGTCCATCGCGCCCCCACTCCAATCAGTAGCAAAAAGCAACTAATTCGACCGTAGGGCATGATGGTTTCAATCTGCAACCGATCGGGAGGCGGCATGCCGCGCACCACCACGGACACCTCGGACCTCACCTGGACCGACCCGGAGTGCCCCGTCGCCCGCACGCTCGACCTCGTCGGCGACAGGTGGAGCCTGCTCGTCGTCCGCGACGCGATGGACGGGGCGCGCTCGTTCACCGAGTTCCAGCGCCGCACGGGCATCGCCCGCAACATCCTCACCGACCGCCTCCGCAAGCTCATCGCCCACGGACTCCTGGCCCAGCGCACCGCCGCGTCGGGCCGCCGCCAGGAGTACGTGCTCACCGACGCCGGACGCGACCTCTTCCCGGTGATCCTCACGCTGCGGCAGTGGGGAGAGCGCCACGCCTTCGCCCCCGGCGAGGCGCGCTCCATCCTCGTCGACGAGCAGGGCGTTCCCGTGCCGGAATTCGCGCCGACGAGCGCGAACGGCACCTCCTTGGACGCCGACACCACCCGCGTGGAAAAAGCCCCGGGCAGCACTGACGAAGTTTGAACGGATCTGAGCCTTGTCCCCGCCGTACACGGCCCCGGCGCGGACCACGCGACGGCCGCCCGCGACCGGCGCTCCGTCCGCGATTCTTTCCGTCCGGAAATCGTGTTGATCATCACATCCGGGCCCCCGCCGGAATATATGATCTTGATGCCGGTGGGGCGTGGACCACGCCCCACCGGAAACCGCCCAACCCCCCACTCCTGAAGGAATGGCGCATGTCCACCAAGCTCGGCAGACTGGCCGCGACCTCGCTGGCGGCGGTCGCCCTGGCGACGGCCGGAACGACGCTGACCGCCCCCGCCGCCTCGGCCTCCCCCACCTGGGTCGAGTACAGCTACTACCCGACGGAAGCCTCCTGTAAGGCCAAGGGCGCGGAGCTGCGGAGGAACGGCACCTACCTGTCGTACTTCTGCAAGTACTCCTACCCCCAGGGCCACATCCTGATGGTCCTGACCCGATAGCGGATCGGACGCGCGCGGCCCGGAGGGACGGACGACCCCGGGCCGCCGCTACGACGACGGGCAGAAGACGGTCTCCATGGCCTTGCCCATGGCCTGGCCCGCCCCGGCGGTGTCCTTGCCGCTCAGGGTGGCCGACACCGCGAACTGGCGGCGGCCGTCCGCCGAGTAGAAGGTCATGGCGAGGAAGCCGGGGCCGGTCCCGCCCGCGATGTAGAGATCGTCACCACAAGCGCTGCGCGTCTTGCCAAAGGACTCCAGGCCACCGGGCAGCCGGTCGGTCAGGACGCGCTGGAGTTCCGGCGGCAGCAGCCTGCCCTGGGTGAACGCCCGCTGGAAGGCGCTGACGTCGTGCGCGGTGGAGACCACCCCTCCGGCCGACCCGGCGATGCTGGCGTTGAACCGGTCCACGTCGCGCGGCCTGCCGCCGGCGTCGGGGTAGTAGCCGTGGCCGTGCGGCCCTTTGATGCCCTCCGGCGGCTTGACCGGAAGGTAGGTCCTGGCCATCCCGACCGGGCCGAACAGACGGCGGTGCAGCTCGGCGGCCAGGCCGTGGCCGGTCGACCTCTCGACGATCATGCCGAGGAGGGTGTAGTTGGTGTTGGAGTAGGACCACTTCTCGCCCGGCTCCCCGGTCCGGGGCCGGTCCCGGCTCCACTGCACCAGGTCGAGCGGCCGGTAGCGGGTCGTGAAGTCGAACACGTCGAACGAGGGATCTTCTCCCTCGCTCCCGTCCGGGTTCGGCTTGGCGGCGTACCAGTCGGGGATGCCGGAGGTGTGCCGGAGCAGTTGCCGCACCGTGATCTCGTCGGCCCGCTCCACCAGGTCCTGTTCCACCACCACCGGCAGCAGGTCACCGAGCTTGTCGTCCACGCCGAACCGGCCGTCCTCGACCAGTTGCAGCACCACGGTGGCCACCATCTGCTTGGTCTGCGACCCGATCCGGAAGCGGGCGTTCGCGGGGATCCGGCCGCCCTTGCCGTCCAGCAGCCTTGAGCCCCCGCTGCCCGACCCGACGGCTTTCCCGTCGACGTAGGCTCCGCCGACGGCTCCCACGACCCCGGGAGCCTTGGCTACTTCCTCCATCGCCTTCTGCACGTTCCCGACCGGCTTCGGGGCGGCAATGGCAGGACCGGCCTGGGCCATCACCAGCATGACGGCACCGGCGGCCAGGCCGGCCTTCCGCAGCGGCGGACGAACGTTCCTGTAGGACACGACGTGCTCCGTTTCGTGATCACGTTCTGGAGCCGGGGCACCATGCCCTCGGCACGGACCGCTGTGGTCCATGCCTCTACTGAAGATGGAAGAGCGTTGCGGTGCCGTATGCGCTTTTCGATACGCCCGCGATACCCCCGCCCTCCTACGCCTGTCCTCCGGGAAGTCGGACCGTCACGAGGAGTCCGCCGGTGGGGCCAGGCGCAAGATCGAGGGTGCCGTCGTGCGCTCGGACGATGCTGTGCACGATGGCCAGCCCGAGGCCGACGCCCGCGTGCTCGTCGGTGCGGACGCGTGTCGTTCCGCGCTGGAAGGGTTCGGTGAGGGTCGGCAGGAGTTCCAGCGGGACCGGCTGGCCGGTGTTCTCGACCTGGAGCACGCTCGCGTCGTGCTGGGACCGGGTGTGGACCGTCACGGTGCCGCCGGTGGGGAGGTTGTGGACGATCGCGTTCTGGACCAGGTTGCTCACCATCCGCAGGAGAAGCGCCGCTGACCCGGCGGTCTGTGTCGGCTCGCCGGTGACCTCAAGGGTGACCTGGCGTTGTTCGGCGAGGGGCAGCAGGGTTTCGGCGGCTTCCTCGGCGATGAGGGACAGGTCGACGGGCTCGCGGGTGACGCTCTGGTGGTCGCCGCGGCTGAGCAGCAGGAGGGCCTCGGTGAGGTCGATCGCCCGCGTGTTGACGGTGCGGAGGCGTTCGATCAGTTCGCCCTGGTCCCGCCCGGGATCGGTGCGGGCGACGTCGAGGAGCGTCTGGGAGATCGCCAGCGGGGTGCGCAGTTCGTGGGAGGCGTTCGCGGCGAACCTTCGCTGTTCGGCGACGTGGGATTCGAGCTGCTGGAGCATGGTGTCGAACACGTCGGCGAGTTCGCGGAACTCGTCCCTGCGGCCCGGGAGCCGGATGCGGTGGGAGAGCGATCCGCTGGAGGCCATCCGTGCCGCGTCGGCGACCCGGATGAGCGGAGCGAGCATCCGGCCCGCCAGGATCCACCCTCCCAGCAGGCCGAACACCATCAGGAAGACCAGTGCCGTGGTCGCGGCGGGGACCAGGCCGAGCAGGGCGTCGGAGCGGTTGAACCCCATGATGACCACGACGCCGTACTGCTGCCGGATGGAGCTGGGGTCGTCGGTCCTCAGCCAGCGCAGCACGAACACCCACACCACGACCAGCAGGAGCGCGCCGCCGAGCATGAGGAACCCGGCGTAGCTGAGGGTGAGTTTCAGCCGGGCGCTGAGTCCTGGACGCCTATCCATGCCCGCCGCCAGGGCGGGTGGTGTCCGTGGCGATCGCCCCTGCTCGGCCGGATCGTTCGCGCGGGGTGGAGGCGGCGGCGAGCAGGATCAACATACGCATGCCCCGAGCCTAGGAAACCCGGCATATCGTCGACATATGCAAAGCCGGACGCCCTCCGCAGGGCGGTCCGGCCGCGGCGGGCCTTCCCGGCCCGGTGTTGGCTCCGATCTTGCTACGCGCCGCTCACCACCTGATCCCGGCCGCCACCGGCAGGTGGTCGCTGACCGTGGCCGGCAGCACCCGCGCGTTCACCGGCTGCACGCCTCTGACCAGGATCTGGTCGATCCGCACCATCGGGAACCCCGCCGGCCAGGTGAAGCCGAAACCGGCCCCGGCCGCGTCCTGGGCCGAGCGCAGCCGCGACGTCATGGCGTTGAACGCGCGGTCGCCCGTGCTGCCGTTCAGGTCGCCGAGCAGCACCACCCGCTCGTTCCGCTCGGCGGCGACGGCTTCGGCGAGCGCCTGCACGCCCCTGTCCCGCTGGGCCGTCCCGAAGCCCGCCTTGGGGTTCACCCGTACGGACGCCAGGTGGGCCACGTACACCACCAGCGGCCCCCGGGCCGTGGCCACGGTGGTGCGCAGCGCGCGGTTGTCGGGCAGCTTGGCCTCGGCCGGTTTGGTCGCCGCCAGCGGACCGTAGTCCATCCTGATGTCGACCGGCCGGGTGTTCGACAGCGGCCGCCTGCTCCACAACCCGACGGTGCCCTGCACCGTGTGGTGCGGGTACGCCTTCGCCAGCTCCTTCTTGTACGTGCCCAAAGCTTGCGGGGCCAGCTCCTGGAGAGCCAGCACGTCCGCCCCGGAGGACGCCAGGGCACGAGCGGTGCCGGCCGGATCGCGGTTGTCGGCGCCGACGTTGTGGCTGGCCACCGTGAAGTCGCCGCCCGGGTGGGACCTGTCCCCGAGCAGCCCGCCGAAGAGGTTCAGCCACACGACGACCGGCAGCGCCAACGCGACCACCGCCGAAGCCGAACGACGCCACAGCGCCCCGGCCAGCAGCACGGGAACGAACATGCCGAACCACGGCAGGAAGGTCTCCACCAGGCTGCCGAGGTTCCCGATCCGGTTCGGGATCTTCGCGTGCAGCAGCATGAACACGCCGAGCAGCAGCGCCAGCGCCGCGAGCACCAGGCCGCGCTTCCAGAGCCCCGGCCGGGAGCCGGCGCGGATCGCCCGGCGGACGCCCGCGCGCCAGGTACCGGCGCCGGTGTCCGGGCGTCCGGCGTCGTCCTGCCCGGTCTCCGCCGTGTCCGCCTGCACCATCGTCTGTCCTCGTTCGCTATCGGTCACTGCTGCATCCTCGGGTCCTGGGTGGGGTCGGCGTACATGCGCGGGCAACCACGATCGATCGCTTCGAGGCGCAGTTCGTAATGCCAGGGCTCGTTGCGGTAAATCTGGCACAGTCCGTATTCGGCGCCGTGTTCGACCAGCCACGCCGTCGCATTGGAACGCCCGATGTCGACCGCGTCCCCCGACACGTGAGAGGACGTCGCCGGGGTGGCCACCCATCGGGCGGCAGCTTCTTCGGACCCGTACTGGGAGACCGCTTCGCGAAGGAGCTTGTTCTGATAGGCCGGGGAACGCCAGCCACTATTGACGTAGAACTCGACTTTCTCGTTCGCGGCGTCCGCTGCGGCCTGGCGGAGGGCCTTGAGCAGGTCCGGGTCGAGGTTGGCCACGCCTGGAACCGTGTTGTCGAAGACGGTCACGCCCTTGGGGACGGCACCGCCCGCCTCGCCAAGTGCCTCACGGCGCTCGCCGGGAGGATCCTTCAAAGGCGTGGAGGATGAAGAGGGCAGGAAAGGGGTGGAATTCTGCGTCCGGCAACCGACGACCACGGTGGTCGCCGCCACGACGGCCAGCAGGCCGACGGCAAGGAGCCGGCAAATCCAGCGGGCCGTTCTTTGCGTCGATAGCGGGATTTGGTCCATGTCGCCAGTGAAGGCAACGCGGCGTTGTCAGCACGTATGGGTTTTTCGATACGCGGACGATATGCGCCGCCTCGTAGCATCGACGGTATGCGCGTGCTGATCGTCGAGGACGAACCCTATATGGCGGAGGCCATCCGCGATGGTCTGCGCCTGGAAGCGATCGCGGCCGACATCGCCGGTGACGGCGACACCGCCCTGGAGCTGCTGAGCGTCAACGCCTACGACATCGCCGTCCTCGACCGCGACGTCCCCGGGCCCTCCGGTGACGAGATCGCCGAACGGATCGTCGCCTCCGGCAGCGGCATGCCGATCCTCATGCTCACCGCGGCCGACCGTCTCGACGACAAGGCCTCCGGGTTCGAGCTCGGCGCCGACGACTACCTCACCAAGCCCTTCGAGCTGCGGGAACTCGCGCTCAGGCTCAGGGCGCTCGACCGCAGGCGCGCCCACAACAGGCCCCCCGTGCGGGAGATCGCGGGGCTGCGGCTGGACCCGTTCCGCAGGGAAGTCTACCGGGACGGCCGCTACGTCGCGCTGACCAGGAAGCAGTTCGCGGTGCTCGACGTCCTCGTCGCCGCCGAGGGCGGTGTCGTCAGCGCCGAAGAACTCCTGGAACGGGCGTGGGACGAGAACGCCGACCCGTTCACCAACGCCGTGCGCATCACCGTCTCGGCACTGCGCAAACGGCTCGGCGAACCCTGGATCATCGCCACCGTGCCGGGCGTCGGCTACCGGATCGACACCGACACCACCGCTCATGGATAGACGCCCGGGGCTCAGCGTCCGGGTGAAACTCACCCTCAGCTATGCCGGGTTCCTCCTGCTGGCCGGTGCGCTCCTGCTGGCGGTGGTCTGGGTGTTCCTGCTGCGCTACGTGCCCGAGGGATACCAGCTGCTCATCCCGGGCGGCCCCAGCAACAAGAATTCCGCGTTCCCGCCCAACCGCTCCGCCCTCCTGCGCGCCTTCGCTCCGGCCGCGGCCGCGACACTGGCCTTCCTCCTGGTGTTCGGCCTGGCGGGAGGTTGGATTCTCGCCGGTCGGATGCTCGCCCCGCTGACCCGCATCACCCACGCCACCCGCCTGGCTTCGGCCGGAGCGCTCTCCCAGCGCATCCGGCTGCCCGGCCGCACCGACGAGTTCCGCGAACTCGCCGACGCCTTCGACATGATGCTCGCGCGGCTCGAAGCACACGTCGCCGAGCAGCAGAGGTTCGCGGCCAACGCCTCGCACGAGTTGCGCACCCCGCTGGCGACCTCCAAGGCGCTGCTCGACGTGGCCCGCACCGATCCGGGCCACGACACCGGCGAGCTGATCGACCGCCTCCGCGCCGTCAACACCCGGGCGATCGGTCTCACCGAGGCGTTGCTCCTGCTCAGCCGCGCCAACCGGCGATCCTTCCCCCGGGAGGACGTCGACCTGTCCCTCATCGCGGAAGAAGCCACCGAGACGCTCCTCCCCCTGGCGGAAAAGCATGGCGTCACCATCGAGACCTCCGGCGACGTCGCCCCCACGGTCGGATCTCACGCGCTCCTGCTCCAGCTCACCACGAACCTCGTGCACAACGCGATCGTCCACAACCTGCCCGAGGACGGGACCGTTCACGTCAGCACCGGCGTCCACTCCACGGCCGTGGTGCTCACGGTCGAGAACACCGGCGAGAAGCTCACCCCGGAGCTGGCCTCGACACTGACCGAGCCGTTCCAGCGCGGCACCGAACGTGTGCACGCCGACCATGCGGGCGTCGGCCTCGGGCTGGCGATCGTCAAGACCATCGCCCACGCGCACGACGGAACGCTCACCCTCACCCCGCGCTCCACCGGCGGGTTGCGCATCACCGTGGAACTACCTGGGGCAGCCCCGCACACCGGCAGGTAACGAACGAGGGAACTGAGGCTTCCCGGCCGAGACTCCCGACTGCGCGGACGGCCCTCAGGAAGGGGTCCCGCCGCGATGCCCCGGTCGACCGGCGAGATCACAAGCCTGCTCGTGCCCGGCGGCGACCGCCGAGCCGCGTTCCCTGGTCCTTCTCGGTGGCGACGGCGGAGGCGGACAGGAGCGTCGCGGCGGCGAGGCCGCCCCAGAGGGCGACCGGGCCGCGCGCGGCGAGAGTGGTGATGACCACCGGGGAGACCGCCAGGCCGAAGCCCGTGGAGAGCTGGAAGCGGGCGAGGGCGCGTCCCAGGACATGGACCGGCGCGAGGGCGGTGACGAGCGCGGTGGCGCTGCCGGCGTAGATGATCTCGCCGATGGTGCAGACCACGGACACCGCGGCGACGGCCGGAGGACCCCAGCCGGACCCCAGCGAGGTGGCCGCGAGAAAGCCCAGGTAGGACGCGGCCAGCACCACGCCGGAGAGGGCCAGCACGGCCCGCCGGGAGAAGCGGGACAGCAGGACGGTGACCGGCACCTGCAAGGTGACCACCAGCACCGTGTTGGCCACGAAGACGGCCGCGGGCCACATCGGCGACGCGTGGAACTGCGTCACCAGGATCAGCGGGATCGCGATCTCGGGGACGTTGAGGCAGAAGACGTAGACCACGTTGGCGGTGAGCAGCGCGAGCATCCGGGGCGCGGGCTCGTCGTCCTGGTCCTTCTCCGAGGCGGCCTCCGCTGGCCGTGCCTGCACGTGGACCGACCACGCCAAGGCGGCTGCGGCAAGGTAGGAGAGCGCGGTGACGGCCGCCAGCGCCCGCAGCGCGGTGGGGCCGCCCGCCAGGCAGACGGTGGCGAGCAGTGCTCCGACGCCCAGACCGGCGTTGCGCAGGGCGCGGCCTCCCGCGAGCGCGGCGTCGCGTTCGCGGCCGTGGGCGACCGTGGCCACGAGCGCGGCGTGGGCGGCAGGCCATGCCTGGTTGCCGATGCCGAGGAAGAGCGCCGACGCCGCGAAAAGCCAGACGTGCCCCGCCGGGGCCGCCAGCAGCAGTACCACGCCCAGCACCCGCACCAGCATCGACGCCGCCACGACCGTGCTGCGCGCGCCCCGGTCCAGCCATCGGCCCACGGCGGGCATGCACACCAGTCCCACCACGATGCCGACCGTCATGGCGATGCCGGTGACCGGCGCGGACAACTTCAGCACCGTCACCCCGTAGAGCAGCAGGAAGGGCCGCAGCAGGCCGGTGCCGAGCGCGTCCACGAGCAGGGCGACGGCGTAGCGGGGGCCTCCGGAGGCGCGGACGAGGGCGCGGGGCCGGATTCCGGTGATGGTTGCCATGGCGTCAGACGGTGCGTCCGGCCGCCGGGGCACCGCACGTCGGTTGACGGATTCCGTCAACCGACGCCGTCACCAGGGCGTTCGGGCAGTGATGATGGGGGGATGACGTTGAGGATCGACATCAGCGGTCCGCCGTCCGAGCGGGTGCGGTTCGCCGCCTCCCCGCTGGCCGAGCTGACCGCGATGCTGCACGTGCTGGCCGAGCCCGGCCACCACCCGCGGTTCGCGGGCTGGGCCGCGGACGTCTGGGCCGGGCTGCGGCCGGAGCTGGCCGAGCGGCTCCGGGAGGCGGAGTTCCTCTGGCGTTCCTCGCAGGCCGACTTCCTGATCCCCGCGCGGCCCCGGCCCACCCTCGCCGAGGAACTGGACGACGTGGACCGGATCGACGACGAGACGTACGTGACCGCCGCGCTCGTCACCACGTGCGGCAGCAACCGGGTCCATTTCCCCGGGACGTCGCCGCTCACCGACCCGACCGCGCGCGAACGGGCCCTGGACGTGGCCCAGGCCCGCGGCGCGCTCCAGGAGGCCTTCGCGGAACGGCTGCTCGCGGACCCGGCCGCCGTGCGGGCGCGGGTGCGCGGCACCCTCGAAGAATGCGCCGGAGCCTTCTTCGACGCGGCCTGGGCGGACGTCGCGGCGCAGCTCGCCGCCGATCTGCGCCTGAAGAACGACCTGCTCAGGCGCCAGGGCGTCGGGGCGGCGCTCGCCTCGGTCTCCGGCGCGGTCAGCCTGGCGCCGGACGGCGACCGCATCATCGTGGACAAGGTGCAGGACAAGGCGACCACCGCCCATGACGCCGGGGTCACCTTCATCCCCAGCGTCTTCGGCCGCCCGCACCTGGTGGCGGTCCACGCGCCCGGGTGGCGTCCGGTGGTGCAGTACCCCGTCGCCGAGCCGGGTCCGGCGGAACCGGTCTCGCTGGAGACGGTCACCCTCCGGCTGGAGGCGCTCGCGCATCCGGTACGGCTGCGGCTGCTGCGCACCCTGGCCCGCGGCCCGCACACCACCGGCGAGCTGGCCCACTTCTGGGAACTCTCGCCCCCGGAGGTGTCCCGCCACCTCGCCGTCCTGCGCCGCGCGGGCCTGCTCACGGCCCGGCGGCACGGTCGTTACGTCCGGTACACCCTCAACCTGCCCGATCTGACGGCGTTGGGCAGCGACCTGCTGGCGGCCGTCCTGCGCTGAGCGGCGTCCAGCCGGGTGCGGAACCCGGCGCAGCTGGCCGCTACTGGCCGTTGCGCCCCTCCTCGCGGGCGAGCCGACCGTTTCCGGCCCATGGCCGACCCGCCATCGAAACGATCGGACGGATCCGATGAGTTCGTGGCCCGCGGCAGGTCCAAGCCTGTGACAGCCGAGGAAAGGACACCGCCATGTCAGAGCTTCTCGTCGACTTCATCACCTCCCTCGACGGCAACGCGTCGGGAGAGGGCTGGCCCGGGTTCTGGGGCCTGGAGGGCCCGGAGTACCTCGCCTGGCTCGGTGAGCAGCCCGAGGTCACCTACCTCATGGGAGCCAACACCTACCGCCTGATGTCGGGCTTCGCCGCCGGCGAGGTCCCGGGCGGCCAGGACGAGTTCAGGGCCGAAGAACAGGAGTCGGTCGACGAGCTCACCCAAGCGTCCAAGGTGGTGTTCTCCTCCTCGCTCAAGGAACCGCTGACCTGGGCCAACTCCACGCTCGTCCGCGACGACGCCGTCGAGACGGTCCGCGCCATGAAGGAGAACGGCTCGGGGCTCCTCAGCACGATCGGCAGCCTCAGCCTGTGCCGGTCCCTGCTCCGGGCCGGGCTCGTCGACCGCTTCCGGGTCGGGATCTTCCCGGTGATCACCGGGGCCACGGGCGCGGAGCGCGTCTACGACGGCTACCCCGACGTCGCCCTCGACATGATCGAGCACCGGACCTTCGACGGCCGCATCCAGCTGGTCGAGTACAAGCCGCGCGTGCTCGAACACCCGCCGCTCGGCGCCCCTGCGTGACCTCGCCTGCCGCGCCAGGGGCCTTGCTGGCCGGATCGAGCCGGACGCCGGGGCTCGAAGTTACTGCGGCCCGGCCCGTCGGGGGCGAGGATGGTCTCATGAGACGGTGGCGCAGCGGAGATCCGGCGACCGACGCCGAGATCAAGTCCGCTTTCGAGCAAGCCGACCGGCTGCGCGGGCAACTGGCCGACGCGCGGGCGGTCGACGACGCGGAGACGATCCTGTCCGACGCCAGGGAGCTGGCGTTGCAGGTGCTGATGGCCGCTGCCTCCCAGGAGCGCCAGGACGCCCAGGCCGGGCTCGGCCCGGCTCTGGAGCAGGAGGACGAGGACACGCTCCGCCGGGCGCGGGACCGGCTGACCAGCGCGCTGGAGACCGAGATCATGGCGGCCGACGATCTGGCCGACCACCTGGAGGCGGTGCGGGTCGTCGCCCGGGAGCGGGTGGACGCGGCGGTGGAGCTGCTGGCCAGGCTGCACCGCGCCGACCGTCGCGCCATCGGCCTGGTCCATGCCGCCCAGGAGGCCCGCCCCATCGGCAGCGACGATGAC
Organism: Actinomadura hibisca NBRC 15177; assembly: GCF_001552635.1. GTDB lineage: Bacteria > Actinomycetota > Actinomycetes > Streptosporangiales > Streptosporangiaceae > Spirillospora > Spirillospora hibisca. The sequence goes on along the minus strand of NZ_BCRO01000011.1, from coordinate 49,300 downwards.
GAGGGCCGATCGCGGTAGCGGCGGAGGCGTGCACCGGGAACCGCGAAGAGAACGGGTCGCCTTTTCCTGGGGCGAGCGAGTCGCGGAGCCTCTGCACGGATGTGATGACCTGCTGAGAGCCGTCATTGGCCTCTCTTCCGCTCGCGCGGGCGATGGCGTCCGGCTTCCCGGAAGGGGCCCGGTCATCGCGGCGAAGCGGCAAAAAGAAAGGCAAGGAGACCGTCTGCTCCCTGCCACTTCCAACATATAGCGCACCGGGGGCCTTGCCACAAGGCCCCGGTCATGCCGCACAATCACCCCTCGACGCCGGAAGGCACGGAAAGCGGGGGCAGCGGAATGCGCGTTGTACTGGTGACTTATGGATCACGCGGGGACGTCGAGCCGATGACGGGGCTGGCACTCCGGCTCCAGGCTCTCGGCGCCGAAGTACGGCTGTGCGCGCCGCCGGACTTCGCGGAGCTGCTGGACGGTATCGGGGTGCCGCTGACTCCCCTCGCCTGGCCGATCCGCGCGCTGGCGACGGGCGCGGTCCCCGGCAGGACGAGCCTGTCCGACATCGCCGCCGACCTCACCGCGATGGCCTTCGAGACGGTCACCTCGCTGGCCGAGGGCTGCGCCATGGTCGTGGCCACCGGCTCGTTCCCCGCCGTGGCCGGGGCGCGGGCGGCGGCCGAGAAGCTGGACGTGCCCTACATGTTCACGTGCCTCTCCCCCAGCTACCTGCCGTCGCCGCACCACCCGCCCCGCCCCTGGCCGGGCCAGGTGGTCCCCGCGGGGGTGACCGGAAACCGGGAGTTGTGGGACCTCAACGCCGAGCACATGAACGCGCTGTTCGGCGAGACGATCAACGCCCATCGGACCTCGGTCGGCCTGCCGCCGGTGGACCGCGTCCGCGCCCACGCCTTCACCGACCACCCGTTCCTGGCGACCGACCCCGTCCTGGGCCCGTGGCGGGAGACACCGGAACTCCACGTGATGCAGACCGGCGCGTGGATCCGGCCCGACGAGCGCCCGCTCCCGGCCGATCTGGAGGCGTTCCTGACGGCCGGCGCAGCGCCGGTCTACGTGGGTTTCGGCAGCATGCCGATGCGGGGCGCGACCGCGCCCGACCTCTCCCGGGCCGTCGTCGAGGCGGTCCGGTCGCAGGGACGCCGCGCCGTGCTCGGGAGCGGCTGGGCCGACCTGACCCGGATCGACGATCAGGGCGACTGCTTCGTCGTCGGCGAGGTCAACCAGCAGGCGTTGTTCCGCCGGGTGGCCGCCGTCGTGCACCACGGCGGCGCGGGCACCACGATGACGGCGGCCCGCGCCGGGGCGCCGCAGGTGCTGGTGCCCCAGGTCGCGGACCAGCCGTACTGGGCGGGCCGGGTGACCGAGCTGGGCATCGGCACGGGACACGACGGCCCGACGCCGACCGCCGGGTCCCTGTCGGCCGCGCTGGAGACCGTCCTGACCCCCGAGACGGCCGCCCGCGCGGCCGTCGTGGCCGGGGAGGTCCGCACCGACGGGGCGGAACTGGCCGCGAAGGTGCTGCTCGACATGATCGACCGGCGCGAATCCGCGGACTGATCCGGAGCGCTTCAGGACGTCCTGGCGAGGCTCTCGGGCCAGCCGTGTTCGAGCAGGTCGGTGATGACGTCCAGCGCTTGGCGGGCGTCGGTGGTGGCGCGGGACAGATCGGGGATCTGCAACATGGAGTGGCTGAGCAGGCGGGCGGTGATGTCGTCGGCGGGGAGGCCCGCTTCTTCGGTGATGGCCTGCGTGAGCGCCGGTTGGGCGACGGTCCAGGCGCGCAGGGCGTAGTCGCTGAGCTCGGGCGTGGTGCGGATGAGGTCCAGGACGCGCTGCTCGGCGGCGGTGGTGCGGGGCCTGAACGGGCCACGGCCCGCCATGTAGTCGTGGAGGGCCCGGGGAATGCTCTGCTCCGGGGCGCGGTGGCGGACGGCGGCGACGAGGGCCTCGGCGTTGTCGGTCTGGTCGCCGGGGAAGACCAGGCTGGCCTTGCCGTCAGGGAAGTAGGTGAACAGGGTCCCGGGTGAGACACCGGCGGTGTCGGCGATCTCGCGGACGCCGACGTCGTCGTAGCCGCGCTGCGTGAACAACTCCTGCGCGGCCCGGGTGATCGACTCACGGGTCTGGGCCTTCTTGCGTTCCCGCAGGCCCGGCGGACGGGCGGGGGCTGGCGGTTCCTCGGCGGGCGGGCCGCTCGGAGGCCGGTGGAGTTCGGGGGCGGGCCAACCTCGGCTGAGCAGGGCGAAGGCCGCGTCGAGTTCAGCACGCGGGTCCCCGTGGGAAAGCTCGGCGCGGTCCAAAGCGAACCGGGACACCGCCCGAGCGGCGATGGCGGCACCGGGGGCGTCGGGCCCCGCCTGGCGGATCGCTTCGGCCAGATCCTCTTCGTACCGCTGCCACATGCGGCGGGAGTAGTCGCCCAGCGCAGGGGTGGCGGCGATGAGGCCGACGAACGCCTCGATGCGCGGGTCGCCGGCCCGGTTGCGCGCGCGGTTCAGCAGCCATTCGTGCAACGCCTCCAGGACGGGCGTGCCCTCGGGGCGGTCGCGGACGGCCGAGACCAGGCCGTCGCGCACGTCGTCGTCCTCGTCGAAGACCAGCGACTCCTTGGTCGGGAAGTGCTTGAACAGGCCGCTCATCGACACGTCGGCCGCTTCGGCGACGTCCTTGACGGTCACCTGCTCGAACCCGCGCTCCAGGAACAACTCCAGCGCCGCGTCGGCGATCGCCTGCCTGGTGCGGGCCTTCTTGCGCTCCCGGCGCCCCACGGTGACCTCGGTCATGTCCCCAGTCTACCGAGCTGAGGCGGAACAACTACTTCAGTGGAGCTGTTATGGTTTTTGAACAGCTACACAAGTGGCTCTGTATCTGCTCTGTGAGGAGGTGGTCGCCATGGCCGCCGAAGGTCGGACCGCCCCGGCCGTCCCCGCCGCCGCGCCGCAGGCGACGCCGCGCTCGGTCCGGGTGATCCTGCTGGGCGTCATGCTGGCGATGTTGCTGGCGATGCTCGACAACGCGATCGTCGGGACCGCGATGCCGACGATCGTCGGCGACCTCGGCGGGCTGGAGCACATGGCGTGGGTGGTGACCGCCTACACGCTGCTGACGGCGATCTCCACGCCGGTGTGGGGCAAGCTCGGCGACCTGTTCAGCCGCAAGGGCGTGTTCCTGACCGCGATCGGGGTGTTCCTGACCGGGTCGCTGCTGTCGGGGGCGGCCTGGTCGATGCCCGCCCTGATCGCCTTCCGGGCCCTGCAAGGTCTGGGCGCGGGCGGCCTGATGGTGGGCGCGTTCTCGATCATCGGCGCGCTGGTGCCGCCGCGCGAGCGGGGCCGCTACCAGGGGATGACCGCGATGGTCATGGCCGTCGGCACCATCGGCGGCCCGCTGCTCGGCGGGTTCATCGCCGACTCGCTGAGCTGGCGGTGGGCGTTCTACGTCAACCTGCCGCTCGGCCTGGTGGCCCTCGTCTGGTGCGCGGCGCTGCTGCACCTGCCCGCCACCCGCCGGAAGGTCACGATCGACTACGCGGGGATCGTGTCCCTGGCCGTCGCCATCGGCGCTCTGGTGCTCGCGGCGACGTGGGGCGGCGTCCAGTACGCGTGGGCCTCGGCTCCCATCGTGGGGCTGGCCGCGCTCGCGGCCGTCGCGCTGGCGGTGTTCGTCGCGGCGGAGCGGCGGGCCGCCGACCCGGTCATCCCGCTGCACATGTTCCGCGACGGCAACTTCACGCTCGCCTCGGTGTTGTCGCTGGTCACCGGCGTGGTGATGTTCGCCGGGGTGCTGTATCTACCGCTGTTCCAGCAGACGGTCCAGGACGCCTCGGCGTCGTCGTCGGGCCTGCTCCTGCTGCCGATGATGCTCCCGATCCTGCTGCTGGCGCAGGTCGTCGGCAAGGTCATGAGCGGCACCGGCCGCTACAAGGTCTTCCCCGTGCTCGGCGGCGTCGCGCTGACGGCGGGCGCGGCGTGGCTGGCGACCGTGGACGCCTCGACCGGACGGCTCGCCACCGGCGCAGCGATGGCGCTGCTGGGCGCCGGGCTGGGCCTGACGATGCAGCTCACCGCGACCATCGCCCAGAACAGCGTGGAGATGAAGGACATCGGCGCCGCGTCCGGCACCGTCACCCTGTTCCGCACCATCGGCGGCTCGCTGGGGGTCGCGCTGTTCGGTGCCCTGTTCACCCGCGCCCTGGACGGCGGCACGCCCGCGGACGGCCCCGCCTACCTGGACGCGGTCGCCCGCGGCACCGGCCAGATCTTCCTGGCGGTCGCCGCCGTCACCGCCGCCTGGTTCGCGCTGTCCTGGCTGATCAAGGAGATCCCGCTCCGCGGCGGCCCGCCCAAGCCGGAACCGGCACACTCTCAGTGAGGAGAAGCTCGTCATGAACACCACCGCGCACCACTCCATCGCGATCATCGGCGCCGGGCTCGGCGGCCTGATCCTGGCACGGGTCCTGCACGCCCGCGGCGTCCCGGCGACCGTGTTCGACCTGGAGGCCGGACGGCACGTCCGCACCCAGGGCGGCATGCTCGACATCCACGACGACTCCGGCCAGGTCGCGCTGCGCGTCGCCGACCTGTACGGCGACTTCGAGAAGATCATCCACGAGGGTGGGCAGGCCATGCGCCTGCTGCGCCGCGACGCGACCGCCGTCCTTGAGGAAGAGGACGACGGCACCGGCGGCCGACCCGAGGTCGACCGGGGCGAGCTGCGGGACCTCCTGCTGGACTCCCTGCCCGACGGCACGATCCGCTGGGACGCCAAGGCCACCGCCGTCCGCCCGCTGGAGGACGGCCGCCACGAGGTGGCCTTCGCCGACGGCACCACCATCACCACCGACCTGCTCATCGGTGCCGACGGTGCCTGGTCGAAGATCCGGCCGCTCGTCTCTTCCGCGCGACCGGCCTACACCGGCGTCTCCTTCGTCGAACTCGACCTGCTCGACGCCGACGCCCGCCACCCCGCCTCGGCCCAACTGATCGGCGGCGGTTTCTTCCTCGCCCTGGACGGCGAGCACGGCTTCCTCGCCCACCGCGAGACCGACGGCAGCCTGCACGTCTACACCGCGCTGCGCGCCGCCGAGGGCTGGCTGGACGGCATCGACTTCACCGACGACGCCACCGCCAGGACCGCGCTCCTGTCCGAGTTCGCCGACTGGGACGCCGCCTTCCAACGCCTGATCACCGACGCCGACGGGCCGCTGGTACCGCGCCGCATCAACGCCCTGCCGGTCGGCCACTCCTGGGACCGCACCCCCGGCGTGACCCTGCTCGGCGACGCCGCCCACCTGATGTCGCCGTTCGCCGGGGAGGGCGCGAACCTCGCGATGCTGGACGGCGCCGAACTCGGCCAGGCCATCGCCGACCACCCCGGCGACACCGACGCCGCCCTCGCGGCCTACGAGAAGGCCCTGTTCCCCCGCAGCGCGACTTCCGCCGGAGAGTCGGCCGCCTCGCTGGAGCTGATGTTCGGGCCCAGCGCCGTCGACCGTCTGGCCGCCATGTTCACCGGCCACGAGCAGCCCTGATCCCCTCGCCCCCACGCACATGATCAAGATCGCTGTCGTGCTCGCGAGCACCCGCCCCGGACGACGCGGCGCGGCCGTCGCCGACGTTTCCGCCCCAGTCGCCCTCGGCCGTGCTCCCCAGCGCCGCGATCTCGGCGGCGGAGGCGTTGCCGCCGGTGCAGACGACGGCCAGGCGTTGGCCGGCGAAGCGGTCGGGCCGGGCGAGGACCGCGGCGAGCCCCGCAGCACCGGCGCTTTCGGCGAGGGTATGGGCATGCGTGGCCAGCAGCCGCTGCGCCTGCGCGATCTGGGCGTCGGAGACCAGCAGGAAGTCGGCCAGGCCGGAGCGCATGATCTGCTGCGGGAGGGCGAACCCGCGCCCGGTGGCCAGCCCCTCGGCGGCCGTGCGGTTGGAGCGCTCGACGCAGGAGCCCAGCCGCCACGAGTCGTGCGCCGCCGGTGCGGCCTGCGACTGGACGGCGATCACCTGGCAGCGCGGGGCGAGTTCGGCGGCGACCAGGACGGCCGCGGCCGCGCCGGTGCCGCTGCCGACCGGCACCAGCAACGCGTCGAGATCGGGCCGGGCCTCGAAGAGTTCGAGATAGGCGGTGCCGACCCCGGCGATCAGGGCCGGGGTGTCGCCCGGACTGACCAGCAGCCCGCCGGTCCGCCCGGCCAGCTGCTCGGCGTGCCGCTGCGCCGCCGCCATGTCGGGCCCGTGCGGGACGACCTCGCCGCCCAGGGCGCGCACGGCCCGCACCTTCTCCGCGCTGACCGCGCTCGGCATCACCACCGTGCACGTCGCGTCGAAGGCGGCGCAGGCGTAGGCGATCGACTGGGCGTGGTTGCCGGTCGAATAGGTCACCAGCCCACGCGCCCGCTGATCCGGCGACAACCCGGCCAGCAGGGCCAGGCCGCCGCGCACCTTGAAGGCCCCGACCGGCTGGACGTTCTCGTGCTTGATGTGGACGGTGGCTCCCAGCTCGGCGTCCAGGGCGGGATAGGACCACATCGGGGTCGGCGGCAGGTGCCGGGCCAGGACGTCCCGGGCAACCAGCACGTCGGAGAAGCGGGGTGCGATCACGTCGGCGAGCAGCGCTTGTTCCATGCCCTCAGCATCGCGACCGGACGTCTCATCGGTCCAATGCCAGTCATCTCGGTAATTCATCGATGGTATTGATGAGTGCATGCTCGACGTCACGCGCCTGCGCGTGCTGGCCGCCGTCGCCCGGCACGGTTCGGTGACGGCGGCGGCGCGCGCCCTGAACTACGCCCAGCCGTCGGTCAGCCACCATCTGGCCAGGCTGGAGGCCGAAACCGGCAGCCTGCTGGTCCAGCGGGTCGGCCGCGGCATCCGCCTGACCGACGCCGGCAGGATGCTGGCCGAACGGGCGGAAGAGATCCTGGGCCGCCTGGACGCGGTGGAGGCCGAACTCGCCGCCCACGTCGGCCTGCGCACCGGCCGGGTCCGGCTGGCCGCGTTCCCGTCCGCCCTGGGGACCTTCGTCCCGCGCGCGGCGGCTGCCTTCACGGCCGACCATCCCGGCGTCGAGCTGCGTTTCACCGAGGCCGAACCTCCCGAGGCGATCCGGCTGCTGAGGGCAGGCGAGGTCGACGTCGCGGTCCTGTTCGGCTACCCGTCGCCCGACCGCGCGGCACCGCCGCCCGACGACGGCCTGCGCCGGACCCGTCTCCGCACCGAGCAGATCTCCCTGGTCACCCCGGCCGAACTGCCCGGCGACACCCTCGCCGACCATGCCGACCGGCGATGGATCACCGGTTGCGAACGCTGCCGCGAACACCTCGTCCGCGCCTGCGCCGCCGCCGGATTCACCCCCGACATCGCCTTCACGACCGACGACTACGTGGCCGTCCAGGCGCTGGTGGCCGCCGGACTCGGCGTCACCACCCTCCCTGACCTGGCCCTACAAGCGCAGCGCAACCCCGCCGTCAGGGCGGTGCCCCTCCCCGGCCACACACGCGAACTCAGCACGGCGGTCATCGGGGACCCGCCCGACCCTCCCGCGACCGCCGCGCTTCTACACCATCTCGCCCAGGCGGCCACCGCGACCGGTTCCTCCTGACCTTCGCGCCGCCGACCTGGCGCGATGCCTTCCCGTCGCGGCTTCGTTCGGACGAGGTTGTGGCCAGGGGCGCAGTCCGGCCGCGTTTGTTGTCGCGGACGGAGTGGCGCGGCCGATTTCCAAAAAGATAGCTTTGTTTTTATGAGCGGCGTCCTTCCGGCCCGCCCCCGCCCGGCTCGACCTCGACGCGTCCGGCTACGGCCGACGGAAGCACCACGGAGTTCATGGAGACCAAGGAGCCAGCCTTGAGGAGACACCAGATCCGGCGCAGGCTCGCCGCCGCCGCTTCGGCGGTATGCGCCGCGACCGCCCTGACCACCGCCGTCCCGGCCCCCGCCGCAGCGGAGACCACCTATCCCGTAGGCGACCTGAGCACCTCGATCAGGAACTTCTTCCTCAGCCCGGACGCGGTCCCCGGCGCCAACATCTGGTCCTGCGAACCGTCCGCCGAGCACCCCCGCCCCGTGGTGATCGTGCACGGCACGACGTCCAACTTCGGCGCGGCCGGAGCCATGATCGCCCCCACCCTGGCCAACGCCGGGTACTGCGTCTACGGCTTCAACTACGGCGAGACGTACTCCAGCCTCGGCCACATCTACGGGCTCGGCGACATCGCGCGGTCGGCCCGCACCATGCGCGCGTTCGTGGACAGGGTGCTGGCCGCCACCGGAGCCGCCGAGGTCGACGTGATCGGCGGCTCCCAGGGCGGGATGATGCCGAACTACTACATCAAGCGGCTCGGCGGCGCGGCCAAGGTGCGCACGCTGATCGCGCTCGGCCCGACCAACCACGGCACGACCCTGGGCGGGCTGGTCGACCTCGGCCGGTCGCTGGGCGTGCTGGGGCTGGTCAACGGCTTCTACCACCTCATCGGGTCGCCCGCGCACGTGCAGCAGCAGGAGGGGTCGGACTTCCAGAAGGCGCTGTTCGCCGACGGGGACACCGTTCCCGGCGTGCGCTACCTGACCATCGCGACCACGCACGACACCACGGTCACCCCGCTGACGAACTCGTTCCTCCACGGCGGCGACTCCACCAACATCCTGCTCCAGGACCTGTGCCCTAACGATCCCGTGAGCCACTCCGGCATGTCGTTCGACGGCCCGATCATGCAGATCATCAGCAACGAGCTCGGGCCCGACGAACCGGGGTTCAAGCCGGAGTGCACCGGCTACGGCCCAAACGTCTGATCCGGCCTCGCGTCGCGCAGCTTCAGAAGGTAGCTAGCGGTGAGCGCGATGGCACGGTCTGCATCATGCGACAGATCTTCGAGGGCACGTGCCGTCAGAGCCCCCGGAATGTCCGCGAGCGCCTGCGTCAGCCGTCGGCGTGCGGGCGTGCCGACGGCGTCGCCGGACAGGCGGTCGACGAGCCCGGCCGCGATCCGGTCCGCCAGCGCGGGATCGCTCGCCAGCGTGCCCAGCGCGTCGGCCGCGTCGACGTCGTTCCGCTCCTCGACGATCATGTCGATGAGCGTCGGGACCGCGTCCGCCACGCCGCGCCCCCCGAGCGCCAGAGCCGCGTACCCGCGGACCACGGCGTCGGGATTCGTGAGGGCCTTCCGCAACAGGGCGGTCGCCGCACCGCCCGGCATCTCGGCGATGGACTGGACGGCACGTTTCCGCACCTCGGCCACAGGTGAGCCGAGCCCCTCCGCCAGCAGCGCCAGCCCGTCCTCCCCCGTCCGCGCCAGCGCCCAGCGAAGGGCCCCGGCCACGTTCGGGTCCGGCTCGCTCAGCACGGCCTCGACCAGCGCCTCCACCGGCACGGGAACGTCCTCGACCGCGGCCAGGGCCGCGCGCTGCCGTGCCCCCGCGTTCTTCGACCCCAGCGCCTGGAGGAGCGCGACGACCTGGAGCACGTCCTCCCATCCGGCGGGTTCCGCGGCATCGATCCGCTGGAGCCGCGTGAGCAGCTCCGTCTCCGCCGCGATGCGGTCCCGCGTCTGGCGGATGAGGTCGTCGACGAGCTCGGCGGGCGCGAAGCCGGGGTCGTCGAGCGCGCGCCCGACGTCGCGCAGGGACAGGCCCAGCGACCGCAGGCTCTCGATGTGGAAGATCCGCCGGATGTTCTCGCTGGAGTACTCCCGGTAGCCGGAGCCGGTACGGCCCGTCGGCCGGACCAGCCCGAGCGACTCGTAGTGCCGGAGCATGCGGGCGCTGACGCCGGACCGTCGCGCGACATCACCGATCAACACTGCCTACCGTCCCTCCTGACCGCCCCCGCCGAGGGCCACGACGCGCTTCGCCTCCTCGATCGCGAGCTCGAACCTGGTATCCGGGTTGCGCCACAGCTGTTCCGTGGCGATCGCGTGCGCGCGCACGCGAGGGTCGGGATTCGTCGTCGCGGCGCTCAGTGTCGGCAACATCGCCTCCCCGAGCGCGATCAGTGCCCGGCTGAGGCTCAACTGCGTCTCGCATTCGCCGCGCCCGAGCTGCGTCGCCAACACTAGGACCAACTCGCGTTCCTCACCTTCAGGCACGAGCACGACCGCCGCGCGCCAGGCGGTCCGGGCCACCTCGTCGTCGGCGTCGGACAGCAGCGCCGGTGTGATCACCGGCCACGCCCGCCGATCCCCGATCTTGGACAGCGTGTGCAGCGCCTGGCTCCGCGCCTGCGCACGCTCCGAGCGGACCTCGCCGATGAGCGGCGGGACCGTCGCCGACGCCGGGTGGCGGGTGAGCGCCCACGTCAGCATCTCGCGCACGTAGAACTCGGGCTCGATCGCGCAGCGCTCGATGAGCCTGCCGACGAAGTCCGGATCCGGGGCCGTGCCGACCGCCATCGCCGCCTGCATCCGGACCGACGGGTCGTTGCTCTCCAGCGCCCGGAGGGCACGCGTCATATTCGTGGTCATGAGGAACAGTAAAGACGTTGTCACCGTGTCAAGGTCAAACGGAGCTGCTCGGCTTAGCCCACCGGAAGTCGTGCTGGAGCGCTGCCGTGGCTCCAGATGAGGCAGTCATGCCAGACGTCCTGCTCGGCATCGTGGCAGTGCCGTGGAACGCGCTGCTCGAACCGGTAACCGACACGTTCCGCCAGCCGTAATGAAGGCTCGTTGTCCGGGTAGATCTCCAGCCAGACCCGAGGGACGGCGAGTTCGTCGTGAGCCCACAACGTCGCGGCGAGCACGGCGCGGGAGGCGATGCCCTTGCCCCGCTCCTCCGGCCGCAGCCAGTACGCCAACTCGATGCTCCCCGGACGCTCCGGTATCAACCCGACCGCGCCGAGCAACCTCCCGTCCCGTATGACGCCCAGGCTGAACTGGCCTCCCGCAGCGGGATTCCAATCAGCCAGTGCCGCTTCCGCATCGCGCAACGAGTAGGGCCCGAGTGGTGGAGAGCCCCACAGTGCCCGTCCCGGTTCCGCGCTCGTGGCCTCGACCAGCAGCGCGGCGTCGGCGGCGTCCAGGGTACGGAGCCGCAGGTCACCGTCGTCCAGCGTGAAATCCGTGTAGCGCATCGCAGCCTCCTCCGGCACGTCAGGCGCCCTCACAGGCTCTTGATCAGCCAGGTGAGCCCGAGTTCACGGGCGGTTTGCGCGGCGAGCCTGGTCAACTGCCCGGCCTCAGTGCCCGGAGGCAGTGCGGCGGCATAGGTGGCCGCCGCGGCCGCCGTCTGCGGGCGGGCGCCGAGGGCGGCGCGGAGCTGGTACGACCTGCGCAGATCGTCGAGTCCCGACGCGTCGCCGTTCTCCAGGGCCAGCGCGCCCAGGTGCCGGATCGCGTAGGACTCCAGCAGGAGGTCCTCGTCCTGCACGGCTGAATCGAGGGCCTGGGCGTAGTGCTCCTTCGCCGCCTCCGGGGCGTCATCGAACTTCTCGGTGATGATGCCCGTCCAGAAGGTCGCCCAGCTCGCGACCCGTGGGTCCCCGGTCGCGGCGGAGAAGCCGGCGCGGACCCGTGCGGTGTCGTCGGGACGCGGGTCGAGGCCGAAGAGCAGGCGGGTGTAGGCGAGCTGAGCGTCATAGAACCCGCCGAGCGTCGGCTCCTCCTGGGACAGCGCGGCGACGGCGGCTTCGGCGTCGGCCGGGTCGTCAAGCCGCCAGAAGAACCTGTCGGTCAAAAGCTCCGCTCGCAGCGCCGTCGCCCCGCCTTCCGGCAGCTCCAGCGCGAGGTCCCAGAGCCCGGCGCGCTTCAACGACGCTGCGGCGGTCCCCGCGGTTCTGGCAATGTAGTTGGTGTTCATGCTCATGCCGCCTACTATGCGGACAGGGAGGTAGGTGGTCAAGTGCGTCATGTCGCCTACATAGGCAATCTGACCAGGCTGGCCGTCGAGCTGGTCAACGGTGACGGCCCCAGTGACCTGCGGCGGGAGTTCTTCGTCCAGCACCGCGTCACCGAACCGGACGCCGACTCGCTCGCGAAACTCCTCCCTCCCCTGCACGACGCGGTCGCGGCCGTGGCGGACGGAGGCCCGATCACGCCCGTCAACCAGCTCCTGGAGCAGTTCCCGCCCGTGCTGTACGTGAGCACGCACGACGAGAGCGGCGGAGCGCACCTGCACTTCGCCCACGACGGAGAAAGCCCCATCGCCTGGCTCGGCCGCAGCTGCGCCGCCGCGCTCGCCCACGTGATCTGCGGGGATCCCGACGTCACCGTGGGCCGATGCCAGGCGGACGGCTGCGCCCGCTTCCACGTCGACGACTCCCGCAACCGCAGCCGCCGCTTCTGCTCCAACACCTGCGCCAGCCGGACCACCGTCGCCGCCTACCGCGCCCGCCGCAAAACCACGCCCAACGACTGAACCGGACACCACCGGGAGGAACACCATCGATCAACAGGACGCCGCCCGACCGAGGGACATGGGCTGGGAGCTGGTGTGGTTCGGTCCCGACGATGAACTCGCCGGAACCTTCCTGGTGTCCCACCGCCAACTGCTACAGATCCGCGATCTGTTCGACTACGGCGACGATGAGTGGCTCACCTTCGAATATCCGATTCGGGAACGGCACTGGCCCACGCTGTTCCGGGTCCTGTCGTGCCCGCCTCCCGTACCGGGCAACGCCTACTTCCTGCACGGCTACGCGACGCCCCCATCCGGGCCGTGAACTTCCTGTCGTTTTCTCGCCAGCGCCCGCCGCCTGGCGGCCGGGATCGTTGGTCCCATGACATCGAAGACGCATTCCGCCGCAACCGACGCCTGGTCGGTCATGGAGAGGTTCTACGCGGCCGAGGCCGCCTACGTGGCCGCGGGCGGGTACGGCAAGGCCGACTACCAAGAGGTCGCCGTCCACCTCGACCCGGACGTGGTGCTGCACCAGGCACCCGGCCTGCCGTTCACCGGCACCGGGACCTGGCGCGGCCACGACGGCATGGAACGCTTCCTGGCCGCTTTCGCCGAGACCTGGGAGTCGATGGAGTTCCTCGACCAGCAGCACTGGGGCGACGGCGACACCGTCGTGGTCGGCAACCGCGTCCGGTTCCGGTCCCGGGCCACCGGACGCGACGTCGAGACCCACATCGTCCAGCTCATCAAGGTGCGCGACGGGCGGATGCTCGAATGCCGCCCGTTCTACTGGGACCCCGCAGCCATCACCGACGCCTGCACCTGAGCCCGCCGCCGAGCGGGGTCCCCTCGTCCTGCCGGTCGCCGCTCGTCACCGCGAACCCGCGGCCACCAGCTTCGCGGTGATGGGTTCGAGCTCGGCGGCCAGTTCGTTGAGCTCGGCGGGTGACGGGGCCTCGTACGGCGGGGCGGCCAGCTCGTCGGTCAGGGTCTCGATGCGTTGCTTGAGCTCGCGGCCGGCGTCGGTGAACCGGCCGTCGGCGTCGACGAGGCCGCGCTCGCGCAGGCCGTCCATGACGGCGGCCAGCCGCTCCTTCGGCAGGTGATGGACGCGCCCGAACGACTCCGGCGGGTGGATGCCCCTGACGGCGCTGGTCGCAGTGGTGAACCTGGCCTCGGTGAGGCTGGCCGGGCGGTTCGGCCCGCGGGTGCCGATCGTGGCAGGACTACTGCTCGGGACGGCCGGGCTGATGGCGTTGACCAGGATCGGCGCGCACACCGAGGTGTGGGCGGTGGCGGCGCTGATGGTGCCGGTCGGCCTCGGCGGGGCGCTCGCGGTGCCCGCGCTGACCGCACTGCTGCTCGACGCGGTGCCCGCCGACCGGGCGGGCATCGCGTCCGCCATGCTCAACACCGCCCGCCAGGTCGGCGGGGCGCTCGCGGTGGCGGTCTTCGGGGCGCTGCTGGCGGGGGCGAGCACGTTCCTGGCCGGAATGCGGTGGAGCATGCTGCTCGCGGCGACCGGGCTCGTGCTGGCCGCGGGCGCGGCGTTGACACTGCCGCGAGGCGGGCACCAGCACGAGCCGGCGTGCGGCTCGCCGGTGGTCGTCGGCTACGAGGGAGCGGAGTGCTGATCCGCCGAGCGACCAGCCGTATGCGGGGCGAATTCGACGACGGTCTGCACGAACTTCCGGAACCCGACGGTGTCGCCCGCGCCGCACCACATCAACGCATAGTCAACGAGCGGCGCGCCATCGAACGGGACATAGACGACATCGGGTCGACCGTGATAGCGACCCGCGCAGACGGTAGCCACCGTGGCCCCCTGGCCCGCCCCGACCAGTGAGAGTATCTCCTGCCATCCGGCAGCGGTCGCCTCATGCCTGATCGGGTGGCCCTGAGGCGTGCGGCGCGGGAAATGGGCTTCGCGCCAGGCACGGGGAATCCCGGCAGCCGTGATCAGCGGCAGGACCGCAAGATCCTCCAACGACACCGTCTCCCGTGCCGCCAGGGGGTGGTGGGCGGGCACGGCAAGGGCCCGGGTGTCGGAGAACACCAGGGGGCCCACGGTGATCGTCGGATCGTCGATGGGAAGCGCGGCGACCACCAGATCGACGTCCTCACCCTGCAACGTCGCGATGGCCGCGTTATAGGTCACCGCGTGCAGTTCGACGGTGCATCGGGGATGACGCGAGTTGAACGCCTTGGCCGCCTGCATGATGAGGGCACCCGACCATGGGGTGGTGAATCCCACGCGCAGTGCCCCGCTGATCCCCGCGAAGGCCGCCGCCGCGTTGTCGATCGCACGCTGCATCTGCTGACGCGCAGGCTGCAGTTCCGCGTACCACTGCCGGCCGACCGGGGTGAGGGCCACGTGGTGACTGCTGCGCTCGAACAGCGCGCCGCCGAGACGACGCTCCAGCTTCTTGATCATCTGGCTGACCCGGCCCGGCGAGACGAGCAGGCGTTCAGCGGTGCGCGTGAAGTTGAGTTCCTTGGCCAAGGTCAAGAACGTTTCGATCTCATACCGCTCCACCGGACCCCACACCCCCAGCCTCTCCCTCTCCGACCGTACCGCTGGAACCCCGGCGGCAGGGCACCGTCCCTGCTGAACCGCTTGCGGATCCTTTCACCAGGATCTTGTCGATGACGCCGACCGAGACCTTGGCTCCGGCCACGATGGCGCGGACGCTGGGCTGCTATTCGGCCGACGCCCTGGAGGACGGCACGGTGGCGGTCAGGTGAGCGTGGGCGGCCAGCAGCGCACGGGCGGTTTGCAGCGCACCCTCTGCGCTGTAGACCTCGGGCAGCCGCTTGGCGACGATCCGCCCGTCCCCCTCCAGCAGGACGCCGACGGAACCGTCGATCGCCACGCCGGGCGTGCCGTCCAGGTCGGTGATCTCCGGCAGCCGCAGGGCGGCGCGCAGCCCGTCCAGCGCGGCGGCACCGGAGGCGGACTGCTGGTCCGCGCGGGCCTCGGCCCGGTCAGCTCGTTGTTCGGCCCGGTCGGCGCGCGCGGTCAGCTCGGCGCGCAACTCCTCGATCGACGCGGCCTGCTGGTCGGCGCGGGCCTCGGCCCGTTCAGCGCGTGCGGTCAGCTCCGTACGCACCTGATCCAGCTGGGCGCGGTGACGCTGCTCGGTCTCGGCGACTGCGACGGCCGCGCGCTCGCGTTCTTCGTGCTGCGCCCGCTCGGCGGCCTGGGCCTGCCGCTCGGCGCGCTCGGCGCGGTCGGTGGCGGCGCGCAGCTCGCCGCGCTGGGTGGCGATCTCGGTATGGGCGGCGGCCAGCGCCGCCGCCGTTTCCGCCTGCTGACCGCGCAACTGCTCAAGATCCTGTTCGGCCTGACGCAGCCGTCCCACCATCTCCAGCAACTGGTCCTCAGCGGCTCGGCGCGCGCCCTCGGCGGCACCACGAGCGTGTTCGTGCTCGGCGATCTGCTTGGCCGCGATGGTCACCGCCTGGTCGGCGCGTTGGCGCTCGGCTTCGGCGTCGGCCTCGGCCGCGCGCTGCGCTTCCAGGGCCTTGGCGGTGCGACGGTCGGCGCGCGCGGCGGCCTGCTCGGCGTCGGCGGCCTGCCGCTTGGCGTCGGCCTCGCGCTGCTCGGCGGCGAGCCGGTCGGCCTGGGCGGTACGGGCGCGCTCGACGGTGGTGTCCATCGCCTGGCTCATCAGCGCCTTGGCCCCGGCCACCAGCTCGCCGAGCTGTTCGGCGGCGGGGACGAACCGGTCGACGCTGTCGCGGAAGTCGGCCAGCGGGACGTGATCGGCGGCTGCGGCGGCGCGGGTCCTGGCGCGATGGGCCTGGACCCGGTGGTAGTCGCTGCAGAACTTGGTGTCGGCGCGGCGGTGCTCGGAGATGGGGCCGCCGCCGAAGTCGCAGGGACGCCTGCCCTCCGCACGGGTCTGCTGGGCGCGGGCGGCGACGGCCGCCGCCGACAGGTCGGCGTCGGGCGACACGCACAGCGGTTCGGCGGGAGAACGTTCGGTCATCGCGGCATCCTCGGTGACGGCAGGGCGGCGCGGGGCCGTGCCCCGGCGGGGTCGGTCGATGGCGGCGGACGGCACGCCGCTGGTGCACCGGCCGCGGCTCTGGTCGCAGCAGGCGGTGCGGCAGCCCCTCAGTATCGCAGCACCGCCGTTCCAGCACGTCGATCTTCCGGCGCGCGGAGGTCTCGCCGATCGGGATATGCCCGTGCGGGAGCGGTCAGGTCCAGCACCTGCCGCACCCGCGCGAGCACCAAATCTTCGGCATCGACGACCAGCCGCGCTGCCCGTCGAGCCGGGGACGGGCAGGTTGGCGGAAGGAGGAGTCGAGAGGGGGCGCACCGCATGGATCCGGGCGACGGAGGCGCGACGCGCATGGCGGGCTCCCGCAGCAGTGCGGTCGCGCGGCTGCTGGCGTGGCTGGCGGTACTGGCGGCGATCGGCGTGGTGGTCGTGCTGGTGCTCGCGCTCCGGGCGGCCGGGCTGGTGATCATCGGCGCCGGGCTCGCCGGGCTCTGCGTCTGCGCCGTCGGCGTGTGGTGGTTCCTGGCCTACCGGGGCGTGGTGCGGCTGCTGGGGGCGCTCGTCGCGATCGCCGCGCCCGTCGCCGTCCTGGTGCTGTTCGCCTTCGACGGTCTGTGGCTCATGGCGCTGATCCTGGGCGTGTTCTGGTCCGCGACCGTGGCCTGCGCGCAGGCGGCGCTGCGCATGGCGCATCCGCACCGGCCGCATCGGCCGGTCCCCGCGTCCCCGCCGGAGCGACCGGTCCTGATCATGAATCCGAAGTCCGGCGGCGGGAAGGTCGGCCGCTTCGGGCTCGTCGAACGGGCCGAAGCGCTCGGCGCCCGGGTGATCCTGCTCGATCCCGCCGCCCCGGCCGACGTCGCCGAACTCGCCCGCGAGGCGGTCGCGCAGGGAGCGGACCTGCTCGGCGTTGCGGGCGGCGACGGCACCCAGGCGCTGGTCGCGGCCGTCGCCGCCGAACACGACCTGCCGTTCCTGGTGATCTCCGCGGGCACCCGCAACCACTTCGCCATGGACCTCGGCCTCGACCGCGACGACCCGGTCCGCTGCCTGGACGCGCTGACCGACGGCGAGGAACTGCGGATCGACCTCGGCGACGTCGCGGGCCGGGCCTTCGTCAACACCGTCTCGTTCGGGGTGTACGCGGACGTCGTGCAACGCCCCGAGTACCGCGAGGACAAGGCGGGCACGATGTTGAGCCTCATGCCGGACCTGCTGGTCGGCGGGCACGGGTTGCGGCTCGACGCGCGCGCCGACGGCACCGCGCTCACCTGCCAGCAGGCACTGCTGGTCAGCAACAACCCCTACGCCTCGCCCGACGATCTCGGCGGCGCGGGACGCCGTCCCCGACTCGACGGCGGCGAACTGGGCGTGCTCGCGATCCGGGTGGAGAGCGCGGCACAGGCCGCTGACCTGGCCGTACGCGGCTCGCAGTCGGCGGGGCTAACCGTCATGACCGCGCGGGAAGTGGAGGTGACCGCGGCGGCGGACGAGATCTCAGTGGCGGTGGACGGCGAGGCGCTGCGGATGCCCACACCGGTGGTGTGCACGATGCGGCCAGGCGCGTTGCGGGTGCTGGTGCCGCGCGACCGTCCCGGCGTCGCCGCCCTCGCTCCGCCCGTGCGTTGGCAACGGGTCATCGGTCTCGCCCTCGGCCGCGCCTGAGCGGACCGCCGTCGAACGGCGACAAACACGTTGATCGCCGCTCGCTTCGACGGCCACCATGCGCCTTCAGCCAGTCTCACACTCCATCAAGCGTTGCCATGTCCGAGCTGCGTGTTCGTGCTGGCGGACGTGTCGGCTCGGGTCTCGTCCTTCAAGGCTCGGACTGCTCAGCCGAAGCGCAGCCGGTAGTAGGCGGTGAGGGCGGCGTCGGCGCCAGAGCCGGTCATGATGCGCTGGCCTCGGGGCGAACGCAGGTCTCCGGCGGTGAGAACACGGGGGGGTGCTGCTGGTCGGGAGGGCAGTATCCGGTCGCGTCGCGGTTCAAGGCACCGGCTGGGGGCGCGGCGGTGTTGCCCAGGTTGAGGTAGAGGGTCTGCGCCGTCCACGCGTTGTCGACGGTGGTGGCGCGGACGAAGCCGTTGTCGGGCTCCCCCAGGACGTTGTTGACGGCCGGGATCGACCGCAACCGGTGGCACAGAGTGCGCAACCGACCTCCGCAAGCAGGCGGCACCACCGACGGCCCGCAGTCCAGCGCATGTGCCCTCGGATACCCAGACCCGAAAGCCCTCTCCGCCTGGAACGGCCAGTGGCGTCAATGCGAGCCCGATCGCTCGCCAACACCACTGACCGTTCGGCCGCTATTCGACCCCCGACTCACCAATCGACCCCAACAAAGAGCCTGGGCGAAGGTCCTTGACCGGCACGCCGTACTCGGCGCGGAGGCGTGCCGCCACAAGCGAGCGGTGGCACGCCTCCGGATCGCGCTCCACGCAGAGAAGCGCGATCGTCGAGTCGTCCGGAAGCTCCGCCACCAGCGCGCCGAGGTCGAACGAGTCAAGAACCTCGCGGGTGTAGCGCTCGACGTACGCGGGCGCGAGCGCGACGCGGTTGCGCTTGCCCACGCCCAGCCGGTCGTCCTCACGGTATTGGAGCTGGCGCAGCTCGGTCGTCGGCGCCAGCTCCTTCACGTGTCGGTACCCGACGTCCGCCTCGGCGAGCGCACGTTGGAGCCGCGCCGAGTTCGCCCAGGAGTAGTCGGGGCCCCGAACTCCGCGGCGCTGACGGAGGTCGAGCAGCAGCCCCACGTCCCCGTCGGCGAGCTTCTCCAGGAAGGCGTCGGCCGCGAAGCCGTAAACACCGATCGTCACCATCCTGAGCACCGGCGATCACTCCCTGCCTAGTGGCGGCGACGCCGCATCACGCGACGGCGGTCCCCTCAAGCTCGACCATCAGGTCGGGGATCGCCAGCCGCGTCACCCCGAGCATCGTGGTGGACGGCGCCACCCCGGCGGCCCCCAGCCGCGCCGCCAGCACGCCGTAGTGCTGGAACAGCAGATCGACGTCGGTGGTGTAGACGTTGAGCCGGACGAGGCTCGCGAGGGACATCCCGGCCTCGCCGAGCACGGCCTCCAGGTTGTCGAGGCTCAGCGCCAGCTGCGCGGCCATGTCACCGGCGTGCTGGGGCTTGCCCTCGTCGCTCATCGCGGTCTGCCCGGCGCAGTACAGCGTCCGGGTGTTCCCGGCGACGACCTCACCCTGGTTGTAGCCCATCTCCACCGACCAGGGCCACGGGTTGACCGCAGTACGCTCGATTGTCATATCGGTTCCATCCGGTTCGCTAGCCAGCACCTCTGGCGACGTGCGGCTAGCCTCTCGGCAAATCACGACATCGCCTGTCATGTATTCCGGTAGCTTTTTCGCATGCGCGCTGATCGGCTGGTCTCGCTGGTGTTGCTGCTGCGCCAGCACGGTCAGATGTCCGCGACCACGCTGGCCCGCGAGCTGGAGGTGTCCACCCGGACCGTGCTGCGCGACATCGAGGCGCTGTCCGCGGCCGGTGTCCCGGTCTACGCCGAACGCGGCCGGCACGGCGGGTTCGCGTTGCTGCCCGGGTTCCGGACCGAACTCACCGGACTGAGCCACGACGAGGCGCTCGCCCTGCTGGTCGCCGGTTCGCGGCGCGGCGCGCAGGCGTTCGGCCTCGGCTCGGCGCTCGCGTCGGCCATGCTCAAGGTGGTCGACGCGCTGCCCGCCGGCTACCGGGACACCGCGAGCGACGCGGCCCGGCGACTGCTCATCGACCCGGAGACCGACCTCCTCGCGCGCCGGCTGGCCGCCGAGGAAGTGCCCGACGCCATAGCGGCCGAGGTCCGGCGCGCGGTACTGGCCGGACACAAGCTGCGCATCCGCTACGCGGCCGTCGACCAGCCCCCGAAGTGGCGCACGGTGGACCCGATCGGCCTGGTCACCGTGCGCGAGCAGGGCTACTTGCTGGCCACGAGGTCGGGCGCGGACCGCACCTACCGGCTGTCCCGCATCCTGGCCGCCGAGGAACTCCCCGAACCCGCACAACGACCGGACCGGGTCGATCTGGACCGGGCCTGGCAGGAACGCAGCACGCGGTTCCGGACCGGCGGTGACCAGGTCACCGTGCTGGTACGGATGAACCCGGCACGGCGGGAGGAACTGGTGGGCACCGCGCTGGCCGTCCGCGCCGAAGAGACCGACGCGGACGGCTGGTCGCGGCTGGAGGCGGCCTTCCAAGACCGAAGACACGCCGAATGGGCGCTGTGGCAGCTCGCCACGGACGCGGAGGCCCTCGCCCCGCCGTGGTTGCGCGCCTCCCTGCGCGACCGCGCCGCCGCGCTCGTCACCCGCTACGAATCCTCATCCTGAGGACTGGCGCCGCTAGACGGCCGTGAGCACGATCTTGCCTTGGATGTGCCCGCGGGCGGCCCGTTCGTGTGCCGCCTGGGCGTCCGCGAGCGGGAACGTGCTGTCGATCGCAACGCGGAGCGTGCCCGCGTCGAGCAGGCGTCCCAGCTCGGCGAGCTGCGCGCCGCTCGAACGGACCTGGGTGCCCGAGAGCGTGACGCCCAGCCTGGCGATTTCCTCTTCGTCGTATTCGCCGAAGAACACCGGATACAACGCGCCGCCGCGCTTGAGCGTGCGCAGGAAGCGGCCACTGGCCTGACCACCGACGGTGTCGACCACGAGGTCGAGGTCGCGCACGAGTTCCTCGGGACGCTCCTTGGTGTAGTCGATGAACTGGTCGACGCCGAGCTCGCGCAGGAACGATTCGTGCGCGCCCGACGCCACCGCGATGACACGCGCGCCCTTCCACTTCGCCAACTGCACCGCGAAGTGGCCCACGCCACCCGCAGCGCCGTTGACGAGCACCGTCGTGTCGGCGCCGAGCTCCACGTGGCGATGCCGCGCCGCCTGGAAGGGGGACGGGTGGTCGTGGCCGAGTTCGACCAGGAACTGCCAAGCCGTCAGCCCGGCCATGGGCACCCCGGCGGCGTGCACGTGGTCGACGTGCGCCGGCTTGCGTGCGAGGTCCGAGGCGCGCGCGGCCACGTACTCGGCATAGGCGCTGCCCTCGAAGCTGGGGAAACGAAGAAGACCGAAGACCTCGTCACCGGCGGAGAAGCCGTCGACGTCCGCGGCGACGGCCTCGACGACGCCCGACACGTCCGTTCCCGGGATCACGGGAAAGCTGAACTTCGGCCTGGTCTCCGGAGGCAGGTTGGTCATCCCCTCGCGCAGGTACCAGTCGGGAGGATTGATCCCGGCCGCGTGCACGCGGATCAGCACCTCCCCCGGCCCCGGCTCGGGGACCGGCACCTCCTCGTACCGCAACACCTCGGGGCCGCCGTGCTCGTGCAACCGGACCGCCTGCATCGTGCGTGTCGGCATCATCTTCTCCGTCCTCACCGCGTCCTATACTCACCGGATCACTGATCCACATAAAAGGACCACTGAACCGGATAATACGGATCAGTGGTCCGGATAGTCAACGAGGGGGACCGGTGCGGGCCGACGCCAGGAAGAACCACGATCACCTGCTCGCCGTCGCGGACACCGTCATCGCCGAGGAAGGCGTCGACGCGTCGCTGCGCGACATCGCACGCAGAGCGGGCGTGGGGCTCACGACGTTGCTCCGCCACTTCCCGTCCCGCGAGGCGCTGCTGGACACCTTGCTCCGCGCGAGGTTCGACGAACTCGCGGACAGGGCGGTCGCCCTCGAAACGTCGGACTCTCCCACCGACGCCCTGCTGTCGTGGCTGCGCGAGTTCGTCGCGTGCGCGCACAACTACCGCGGCGTCACGGAGGCGATGATGACGGCCATCGAGGACGCGGAGTCCGCCCTGCACGCCTCGTGCGTCACGATGCGTGCGGCCGGCACACGCTTGTTGACCCGCGCGCAGGCCGAAGGCGTGGCGCGAACCGACATCGACGGCACTGACCTGTTCGCGCTGGGCGGGTCGCTCGCGTGGCTCAACGACCAGCCCGCGCTCGCACCACGCGCCGATCACCTCTTCGACGTCGTCACGAGCGCGATCCTGACGCCCCCAGCAACCACCGACCTGCCAACCCCCAAGAACCCCACCGACTAGCGCCGCCTACGGCGACGGAACGACCCCTGCGTCAGGCGTCGTTATTGTGCGCGCTGGGCGACGTCGGGGAGCGTGCAGGCTTCACGTGGAACTCGACAAACCCGGCGCTGGCCTGCTCGTCCAGGTTCTCACCGAACGCGAGGGGAAGAACAGCGTCGTCACCGCCTCCAGCGAGAGCTTTGGCGGCTGGACCAACGACCGGCCCCACCCCTGACGGGGGTGGGGCCGGTTCTCCATCGTTGAATCAGGCAGGTCGCTGCCTCGGCTTGTCGACGACGGCGACGCGCAGCTGGGCGCTCCAGCGCAGGACGGCGCCCGCCTTGACGCCGCCGGGCAGGTCGGTGACCGCGGTGAGCCGGTCACCGAGGTAGCGGTAGTTGCCGCGCGCCACGATGATCTGGAGGCGTTCGCCCTGCCCGGTGCGGGTGAAACCGATTCCGTGGCGTCCGGCGTTGTCGACGGCGTCGGCGTCCAGGCGCACGCCCGGGACGCGGGCGAGGACGTCGTACAGCGCGGCGCGCAGGGCACGCGGGAGGTGGCCCTGCATGAGGTCGGCGATGGTCTGGACGGCCGTCTGGTCTCGGTCGAAGTCCTTCAGGAAGGACTTCTGGTCGGCCTGGGCATAGATGCGTGCCCGCAGCAGGGCGGGGTCGGTGGGCAGAGAGCGGACGAAGTCCTCATTGCCGGCGTCCCAGCCGTCCCTGCCGGGGAGTTGCGCGACGGTCTCCTCACGCCCGTTCACCTGCCGGACGACGCGGGCGGGGTCGGCCCTGCACCAGCCGCGGTGATCGCCGACCGGCTTGCAGCTGCGGAACGTCCCGCCGGTGGCGGGGTGCCAACTGCGGATGTGGAAGGTGGTGCTGGGGCGCGGGGAGTCGGCGTCCTCGCCGGGCGCCCACATGACGCCCTGGCCGGGGACGCCCCGGACCGTGGACTCCATGTAGATCCACTGGCCGGGGCGGGCGGTGGTGTCGGCTTCAGCGCGCGTGGCGGCGGCGGCCCGGTGCAGCACGACGGCGGCCTCGGCGGGCGCGGCACCGTTTCCGTCGAGGACCGGAACGACCGCGACCGCGGCTGCGGCGGCGAGTCCCCCCGCCAGCACCATGCGGAGGCTGGGCCTGGGCAGCGCGGCCCGGCGGGCTCGGGGGCGGGCCGCGGGCCCGTCCGTGAGGATCTGGGCGAGGGCGGCGTCGAGCGCCTGCTTGCTCGGTGCGTCGACGTCGGGCTGCGCCGCGCGCAGCGTGTCCAGCTCGTTCACAGGGCGTTCTCCTCCGGGATCAGGGTGGGGTCGGCTCCGCCCAGCGCGTCGCGCAGGCGGCGGCGGGCGCGGTGCAACCGGGACCGCACCGTGCCGACCGGGATGTCCAGGGCCTCGGCGACCTCGTCGTAGCTGAGGTCGGCCCACGCGACCAGCAACAGGACGTTGCGGACGCGGACGGGCAGCCCGGCGAGCGCGCCCGCGAGCGGACCGTGCAGGCTTTGGGCGGTGACCCGGTCGGCGACTCGCTCCCCCACCTCGTCGCCGGAGCGCGCTACGGGACCGGCACCGGGCGCGGCACGTTCCAGCAGCCGGTACTGGCGGACCTCGGCCGCCCGCTGCCGGGCGATGAGGTTGGTGGCGATGCCGTAGAGCCAGGGCCGGGCATCGGCGCGGCCGGGGTCGTAGCGGTGCCGGCTCCGGAACGCCACCAGGAACGTCTCGGCCATCAGGTCCTCGGCGGCGTCCGGCCCCAGCCGCTGGGCGATGTAGCGGTGGATGCGGGGCGCATGCCGGTGGAACAGCGGCGCGAACTGCTCGGGCTGCTCCAGGGAACGCGCGATGAGAACGGCGTCCCCGGGTTCCGCGTCCGGCTCGGCACCGACGGCGCCGGGCCCGTCGCCGTCCGCCAGGGCGGCGGCACGCCGGTTCCGCCCGTCGATAAGGGTCACGTCCTTCTCCGCCGGGTCATCATCATGTGCACTCTGGCCTCCTGTGCCGGGGATGTGTCATGGATGATTCCTCGTTGGCCCGAAACGGGTTCCCCTGCGGCACACCGGCCGACGATCATGCGGCCGGCGGCCCGGGCGGCAAGGTCACGTGGGGCTCGCCTGCCCGCACATCGAGGTCGACCGCGGCCTCTACACCGGCCAGAACCCCGGCTCGTCCAAGCGGCTCGCCGAACGCCTGGTGACCGATCTGACCTGAGCCAGCGCCCCTAATGTTGACAGCGCATACATTCTGGCTAATATATGCAGTGTAAACATCCATGGTCCACAGGGGGGGCGGCATGAAGGCGATCACGATCAGGGAGCCGGGTGGGCCGGAGGTCCTGGAATGGACCGA
Source organism: Actinomadura hibisca NBRC 15177 (assembly GCF_001552635.1). GTDB lineage: Bacteria > Actinomycetota > Actinomycetes > Streptosporangiales > Streptosporangiaceae > Spirillospora > Spirillospora hibisca. The sequence continues at coordinate 24,570 of NZ_BCRO01000011.1, read as the reverse complement.
GGTCGAGGCCCCCTCACCCAAGCCCGGTGAGGTGATCGTCGATGTGGCGGCGAGCGCGCTGAACGGCGCCGATGTCGCGCAGCGGCTCGGCCTCTACCCGGTGCCCGAGGGGGCGTCGCCGTATCCCGGTCTGGAGGCGTCGGGACGGATCAGCGCCGTCGGCGACGGGGTGACCGGTTGGCAGGTCGGCGACGAGGTGTGCGCGCTGCTGACCGGCGGCGGATACGCGCAGAGAGTCGCCGTCCCCGCAGGTCAGCTGCTCACCGTTCCGAACGGCGTCGGCCTGGTGGAGGCGGCGGCGCTGCCCGAGGCGGCGGCCACGGTCTGGTCGAACGTCGTCATGACCGGACGCCTCACCGAAGGCGAGACGTTCCTGATGCACGGCGGCGCCGGGGGCGTGGGCACGATGGCGATCCAGATCGCCAAGGCGCTGGACGCCCGGGTCGTCACCACGGTCAGCGGCACGGAGGCGACCGCCCGCGTCCGGGAGCTCGGCGCTGACATGACCATCGACTACAAGACCGAGGACTTCGCCGACCACGGCCCCTACGACGTGATCCTCGACGTCATCGGCGGCGACTACCTCGAACGCAACGTCCGGTCCCTCGCGCTCGACGGACGCCTGGCCATCATCGGCATGCAGGGCGGTTTCGAGGGCAAGCTGAACCTCGTCGAGCTGGTGTTCCAGCGCAAGTCGGTGTTCGGCACCACCCTGCGCTCCCGGCCCGACGACCAGAAGGCCGCCATCGTCGCCGCCGTCCAGCGCCACGTCTGGCCCATGGCCGAGTCCGGCGCCGTCCGCCCGGTGATCGAGCAGACGGTGCCCCTGTCCCAGGCTGCCGAGGCCCACCGGCGTCTGGCCTCCGGTGGGCACATCGGAAAGATCCTGCTGGTCAACGACTGATCCGTGCCCTCACCTCGCGTGCAAGGAGCGTTCCCATGACGTCCACCGCCTCCCAGGAAACGGTCGAGGTCGAGATGGCCGGTCGTACGGTCACCGTCCCCAAGGGCGGCCTCTACGACCGATTCCGGATGGACACCGCCCTGGACGAGGTCGCCCTCGCGGGGGCGTTGACGGGGATCAGGCGCTACCGCACGGCACTTATCATCATGTGTACACCGCCCACTTCGTCCGGTTCCGGCGCGGGCAGGATGCGGAGGGGGACATGACACCACCGGGTTCGACCTACCACCACGGCGACCTGCGGGCCGCGTGCCTCAGCGCGGCGCTGGAACTGCTGGAGGAGGACGGCAGCACCGGTCTGTCGCTGCGAGCGGTGGCGCGGCGGGCCGGCGTCTCGGCCATGGCCCCCTACCGCCACTACCCCAACCGCGACGCGCTCCTCTCCGCCGTGGCCGCCGAGGGGTACCTGGAACTCGCCCAGAACCTCGCCGCCGCGCATCCGGCACCCGCCACCCCCGACGACCTCGCCGAGATCGCCATCGCCTACATCCGGTTCGCCCTCGAACGTCCGGCGCTGTTCCGCGTGATGTTCGCCGAACCCTGCGACCCGGCCAACGGCGAACGCGTCACGGCGGTCGCCGCCATCACCGACTACGTCCAGGGCATCGTGCGGAACGTGTTCCCCGGCTCGGAACCGGAACCGCTCGCGAACGCCGTGTGGGCCTTCGTCCACGGCCTGGCTTTCCTCCACCTCGACGGCAAGTTCGACGCCTCCGATCCCGGCCAGGTCGCCGACCGCGTCCGCGCCGCCGTCCACGCGATCCTCGCCGCCTCCGCTGCCTAGCCGACTCCGAACGGATCCCGTGCCACGGCATGCATGGACAGTGAGTGCTCGGCCGTCACACAGCTCCTCGCGCAGCCGCGCTCGTCGGCGACCGCTACGTCCAGCACAACCCGCAGATCAGTGACGGGCCGGATCAGGCCAGCAACCGGTCGACCAACCCGTCGAGGTAGTCCGGGGTGAGCGGACCCGCGCCGAACAGGACGCGCATGTAGATCGGCACCAGGATGTGGTGCAGGGCGTCGGGGCCGCGGCGCTGAGCCCCGCCTCGCTGGCGCTGCTCGTCGCCGCGCATCCCGCTCCGGCGGAGCGGGTCAGGGCGATCGGGTCGTGGGCCGGGCTCAGCGGCATCGGCCTGGCCGCCGGGCCGCTGGTGGGCGGGATCCTGGTGGACGCCTTCGGCTGGCCCGCCATCTTCCTGGTCAACGTGCCCATCGGGGCGGTCCTGCTGCTGGCCGGGCTGCGCGTGCTGGGAGAGTCCCGCAACCCGGGCGCACCGCCGATCGACGTCCCCGGCACGGTCCTGTCCGCCGCGGTCGTGGGCGCTGCGACCTACGGCCTGATCGAGGGCGGTTCCCGGGGCTGGACCTCGCCGGTGATCCTGGGCGCCTTCGCCGCCGGACTGGTGCTCCTGACCGCGTTCGTCGTGGTCGAGGGCCGGGTGCCGACGCCGATGTTGCCGCTCCGGCTGTTCCGCCAGCGGCTGTTCACGGTGTCCAAGACGGCGATGGTCGTGGTCGGGTTCGCGCTGGTGGGGTCGTCGTTCTTCTTCTCCCAGTTCTTCGTCAACGTCCAGGGCACCTCGGTCCTGGTCGCCGGGCTGCGGACCCTGCCCATCTCGCTGGCCATGGTGATCGTCAGCCCGTACGCGGGCCGGCTCGCGGCCAGGTACGGCTTCCGCGTCGTCGTCGGCACCGGCCTGGCGCTGGCCGGGCTGGGGCTGCTGGCGCTGGGCTTCGTCCACGCCGGGACCGGCTACGGGAACGTGTGGTGGCGGCTGGTGGTCACCGGCGTCGGGTTCGCTCTCACCCTGTCGCCGCTGACCGGGGCCGCCATCCAGGCGGTCAGCCCGCAGGAGGGCGGCCTCGCCTCGGGCGTCAGCAGCACCACCCGGCAGATCGGCGCGGTGCTCGGCGTCGCGGTGCTCGGGGCGATCGTCCACACGCGGGAGTCCGGCGGCGCCTCCTTCGAGTCCGGCCTCAACAGCGCCTTCCTCACGGCGGGTGCCGTGACGCTGGCCTGTGCCCTGTTCACCGCGGCCCGGACGCCGGGGAGCGTCCGGACCGAACGGCCAGGAGACCGAGCCGCCGCTGACGGCTCCTCCCAGCCGGCCCGCGCCTTGAACCGCCCGGCGTAGGGCTGCCTGGTCGTCGCCGGAGTCTCCTTGCTATTGCTCATGGCCGAGCGCCACTCTGATCGCGGCGGTGTCGCCGCGATCAGAGTGGTTGTGCATCGCTTCGAGAAGGGGTCTCCTGACCGGCGGCTAGCTCAGATGCCGCGTGAAGAACCGGGCCGCGGCCTCCCCCGCGAACTGCGGGACGCCGGTGTGCCCGCCCATGTTGGCGTTCAGCGTCTTCTCCTTGGAGCCGAAGGCGTCGAACAGGTCCAGGGCCGCCTGCCGGTCGTTGCCTTCGTCGTCCCACTGGAGCAGGACGTGCAGCGGGATGGTGACCCGGCGGGCCTCCTCGAACATGGCGCGGGGCACGAAGCTCCCGGCGAACAGGACGGCGGCCGCGACGCGCGGCTCGACCACCGCCAGCCGCACTCCGATGGAGATCACTCCCCCGGAGTACCCGACCGGGCCGCCGATCTCGGACAGCGCCAGGAGGGCGTCCAGGGTGGCCCGCCATTCCGGGACCGCCTGCTCGACCAGCGGCAGGACGAGCCGGTCGACGATCTCGTCGGTGACCGGCTCGCCGGCCTTCAGCGCCCGCTGCAGGTCGGCGCGGGCCTGCTCGGCGGTGGCCGAGCGGGGCCGGTCACCGCTCCCGGGGAGTTCGATGGTGGCCGCGGCGAAGCCGTCCGCCGCGCAGTGCCGGGCCCGGTCCACCAGCCGGGGGCGCATCCTGTGCAACCCGCCGGGGTGGCCGATCAGGACCAGCGGCGCCGGCGCGGACGCGGTGGCGGAGGCGGGCGTCCACAGGATGCCGGGGATGTCGCCGAGGGTGAACTCGCGTTCGAGGACGCCGTCGTCGAGGCGTTGCTCGGAGGTGAAGTGCATGGTCGTGCCTTTCGGGAGTGCTCGTGAACGGCGCTCCCGGACGACCTACCGCCCGACCGTGACCCCAGAGGGGAGCACCCATGTCGTTACTGTGTCCACGGGTACCACCTCCTCGGTCTCTTGCACGGCTTCCGGAAAAGTAGCAGTGGCCGTCGTGGTCCGCCAACAGGTTTTGCGGAGACTCCGACGGCCGTCGCCGCCAGCAGGACCAGCGCGCCCCGCAGCGACTTGCCCTTCGCCGGTTCCTCGGCGGGCCGCCCATCGTGGTCCAGCCATCCCATCTCTCCTCTGAGGCGGGTCGGACCTAACCGTTCGCGGGACGCTGGGCCCAGCTGGACACCTGGGCCAGGCAGACGTCCAGGAAGGTGGGAGAGTCGAGCAACCCGTCGAGTTCGGCGGCGTCCTCGGGGGTGAGCAGGGCGTGCTGGAGCATGGCGTCGCGCGCCTGGCTGAAGGTGGACCGCCACAGGAGGTCGTCGGGGCCGCCGTCGCCCACCGTGCCCACGTTGACGCGGAGGCCGGGGGCGGTGAGCCCGGCCTGCACCAGGGGCCGGGGCATGGTGCGCGGCCAGCGCAGGTCGGTGCCGAGGGTGGCCTCCAGCAGGCGCGCGCCGCCGAGGACGACCTTCTGGAAGACGGGGTGGGGCGAGGAGTCGACGGGGAAGATCGCGGGGTCCTCCACCAGCAGCCGTCCGCCGGGCTTGAGCCAGCGGGTGGCCCTGCGCAGGACGTCCTGCCGTTGCGGCAGGTGGACCAGCAGCGCTCGGGCGTGGATCAGGTCGAAGCCGTCGTCGGGGAAGTTCTCGGCGGTCACGTCGTGGCGCAGGACGCGGAGGTTGGCCGGGGCGGCGCCGGACAGGTAGCCGGTGTCCAGGTCGGTGGCGGTGACCTGGCCGCGCGGGCAGCGCCCGGCGAGCCAGCGGGCGATCGAGCCGGCGCCCGCGCCCAGCTCCAGGCAGGCCCAGTCGGGCTGCGGGGCGAGGCGCTCGATGAGCGCGATCGTCGTCGGGTCCCAGGCGCGCTCCAGCGTCCGGAGCCGGTCGAGCTCGGTGCGCACCGTGTGGCTCAGCGCGCCGTCCTGGTAGGCGTCGGGCGGTTGCACCGGCATCGTTCACCTTTCTGTGGTGACGAGGAGGCTGACCGGGCCCCGGCTGATGAGGCCGGTCTCGGCGGGGGTGAAGCCGTCCGCCCAGCGCAGGCCGGGGACGGCGGCGAGCAGGGTCGGGACGGTCTGCCCGAGCAGCCGGGCCAGGTGGGCGCCCAGGCAGAAGTGGCGGCCGGCGCCGAAGGCCAGGTGCTCGGCGGACGCGGCGAACTCCCGGCTCCCCTCCCGGGCGTTTCCTCCGGTGGCTCCGGCGCGGTGGAGGTCGTAGCGGTCGGGGTCGGGGAACCGGGCGGGGTCGCGGTTGGCGGCGGCGAGCACGCAGGCGACGGTCGCGTCCGCCGGCAGCCGTCCGGAGGGCAGGTCGACGGCCCTGGTCGTGCGGCGGACGACGATCTGGGTGGGCGGGTCGCGGCGCAACGACTCGGCCCAGGCGAGGTCGACCAGGGCCGGGTCGGCGCGCAGCTCCGCGAGGGCGTCGGGGTTGTCGAGCAGGTTGGCCAGGAAGAACGACAGCGCCCGGTCGGTGGTGTCGGCGCCGGCGGCCAGCAGTACGGCGCAGCTTCCCTTGACCTGGTCGTCGGTCAGCGGCTCGCCGTCCACCCGCTCGGTGCACAGGGCGGACAGCAGGTCGCCGGTGGGGCGGGCGCGCCGGGTGGCCACCTGCGGCGCGAGGTAGGCGTAGAGGTCGTCGCGCGCGGCGAGCCCGCGCTGGAGGGTGGCGGGATCCTGGCGGTGGTCGCTCATGTAGGCGAACCCGGCCTTGTACCAGGGCCGCAGGATGTCGATGTCGTGCTCGGGGAGGCCCAGGACCGCCGTCATGACCCGGATGGGCAGGTCGCGGCAGAACGAGGTGATCAGGTCGGTGTGACCGCGGGATCGGATCTGCCGGGCGGCCGAGCGTGCCAGCTCGGCGGCGGTGGTGAAGGCGGTCTCGCGCAGAGCGGCGATCGCGCGGCCGCGGAACGCCGGTGACATCAGCGCCCGGTGGGCGGTGTGCTCCCCGCCGTCCATCTCCAGCAGCGTCCGGCCGACCAGGGCGCCGGTCTGCCAGGCGTAGCTGTCGGAGGACAGCGCGGGGTCGCGCAGCGCGGCGCGGACGTCGTCGTACCGGCTGACCACCCACATGTCGAGGGGTTCGTCGCGCATGAGCGGGAACTCGCGGCGGAGCCGGTCGTAGAGCGGGTAGGGGTCGCGTTCGAACCGGGCCCACACCAGGCTCGGGGGCGTGCGCGCGGCGTCGAGCTCCCCGGCGGACCCGGACGGACGTTGCCAGTGGTAGCGGCCGGCCGACCGGTACCACGACACCGCCGCGGCCATGGTGGCCTGCAACCGGTCGGCCATGGCGATGGCGGGGGCGAGTTCCGACGTGCCGCGCCGGTGCCGGTGGAGGACGTCGAGCTCGCGCCGGGCGGCGAGGAAGTCCTCGGCCCTGCCGCAGATCATGGCGTGCACGGTGTCGACGGCCTGCTGCCAGCCGCCCCCGTGCTCGCGATGCACGATCTTGACCAGGTTGGCGCTCTCCCCCAGCAGCAGGTCCTTCTCCAGCGAGTACAGGTCGTTGGTCCAGATCACGACGTCGGCGGCGCAGCTCCGCAACCGCCGCACGGCCTGGACGAACCGCTCGGAAGAGGGGCTCTCGACACCGTGGACCGCCTGGATCAGGTCGAAGAGCACATCGATGCCGAACAGGTCGGCGCGCAGCTCCGGGTAGGCGGCCAGGGTCGGTTCCCGCCCGGCCGCGCGCAGGGCGATGATCTGCCGCTGCCCGTGCAGGTGCCGGACCAGGTGGTCGGCGATGCCGACCTGCCAGACGGCGTCGCCCAGCCGCCGGGTGCGCGGCCACAGATCGTCGGCCAGCGTCCGCAACATCGGGTCCTCGTGCGCGCGCGGCGTGCCTCGCCCGAGGATGCCCCGGGCCGCCTCGACGAAGTCGTCGAGGGTGCCGGCGCGAGCCCACTGCCCGTCGTCGACCAGGTCGTCCAGGACCAGGACCCACACGAACCACTCCATCAGGACGCGGGCCCGCTCGAACGGCGCGTCTCCGGTCAGCGCGATCCCGACGTCCAGCAACTCGGACCCGGACATCCGGGCGTGGCCGCGGAGCCCGATCAGGCCGTGGTCGAGCGCCCAGTCGCAGGTGTGCTGCCGCAACCGCTCCCCGTCGTGCCGAGGTGGCGGAGGCCCGAAGGGCAGGTTCACGTCGGGAAGCCGGAAGACGGCGGACGGTTCGGCGGTATCCCGGCGGTCCGTCCCTGACCGCTTCGGGGCATCGCGGCCGCAGGCCGCCGTGGCGACCAGGGCGGCGGGAGTCTTCTCGGTGGAGCTTCCGTTCATCCGCTCTCCCAACGAACGTCTCACTACCATGAGTAATTGATCGAACACGCATTGACACTGGCGCGAGAGGCACAAGCACCGTCCCTCCCGGCCAGGAGAACGTGGCCGTGCCCATCCGCCACACCGCCACTACCTGCCCCACCGGTCACCTTCGCTTCACCGGCGGCCAGCACCTCCTGTCCGGAGGAACGCTTCCCGGAGCGCCGCGGCCGTGACTACATGGGGACCCTGACCGACGCGGGCACTGGGCGATGGAGCTGGCATGGGGCGATGGGACCCGGATGAGCGGTGAGGGCGGGCGGCCGCGCGGCAGGGACGACCACGCGGTCGTGATCGGGGCGGGCTTCGCCGGACTGCTCACCGCCCGTGTCCTGGCCGACCACTACCGGGCCGTGACCGTGGTGGAGAAGGACGTCGTCCGCGACGGCACGGTGCGGCGGCCCGGACTACCGCAGGCCCATCATGTCCACATCCTGCTCGACCGCGGCGTCCGGGCGCTGGAGGCGTTGTTCCCGGGGATGACCGCGGAGCTCTCCCGGCAGGGAGCGGTTCCCTTCGACGTCTGCGAGATGTCGGCGATGTTGCCGCGGGGCTGGGCACCCGCCAGGCCGCTGGACCTGCCCCTGACCTCCCCCGACCGCGGCGTCCTCGACCGGCTCCTGCGGCGGCGGGTGCTCGCCCTGCCCGGGGTGTCGTTGCGCGACGGCTTCCGCGTCGACGCGCTGTGCCTGACGCCCGGACCACGCGGCGCCCTCTGCCACGGTGTGAGCGGCCGGAACGCGGCAGGCCGGAACGAGCGGCTGGAGGCGGACCTGGTGATGGACGCCTCCGGGCGGCACTCACGCCTGCCCGGCTGGCTCGCCGCCTCGGGCATGGCCACTCCCACCGAACGTGCCCTGCCCCTGCGGGCGAGCTACACCTCCCGCCTGTACGAGGAGCCCGCGGAAGGCCGCTGGAAGCCCGCGGCCGAGATCACCCAGGCTCCGGCCGTCGCTCGCGGGGCGGCGGCCGTCCCGCTCGCCCCAGGCCGCTGGCTGGTCAGCCTGACCGGAATGGGGCAGCGACCGCCCGCCGACGAATCCGGCTTTCTCGACTACGCCCGCTCGTTGCGCAATCCGCATTTCAGTCGATTCGTCATCGATGGAAGGCCGCTATCCGATGTGCACACCTATTCGGTGAATCCGAACAGATGGCGGCTGTATCACCGGATCAGGTCCACGCCGTCCGGTCTTTTGGTCGTCGGTGACGCATTGTGCTGCTTCAATCCGGTCTACGGGCAGGGCATGACCATCATCGCCCTCCAGGCCCTGCTGCTGAGGCGGCTGCTGGCCCGCCGGCAGGCCCCGAGCGCCTTCACCGCCAGCGTGCCCCGGGTCCTGATCGCTCCGTGGCTGATGGCCATGGCCGCCGACATCCGATGGTGCCCCCAGCAGGGGAACCTCTCCGCCATGGTGACGGCGCACGCGCTCGGCCGGCTCCTCGACCAGGCCCCCGCGGATCCCGATCTCTACGGTCGGCTGTTCTCGGTCATCCACCTGGCCCGATCGCCCGCCAGCCTCCTGCACCCGTCCGTCCTGGCCCGGCTGGCCCACCCTCGCCCCGCCCGGTAATGGGCGAGCGATGAAAATGCCGAGCGCGACCATCTCACGGCCCACATTGCCAGCCCGAAGGTAAGGCGTCCCTCGCGTTCGGGTCAACGCGTCGCAGGGAAACAAATAGGCGACTCGATCGATCACCCGCGAAAAGGAGAAACCAATGGCCGCCGACATCCTGGACAGCAAGTTCCAGAAGCTGTTCTCGTTCGTGGACGCGAACGGGAACGGCGTCATCGGCAGGGGCGACTTCCTCGAACTGGCCGGCCGCCTCAACGAGCGCTTCGGCGCGTCCCCCGGCTCGGCACGGGCCAACTCCGTCACCGCGTCCTTCGAACGCTGCTGGGAGGGCATCGAGGCCGCCGTCGGCGCGGGCGACGCGTCGAAGGTCACCGCCAAGCAGTACTCCGACGGCCTGCGCCAGGTCTTCGCCGGCGGCGACGACGGGGCGTTCGACCGTCTCATGGCGCCCATGAGCGACGCGGTGTTCGACCTGTGCGACACCAACGGGGACGGGGTCATCAGCTTCAGCGAGTTCCACGCCGTCCAGTCCGCGGTCGGCAACATCTCCGAAGCGGAATGCGCCGAGGTCTTCCGGGCCCTGGACCTGGACCAGAGCAACGGCATCTCACGGGACGAGGCCCGCGCCGGCGTTCGCGACTACTTCACCAACGAAGATCCCGCCAGCCCCGGGAACCGGTACTTCGGTAGCCTGCTGGGCTGACCGCGGCGGCGCGACCAGCCGGTTCAGCGGTCAGGTCCGTCCCGCATCCGGTGTCCCGTGCCTTGCCGGACCGGTGAGGCCACGGGGCATCAGATCGATCGCACCATGCCGCTTTCCAGCGGGACGGAGCGGCCGCGAAGCCCTCGGTCACGACGCGACGAGTCCGCCGCCCGCGCCGGTGAGCACGCCGTTCCCGGCGCTCAAGCCGTTCCGTCCTGCGACGGCTCCCGCTTCGCGGCGGCGCTGGACGGCAGGCTTTCGATCACCTCGCGAGCCGCGCGTTCCCCCGCTTCGATGGCTCCCTCGATGTATCCCGCGTGCTCGCTCGCGGTCTCGGTCCCGGCCCAGTGGATGTCGCCGACCGGCCCTGACGGAACGGGCAGGCGACCGTTGCCGCTTCCCGGCAGCGGCAGCGCCGCGTACCCGCCGCCGACGTGCTCGTCGAGGTGCCAAGACTTCTCGTGCCAGCTCACCGGCTGGAGAACTCCAGTCCCCAGGTGGGGCACGAGCGGGCCGAGCAGGGCCTGACGACGGTCGGCGGGCTCCCGTCCGTCGAGCGCCCTGGCTTCGGCGCCCGCCACGAGGAAGCACAAGTGCCCCGGCCCGTCCGGCGGCGTGGTGTCGAAGACCGCGACGCCCGGATCGTCGAGGAGCATGAACTCGGCGTGCTCCCTCTGGTCCCGCCAGAAGGGGCGCTCGTAGACCGCGATCGCCTTGTACACCGAGCCCATATAAGTGCCCTGCTCAAGCGCGGTCCGGTCCGCCGGGAGCGGAGGGTCGTGGCTGATGCGGGCCGACATCGGCGGGGGCACCGACACGATCACCTTGGCGGTCCGGACCGCGCCGGCGGCCGTCCGGAGCGTCACGCCGTCCTCACCGCGCTGGATCGAGGTGACCCGCCGACCGGTCAGCACCCGGGGACCGAGTTCGGCGGCCAGCCGCTCGGGCAATGTCCCCGCGCCCTCGGCGATGAGGCCCTCCTGCGCGCCGCCCTTCGTCGACATCATCGCGGTCAGGCCGCCCTGGAAGCGGACCATCCCGGCGAAGTCCCGCATCGAGTAGCGGTCCAGGTCCGCCGTCGTCGAGACCTCGACGAGCACTTCGAGGAGCCTGCGGGCCTGACGGCCCGGCACCTTGCCCAGCCGGGCTTCGACCGTCTGCGCGTCCCATCGTCCGGGCGCTCCGAGCCTCGACCGGAGCTCCCACATCAGGAGCACCGCGCCGGTCGTCAACATCGTCGGGCCCAGCACCGGGACGCGCCGGGATCCCTGGACGATGTCCGGCAGCTTCGGCGTGCGCATCGCGAACAGCGTGGTGCCGAGTTCGTCCGCCAGGGCCGTGAACCGGTGGTGGCCGTGGCCCACCCACTGCCCGCCCAGGTCGACCCGCGAACCCAGCGGCGACGTCTCGGCCATCATCCGTCCGCCGGGACGGTCCGCCGATTCCAGGACGAGCACGTCGATCCCCCGGCGGTGCAGGGACCGGGCCGCGATCAACCCGGACATGCCTGCGCCGACGACCGCCACGGTGGTGGACACGGATCGTTCGTCCGCGGCGCTCGTGCCCTCGCGTGCCTGGTTCAAAGGTCGTCTCCCTCGGATGCCAGCCGGTCGCCCTGCGGGAGCGGGGTGGCCGACGTCCTCACCATGGGCCCGCCGGAGCGTCCCGGCGTTCTGGCAGACCCACGGTCGTCACGCAAACTATAAGTCGGACGTCCGTCCGACTACAGTAAGCGCCCCCGACACCCGGGGCAAGAGGCGGCGGTCAGCCGGAACGGCCGGACGCACGGCGCGGCACGGGTCGCGGATCGGCGAACAGGACGAGCATGTCCAGGGCGTGGTCGAGGTCGCGGCGGGCACGGTCGGGATCGGGGTCGGCGACGTACTGCAGGATCAGGCCGTCCACCTGCGCGAGCGCGATGCGCCCGAGGGTGTCGAACCCGACGGCGCAGCGCTCCCCCGCGGCCCGCGCCGCCTGCTCGCAGAACTCGGTGACGACCGAGCTGTAGCGCTCGTACTGCAACCGGGCCAGCCCCCCGCCGGGCTCGCTCCGCAGCGAGTAGGAGGCCAGTTCGTACTGCATGAGCTGCAGTCCGATGCCGCCCTCGACCAGCTTGTCCCAGAAGCTGGTGACGCCCTGGCGCAGGGCGTGCGCCATGCCCCGGTCGAGTTCCGATCCGGCCACCAGCGCTTCCGAGATGTCGCCGATGACGGTGGCGAGCACGGCGCGCAGCAGCTTGTCCTTGCTCGGGAAGACGTAGTGCAGCGTGCCCAGCGGGACGCCCGCCTCGGCGGCGACGGCGCGCAGCGTGGTGTTCGGGACGCCCGTCTCGCCGAGCACCCGGATGGCCGCCGCGACGATCTGCTCCTCGCGCTCCGCCGCCCTGACGTACGCCACTGTCACTCCGCCCCTCGTTCGACGATGTCCACCGGCACCACTCTTGCACCCCATCGTGCCGCGCCCTACATTCAAGTCGGACAACCGACCGACTTTGGAGGCGTCACATGACGCGATCAGATGTTGTCGTCATCGGCGCCGGGCTCGCGGGCCTGACCGCCGCCCGGACGCTCCGCGCCGCGGGCCGGACCGTCACGGTGCTGGAAGCGCGGGACCGTGTCGGGGGCCGCAACCTCGGGAGCCACCTGGCCGGCGGGGTGCCCGTCGAGATGGGCGGCCAGTGGATCGGCCCCGGCCAGACCGAGGTGCTCGCGCTGGTCGCCGAACTCGGCCTGGAGACGTTCCCGACCTACGACGACGGCGCGGCGGTGACGTTCTACAACGGAACGCTCACCACCTACTCCGACGAGACCTTCGGCCTGTCCCTGGAGGCGGCGATCGAGGCCGGGCGGTTGCAGGGCGAGCTCGAAACGATCGCCGAGACGGTCTCGCTGTCGGCGCCCTGGCTGTCGCCCCGGGCCGCCGAGCTGGACCGGCGGACCCTGGACGAGTGGCTGCGCGCCAACACCGGGAACGCCGAGGTCCTGGCGTTCTGGGGCGCGGTCGTCACGGCGCTGTTCTCCGCCGAACCGGCCGAGATGTCCCTGCTGCACTTCCTCTTCTACATCAAGTCGGGCGGCATGCTCGACAGCCTCGTCGCGACCACCGGCGGAGCGCAGGAGCTGCGCGTCGTCGGCGGAACCCACCAGATCTCCGAGCGCCTGGCCGACGCGCTCGGGGACGCCGTCCGGCTCGGCTCCCCCGTCCGGAAGATCTCCCACGGCCCGGACGGCGTCGAGGTGCACTTCGACGGCGGCCAGGTCACCGCGCGGCGCGCCGTCGTCGCGATCCCGCCCACGCTCGCCGGTCGCCTCACCTACGAGCCCGCGCTCCCCGCCTCCCGCGACGGCCTCACCCAGCAGATCCCGATGGGCTCGGTGATCAAGGTGCAGGTCGCCTACCCGACCCCGTTCTGGCGCGAGGCGGGGCTCAACGGCTTCGCCTTCGACCTGGACGGCGAGCTGAGCGTCACCCTGGACAACTCGCCGCCGGACGCGTCGCGCGGCGTCATCGTCGGCTTCTTCGAGGGCGCCCACGCCCGCAGCGCCGGTCGCCTGTCGCCCGAGGAGCGCCGCGCGTCGGTGGTGGCCACCCTGGTGAAGCTGTTCGGGCCCGACGCGCAGAACCCGATCGACTACGCCGAGCAGAACTGGATGGAGGAGGAGTACACGCGGGGCTGCTACGGCGGCCGCCTGGGCGCCGGGGTGTGGACGCAGTACGGCGCGGCCCTCGCCGAACCGGTCGGACGCCTCCACTGGGCCGGTGCGGAGACCTCCGACATCTGGAACGGCTACATGGACGGCGCAGTGCGCTCCGGCCACCGCGCCGCAGCCGAGGTGCTGGCCGCGCTGGAGGCGTAGCGCCGACACGGACGGCCCTCAGCTCCTCCGAACGGCTGGTGAACGTGGTGGGCGACCCTGACCGCGTTCCCGCCGTCCGGAGGTAAAACCGGTTGCCGGTGTCGGCCCGGCGGAGGCCGCGCCGCCCCGGCGCGGGGCCTCGGAGCTGGTACGCATGGCGCGTGGGCAAACGGGTGTTGGCGGTTCTGGAGCTCAGCCTGATCGCATTCGCCGTGCTCTGGTCATGGCGGCTGGGCAGCCCGCTCGGCTCCGAGCTGCTGGTGACGTGGAACGTGCTCGCGCTGGCCTACATCGCGCTCACCTGGACGCTGATGCACCGGGCGATCCCGGCCAGGGAGGAGGAGGCCGAGCTGCGCCACCTCGCGGGGCCGAGCTGGTACACCACGCTCCTGGTGCTGGCGGTCAGCGGATCGGGGCTGGCCGGTGGGCTGGTGCTGCTGCTGGCCGAGCAGCAGGGCACGCGTGGTGACATGCCACCGGAGTGGGCCGCGGCGGCGGCCGTGCTGACCTCCTGGTTCCTGCTGCACATGGCCTACGCCCAGCTCTACGTCCGGGCGCACTTCGCCGGGGGCGGGCTGGCCTTCCCCGAGTGCCGGTGGCCGACGCTGACGGAGTTCGTCTACTTCTCCTTCACGCTCGGGACCTCGTTCGCGGTCTCCGACGTGACCGTCACCAGCACGTCGATGCGCCGCCGGGTGATCGTGCACAGCGTGTTCAGCTTCTTCTTCAACGCCGTCGTGGTGGCGCTCGCGATCCGCTGGCTCACGGGCTGACCGGCCTCGCCGGATCGGCGAAGGTCCGCCGGTAAGCGCCGGGTGTGGTGCCGAAGTGGGTCCGGAAGCGGCGGCGCAGGTTGACGGCTGAGGCGAGGCCGACCCGGGTGGCGATGGCCTCCACCGGAAGGTCGGTCTGTTCCAGCAGTATCCGTGCCGCGTCGAGGCGTCGGCCGAGCAGCCACTGCCCCGGGCTGGTGCCGAGCTGCTCGGTGAACCGCCGGGCGAGGGTCCGGCTGGACAGGCCGGCGCGTTCGGCGAGGTGGTCGAGGGTCAGCCGGGCGTCGAGGCGGGAGGCGGCCCACTCCAGCAGCGGCGCCAGCGACTCGTCCGTCCTGGCCGGGGCGGGCTGCGCGGCGTACTGGAGCTGGCTGCCCTCCCGGTGCGGCGGCAGGACCATGCGCCGGGCGACCTGGGAGGCGTACGCCGCCCCGTGGTCGGAACGCACCAGGTGAAGGCACAGGTCGATGCCCGCGCCGGTCCCGGCGCTGGTCGCCACGTCGCCGTGGTCGACGAAGAGCACGTCCGGATCCACGTGCACCTCGGGGAAGGCGGCGGCGAGCCGGTCGGCGCTGCGCCAGTGGGTGGTGGCGCGGCGGCCGTCGAGCAGTCCGGCCTGCGCGAGGACGAACGCGCCCGTGCAGATCGCGACGATCCTCGCCCCGCGCCGGTGAGCGTCTCGCAGCGCCTCGACGACGTCCGGCGACACGGGCGCGTCCGGAGGTTGCCGACCGGGGACGACCACGGTGTCCGCCTCCCGCAGAGCGGACAGTCCTGCCTCGACGAGCATCGTGTAGCCAGCGCCGGTCGGCAGGAGCCCGGGACGCTCCGCGCAGACCCGGAAACCGTAGCGGGGCGGCGCGTCCGGCGGGGCGACGCCGAAGACCTCGAAGGCACTGGCCAGCTCGAAGGGCGACTGCGGCGGGGTGAGGAGGGCCACCACACGATGAAGCGACATGGCAAGAATGTATCTAAAGGTGTCATTCCAGACTCTCGGCCAGGGAGAACGGCCTCGGCCACGGTGGTCCCATGAGCGAAATCATCGAATCGACGGTGCTGCGGACCGAGGTCCTGGTCGACGGCGAACCGGCCAGCTACCTGACCGTGGAGCAGGACGGCCCGGCCGTGCTCCTGCTGCACGGAACCTACTGGAGCCGGGTCTGGCTCCCGGTGATGGACCGCCTAGGCGCGGCGGGCCTGCGCCCCATCGCGGTCGACCTCCCCGGACTCGGGCGCTCGGGAGGCGAACTCACCCTGGAAACGGGCGCGGTCCCGGCCCTCGCGGACTGGGTGGCGCGCTTCGCCGCCGCGCTGGGGCTCTCCGGGCCGGTCGCCGTGGCGGGCCACGACATCGGCGGCGCCGTCGCCCAGCACCTCCTCGTCCATGACCGGCTGGAGGTGTCCCGGCTGGCACTGGTCAACTCCGTCACCTACGACTCCTGGCCGGTGTCCAGCGTGGCCCGGTTCCGGGACCCGGCGGCCGTCGCCGCGATCACCGCCGACGAGCTTCTCTCCGCCCGGCGGCGGGCCGTGACGGAGGCGCTGGCCGGTGCCGCCTCGGAGCAACTGATCACCGACTACCTGGACCCGTGGACCGACGCGCGGGTCCGCCGCTCCTGGATGGCCATGGTGGGCGCGGCCGACAACCGTTACACCCGGGAGGCCGTCCCCGCCCTGCGGCGGGACACGACGCCCAAGCTGCTGGTCTGGGGCGAGGACGACGGTTTCCAGAAGGTGGCGTACGCCGAGCGGTTCGCCGCCGAGATCCCGCACACCACCCTCGTGCGCATCCCGGACGCAGGGCACATCCCGACGGAGAACGCGCCCGTCCGGATCGCCCGCGCACTCGCCGACTTCTTCACGGCATAGAGGCTGCGCGGACGGTAGGTGAACCACCACCGCCGTGACACCGCACCGTCTCAGCCGCGATCAAAACAGGAGCAGGCGACTAGGGTCACCGATCCGCACGGAGGCAGTGTCGGCCTGGGCGTTCGGCGGCCCCGGACCGTGCGATATCGGTCCGGGGCCGCCGTGCTGGTCGTTCCTCGCCCTGCCCGCCTCAGCGCTTGGTCACGAAGACGTGCGCGGCGGTCTGCGCGGGCAGTTCGACGGCCTCCGCGCCGCTGCCGACCAGCACGCCGCCGGGCGACGATGCCACGCTCACGACCGCGCCGGGGCGCACCCCGGCCCGCCGCAGGACGGACATCATCCGGGCGTCGGTCTGGACCGGCTCACCGATGCGCCGCACCACCACGCTCGCACCGCCCGGCCCGGCCTTCAGGTCGCTGAGGCCGACCATGTCCTCGTCGAGGAACGGAGCCACGGCGTCCTTCTCCCCCAGCTCCTCCAGACCCGGGATCGGGTTGCCGTAGGGCGACTCCTTCGGGTGCCGCAACAACTCCAGGACCAGGCGTTCGACGGCGTCGCTCATCACGTGCTGCCAGCGGGAGGCCTCGGCGTGGACCTGGTCCCACTCCAGCCCGATCACGTCGACGAGCAGGCACTCCGCGAGCCGGTGCTTGCGCATCACGCGCATCGCGATCCGCCGACCGTCCTCCTCCAACTCCAGATGCCGGTCCCCGGCGACGCGCAGCAGGCCGTCGCGCTCCATGCGGGCGACCGTCTGGCTGACGGTCGGACCGCTCTGGTTCAGGCGCTCGGCGATGCGGGCGCGCCTGGGGACCACGCCTTCTTCCTCAAGCTCCAGGATGGTGCGGAGATACATCTCCGTCGTGTCGATGAGCGCGGACATGTCGCTGGTCAGGCGGGGGTTTCGGCGGTGGCGACCAGGACCGCGCGGCCGAGGATGTGGCCCGCCATCGTGAAGCCCAGGACGGCCGGGGTGGCGTCGGCCGAGACGCCGATGGACTCGACGTCCAGCGCGTGCACCACGACGAAGTAGCGGTGCGGGCCGTGCCCGGCGGGCGGGGCGGCGCCGATGTAGCGGGGTGCGCGGGCGTCGTTGGGCAGCTGGAAGGCCCCCTCGGGCAGGCCCGAGCCGGTGTCGTCGCCCGCGCCCTCGGGCAGCTCGGTGACGGTGGCGGAGATGTCGGCGACCGCCCAGTGCCAGAACCCCGAGCCGGTGGGGGCGTCGGGGTCGTAGACGGTGACGGCGTAGCTCCTGGTGCCGTCGGGAGCGCCGCTCCAGGACAGCTGCGGGGAGACGTCCTTGCCACCGGGGACGCCGGAGGAGAGCTGCTCGGACGACCAGGCGGCGCCGTCGGCGACGGTGGTGCTGGTGACCATGAAGGAGGCCGCCTCGGGGAGGCGGGCGAAGGGGTCGTTGGCGCTCATCGCGTCGTTCCTTTCCAGGGGTGCTGCGGTGGTGCGGCCGGTGGACGCCGTAGGGAGGCGCCGCCGACCGTCACCGTTGAATCGACAGTAACACGGAAAATCGATTATTTGCCAAATCGTCTATGATGGGACCATGTCCCAGACAGCCGACGCCCCGCCGTCGGGCAAGCAGATGCTCTCCGAGCAGGTCCACGCCCACCTGCGAGACGCGATCATGCGCGGGGACCACGCGCCCGGCGCCCCCCTCAAGCCGCAGGACCTCGCCAAGCAGCAGGGCGTGAGCCTGGCCGTCGTGCGCGAGGCGCTCGTGCGGCTGGTCGGCGAGGGCCTGGCCGACCGGCTGCCCAACCGCGGCTTCGCCGTCCCGGCCTTCTCCGACCACCGCTGGCAGGAGATCGCCGAGGCCCGCCGCACCATCGAGCCGGTCGTGTTGCGCATGTCCATCGAGCGCGGCGACGTCGAATGGGAGTCCCGCGTGCGCGCCGCCCACCACCGGCTGGCGCGCACCCCGCCGTACCTGCCGGAGGACGGCCAGCACTACAGCGAGGCGTGGGCCGAGGCGCATCGCGTGTTCCACCGCACCCTGCTGGAGGGGTGCGGCAACCCCGTCCTGCTGGAGACCTTCGACCGGATGTGGATCGCGAGCGAGCTGGCCCGCCGCTGGTCGGCGCACCGCGCCCCCGATCGGGACGGCGTCACCGAGCACCGCCTGCTGGAGGAGACGGCACTGGCCCGCGACGCCGACGCCGCGGCCGAGGTGCTGGTCCGGCACCTCACCCTGACCGCGACCGCACTGATCAGCCCCGCCCACTGCGGGCCCGCCGAGAACGCCTGATGCGGCGGGCCGCGGGTATGGCCGCCGCGTTCGCGGCGGCCATACCCCTGTTGCGGCGGTGTGCTCCGTCGCGGCTACATCCCGGTTAGTCCCCCGCCATCACGGTGAAGGTGAACCCGGTGCTCGTCGAACGGCGCAGCGGAACGTCGCACTTGATCCGGCGCAGCACCTCGTTCCTGCTGAGGCCGAGCCCCTGCGCGATGAGCCGCTCTGGCCGCACCGGCACCGGATCGTCGAAGACGACCCGCACCCGGACCGGCCAGCCCTCGTCGAGCCATGCCGCCGGGATGTCCAGCCGCCAGGCCCCGGTCCAGTCCAGGGTGAAGCGGTTGCGCCGGGCGAGCAGCGGATCCAGCAGCCTGGCCGTCACCAGCTCCGGATCGTTGGCGCGGTAGCCGTCGAGCTCGGCCGGGTCGAGGGACCTGACCGGCGTTCGTTCGTGCACGGTGAGCTTGCCCGTCCGGCCGCAGGACACGCAGCGGACGAGCAGCCACACGTCCAGCAGCTTGCCGTTGGCGTTGACGCGGAACCTGCCCTCGCCGGTGGTGGCCGTCTCCGACCGGCAGTCCACGCACCGCAGTGACAGCAGCGGCAGCCTGGTCCGGCGGACGACCCAGGGCAGCACGATATGAGGTTGTGAAGACATGGACTCTCTAGACCTGACACGAGGCCGATTGCGCGCGGCCTCGAACGCTGTACGACCGGGCGCGCGAGGGCAGCCCGGCGGAACCGACGTCGAACGTCGGCTACAGGTGAGCGGAAGAAGGTGTCAGGTCTAAAGGGCAGGCGGGGTCACGCGGTCTTGTCCTCTGTCCTCACGGCGATGGGCAGCAGGCAAGCTACCGGAACGCGGAGGGGGCCTCAAAAGGTTTTCGGGCTCCTCGGCGGCGGAGGAGCCGCCCGGTGTCAGCCCCGGCCGAGGACGCAGAACTCGTTGCCCTCCGGGTCGGCGAGGACGACCCACGGGACGTCGCCCTGGCCCACGTCGGCGGGCGTCGCACCGAGGTCCTTCAGCCGGGCCACCTCCGTCGCCTGGTCGTCACCGGCGTACGGCAGCACGTCGAGGTGGACGCGGGTCCACACGGTCTCCGCGTTGGGCGTGCGGCGGAACTCCAGATACGGGCCGACGTCCTTGGCGGAGCGCAGCACTGCACGATCGTCGTCCACCTCGTGCACGGTCCAGTCCACGGCCTCGCCCCAGAACCGGGCCATGGCCCGCGGGTCCGCGCAGGCGACCGCCACCACGGCGATCGGTCCGGTGTCCCGGTAGATCTCTCGGGGCTCCAGGACGCAGAACATGTTGCCTTCAGGGTCGGCCATGACCGCCCACGGGACGTCGCCCTGGCCCACGTCGGCGGGCGTCGCGCCGAGTTCCTTCAGGCGCGCGACCAGTTCCTCCTGGTGGGCGGCCGAGGTGGTGGCGAGTTCGAGGTGCGCGCGGTACCTCACCGTTTCGGGGTCCGGGACGGTGACGACATCGACGCAGACGGCAGTGGGGTCCGGCCAGGTGAAGTTCAGGGGCTCGACGTTGGTCACACCGGGGCCCTCGCTGGAAACGCCCCAGCCGAGCGCGTCCGCCCAGAACTGGCCGAGGGCCGCGTCATCCCGGGCCTTGAAGTTCACCTGAACAAGTTGCAGTGCCATGCCGATCACCCTATGGCCAGGGAGATGGGCGTTCTTTCGCGAACCGGACCGGAAACCCTCTTGCGCAATGGTCAAGAATCGTTGACCATTGAGCGCGTGCCCAACGATGATCTTCCTGAGACCTTCCACGTCACCAATGACGAGCAGCTGCGCGCCGTCTCCAACCTCACGCGTCACCGGATCATGGCCGTGCTCCGCTTCGAGCCCGCGACGATCACGCAGATCGCCCAGCGGGTGGGGCTGGCGAAGGGGAGCTCCAGCTACCACGTGCGGCTGCTGGAGCGGGCCGGCCTGGTGAAGGTGGTGCGGACGCGGAAGGTGCGAGGCGTCACCGAGCGGTACTACGCGATGGCCGCACGATCGATCGTGCTGCCCGATCCGGGGCCGGGGCAGCCGGACGTGCTGCTGCGGAACGCGGTGGCGGACCTGGAGGCGTCGCCGGCGGACGGAGAGCGGCACGTGCGGATGGCGCATCTGCGGCTCACCGATGAGCAGTTCTCGGAGCTGGGGGCGCGGCTGGACGCGCTGGCGGACGAGTACCGGGAGTTGTCCGACCCCTCGCTTCCGGACGCCTCGCTGACCTTCGCGCTGTTCCGGCCGGCTCCGCCCCGGCAGGTCGAGGGGGACGCCAAATGACCGATGTGGTGAAGTTGCCGACCGGCTTCGGGCGGTTGTGGACCGCGCAGACGGTGTCCTCGCTCGGTGACGGGGTGACCCATGCCGCGCTGCCGCTGCTGGCGTTGACGCTGACGCGGGATCCGATGGCGCTCGCCGTCGTCACGGCCGCCGGGACGCTGCCCTGGCTGCTGTTCGGGGTGCTCGGCGGCGCGCTGGTGGACCGCTGGGACCGCCGGCGCACGATGTGGGTCGCGGACGCGGCGCGTGCGGCGCTGATCGCGATAGCGGCGGCCGCGGCCGCGCTCGACGTGCTGAGCATCGCGCTGCTGTCGGCCCTCGCCTTCCTGCTCGCCCTCGGGGGACTCTTCTTCGACACGGCCGCCACGGCTTACCTGCCGGATCTGCTCGGCCGCGACCCGGCACTCCTGGAGCGCGCCAACTCGCGCCTGCGCGGTGCCCAGACCGCCGCGTCCGGCTTCGCCGGGCCGCCTGCGGGCAGCGCGCTGTTCGCGCTCGGGCGGGCGGTTCCGCTGCTCGCCGACGCGGTGTCGTTCGCACTCTCCGCACTGCTCATACGGTCGCTGCCCGCCGTGCCGCGCCCCACCGAAACCACCCACGCGTCGCTGCTCGGGCAGGCACGGGCCGGGGCCGCCTACGTCTTCGGTGATCGGCTGCTGCTCGGGCTCGCGCTCCGCCCGGCAGTGGGGAACATCGCCTTCCTCGCCGTGGAGACCGTCCTGGCCCTCTTCGCGCACGACCGCCTCGGCATCGGCGCCCTCGGCTTCGGCCTGCTCCTCACGGCCGAGGCCACCGGCGGCCTGCTCGGCGCGGGCATCGCCCCCTTCCTCGGCCGGCGGCTCGGCACCGGCACCGCGCTGACCTGCACGGCCGCCGTCGAGGGACTGGCCATGCTGGGGCTCGCCGCCGCCCCGAACCCGTACGCGGCCGGGCTCGCCCTCGCCGTCTGCGGCGCGGGCATGGGCGCCACCATGGTGCTCGCGCCCTCGTTGCGGCAGGCGATCGTTCCGGCCCACCTGATGGGCCGGGTCGCCTCCACCTCCCGCATGCTCGCCATGTGCGCCGCCCCGCTCGGCGCCGTGCTGGGCGGCTGGCTGGCCACCGCCTACGACGTGCGCACCCCGATCTACGCCGCCGCCGGTCTCCTCCTCACCATGACCGCCGTGACCGCGACCATGACCAGCAACCGCCGCGTCGAGGCGGCGCTGCGTGGCGCGGCTCCGGTCGGCCCGGAACCCGAGGACCTCGCTCGTGAGGGCGCACCCGAACTGGTGTGACGCTTCCACGGCCATGGCATCTCGCGCCGCACGGCCCGTGACGTAACTGCCCGCCAGCAGGGTCGGCCCGCGAGGAAGCTGGAGACCGCCTCGATCGACGACGCCCTGGACCTGCTGATCGCCTCGAACCCGCTGGCCAAGGCGCGGCCCGCGTCAGCGTTCTGCGGGCGGGCGGGGCGGGTCGGTGGCGAGTTGGTCGTTCATGGCGCCGCGCAGGTCGGTGAGGAAGGACTGGAACTGTTCGAGCAGGCCGGGCGGGTAGGCGGACATGACGGTGTCGACGCGGTCGGCGAGCGGGCCGAAGAACTCGTCGGCGAGGTGCTGGACGCGTTGGCTGCTGTGCAGGGTGACGATCCGCCGGTCGGTGTGCTCCCGGGTGCGGACGACGTGTCCGGCCTGTTCCAGGCGGTTCAGCAGGGCGGTGGTGGCGCCCGAGGACAGGGAGATGCGCTCGCTGAGCCGGGCCGGGGACAGCGGTCGCCCGCGTTCCTCGGCGCCGAGGATCTCGATCAGGGCCTCGGCGTCGGTGGAGTGCAGGCCCAGCCAGGCCGCGAACCTGCGGCTGAACTCCCGGTAGTTGGCGCCGTAACCGCGCAGGCTCTCCAGTAGCCGCTCGTACTGCGGCTGAAGCGGCTCGCTCATGCGGTCTCCGTTCCTCCCGTCGTCGTCGTTTGACAACCTATCGCCAGCAAACTAACTTCACCATGAAGTTATTACATCGTGGAGGTAGTTATGGGCGAGGCGTCGAACGTCCGCCGCTGGCTCGGCCTGATCGCCATCGCCCTCGGCGTGGCGCTGATCGTGGTGGACACCACGATCGTGAACGTGATCATCCCCTCGATCATCGAGGATCTGGACGCCGGCGCCACGCAGGCGCAGTGGATCCAGGAGTCCTACGCCATCGTCTTCGCGGCGCTGCTGCTGGTCGTCGGGCGGGTCGCCGACATCGTCGGGGCCCGCCGCGTCTTCGTCGCCGGCGTCGTGGTCTTCGGCGCGACCAGCGTCCTGGCCGGGCTGGCCCCGGGCGGCGGCCCGCTCATCGTGGCCCGCTTCCTGCAGGGCGCGGGCGCGGCGATGTTGCTGCCGACGTCGTTGTCGCTGCTGAACGCCAACTTCACCGGCAAGGCGCGCGGGCAGGCGTTCGCGGTCTGGGGATCGACCATCGGCGCCGCCGCGGCCCTCGGGCCGCTGCTGGGCGGCTGGCTCGCCGAACACGCCTCCTGGCGGTGGGCGTTCGGCATCAACGTGCCGCTCGCGGTCGTCATCGTCTTCGGCGTCCTGGCCTGGATCGCGCCCTCGCCCCGCCCCGGCGGACGCCTCGACGCCACCGGCGCGGCCCTGTCGGTGCTCGGCCTCGGGCTGCTGGCCTTCGGGCTGGTCGAGGGACGCGCCTACGGCTGGATCCAGACCGTCCGTCCGCTGGAGATCGGCGGGTTCACCTGGGACGGCGGGCTCTCCCCCGTCCTGGCCGCCCTGATCGGCTCGGCCGTCGCGCTGGGCGCGTTCGTGTGGCGGCAGGCGGCCCTGCGCCGCGGCGCCGACCCCGGCAAGGCGCTCATGGACCTCGGACTGTTCTCCAGGGCGTCCTTCCGCAACGGCAACATCGCCACCCTCATCATCGGGCTCGGCGAGTTCGGGATCGTGGCCGTCCTGCCGCTGTGGCTGCAGTTCACCCTCGGCTACAGCGCCCTGCAGTCGGGCCTGGCGCTGCTCCCGGTCGCCATCGGCAGCTTCATCGCCAGCGGCGCCAGCTTCGGCATGGCCGGCAGGGTCTCGGCGCTGGCGATGCTCCGCCTCGGCCTCGCCCTGGAGGTCGCCGGACTGGGCGCGCTCGCCCTGTTCGCCTCCACCGGCAGCTCGTGGTGGTCGATCTCGCTGATCCTGTGCGTGTACGGCGCGGGCGTCGGGTTCGCGACCGCCCAGGTCACCAACGTGGTCCTCGACGCCATCCCCGAGAGCAGCGCCGGGCAGGCCTCCGGCATCCAGAGCACCTTCCGCCAGCTCGGCTCCGCCCTGGGCATCGCGATCCTGACCACGGTGTTCTTCACCACCCTGAGCTCCCAGGTGCACGACGAGCTCAAGGACACCGGCGTGGCCACGGCCCAGGCCGACCAGTACAGCCGCGCCATCACCGACAGCGCGGGCGCCGCCATCGAAGGACTCGCCGCCCAACCCCGAACCCGGGCGATCGCCGACGCCGGCCGCACCGCCATGACCGACGGCGTCACCCTGGGCGGCTACCTCGCCGCGGGCTTCGTCCTGCTCGGCCTGATCGCCACCGTCCTCATCCCCAAGGCCGAACCAGACGACCAGGCCACACCCAAGGCCCAAACCGCCCACGTGTGACCCGAGCCCAACCGGCCCGCACCTGTTTCCCGGCCCATGACGCGGCTACCCGCCGGCAGAGACCCGGTCGATCTCGCTGGGACTCGTTCGCCGGCACTTTCGAGCCCCTTGGCTAGGACCTGTCTCAAAGGCCTCAGCCGTCGCGCGAGTGACTGACTGTCCCGGCGGGGCGATGCCGAAGGCGAGT
>NZ_BCRO01000010.1 GCF_001552635.1 Actinomadura hibisca NBRC 15177 | reverse complement strand
GCCAGGCGAGCCCCCTGGGCCGGGGCTTTGAAACACTGCCTAGCTCGGGCGGATCGCGGCCTCGATGTGGGCGAGCTGGACGGCGAGGATCTCCTCGAACGCCGCCTTGCGGTCCACCCCGAGGGGGCGGACGTCGCGGGCGAAGTGGGCCAGAGCCGGGAAACGTTCGGGGTCGGCGCCGAGGACCGCGACGCGGAACAGCTCCATGCCCTGCTCGTACTCCTCGGGGGTGAGGGCGCTGACCCCGGCCTCGGAGGCGACCAGCGCGGCGACGAGGACCGCGAGCCGGTGATAGCTCGCCGGGATCTCCTCGTCGGGGAGGCCCGACGCGCGCAGCGCCTGCAACATCTCTTCCATGATCATCCGGGAACCGGTGCCGCCCGAGGCGTAGCGTCCCCAGACCGCGGCGAGCTCGGGGTGCTGCCCGAAGGCCTCCCGCACGCGCAGGGCCAGGGTCGTGATGCGCCGCTTCCAGTCCCCCTCGGGCCGGTAGCCGTCCATGGCGGCCAGGAGGATCCGGTCGGCGACCGCGCGCAGCAGTTCGGTCTTGCTGCGGAAGTGCCGGTAGAGGCTGGAGGAGTCGGTGCCGAGCACCGCGGCGAGCTTGCGCACGCTGAACGACTCGGCGTCGCTCGTGCGCAGCAGCTCCGTCGCCGCGTCCAGGATCTCCTCGGTCGACCAACGCCTTCGACCTGCCATGTCTCTCCTCTCGCCGGACTCCAGCCTAACCTATGCACTTGCTGTTGCACGCACCGCGTGCATAATGAGTGCACGAGCATGCCGGACGGTCGGCGTGCCGTCAGGCCGATGCAGGGCCAAGCGAAAGGACGCATGCCGTGAGGAACCCGCTGGATCCCGCAGAGCTGAACACCGCCATCGAGAACGTCCACCGCGCCGGGGTGCCGGGCCTGTTCGCCGAGGTGCGCGACGGCGACCACGTCTGGCGCGGCGCCGCCGGGGTCGCCGACCTCGCCACCGGCCGTCCCGTCACCGCCGACATGCGGTACCGGATCGGCAGCATCACCAAGACCTTCACCGCCGCCGCGGTCCTGCAACAGGTCGACGGCGGCCAGATCGGGCTCGACGCGCCGATCGGCCGCTACCTGCCGGAACTGGTTCCCGGCGAACGCGGTGACGCGATCACGGTCCGGATGCTGATCGGCCACACCAGCGGCCTGGCCGAGTACCTCCCCTACGCCTACCCCTCCTTCAGGGGGTTCCCCGACCCCGCCAAGTGCGGGCCCCAGAGCCTGGACGACCACCGGCTCACGCGGTTCGACCCCGTCGAACTGATCGGGATGGGGGTCACCGCGCCCGCCGCCAACGCCCCTGGCGGCACTCCGGGGTTGTACTCCAACACCAACTACCTGCTCCTCGGTCAGCTCCTGGAACGAGTGACCGGTGTGACGGCCGAGAAGTACATCACCCAGAACGTCATCGAGCGCGCCGGGCTCCATGGCACCGCGTTCCCCGGCGGGCCGGAGATCGACGGCCCGCACTCGCTGGCCTACGAGGCGTTCTTCGGCAAGATCGACCCGCCGCGCGACTACAGCGTCTACGACATGTCCTACGCGGGGCCGTCGGCCTCGCTGGTCTCGACCGTGGCGGATCTCAACCGCTTCTTCGGCCTGCTGCTCGCCGGCGAGATCGTCCACCCGTCGTCGCTGGCGCAGATGCGGCGCACCGCCACGATCGTCTCCCAGGAGGGCAAGACGATCGAGTACGGCCTCGGCCTGTACCCGACGGAGCTGCCCGGCGGCGTCTTCTGGGGGCACGGCGGCACGACCTGGGGTTCCGGAGCGCTGTCCATGATCAGCGAGGACGGCGGGCGGCGGCTGTCGGTCGCGGTGAACCTGCAGAGGTGGAACAGGCTCGACCCCTCGGGCCGGCCGCAGCCCCACCCCATCGACGAGGCACTCGCGACCTTCTGCCGCGTGGCGATGGTCGGCTGACGGGGATCCCCCCGACGAGGACAGGAGAACGATGACCACGACCGACCTCGCGCCGCCAAGGGAACAACCCCCTCCCCTGCCGGACGCCGATGACGCGACGGGGCTGCTGCGCCCCTACCGATGGACCTTCGCCGCCGTCGTCATCCTTCAGGTGATCGGTGCCGTCGCGGGTCTGGCGCCGCTGCTGGCGGTCGCCGAACTGGGACGTAGCCTGCTGGCGCCCGGCCCGATCGACCACGATCACGTCTGGTTCGTCACGATCGCCGGGGCGGCCGGGCTGTTCGTCCGGCTGCTGTTCACGGCCGCGTCATCCGGCACCGGACACCTCCTGGACGGCCGGGTGCAACTGGCCCTCCGCCGGCGGCTGGCCGCGCGGCTGGGCCGCGTGCCGATCGGCTGGTTGTCGCGGCGTCGGACCGGCGAGCTGACCAAGGTGGTGGGCGAGGATGTCAGCGCCGTGCACCCGTTCATCGCCCATGCGCCCGGCGAGCTGGTCGCCGCGTTCGTGGTGCCGCTGGTGTCGCTGGTCTACCTGTTCACCATCGACTGGCGGCTCACGTTGATCACGCTGATCCCGGTCGTGCTGGCGGTGGCGCACCTCCCGCTGATGATGACCCCGGCCCGGCTGCGCGAGGAGAAGCGGTTCGACGCGGCCATGGGGCAGATCGCCAACTCCGTCGTCGAGTTCGTCCAGGGCATCGCGGTGGTCAAGGCGTTCGGCAGGGGCGGGCGGGCCCATCGCCGGTTCCGCACCGCCACCGACGGTTTCGTCGACGTCTACCACCGCTTCGTGCGCGGCCTCTCGGTGGTCGCCGCCGGGATGCAGCTGGTGTTGTCGCCGCCGTTCGTGCTGCTGGTCGTGCTGATCGGCGGCACCGCCCTGATCACCGGCGGCGGCCTGACCCCCGCCGACCTGCTGCCCTTCCTGCTGCTGGGCCTGGGCCTGACCGCTCCCGTGTCGGCCCTCATCGCGCACAGCTTCGACGATCTGCAAACCGCCAAGCGCGCGGTCGGCAGGATCCGGGACGTCCTCGCGGTGGCGCCGCTGCCGGAGCCCGCGCACCCGATCGCGCCGCAGGGTCACCGGGTGGAGCTGCGCGATGTCCGCTTCAGCTACGACGACGATCGTGAGGTGCTGTGCGGGCTCAATCTGATCCTCGAACCCGGGACGGTCACCGCGCTCGTCGGACCGTCGGGCAGCGGCAAGTCCACGCTCGTCCAGTTGCTGCCGCGCTTCTTCGACCCAACGCACGGCTCGATCACCCTGGGCGGCGTCGACCTGCGCGAACTCAGCAGCCGCGACCTCTACCGCACGGTCTCCTTCGTCTTCCAGGACGTCCGCCTGCTGCACGCATCAGTCGCCGACAACATCGCGCTGGCCGTCCCGCATGCCGATCTCGACGAGGTGATGCGCGCAGCCCGGATGGCGAACATCCACGAACGAATCCTCCAGCTACCGCACGGCTACGACACCGTGCTCGGGCAGGAGGCCAGGCTGTCGGGTGGCGAGACGCAGCGGATCGCGCTCGCCCGCGCCCTACTCGCCGACGCGCCCGTCCTGGTGCTGGACGAGGCGACCGCCTTCGCCGACCCCCACACCGAACAGGCGGTGCGCAGCGCTCTCGCGACGCTGTCGGGTGATCGCACGGTCCTGGTCATCGCCCACCGCCTGGAGACCGTCACCGACGCCGACACCGTCGTGATGCTGGACAACGGGTCGATCGTCGAACAGGGCAGGCCAGCCGACCTCCTGGCAGGAAACGGAAAGTTCGCCGCCTTCTGGCAGTCCGAGGAGTACCGATGATCCGCATGCTGCTGCGCGTCCTGGGCCACGAGCACGCCCGGCCGGTGCGTCGCACCGTGGTCCTGATGACGATCACCGCGATCGTCGAGGGTCTGTCCTACGCCCTGCTGGTTCCCGTGCTGCGAGCCCTGTTCGGCAACGACCCCGACGACGCCTGGCCCTGGCTGACCGCCTTCGGAGCCGCGATCGCCCTCTACGCCGTCCTCCGCTACGCCAGCGACCTGTCCGGCTTCCGCGTCGGGACCACGCTCCTGCGCGGCATGTACCACCGTCTCGGCGACCACCTGGCCCGGCTGCCCCTCGGCTGGTACAGCACCGGCCGGGTGGGGGAGATATCCGTCCTGGCCAGTCAGGGTGTGCTGGAGACGATGGGCGTGATCGCGCATCTGCTGGCGCCCTACATCTCCGCTCTCGTCACCCCCGCGACGATCGTCGCCGTGATGTTCGCCTTCAACTGGCAGATGGGACTGGCCGCGCTGGTCGCCGCGCCGCTCGTGGTGGCGATCCAGATCTGGACTGGACGCTCGATGGCCGCGGGCGACGCCGACCGCCACGAACGTGACACCGAGACCACCGGGCGGGTCATCGAGTACCTCCAGGCCCAGCCGGTGCTGCGCGCCGGCGGCCGGACCACCGAACGTTTCGAACTGCTCGACGACTCGTTGCAGGAACTCCAGCGCGCGTCCCGCCGCACCGTCCTGTCAGCGCTGCCCGGCATGATCGGCTTGACGCTCGTGGTGCAGGCGGTGTTCACCGTGCTGCTGGTGCTGGGCACCTACCTCGCGCTCGGCGGGACCGTCGGGACGGCGGAGGTGCTGGCGATCCTGGTACTGGCCGCCCGCTGCGCCGATCCCCTGCTGTCGCTGGCCGACATCGGCGGCAAAGTCCGCAGCGCACGTTCCGAGCTGGCCAGGCTCGACGCGGTCCTGCACACCGAGCCGCTGCCGGAGGCACGGCAACCAATCCAGCCGGTGGGCCATGGCCTGGAACTGGAATCCGTCGCCTTCCGGCATGGTGACCACACGGTGATCGACGGCCTGTCGTTGTCCGTGTCCGAAGGACGGCGGCTCGCCGTGGTCGGCCCCTCAGGCTCGGGCAAGAGCACGCTGCTGCAGTTGCTCGCGCGGTTCCACGATGTGAACGCGGGCGCGGTGCGCATCGGCGGCGTGGACGTGCGCGACATCGCCACCGAAGAACTGATGGCACAGATCGCCATCGTCTTCCAAGACGTCTACCTCTTCGACGGCACCATCGAAGACAACATCCGCCTCGGCCGCCCCGACGCCTCCGAAGCCGAAGTACGGGCAGCAGCGAACGCCGCCCGACTCGACGAGGTGATCGAACGACTACCCGGCGGCTGGAACACCAACGTCGGCGAAGGCGGCACCCTCCTATCAGGCGGCGAACGCCAACGCGTCTCCATCGCCCGAGCCCTCCTCAAAAACGCACCCATCATCCTCCTGGACGAAGTCACCTCCGCCCTCGACCCCATCAACGAAACCGCCGTCCACCACGGCATCGAACACCTCATGGCCGACCGAACCGTCGTCATGGTCGCCCACCGCCTCCGCACCATCCAACACGCCGACCACATCACCTTCCTCGACAACGGCCACATCACCGAACAAGGCACCCACGACGAACTCCTCCACCGCAACGGCCGCTACGCCGACTTCTGGAACGCCTCCCTGACACCAGCAGCACACGACTGAACTGGTGAGCCCTGCACGGCCTGCTTCGAGGGCGCCGTCACAGATCAGGGAGTGATGGCGTATTCAGTGAAGTGGCCACAGGCGGTGAAGCCGAGGCCGCGGTAGACGGGTTCGCCGTCGGCGGATGCCTGTAGGACCGCGGTCTCGTAACCCGCGTCGCGGGCGATGCGCAGAGTGGCCGAGGTGATGGCGCCGCCATAGCCACGGCGGCGGTCGGCGGCGAGAGTGGCGATGTTGTAGATCCCAGCGACGCCCGCGTGCAGGAAAACCTCGGCCGAGCAGACGGGACGCTCGTCGACGTAGCCGACCAGGTACCGGGCGGGGCAGTCGGCGGCGAGCGCCCATGGAGCGGTATCGGCGAAGAAGCGGCGCACGGTGGCGGCGGGCGGGGTCCAGTTCGCAGCGAGGACCGTGGCGTAGTCGGCGAGTTGGGCGGGGGTGGTCGCCAAGTGGACGTCCAAGCCGTCGGCGTGCGTCTCGGGAAGGGGCGCACGCAGGTCCTTCCACATGCCCACCTCGGTCTCCGAGGCTTCGAGCCCGGCGGCCTTCAGATACTCGGCGAGGTCGGCCGGCGCGGAGGCGGGGCCCACCCACCAGGAGAAGGGACGGCCGGTGGCGGCCAAGGTGCGGACGGTTTCCGCGGCGCGGGCCTGGGCGGTGGCCGGGGTGAAGCAGGCCGCCGCAACGATGTTGAAGGTGTCGTCCTCCAGGCCGCTGTCGGCGATCAGCAGGTCGCCGGTCTCGGTGACGGACGCGCCTTGCAGGCTCCGGTGCAGGTGGCAGGCGTGCTCGGCAAGATTCTGCTCCATCGCACGCAGAAGGCCGGATTCACTGGCCGACAGATCCATATCCACGACGATCATTGCATCATGCCTGGTCGAGGCACTCGCACACGCGTTCTCCGCGCCTTCGAACGCGCCGTCCTTCGGTGAGACATCGTGCGAACATCCCCGTCCGCCGCGTGATCACGAGCCTCGCGGAACCAGTCGTCTGTGGGAGTCGAGGAGCGTGAAGCGAGGCATCGGCAGCCACAACGCTCGCCCGATTCTCGCGACGCTGGAGACATCGACCAGCGGACTCGGTGAACTGTGGCATGCGTTGGCGCTGACCGAGGAAGGGTGGCCCAAGGTATCGCCCATGTCGACGGCAAGCCGGGTGGCGCCATGGCGGGCGAGCAGGTGGGCGGAGCTGTTGGTGTTGGCGATGTCCTCGGGTACACCGATCGACGGGGCGAACATGCGGGCCACGACCCGGGCCGACGCCGGGGAGTAGACGAAGCAGCCCAGCAGACCCAGGTGATCGCAAGCTGCGGCGAGCCGATCAGGGGCCGGGGTCAGGGCGGCGAGAGCGGACTGCGTGGTGACGGGGACGAGTAGCCGTGGACGTCCCAGCGTCGCGATGCAGCCGCCGGAGGCGACCGTTGGAGCTCGTCGGAACACCGGTCCGTGGATCGGCCACCGGCCGTCCGATCATGGCTGCGATGGACCTCTTCGGCCGCCGGTGGGCGCTGCGGATCCTCTGGGAGCTGCGTGCGGGCCCGCTCGGTGCGCGTGCGCTGCTGGCACGGTGCGAAGGCCTGTCCTCCAGCGTCCTCTACCAGCGGCTTCGCGAACTCACGTCAAACGGGATCATCGCCCCCTCAGTCGATGGCTACGAGCTCACCCGGCTGGGAACGGCCCTCGGGCACGCCCTCCAACCGCTCGACGAATGGGCGATCACCTGGGCGCAGGAGCAGAACGACCAGAATCCCGCGGAGGCTTGAAGAGGGCGAAGACGGCCGGGTTCGTTCCTGGAGTATTCGCCGAAATAACGGACGTGGTCAGGTACGGCGGGACCTGCGCCAGGTCCCCTGGATCGATCCTCCGGCCTGCGGCCGACGCGCGATCTGGGCGCAGCGGCGCGTCCGAGAAGTAGTGATCACATGTGATCGATCGCGAGCCTGGCGTGGTCGGTGTCGGGAAGCCAGTCTCGCTGCGGTGCGTAGTCGAGCCAGCGGCGGCTGCGGCCGACCTCGGCGAAGCCGCGCAGCAGGGACCCGAGCAGCGGATGGCGGTGCGATTCGCGCCAGGCCAGCGACCACGCGTACAACGGCGTCGGCTCGACGAGCGGGATGGACCGTAGGCCCGCGTGGTCGGGGAGCGGCGCGTCGGCGGGGAACAGCGTGAAACACGAGGCGTCGGCGCGGATGTGCTCGACGAGGTGGTCCAGGCCGAGGTTGGGGCCGTCCTGGCGCCGGGCGATGTGGAACTCGTCGGCGAAACGGCGCAGGAAGTCCAGGCGGGGCAGTTCGGCCGGGCACCACAGGGTGCTGTCGCGCAGGTCGGCCGGGCGCAGCTGGCCGGCCCCGGCCAGCGGGTGCGCCGTGCTGACCACCGCGTCGACTGGTTCCAGCCGCGCCAGGCGCTGGGTGAG
Organism: Actinomadura hibisca NBRC 15177; assembly: GCF_001552635.1. GTDB lineage: Bacteria > Actinomycetota > Actinomycetes > Streptosporangiales > Streptosporangiaceae > Spirillospora > Spirillospora hibisca. Next base: position 176,742 of record NZ_BCRO01000010.1, on the reverse strand, counting down.
CCCCGCGTCGAGGCCGCCTGCGAGCGGGTGGACCCGGCCGAAGCCCAGATCGGTGTCGCCGCGCAGCAGGGCCGCCGCGACCGAGGGCCAGTCGCGTCCCGGGCCGGGCTCCAGCCGGACCGCGCCGAGCGCCTGCACCGCTTGGGCGACGGTGCGCATCGGCGCGTACAGGTGGCCCCAGGCGTCGACGCGCACGACCGGCCCGGCTCCCGTCACCGCGGCGACCGCGCGCTCGCCTGCCGCCAGCGCCTGGTGCGCGGCCGGGCGGAACCGCTCGCCCGCCTCGGTCAGCCGGATGCCGCCCTCGCGTTCGAACAGCCGCACCGCCAGCACCGTCTCCAGCCGCGCGATGCGCTTGGACAGCGCCTGCTGGCTGGTCCCCAGCCGCTCGGCGGCGCGCCCGAAGTGCAGCGTCTCGGCGGTCACGGCGAAGGCGCGGACCAGGGTCAAGTCAAGATCCACACCTATGACCATAGGCGACAACCGTGCGTTGTCGGCCGCGTGGTCACGTTGTTGGCCCGGCCACCGCCGCACCCGGTGGAGTAGCCGGGCCCGTCGTCGGGGTCGGTGAGGGTCTTGGCGGGATGCTGCTGGGACCAGCCGACGTTTCTGAGGCTCACCGGTCAAACGGTAGCCAGCGCGCCCTGGTCACGGTGGTGATGTCGGGGAAAGGTGTGGGACGCGCCGAAGCCCGGCCGGGCTTGGGGTTGGTGGGTCAGTGGCAGCTGGTGCCGGGCGCGCAGGGGGAGCACTTGGCGAAGTCCTTCTCCCACAGCGGCCAGTCCACCCGGAAGCCGTTGTCGGCGATGACCTTGGCGGTGCGCTGGACGGTCCCGTCGTACTTGCGGTCGATCTCGGGGATGTGCTCCAGGAACCGGCCGAAGTGCCGGTCGCAGAACTTGCGGTAGTTGGCGGTGTCGAGGATGAAGGCGTGGACGCCCATGTCGACGAGTTCGCCCGCGCCGAGCTCCAGCTTGTCGTCCCACTTCTCCATCGCGGTGATGAGGTAGGCGATGGCCTGCCCGAAGATCCTTTCGGCCATGACGCGGTCGAAGGGGTTGTCGCGGACCAGCAGGGCGATCTCGCGGTCTCACACATCGGGGTCGACGAAGGTGCGGGGGTCGCGGGTCGTGGCGAGCAGATCGGTGGTCATCGGATACCTCCCGGTGGAGACGGACCGTGCTGTCCCCTCGACCTTCACCCGCCGCGCTCCGGCCCGGCCACGCAACGCCGTTGCGGACCGGGCGCATGTTCGGCAATCAGCGGGAGTGCAGAAGCGCGTCCAGGTGCTCCTGGACCGGCCCGAACAACGGCCGCGGCAGGAAGTCGGCTAGGCCGCCCAGCTCGACCCAGGCGACCTCGGCGATCTCCTCGTCATCGGCGACGTGGGCGTGCCCGCCCACGGCCTCGCAGACCACATACAGCAGGAACCGGCCGGTGTCGGGGTGGACCCGCGACCCCAGCGCACGGCCCGCGGTCACCTTCAGGCCGGTCTCCTCAGCGGTCTCACGCTCGGCGGCCTGAGCGGCGGTCTCGCCGTCCTCCACCTCCCCGGCCGGCAGTTGCCACACCAGGTCGCCTTCGGGATGGCGGCGGCGGACCAAAAGGACCCGGCCGCGTTCGACGATGACGGCGGCGGCGACCGGCGGGAGGTCAGGCACGGCATTCCTCCAGAGCGGTCAGGATCGGCGGATAGATCGTGGGGCCGACGAATTCGGTCAGCTTACCGATCGGTGCCCACGCCACCGAGGTGTTCTCCGCCGGGTCCCGGTTCACCGGGCGCCCCGCCAGATACGAGCACACGTAGTAATCGCACACCACCGCGGTCACCGGATGGACCCGGCACCCCAGATGCTCCGCGACCGCGCAGTGCACGCCGGTCTCAGCGTGGGTCTCCTGGACGGCGACGTCGCCGCCGTCCTCACCCGGCTTGATCACCCCCGCAGGGAACTGCCAGCCTATCGGCCCCTCATCGCGCCGCCGCACCAGCAGCACCATGCCCGCCCGGGCCACCACCCGCATCGGACGCCCCGCCGGAGCCACCACCTGCTCCCGCACCTTCTCCGGAGCCGCCGCCAACAGCCGGTCCAACGCCGCCTGCTGACCCGACCGCGAAACCACCTGCGGGTGAGCCGCCCAGTGGTCCACGGTGCGGGCAGCCACCCCCACCCGACGCGCGAACGCCTCGATGGTCAGCCCCAGCCCACGGCGCAGGGCCGTGGCATCCGCGCCCGTCCACGTCCGCGCCATGCCGGACTCCTCGCTGCTTGCCCTCGCCACGAGGATGCGCCGGATCAGCGAACAAGAAAACCCACCCACAAGGGCCTATCCGCAGACCGGGGTCCGCTCGTCTGGGGCTCATGACACGGTTCTTACCGGCACCCCATTCCGGCCCTGGACCGGCACCAAGACGCCCATCACTACCGTATCTAGAGATACGGATAGTCGTATCTTCTGAAACGGATACACATATAGTCTCCAGCATCAGTACTGCGATAATGCTGCTTATCCCAGCGAGCCCCGGCGCGCACCGCCCCACCTGCGTACGGTTCTGCATGGTTCTGTCCTGCGGGTTCGTCACTGGGTGTCAGTTGTCCTGTCTCATCGAACTTGAGGCACGTCTCATGCACCTGAGGCGTTCGCGGTTTTGTCTCACGCATCTGAGGCATTGATCGCTACCGCACTAGCTGCGGCGCGTCGACGACGAGCTCTTAAGCAAGATCGCTGGGACTGCATGACAACGCCGGTTGTCATGTAGTTTTTGTTGATCTTGGTGGATGGTGGAGTGGCCAACGCTGTACTTGGTGGCCAGGTCCGTCAGCGTCACCTCGCCGGCGGCGTAGCGGCGGCGGATGGAACGCCGCGTCGGCTCGGGCAGTTTGGGTGTTTGCCCTTGGGCTTGCCGTTCTTCTTGGCCAGCGTCATGCCCTCGCGGGTGCGCAGGTGGCCCAAGTTCGCCTCGAACTCGGCGACCATCGCCAGTGTGCAGGGACAGCGCCGAACGGGTCGTTTCAGTCGTGAACCGACCCGCCCAGCCCGAACAGCACTTCCCGGTCGGACAGGTCGGTGAGGATCTGGTTGGCCTCGGCCATGTTGCGGGCGAACCGGTCGAACTTGAACACGCTGCCGCGCCACACCGCGGCCAGGGCCTGGTCCAGGCCGCCGCAGTTGCGGCGGGTAGTGCCGGAGCAACCCCAGTCGATGTAGATCCAATCCTGCGGGACGCCGAGCGCGAGCAGCTGCTCGGTTTGGACGACGACATCTTGCTCGTCGGTGGAGCAACGGGCTTAGCCGACGCGGGGCCCGTTCGGTGCGGCGTTCACGCCGTCAAGTGTTCCGGATAGGGCTCCGTCACTGGAACACTCTTGCGGAACACCCGATCGATGCCCGCTACTGCAAGGCAGCCGCCCGCTGGCGACGTCGGGCCGACTGCCGCGAGAGGCTGCGTGCTTACGGCAGCAGCTTGGTGAGAAGGGTGCGAAGTTCTTGCGCGCGGTCTGGGCCGAGGACGTCGTTGATGTCGTGTTCCATGCTCTCCAGGGCTTCACGTACTACAGGCACGCGGGCGCGGCCGAGGTCGGTGAGCTGTAGGGCATAGCGGCGTCGGTCGTGCGGGTCCTGACCGCGGGACACGATGCCGGCCTGGACCAGTTCCTCGATGAGCGATGCGGTGGCGGGCTCGGTCAGGTGCAGGTATCGGGCCAGTTGCTCTTGCGGGCAGGGGGCGAGCCGGTCCAGCGCGGGCAGCAGGGCGAAGTGGCGGGTGCGCAGGCCGTACGCTTCGAGCCTACGATCCCCGAGACGGCGCAGACGGTAGTGGGCTTGCGCTATCAGGTGCTCGATGTTGTGGATGGCGGAGGGCCCGTCGTCGGCGACGAGCACGGTCAACAGCGTGGTGAGGCGCCGCCGTTCGAGGTCGGTGAGCGCGGCGGTGATCCGGGCATCGTTGTCGGCGACGGCTTGGCGCATGCCGTCCAGGGCGGTACGGCCCGCCGCGGTCAGCGACACCATGTAGGTGCGGCGGTTGGCCGGGTTGCGAGTGCGGACGACATAGCCCGTTTCCTGGAGCCGGTCGAGCAGCCTGACCATGATCGTACGGTTGATGCCGAGCCGGTGGGCGAGCTCCTGCTGGGAGGGGGCGTCCGCGTCGGCGAGGATGTCGAGCACCACGAACTCGCGCGACTGGGGCCCGTCCTTCACGGCCTGAGCGGTGACCGTCGTGAACACGCGGCGCATCAGGTGACCGGTGGCCGCATGCAGCGGTCCGGATTCGTCGTCGACAACGTTCCCTGCCTGGCCGGGCACGGGCCTCACCTCCGGGCGTGATGTTAGCAGTCTGATGATTGCGTCAGTGACGGTTGCTTCAGCATTAGTTGGGATGTTGACAGTTGGAGGGGTGTGGATCTAGATTCCGGGTGCCGAACCAGCGAAGGGTCTAACGATCATGCACACCGTCGCCGTCCTCGATTCCCACCTCGCCTACACGGAGACCGGACAGGGCGAGTCGCCCGTGGTGTTCCTGCACGGCAGCCCCACCTCGTCCTACGTCTGGCGCAACGTCATCCCGCACGTCGCCGATCGCGCCAAGGTCCTGGCCCCTGATCTGATCGGGATGGGCGCCTCCGGGAAGCCCGACATCGGTTACCGCTTCGCCGACCACGCCCGCTACCTGGACGCGTGGTTCGAAGCCATGGAGCTGAAGGAGGCCGTCCTGGTCGGTCATGACTGGGGCGGCGCACTGGCCATGGACCGCGCCGCACGCCACCCCGGCCAGGTGCGCGGCGTCGCCCTCCTGGAGACGTTCCTGCGGCCACAGATGTGGGCGGAGTTGCCGCAGGACGTGATCGATCATTCCAAGGCGCTGCGCACTCCCGGACTCGGCGAGCGGCTACTGCTAGAGGAGAACGCCGCCATCGAGTACGCCCTGCCCCACCCCTTCGCCATCAAGACAGGTCTCAGCCCAGAGGACCACGACGTCTACCGCGCGCCCTACACCGACCCTGCGTCGCGCCTTCCGCTGCTCCAGTGGCCTCGCGAGATTCCCTACGACCGCGAACCGGCCGATGTCGCCGAGCGCATGGACGCCTACGGCGAATGGCTCGCCGGCAGCCCGGAGGTGCCCAAACTTCTCCTCACGGTCGAGGAGGGCGTCGGTATCGCCTCCCCCGAGATCGTGGACTGGGCTCGCCAGAACATCGCCGCCCTCGAAATCGAGGGGATCGGGCCCGCCGGCCACCAGGCCCCCGAGGACCAGCCCCACGCCATCGGCCAGGCCATCGCCGGCTGGCTGAACCGCCATCACCTCATCTGAGCTTGCAACGCCAGCAGCAGCTCGCCAACATCCGCCGTATGTGCGGCCCGGAGAAGGAAGCGCTGGGAGTCTTGGCCATCGACCACCCGCATCGGAACGGCCAGTCACGATAAGACGAGCCTGCGGGGCTCCTTGACGTGACCGGCCTCAGCGGAAGGCGTCTGGTAGGTCGATTCCGAACTGCTCGCAAAGACGGGGAACGCCATGGCGGTCGACGGTTCGAGGCGGATAGCCGGTGTGCCAGCGCACCGCCCAGCGGGGGTCCTCACAGCGGACTGGCGTTCCGCCGATAACCCCGCGTTCGGTAAGTGCTTCCGTAGGGAACACGATGCCATCGGCCGCCGACCCGTAACGCAGCGATCCGTCCGGAAAGGGTTCGTAGAGGTGTAGGTCGACGCGGAGCCGGTCGCCGTCATGGAGGACGAAGCTCCAAGGCCGGTCGCCCGGCCAAGGATGGATCCGGTCGATGCAGCGGTCTGCGAACACAACGAACAGCCGATGGGGCTGAACGGCAGGCGCTCACAGGTCAAGGTCGGAGTGCTCGCGTGTCTGCTCCTCCAGCAGAGCGTCCACGCATTAGCCGCCACTGACGCGTCCTCCGGCGCCTAGACCAGCAACACCGTGACGTGCTGGAACAGTGCTTGGACCAGCCCGAGCAGCGACGCGACATCCCCTCGTCCTGACAAGACAGGAGCGCCGAAAGCCTTCGCAGTGAGTTCTTGGCTCAGGTCAGGTGGAGGGCGCAGTCGTGCTCGATGGCGCGTTCGGCAGCACGGAGGAAGAGCGCGGTGTAGAAGATCACGGTGGGCGCTGGCGATCGTTGTGGTGTCGCAGTAGCTGGAAGGTATGGGCAACTCGATCGGGTCGTCGAAGTCGACGGGGATGAGCAGGTCCCAGTCGAGGCATCTGGACTGATCGCCTTGCAACTCCTGCCTGCAGAGGTCTCCGAACCGTGGCTCGGGCATGTAGGGCGGGACGTTCCGCAAGGTCCAAGGCCGAGCCGAGTTGGAGCAGCGGCCCGTTCCAGTCCTCGAAGGTCACCTCGATGATGTAGAGGCCCACGCCCGGAAGCGTAACTGGTGACCAGGCGATGAGGGCGTAAGCACCAAGGCCGCCGACGTGCCGCGCTTTCGCCCCCGGGCGGGGCGGCTGGTGTGAGGGCCAGCGCGGCGTTGACCTTCCGGGCCGGGCGACGCCTGCTCTGCCGACCACCGCTGATCGGTACGATGCGGGGGCGGTCGCGGCGGGCGCGATCATCGACCTGCGGCGGGGAACGATGGAGCTGAGGGCTTGGTGGGCGCGTTGGGCGCCGCTGGCCGCCATCGCGCTCCTGACCTACCTGGTGGCGCCCAACCAGCTCGTGCCCCCGACCGTGGCCGCCTCCGCAGGTTTGCAGGCCCATGCCGCACCGGAGACGTTCGCCGGGGATTCCTCCCGGTCGCCGGGAGCCACCTCCGATGACGTGACCGTCCAGCCGCGCGCCATCGCCGAACCCCATCCCGTTGCCCTGGATCGGGACGTGCCCTGGGCTGCGAACGTCGTCGCGCCGGGGCCGGGCAGGCGCGGCCTGCCCCGCGCCGTCGACGCCGGTGTGCTGGCCGCCTTGCGGCCCTCACTCAACGCTTTGCAGGTCCTGCGCTGCTGACAGGCCCACGCGGCCCCCTTCGTCGAGGCGGTGGTCCGCGCCTGTGACCTGATCGCATCAAGCACCTGAAAGCCGAGCATGAACATCGCCTTGTTGCCTGACCATGCCCGCGGCGAGGCCATCGCCGCCCGTGCCGCTACCGCGTTGGTGGTGGGTGAGTGAACGCCGGGATCATCGGCCAGGCCGCCGGCCTGTTCGCCGTCACCAACATCGACGACATCCTGGTCCTGGCCCTGTTCTTCGCCCAAGGAGCCGGACAGCGCGCGACCTTGCGCAACGTCGCCGTCGGCCAGTACCTGGGGTTCGCCGCCATCCTGGCCGTCGCGGTCGCCGCCGCGTTCGGCGCGACCTTCCTGCCCGAGGACGCCATCCCCTACCTGGGCCTGCTTCCGCTGGCGTTGGGCATCAAGGCCGCCGTCCAGGCGTGGAAGCACCGGGGTGACCCCGACGAGGAGAAGGAAGCCGCCCAGCGCGCGCCCAGGCCGTTGGAGGTCGCGGCGGTCACCTTCGCCAACGGCGGCGACAACATCGGCGTCTACGTCCCGGTCTTCGCCACCGCCGGTCTGGGCGGCATGAGCGTCTACGTGATCGTCTTCCTGATTCTGCTGGCGGTCTGGATCGCCGCCGGACGCTTCTTCGCCACCCGTCCGGTCATCGCCAAGGCCCTCAGCCGCTGGGGCCACGTTCTGCTGCCCGTCGTCCTGATCGGCATCGGCCTGCTCATCCTCATCGAGGGCGGAGCCTTCGGCCTCTGACCACCCGAACCTGCCCCTCGGAAACTGCAGCCTTCAACCGGACGGGAGGTGTTGAGTACCAGAGGCTCACGTGTCCGCCGTGGCGGTCGTCCTGCCCAGGGTGGCCCTGTAGCACGCCGTCACCGCCATCGCGATCAACCTGTTCCGCCTGGACACCTGGTGGAACACCCACCCTTCGACCGAGCCCGCTACCTCGCCCGCCTCGATCACGTCCTGGCGGCCTGGCCGGATTCGGCAGGTTGCTGGTCGCGAAAACGAGTTGTCCTCTGCTGGGACGGGCCTGCCAGACTCACCGCATGACGGAGAAGATCACTCGTATCAATCCCGAAGGGCTCCATGAGACTCCCGGTTATCACCACATCACCGTGGTGGAGGCGGGGCGTACTGCGCATCTGGCAGGGCAGTGCCCGGTCGGCCTGGATGGCGAGGTGGTGGGTGTCGGGGACCTCGACGCGCAGATCGACCAGGTGGTGGTCAACTCGATGGCGGCCCTGCGGGCCGTGGAGGCTGGGCCGGAGGATGTCGTGCGGTCGGTGATCTATGTGGCGTCCGGCGACCAGAAGGTGTTGGGTCACGCCTGGGCCAGGCTGGCCGATTCGCCCCTGGCAGAGGCGTTCACCACCGCGAGCACCCTGCTGGGAGTCGCGCAGCTGGGGTTTTCCGATCAGCTCATCGAGATCGACCTCACCGCGGCCCTTTAAGCACGGGAAGCGGCAGGCAATGGTGGTCGGTTTCGGCGGCGACGGGCGACCCTCCTGGGAATCCGGCGCTCATCTGGTGCCAGGCCAGGAAGCGGTAGGCCGCGCCCTCGGTCCCGGCTGAGGCCGAACGGCGTCGCGAGAACGCCGACCACGGTGGCAAGTGCGCCACCTGTTGGTCTCGGCTGGAAGTCATGGCACAGCAGCGGTCGGCGTAGGGCATGACGGGCGGGCTCGCAGCCATCGGCTCGGCGGCCGTGGCTGCGGTCTCCGTCAACGGGGTGTGCTTGCTCGCGGTCCGGTTCCGGGGCGTCGTGCGGTGGCTGGGGCCGGCGAAGGTGCCGGCCCCGGCACGGTGACCGGGCCGCGTGCCTGGTCGCCGTCGTGATGACGTCTCCGTGCCGAAGCCATGGGTGGTGGTCGGTCGTCAGTGGTTCAGTGAAGCGTGGGGACGGGCTTCTCGGTGATCGGGGTGGTGCGGCGCGGGAGGGTCAGGGCGGCGAGGATGCCCGCGAGGGTGAGCGCGGCCGCCGTGTAGACCGCGTCGCGCAGGCCGTCGGCGGTGGCGGCGCGCAGTGTCTCGCCGGTCAGGCCGGCGAGTCCGGAGGTGGAGACGCTGAAGTGCACGCGGCGATACCCTCGCGCGTCGCGCTGTTCCCTTGCGGGGATTACTGCTTGAGGAACTCCGCCGCCCGGCGCCATGTGTCGGTCAGGTCGGGATCGTCCACGGTCCAGGTGGTCGACCGGACCGTCCCGCGATCGCGGAACTGGCGCATGATCTGCACGTGAACGGGCAGCCGGACGAAGTCCCGCATGGCCTGGTGATCGCTCCATAGCGAGACCGAGCCGCTCCTGCGCCGCAGGGGCTCCATCCAGAGCCAGTGCCCGACGGCGCCCTCCAGGGTCGGCCACAGGCGTGCCAGCCGTGTGCCCGCCCGATAGATCTTCGGCATGTCCTGGACGTGGTCGCAGGTGAACGCGGTGACGCTGACGAGCACCTGCCCGTCGGCGCCGGCCGGTCCTGGCGTCCAAGCGGTCTTCAGCACGGTTCAGTCCTCCGGGAGAACGGCGGGGTCGGTGGCCTGGCCGCGCAGCCGTTCCAGGACGGCGCGGCGTGCGCGGGTGTAGGTGACCTCGGGGCCGACGAGCCGCGAGTGGACGACCGCCGACTCGCCCAGCGCGTCGATCTCGTAGGCGAGTTGCCCGGTGTCCAGATGGTCGGGAAGCTCGCCGAGGGCGACCGCCTCGTCCAGGAGCGAGCGGATGAACGCCAGCCAGTCGTGCAGCGATTCGACCATCCTGGCCCGCACGGGACCGGGCCGGTCGTCGAACTCGGTCTGGGCGGCGAGGAAGAAGCACCCACCGGGCAGCACGCCGTTCGCGTAGAAGGCCAGCCGCGCCTCGTGGAGCGCGAACACCCTGCGCAGACCGGCGGGCGCGCGCAGGGCGGGCTCCATGATCTGGGCGGTCCACTGGCGGCGCGCCCAGCCGATGGCGTCGAGTTGGAGCTGCTCCTTGTCCTTCCAGTGGGTGAACAGGCCGGACTTGCTCGCGCCCAGGTGCTCGGCGAGGCGTCCGAACGTCAGGCCTTCCAGGCCGTGCACCGAAGCCAGGGCGACAGCGGCCTCCAGGACCGCCTCCCGGGTTCGCCGTCCGCGCAGCAGACGGCCGTCTTCGCGCTTCTCGTCCTCCATGACGTCGACCGTACTCTATAAGTGCGATCGGTCGCACTTTTTATTTGGGACGGCGATAGGGGTCTGTCAGCAGATCTTCCGGTACGGGACGTCGGGGATGTTGGCCTTCCACTCCGTCTCCGTCAGCGCCTGACTCGCCATAGGCGACGGTCAGCAGGTCGTGCCGGTGGTGAAGCAGCAGATCAGACCGCAGCGGACGGACTGGCGGCGCAACCACGAACAGCTCGTCGAGGTGGCCTCGGCCCTCGTCGCTCGCGACGGCGTCCAGGTGTCCCTGGAGAAGATCGCCCGCGAGGCCGACGTGAGCTCCGCGACCCCGCACCGGCACTTCCCCTCCCGCCGCGCTCTGCTTGAGGAGGTCTTCCAGGACATCGTCGAGCGCCTCCGCCGACGAGCCGCTGCACACTCCGCCGTCGCGGTGATCTGCTTCTGCGGCGCGGACGACCGGGCAGGGCGCGGGCCGCCGCCCGCGCCGAGACCGGCGGCGGCCCGTCCGTGCTCACGGGGACGGTCAGGGGAGGGTGGGGATCCTCGGCTCGCTGTCGGTCCAGCCGACCTGCAGGTACAACATCTTGCTGAGCGTGCCGACGGGGCCGGAACCGGTGACCGACGTGCTCAGCACCAGCGAGGAGGCCGGGTCGATGATCACGGTCTCGACGAAACCACGCCGGCCCTGCACGCGCAGCCCGAACCCCTTGCGCCCGCGCTCGTCGGTGACCTCGCCCATGGCGGTGACCCCGGGCATGGCGGCGAACAGCCGGTAAGCGGCGGCGCGTACCTTCGGCGGTGCCGGAACGAAGCCGAGCAGGCTGGTCACACAGTTCCGCACGACCTCGTCCGTGGTCCGGCCCGCGGTGGGGTGGTTGCGCGGGACCGCCCGCCTCAGGGCGCTCCTCAGCTTGCCGGGGTCGGTCGGCAGCGCTTGGACCTGCTTGAACGTCATCTCCCTGTCACAGACCAGGAAGGTCGCCGTCCCGGTTTCCTTGGTGAGCTGGGGGCGGATCGGGTTCGGGTCGGGCGAGCCGGCCCGCCGGAAGGCGGGCGCGTCCTTGGCGGACATGGGCACGGCGCCGAGTCCTCGAGCTCCCGTCCAGGACTGGCCGTCCGGGCGGCTCCACTGCCCGATCAGCTGCTGCCCGAGCATGTGGTACTCCGGCTTTCCGTTGCTGTAGGCGCTTGAGTGCACCCTCAGGACGTGCCAGTACTTGCCGGTGGTCGGTGCGGCCTCGGCGTGCTCGGCGGCGGTCAGCAGCACGGTCCGCGCCGACATCGGCTGCGCGACGGCGGGCGCCCGGTCGGGATCGGGCGCGCGGGGAGCGGTCCCGGGTGCCAGGACGACCGCCCCCGTGACGGCGGCGGCGGTGGCGGCCACGCCGAAGCCGCTCCACCGGGCGGGACGGCGCCAGGCGCGGCGCGTCGGCCGCTCCGGCTCGCGCATCCCCTTGAGAAGGCGACGCTGGACGGCGGCCTCGGTCTCCGGCGTGGCCGGCTCGTCCAGCATCGTGGCGATCATCTCGAGTTCGTCCATGGTCACAGTCCTTCCGTGTGGGCGGGCAGCGCCGCGCGCAGCTTCTTGCGCGCCCGGCTCAGGCGGGAGCCGACGGTGCCGTACGGGACGCCGAGAACGTCGGCGATCTCCTCGTGGGTGAGCTGGGCGAGGGCCTTGAGCAGCACGACGTCGCGGTCCTTGCGCGACAGCGCGGCGAGCGCGCGGGCCAGCGACGGCTGGAGCCGTTCGGCGGACACCGAGGCCGCGACCCGGTCGTCGTGGCCGCCGGGGTGGCGGTCCGCGACGACCTGGGCGAGCGTCCGGTAGCGGCGGAGTTCGGTGCGGCGGTGCCGGGCGATGAGGTTGGTCGCGATGCCGAACAACCAGGGCCGGACGGACCCTCGGGACGGGTCGAAGGCGGCGCGGCCGCGGAACGCGGCGAGGAAGATCTCGGCCACGACGTCGTCGGCCGCCTGTGGGCCGAGGCGTCCGGCGACGTAGCGGTGGACGTCGGCGTAGTGCCGGGCGTAGACGGCGGTGAAGCGGTCGCCGTCGCGGACGGACGCGGCGAGCAGCTCCGCGTCCGTCGGGGCCGTGTCGGTCGGGGCGGTCACGTCGCCGCCCCTTCCGTCGGATCCGGCATGGGCACCTCCAGGGGGGATGGTCATCACTTCTACTTGGCCCGTCCCTCGGATCGCTTTCACGCGGGTTCGGCGGCCTGTCCGGTGCCGACGGGGGCGGGGGCGCGCTGGCACGCCTCCGCCCACGATCTCCAGAAGCCGCAGGCCGAAGGATTCGCGGCACTCCCGAAAAGCCATGAACCGCTCGAACGCCTGCACAATGCCTTATCAGCGCACTATTCAACGCCTGTACGGGTTAGCGCGTGGTCCTGGACGAGGCCCGACCTTGCATGCACTGCGAACAGCACAAAACTCTTTATATTCACCCATTCTCTACATCAGGCGAATTGCTTACAGCTGGTACGACAACCTGCAGGAAGCGAGCCGAAGAGAGGGCGTCCCGACCGGTCCCCGCAATGCGACAAGTCTTTACCCGGCACGCTGAAAAAGATCATCGTGGGCGAGCATAAGAGGAGTGTCGTTTCAGAACACGTCCCTTTCGGCGCCGTATGTCGGCACCGAATATCGGGAAGGACTCTCATGAACAGACAAATCCCCGCCGCCTCCGTCATCGTCGCGGCCGCCGCCGCTGGAGCCGTGGCGGCGATGGGCCTGGGCCTCTCCTTCGCCTCGGCCGCCGAACCGTCGCCCGCCAAGCCGGCGGCCGTCGCTCCCTCGCCCTCGCCGAGCGACCAGCCCAGCGTCACGGTGACCTGCATGAAGCTCCCCGGCTCGTCCCCCGCGGGAGAGCGCCGCACGGGGCCCGCGCCCGAACCGGCCGTCGCTCCCGGCGGCGAGCCGGCTCCCGGTTACGTGCCGGTCTGCGTCCAGGCGCCCAACTCCTCCCCCAGCCCGTCGGGGAAGTGACCCCATTCGCCGGCGCTCGGCTCAGGCGCTGACGCAGGTCGCGCGTCGGACCAGGACTGTTCTGGTCCGACGCGCGACCTGCGTTCGATGCCAAGCCCGGACCGCCATCACGTTCCCGGCTGACAACGGGTCGGTCAGTCCAGGTCGGACATGTCGAGCACGAAGCGGTAGCGGACGTCGTTGCGTTCCAGGCGCTCCAGAGCCGCGTTCACCTGCGACGATGGCAGCAGTTCGATGTCGGCGGTGATGCCGTGCTCGGCGCAGAAGCGCAACATGGCGGCGGTGGCTGGACGGCCGCCGCTGCCGGCGGAGCTGAGCTTCTTGCGGCCGATGAGCAGGTCGGTGGCGTCCACGGTGATTGCCCCGAGGTGACCGACGTGGCTGAGGGTGCCGTCCATGGCGACCGTGCGCAGGTAGGGCGTCAGGTCGTGGGGTGCGGAGATGGTGTCGATGACCACGTCGAATCGGTCTCGGACGGCTTCCATCTGCGCGGCGTCGGTGGAGACGATGAACCGTTCTGCGCCGAGGTTGTGCGCTTCGTCGGCCTTGTCTGGCGTGCGGCTGATGACGGAGACCGTGGCGCCGAGCGCGGCGGCCAGTTTGACGGCGAGGTGCCCCAGGCCGCCCAGCCCGGCCACGGCGACCTCGCTACCCGGACCCACTCCGAGGGCTTGCAAGAGTTCCCAGACAGTGATGCCCGCGCAGAGCAGAGGAGCCGCTCCGGCCGCGTCGAGGCCCGTGGGCAGGCGGTAGGCGAACTTCTCGCGGACGATGTATTCGCGGGAGTAGCCGCCCAGAGTGGTCGTTCCGTCCTGGCGATCGCTTCCGCCGTAGGTCAGGGTCGGGAAGTCGCGGCAGAAGTTCTCCTGACCGGCCTGGCACATGGGGCACGTCCCGCACGAGTCGACGATGTTGCCGACGGCTACGGGCTGGCCTGGGGCGAAGCCGGTGACCGCGCTGCCGACCTCGCTCACCGTGCCCGTGAACTCGTGCCCCGGCACCAGGATTCCGTTCGTGGTGTTCTTGTGCGCGCGCAGCGCGTGCAGGTCGCTGAAGCAGACGCCGCAGTAGTCCACGCGTACTGCGACGTCGTCCGGGCGTAGGTCGCGGCGCTGGAGGGATGCGCGGCGCAGCGTCTGCGTCGCGCGGTCCGCCTGCCAGCCGGTCGTCGTGCGCATCTCTCTCCCAAGACAGACTGTTCGGTCTGTTTGACTCTAGGCGAGTCGGCTCCGATTGAGCAAACAGACTGGTCTGTCTGTTAAGGTGGCGGCCATGCCCGACCAGCCTTCGAGCGCACGCGGGGCCGCGACGCACCAGCGGATCATCGACGCCGCCACGCAGGAGTTCGCCCGGCACGGCATCGCCGGTGCCCGCATCGAGCGGATCATCGCGGCCGCCCGGACCAACAAGGCGCAGCTCTACGGCTACTTCGGCAACAAGGAACGGCTGTTCGACGCGATCTTCTTCGCCTCGCTGGAGCGCATCACCGACGTCGTCCCCATCGACGTCGAGGACCTGGCCGACTGGGCCGTGCGCCTCTACGACGAGTACCTCGCCCGCCCCGATCTCATCCGCCTCGCCACCTGGGCCCGCCTGGAGCGGCGCCCGAGCGGCCACCTCGTCGCCGAGCCCGAGCGATACGACGACCGCAAGCTCCGCGCCATCGCCGAGGCCCAGGCCGCCGGGCGCGTCAGACAGGGCGACCCCTTCGACGTGATGGCCATGGTCATCGCCATGTCCATGGCCTGGTCGCCGGTGAGCAACGTCTACGCCGCCACCGCGACGGAGCCCCCGGAGGTGCACGATCGGCGGCGCGCGCTGTTGCGGGACTGCGTTCGCCGCGCCGTCGCTCCGGAATGAGCGGTGTCCGCCGCGGCCTGGAGAACGACCGCGCGACCGTGCCGCCTTCGGGGATTCCGCCTCTTGCTCATCTGTCGCCGCACACCGCCCGCTGGTAGGTGACTTCCAGAGCTTGACGTCGTCCAATCATCAGCGCTCTTTGCCATGTGGGCGAGGCCGTAACTCTGCCGGACGGCTGACCTGATCTGGCGTGGAGTGCGGGTTCAGCGTGAGCGGCGGCGTGCCTGGAGGTCGTGTTCGGCGTTGATGCGGATGGAGGTGGCTTCACCGAGGCGGATGTAGCGCCAAGGCTGGACAGGCGCTGGTGGCGAGATTCAGCCCGGCGTTCGGGAACGGCGCGTCCGGCGGCGGCCAGGGTGCTGTGGCGCAGCTGTCGCCTGCCACTGCTGCGCTCGCGGCTGAGACGGTGCGGTGCAGTTGGCGAGCGTCGGCTCCGACGCGGGAACGCAGGTTCACCCCGTGCGCCAGCAGAGCCGACACCTCGGCGGCGGTTTCGGAATCGGCTGCGGCGACCAGTTGCCCTTGCTCGCGGGCGGGCCTGGAGCGCGGCGTGCAGGGCGGCGCGGTAGAGCTCCTGCTTGCCGCCGAACATGGCGTACAGGCTGGAACGGTTGAGGCCGGTGGCGTTCACGAGGTCCTGGACGCCGGTCGTGGCAACGCCCTGCCGCCAAGAACAACCGCGCCCACCCCCGGCCGGTGCGCCGCGACTCCAGCAGCCCCTCCCGGAAGTCCCGGCGTAGTGGATCGCCACACTCTAGATCACCGCACCAAGGACCTGTCGGCGTAGCCATCCACCGAGCCGGGCTTCCCACTTATGTAACGACGTTCTATAGTCATGTTACTTCGATCTGCAACTCAGGGGCATCGGTCCACTGGAGGTTGTGATGGCAAGGACGACACCCGGCCGCCGGCGGGATCCACGCCCTGCGCCGCCGTCGGGGCGCGAGAACGCGGTGGTAATCGGGAGCGGCATGGGCGGCCTGCTCGCGGCCCGGGTACTGCTCGATCACTTCGATCGGGTCACCCTGCTCGACCGGGACCGTTTCCCGGAGTCGCCGGCGCATCGGTCCGGGGCGCCGCAGTCGTATCACGCGCATGGCCTGCTGCTACGCGGCCGGGAGATCATCGAGGCGCTGTTCCCGGGGATCGAGGAGGACCTGAGGGCGGCCGGGGCGACCGTCGAGCGCGACCGCGTGCCGTTCCAGGTGGTGTCGCCGTTCGGGCCGCTGCCGCTCATGTCCATCGACTACGAGTTCGGCGTCTACAGCCGGTTCCTGCTGGAGTGGCAGATCCGCGAGCGGTTGGCCGCGCACTCCCGGCTGCGGCTGCTGGGCGGAACGGAGGTGGTGGGCCTGGACACCGGCGGCCCGGCGGCCCGGCCGGGTTCCGATCGGGTCACCGGTGTGCGGACGCGTCATCGCGGCGCGGACATCGGCGCCATCTCCGTGCTCGCCGCCGACCTGGTGGTCGACGCGAGCGGGCGCCGCTCCAAGGCGCCGGACTGGCTGCGCGAGCTGGGCTACGGCGAGGTGGCCGAGGAGACCATCACCTCCGGCATCGGCTACGCGTCGCGTTTCTACGCCAAACCCGACGGGTTCCCCGGCGACTGGTCCGGGATCGTGGTCAACGGCCGGGCCCCGGACAATCCCCGGAGCGGGCTGGTGCTGGGCATCGAGAAGGATCAGTGGCACGTCACCCTCGGCGGGTCCGCCGGCGCCGCGCCGCCCACCGACGAGGCGGGGTTCCTGCGGTGGGCCCGCGACCTGCCGGATCCGACGGTCTACGAGTGCATCCGGATCGCCCGCCCGCTGACCCCGATCCGGGGCCATCGCACGCTGACCAACCGGCTGCGCCACTTCGAGCGGCTGGCCAGGTGGCCGTCCGGTTTCGTGGTCACCGCCGACGCGGTGTGCGCGTTCAACCCGATCTACGGCCAGGGCATGACCGTGGCCGCCACCGACGCGCTGGTCCTGGACGAGTGCCTGCGCGACCACGCCGACCCGCCGCGCGGCGACGTCCGGCCGCACCCGGCCCGTACCCGGCCGGGCTTCGAGCGGGAGTTCCAGCGCCGGCTGGCCAAGAACGTCGCGACCGCGTGGATGGTGGCCAGTAGCGAGGACCTGCGCTGGCCGGGGACCGCCCTGCACGGGGCACGGCCACGGCGCAGTGGAAAGGCCGCGCGCCGCTGGATCGACCTGGTGCTCCGCGCGGCCGTGGCCGATCCGCACCTCGCTGAGCGATACTTCAACCTGATCATGATGATGGCGCCACCGGCCACGCTGTTCGGCCCCCGGGTGCTGGCGCACGTCGCCCGGACCGCGATCGCGGGAAGGCTGGGCGTCCCCAGCCGGGAGTTCGGCCTGACGGACGCCTCGCTGGCGGCCGTCCGCGCCTTTCCCGACGCCCGCCCCGAGCCCGGCGACGGGCCGGCGGCGCCGGGACCGAAGGCGCCGGGACAACACCGAGCCGTCACATGACATCGCCGCCATGGCCGGCCTCGTCGGGGCCGGCGACATGTCCGCGCGCATCAACCGACGGCGGCGTGGTTGCATGGCCGCATGCCATCACCGCCGCCCGTCTCGTTCCGGACACCGACCCGACGCTCCCGGGGACGGCGGTGAGCCGGGGGCGGACGTCGGCGCTGGTGGTCCGCGAGGCGCTGCTGCGGGCGGCCCGTGAACTGCTCGACGAGCGCGGCCCCGCGGGGCTGGCGATCCGCGACATCGCCGCGCGCGCCGGGGTGGCCCCGATGGGGGTGTACAACCGGTTCGGCTCCAAGGACGGCATCCTCAACGCGCTGCTCGAACAGGGTTTCGCCGAGCTCGCGGCCGCGGTCACCGTCCGTCCCGACGTCGCCGACCCCCTCGCCGCGATCACCACCGGAATGGGCAACTACCGCGCCTTCGCGCTGGCCAATCCCGCGATGTACCGGTTGATGTTCGACCTGCCGATCGCGGGGTTCGAGCCGTCGCCGGAGGCCCGCATGATGGCGCTCGCGGCGTTCGAGCGGCTGGTCGACGCGGTTCAGCTGGGCATCGCGACCGGGCACCTGCGGCCCGGTGATCACGAAGAGATCGCCCAACGGGTCTGGGCGGGCTGCCATGGCGCGACCAGTCTGGAGCTGCGTGGCATCGCCTTCATCACCGACTACGACGCCCACTACGCCGCGCTCGTCCGGACCCTGTTGCGCGGCCTCGCCGCCCGTCCCGACGCCGAGAGCGGGTGAGCCGATGATCACGGTCAACCGGGCCGGGCTGGAATTCGATGTCATCGAGAACGGGCCCGCCGACGGTGAGCCGGTGGTGTTGCTGCACGGTTTCCCCCAGCACGCCGACAGCTGGGACGCGCTGACCCCGCTGCTCACCGCGCACGGCTACCGCGTCCTGGCGATGGACCAGCGCGGCTACAGCCCGAACGCCAGCCCGCGCGGACGCCTCGCCTACCGCGTTGAGGAGCTCGTCGCCGACGTCATCGCCCTGATCGACGCCCGGGCCGGCGGCGGCCCGGTGCACGTGGTCGGCCACGACTGGGGCGCGGCGGTGGCCTGGGCGCTGACCGCCGCCCATCCCGAGCGGGTGGCCAGCCTGACCGCCCTGTCGGTGCCGCACCCGTTCGCGTTCCTGACGGCGATGTTCACCAGCGTGCAGGGGCTGAAGTCCTGGTACATGTACTTCTTCCAGCTGCCGTGGCTGCCCGAACGGCTGCTGCTGGTCAACCCGGTCCGGACGCTGGTCCGGTTCGGTCTGTCCCCGGAGCAGGCCCGGCGGGACGCGGCCCGGTTCACCGGCCCGACGTCGCTGCGCACCGCGATCAACTGGTACCGGGCCATGCCGCTGATCGACCCGCGCGCCGCCCGCACACCGGTACGCCGTCCGACGTTGTTCGTGTGGTCCGACGGCGACACGGTCATCTCCCGGCAGGCGGCGCAGCGCTGCGCTCGTCACGTCCAGGGGCCCTACACCTTCGTGACGCTGGCCGGGGTGAGCCACTGGATCCCCGACCAGGCACCCGACGAGCTCGCCGAGCTGCTGGTGCCGCACCTGCGGCTCTGGCCCGCCGTCGCCTCCGGCTGATGAGCAGGCACGCACCCAGACGGCCGGAAGCGCCAGCATACGGGTGTGACGGGAGAGCCGGTCCTGGTGGCGGCGACCCCTGAGCCGCCGCCACCAGGCACGCACCGCCGCTCAGTACGGCCGCGCCAGCCGTCAGATCTTCAACACGCTCGCCCTCCCCCGCTCGACCGGGCGTCGCCGGCTCATCCGGCCAGGCCGCGGCGCAGGGCGGCGACGAGCTCGGCGATCTGCCGCTGCGACACCTCGGCGGGCAGGGCCTGCGACCCGTGGAACGTGCCGGGCCACTGGTGCAGTTCGACCGGCACGCCCGCCCGCAGCAGCCGCAGCGCGTACTCGATGGCCTCGTCGCGCAGCGGGTCGAACTCTGCGGTCGCGACGTGGGCCGGAGGCAGGCCGGACAGATCGTCGGCCCGTGCCGGCGCGGCGTAGCGGGTGGCGGGCCGGGCGCCCAGGTAGTGCCGCCAGGCGGCGGCGAGCCTGTCGCGGGTCATCCACGGCGTGTCGGTGAAGGTGCGCTGCGACCAGGTCTCCTGCCGGTCGTCGAGCATCGGCTGGTTGAGCAGCTGGAAACAGATCGCCGGGCCCTGCTCGTCGCGCGCCCGCAACGCCGTTCCGGCCGCCAGCCCCGCGCCCATGCTGTGGCCGCCGACCGCGATCCGTTCCGGGTCGACGCCGAGTTCGGCCGCGTGCTCGGCCACCCAGACCAGCACGGCGTAGGCGTCGTCGTGGGCGGCCGGGAACGGGTGCTCCGGGGCCAGCCGGTAGCCGACCGAGATCACCACGGCCCCGGAGCCGGCGGCCATGCGAACGGCCTGCGAGTGCTCGCTGTCCAGGTCGCCGAAGACGCCGCCACCGCCGTGCAACCAGATGACGGCGCCCTGCGCCTGGTCCGGCCGGTAGATCCGCACCGGCACCTCCGGGGCGGCGGGCACCGTGCGGTCCTCGATCTCCAGTCCGGTGGTGTCGGGTGCCGGTCGCAGACCGGCGCTCGCGGCGAGTTCGGCGCGGGCGGCGACGGGATCGCTCAGGTCGAGGCGCGGGAAGAGCGGGATGAAGGCTTCAAGTTCGGGGTCCATGCCGTTCACTCTCGCGGTAGTCCCCCATCTGGATCATCCGCCATCCGTCGGACGTTCCGCGCCGGTTTCGCGCCGATCGGCGCGGCGGGATCGAAACACTCGGGTCCGCCTGGCCCGCCGACGCGGCTCGCCATCGCCGCCGATCTCCTTCACCACATGGCGGTCCCAGGACGGCCGGGTGTCGAGCCGACCATCAACGCCGGCCCGTTTCGTCACCAACGCCTCTCGCGGGCCTGCGTCGGGATTCGCGAGAGCCGATCAGGCGTCCGCATGGGACAGGCGATCGGGGAGGTCGAGGAGACCTTCGATGCGGAGCACCGTCCCGTCCGCCGTCGGCGACGGTCCCCCGGTGACGAAGTCGATGCCGCGGTCCAGCCAGATGCCGGTGAGCCCCGCGAGGACGGCCGCGGTCACGTCGCTCTCCAGCATGTCGCCCACGTTGACCGCCTGCGCGGGGTCCGTTCGCATCCACTGGCAGGCGGCGGCGTAGGCGGCGGGCTTGGCCGCGTCGAGCTCGGTCGGGGTCAGGACGGCTTCGAAGTACTCCAGGAGGCCGAAGCGGGCGAGCTTGGCGCGCTGCTGCTCGGGGTCTCCGTTGGTGAGAACGGCCAGGCGCGGTCCCGAAGGAAGCCGTTTCAAGGCCTCCAGGCAGGGGTGGGCATCGGGATAGCACCGCCAGGACTCCTGGAAATCGGTGAGGTAGCGGTCGGTGATCCAGGCGTCCAGAAGGCTGGGACTTTCCGGAACCGGCTCGCCGAGCATCGGCAGGAAGGAACGGACCCTGCGCCTGTGATGTTCGGCGAAGGAGCACTGACCGGCCAGGTACTCCCGCATGTGGCGCCCCTCCAGCGTCCACCACAGCGTCATCAGCTCCTCCGGTGGAGCCGTCGCGTTCGGCGCTGCCCGGACGATCCGGCCGATCGTTTCCCACACCGCGCTTCGATGGTCGACCAGGGTGCCGTCCAGATCGAAGAAGATGACGTCCGCCATAGAAGGATCATTTCGTGGCGCTCGTCCCCGGGGAACGCGTTCGGTGCTGTGAACCAGCTCGTCATCGCCTCACTACCAGTGGGTACTCGCCACACTGGCGGCCATGGATTCTTCCTCGGCGCCGTCCCGGCAGGTGTTGATCGTGCTGCGCGGCAACTCGGGTTCGGGCAAGTCGAGCATCGCGGCCGAGATCCGTCGCCGCTACGAGAAGCGTGACCTGGCCGTCGTGCCGCAGGATGTGGTCCGTCGGCAGATCCTGCGGGACCGTGACGTTCCGGGGGCCGCGAACATCGACCTGATCGACACCATCGTGCGGTGGAGCCTGGACCACGGCTACCACGTCCTGCTGGAGGGCATCCTCTTCGGCGACCGGTACGCAGAGATGATCCAACGGCTGGTCGCCGACCACACCGGGCCGAGCCTGTTGTACTACATGGACATCCCGTTCCCCGAGACGCTGCGCCGCCACGCCACCAAACCGGTGGCTCACGAGTTCGGCGAGCGGGAGATGGCCGAGTGGTACCGCGAACGCGACCTGCTCCCCGGCCTCCGGGAGACGGTGATCGGACCCGCCCAGTCCCTGGAGACCACGGTGGAGCAGATCATGCGCGACGCGCGCGAGGCCCGAGGCCGTGCCGGTCACGACGGCGTCGTCATGTGAGCACTGGGGCAGGCGCTGGGAAGAAGGTGAATCTGGATATGATTTGTCCCGTTCAGATCCAGCCGCGGGAGGGCGAAGCAATGGTCTTTGTTGAGCGAGAAGAACTCCTGGTCATCGGCATCGCCGTCCGCACGACCAACGAGGCCGAGGCCGACCCCTCCCGCGGCCTACTGCCCGGCCTGTGGGCCCGCGCCGGCGCGCCCGGCGCCTTCGAGCACGTCCGATTCCGAGCCGACGATCGGCTCTATGCCGTCCTGACCGACTACGAGAGCGACGAGCACGGCGCCTACACCCAGATCGTCGGCGTCAAGGTCACCCAGCTCACCGGCCCGCCCGAGGGCATGGTGGCGGTCCGGGTTCCTGCCGCCCGTTACCTGAAGCTGGAAGCTCGCGGGCCCATGCCGCTCTCCCTCATCCAGGCCTGGCAGCAGGCCTGGAAGCACACCGACCCGCCCCGCACCTTCACCACCGACCTGGAGGTGCACACCGACCAGGGCGCCGACCTCCTCATCGCCGTGCACGCCTGAGCCCGCCCCGACCAGCGGGCCGCACCATCCCCTCTTTCCCCCACACCCCGGTTGAGGATCGGAAGCCCGTGGCAGGGTACGGCGAAGGCGTTGATCAGGTGGGCTCTCCACTGACCAGAAGAAGCAGTCATGGCGGGACTTCAGGGGTCGCGTCCGTCATTTTGGGTCGGTTCGGTGGTCGGCGTCGCGGCGGGCGTTGCGTGCACGCCGATCGTGTGGTTGCCCAAGGCGAAGGTCGCGTACATGGCGTCCTCGACGGTGAGCCTTTTCCAACCTCAGTTTGAGCAGGTGAGGTGGAGGGTGAGGACGGCCTGGACGAGGCTGGTGATGCGGGTGGTGCTGCATCGGAGTTTGCGCAGGAGTCGCCAGTTCTTGAGGGTGGCGACGGCGGGTTCGACCAGGGCCCGGATCTTGGCCTGTGAGCGGTTCACGGCCTGTTGGCCTTCGGAGAGGTTCTCCCATCGGCCTCGGAACGGCACGCGGACGGCTGGTCCTGCGCCCTGGTAGCCCTTGTCCGCCCAGCACGGGATGCTTGCGGTGCGAGGGCGTCGAGGATGCCGTGTTTACGGGCGGCGCGGATATCGTGGATGGCGCCGGCCAGGGCGGGTGAGGCCCACAGCAGGCGGCCAGCCGGGTCGGCGAGGATCTGGACGTTCATGCCGTGCTTCTTGTGCCTGCCTGAGTAGAACGGTCGGTCGGCAGCGATCCGGTCGGTCGGCAACAGGGTGCCGTCGAGCAGGACGAATGCCTTCCTCGACGCTTCGCGGACGGCTTGTTGGAGTGTGGGCGCCAGGGCTGCCAGGAGGTCGACGGCTTCGGCGATGTAGCGGTAGGCCGTGGCCGTGCCGATGCCGAACCCCGCGGCGAGTTGGGCGTAGGGGTGCCCGTTGCGCAGATGGGCGAGGGTGAGTAGGGCTTGGCGGCCGGCGGTCAGGCGCCGCCATCGGGAGCCGATCGCACGGCGGCGTTCGCGGATGCGGGCGGTGAGGAACCGAAGGTGCGAGCTGGACAGGTCCAGTCCGCACGGGCAGACAAGCATGTGAAGCCTCTGGCGGAACGGGTGATCTTGGTGGTGAACCCGTCTACCAGAGGCTTCAGTCGTCTGTCACGCCAATTTGAGCCGAAGCACGATAGCTGTCACCGTCGGCCTCCACTGGCCTGCGGCATCCAGCGAGCAAGGCACGGTGGTTGTCACCGGCGCGCTGGGACAGCTCATTGGATCAAGTCGGTGTGCGGATGCTCGGGGGAAGTCGGGCAAACGTAGATCTGCATGTTGTCCGTGCTGCCTACTTCTACCGCCGTCGGCTGCGAGGGGTCCTGGCCCGCGTAGTGAGAGCTGACGGCGTTTGCCTGGTCTTCTTGCGGCACCCAGCCTTTGTCACCGTCCCACTCAAAGGAAGCGATCGTCAGCAGCGGGATCATCTGTGCCTCGCACACGGCGCAGTACTGCGGGTACGGGTCGGTGCGGCCCCACGGGGGCCAGCCTCCAACCTTCCAGCCGGGTGCGTTGCCCAGATGGGTGGAGTAAAAATCGCGCGGATACGCCGCGTAGGAGCTGTCCACGTCGGCGCCGCCGGCCTGCCACCTGTTCCAGTCCTCCAGCATCTCCTGCAGTGCCGGGCTCAGGTCCAGGCTGTTGGGGTATTCGATGATCGCTTCTGGCGCCAGCAGGCACGGCTCCGGCACGTAGCCCGGATAGTCCGCCTCGTACGGTTCCGGTGGTGTGACGAGGACGTCGCCGACCTCCGCGGCCGACCGCCAGAACAGTGCGGTCGCCGGCTTGTAGTTCGGATCGTGCTCGTACGGGCACCAGAGGATCTGGAGCAGGTCGGCTTGCCCGGGCGGCCGCAACAGGGATACGTCGCGCAGGAACAGCTGAGCCACGGGCAGCATCGGGACCGGGCATTCCGCCGGGCCGGGAGGGCCGGCTTCGAGCCGTTCGGCGAGCCACGCGGCATTGCGCTTCTTGAGCGCCTCCTCTGCGGGTGTGAGGGTGGGAGCCGGGCCGTCAGGGCTCCACCGGGAAGACAAGATCCGGCGGAGCCGCACTTCGGTCGGCGACTGGCGAAATCCGGTGTCCACGTGCAGGTGGACGTCTTCGCAGTGCGGCCAGGGCTCGCCGGCCGGCCACAGCAACGGCCCGCCGACCGAACTGTCACTGACCGACGGCGACCCCGGACGCGGATGCAGCCGTATCGCTGGGCGCGCCAGCGGCGCGAGCTCAGGGAAGACCGCTGTCACCTCAACAGGCCGCGGCGGAGTAGTTCGTACGAAACTCATACCAGTGATCTTGTCACCAGCTACTGACAGCAGGGGCCATCCAGCCCGGCACCCGGGCGGCCCAACCATCCGAACGAGGCGAATGAGGCCGACCACAACGTTGGTCCGATCATGCAGTAGGCCTCATCCGGCGTTTCCGGTGACAACTATCGCGCTTCGGCTCACAACTGCTGCACCGCACCGGCAGGTTAGAAAAGGCTCGCTGAACCCCGCCTCTTCCATCATCTACAGCAGCAGTTCCAGGCCGGGCCACTGGTCGGGGGGCGGACGGGCGCGCTCCTGGAGCCGTCACCGCCAGCATCGCCGTCTCCCTGCGGTTCTTCTGCGCGATGTCGGGCTTCATGCTCGAGCTGACGCTGTTCCTTCAACTCGGCCTTGGCTACTCCCCGATGCGCGCCGGCCTCACGACCATCCCCTGGGCGCTCGACATCACGGTCGGCGCGATCAGTGCGAAGCGTCGGTCACCCGCTGTATAGGTCATCTGCGGAGTGGGCGCTGCGACGCTCTACCTGACCGGTTCGGGCGACGTCTCGTCGTTGCGACTCGTCCCCGCCCTGCTGATCTTCGGCTTCGTCCTGGCGGGTGTCGACGACCACGAGGGCGGTTCGGCCGCCGGGGTGCTGGAGGCGAACCAGCAGCTCGCCGGGGCCGTCGGCGTCGCCGCGCTGCCTGTCGTCCCAGCGATGGCGGGCCGCCGCCTTTCACGATGAGGAGTTCAGGATGAATCGTTCTCAGGCGGCCGCATGTTCCGAGCGTCTCTTGAGCCGCAGTAAGAGACGTGGGGTTGTCATGATTCCTGTTGGCGTTGGCGTATGAGGTCTTCGAGTGCCGCGATCCAGGGTTCTTTCACGGTGTCGCTGGCAGCGGGTTCATAGGGGTGGGCGACCACTTCCGCGATGTCCCTGCTGTCAGGTTCTGCGGCAGGTTCGTAGAGGTGGGCGGTCGCTGCGGGGATGCGTCCCCGAGAACCGGCCGGAACACCGCGATCGGCACCGGAATGGGTGGGAGGCATGCCGGTGAGGTCGGGTTCGGGTGCCGGGTAGTTGTGGACGGTGTCGGGGTCCAGGAATCCGTCGCGGGTCTGGGGCCATTCCGGCACGGTGGCCATGGTGGCGCCGATGCGGTCGCGGATGTGCCGCTGTTCGGCGGCGTCGTCGTGGTGTCCGCGCTGTTCGTCGATGTCGGCCCACTTGTCGAGGAGGGCGAAGGCCAGGGCCGACTGGTCGAGGGTGAGGGCTACGGTGACGGGCTTGTCAGGGGTGTGCCAGCCGTCGCGTACGTGAGCCGCCACGGTGTCGCGGATGCTGTCGGCGAGGCCGACGATGCCGCGCGGATCTCCCCTGACGATGGCACCGTCGGTTTCGTCGGAGATGCAGATGAGGAGGGTGTGCCAGTCGCCGACGGTCAGGGCGATGGGCCGGGTCTCTGCTGCGTTCATGCGGTGAGCTTTCGCGGCATAGGGAGACGGGACTCGGGATCGTACCTCGGGTCCCGTTCTTTGATCATCCACCGGATGACGGCCTGCACGCAGAAGGGGTCACGGTCGAGAATCCGTGGATCGGCCTCGGCAGGCGCATCGCCCTTGTAGCTGCTGGGTCGTCTTCTGCTTGCTTGCGAGCCGATGCCTTGGGAGCCGGGATGTCCTACCGAGTCGTCAGCATGGCCAGTGACCGCAATTCGTCTTCAGGAGGAGAGCAATGCCGGTTCGCAAGCTTCCCCAGCCTGCACCTGACGAAGTGTTGCTGGTCAGTACGTGCTACCAGGACGGCACGGCACTGTGGGGCGAACTGTTCAAGGAAGTCGGGGGCCATCGTGACGGTGATGTGCTCCTGGTCGGGGCGGCCGGATGCGGCTTCGTCTGAGCCCGACCGGCCGCTGACCATCGTCGACGTGCACGACACTCCAGGGCAGGTCGCCGTCCTTCCCCTCCGCAAGGCCGGGTCGATGGAGTGCAACCTGGGACTTTCCAACATGAGCTTCCACGACTTCATCACTCCAGAGGGCACCAAGCCGTGGTGGAAGGACTCCTGAGGGGAAACCCGTGTCGTGGTCGACGGCCCCGCCCACTGGTAGTGCGTATGGACGGGCCGTTCGTCGCTTGCCGGTGCGGCTAGCCTCCGTAGTGGGCGTCCTGCACGGGCCCGTCACACTGTGCCCGGACCGACATCTCAGGCCGGAGTATTTCGGTCGGCACGCCCTCGACCTCGAAATAGCGACCGCCCGGTCCCGTACGGCCCCGGATCTGGAATCCGAGTTCGGCCAACTGCTCGGCGAGCTTGGCGCGGCCGACGGCTCCGCCCTCGCGTCCCACCGTCTCCTCGCTCAGCGCCTCGGCGTTGGGCGTCCATGTGTCGCCGAGCTGGTCGGTGATGCCGATGAGGTAGCAGTGGACGTGCAGCAGCGGCGGGGGCGGTTGCGGGGAATCGCGGGCGATCACGTGCAGGACGGCCGCCGCCGCGTACCCCGTACCGGGCTGCTCGCCGTCCAGCAGGGGGCGGGTCCGTGCCAGGTGGCCGAGGGTCCGGTGCGCGGCGTTCATCATCGCCTGCTTGATGCCTTCGCGCAGGGACGCGTCCGTGGTCTGCGCCCAGATCCACGACACCGAATTGGGGGCCGAGAAGATCAGGTGGCCGGTGGTCGCGCGCCGGCGGTCGGCGGGCTTGATGTTGGCGGGGCCGTAGATGGGGTCGCAGCCGCGGAGCAGTAACGCCAGCTCGTTACCGGTGACCTCGGCGCCCAGCTTCACGCCCGCGAACGACAGCGCCCGTTCGGAGCCGAGCCACATCGAGTTCGCGCGCTGGCGGCTGGTGTCGGTGCGGGCGAAGGCGCGGGGAGAGAGGTCTTCGGCGAGGGCGTTGGCCTGGATGGCGCAGGTCTCGTGGCCGTCGGGGGTGGCGGGCAGCGTGATCGTTTGCACTGTCAGCACGGCGGGGTCTCTCTGCTGATCGGAGCGTGACGGACCGGGCCACCGTAGCCGCGCAGACGATCAAGGAAGGCGGTCTGCGGGATCACGGCCGGGAGCGGCCACCGGACGGCTCGCGCCTCCGGCGGGCGGCCCGGCCGAACACCCGCCGCTGACCGACGCGGACCGGAGGCTCATCGACGCTCTGGGACGCGACGGCCGCGCCTCCTACGCCGACCTCGCCGCCGCCACCGGCCCCACCAACCTGCTCGCCCAGGCGTTGTGCGCCTCCCCCGCCGATCTGCACCACTACCTGACCCGCAGGCTCAGCGCGCTCGAACAGATCAGCACGATCGAGACCGCACCGGTGCTCCGCACCGTCAAGGCCGCTGGAACGCTGCTCACCGGGTGACGGACGCGGCGCGGGGCTTCCGGCGCGCTGTCCATGAACGTTCACCGGGTCCGGTGACGCGCCGGGCAACGTCCTTCACGCTCGACGGCGGATGATCGCATCCGTTGGAAGGCCGCGCCTACTTCCGCACGTGGAAGCGGAGCGTCGTGACGGCGCCCGCATGGGTGTTGCTGAAAGGTTCCAGTTCGACCCTGCCCAGGCTCGGCGGCGAGAAGCGGACGCCATCGCCGAGGAGCACCGGCAGGACGTACACCAGGATCTCGTCGACGAGTCCGAGCCGCAGGCACTGGGCGGCCACGTCGGCGCCGAGGATCTCCAGGTTCTTGCCGCCCGCGGCGCCGCGTGCCGTGGCAACGGCCTCCTCAAGTCCACAGGTGAGGAAGGTGACCGCAGGGTCCGGCTCGTCGGGCGGCCGGTGGGTGAGGACGAACTGCGCTCCCCCGTCGTAGGGGGTGCCCTCCTTGGACATGCGCTTGGCGACCTCGTACGTGCCCCGGCCGACGAGCATGGCGCCCGTGGCCGCCATCACCTCCGGAATCGCGTCCGCTGTCAGGTAATCGGAGATCCAGTCCATCGCGTGGCCGGGACCGGCGATGAAGCCGTCCAGCGACATCGCCCTGTTCACGACCACTTTGCCGGTGCCCGCATCACTCATGCGTTTTCTCCACAGCTCTCGGAAGGCCGGAATCGGAGCATAGTTCGGACGGCTGACATTGGCGGGAGTTGCACGCCTATCTGCGATGACGCCGGTACACGCGTGCCATTGCGGTAACGTCCCAGCGGTGAAGGCGTGGGTGACGGCGCGAACGACGAGCTCACGCATGAGGCGCGGCGGGAACGGTCATATGGGCAGTGCTGTGCGGCCAGGCCACGCCGCCTTGGAAGGTTGACGCCATTCATCTGCTTGGGGTGCGGCTCGCGCACAGGGATCCGGCGAGCCGGACTGATCACCGGGAACGAGCCGCCCCTGCCAGGAATTGCTGGCGGGCTCGGCGCTCACCTGGCCCAAACGGGTGATGACGGGGAGACGGGCTACCGATCAGCGTGGGCGGCTGTGGGCGACCTCGGCCAGGTCCGTCCATTGATCGACCGAGGAGTGGGGCACGACCACCCAGTCCTTGACCTCCCTGCCCCGCCCCGAGGGGTCGAACAGGGACGCTCCGGGCAGCGCAAGCGCGGCCGCGTGTTCGGGGGTGTCCCTGACCAGCCGGAACACCATCGCGCCGTCGCGGTGCAGGTTCGCGAACACCTTCCCCGCATGGTCCTTGAGCGCGGGACTCCCCATCATGCTGGAGACCCGTACACCCAGGTCGGCCAGCTCGGCGCCGACCCGCCGGAAATCCTCTTCCGCGCTCATCATCAGTGGTCCCGAACTCCATGGCAGCGTGATCGAGCAGCTCATCGCGGTCGGGACGCCTCCCGCGCGAGGCGACCGCCCCCGCTCCGCCTTCCGGCCGCACGGTGCTCAACCTAGCCGCCCCGACGAAAGTGATCAAGGTCGGACTCCGCGTGTGCTCGTCGGCGCAGGCCACCGACTCGGCCTCGCCGAGGCTCGGGCCCGGACGCCGGGTCGGGTCGGCGTACGTCAGGCGGGCGTTGCGCAGGAAGGCAAAGGAAGAGCCGCACCCAACCGAGTTCAAAGCACGTTCTCGTCAGGCGGGCTGAGCTCCTTGACTGCGATCTCCCGCCCTCCGTCCGCAGCCAGATTCGAGGTGGGAACCCGGCGACGCACTGTCGGACTCCACCGGCGGCCATCGTTCTCGCAGGGGCGTGGTCCAGAGTCGGGACGGAGTCAGGGATGCACGGTCCCCGCTGCCCACGTCGGTTCGGTGACGTCGTCGGCCCGCGCAGCGGCGCTGACGCCTTGCCCCCGAACTGGAAACGCTCCTGCCTAGCCTCGTACCGGCGGCAAGGGCAGGGAAAAGCCGACGGAGCGATGGCCGCGAACCTGGTCTCAGCTAGACGATCTGGTCGAGATTGCTGATCCGCCAGCGGCCGTCCACCCTGTCCATCGTCAGGCGCCAGCAGTGGTCGCGGGAAGCCCCTGCCCCGGCCGGTGGGCCGGTGGCCTGGGATGACGCTTGGACGATGACGGTGGCCTTGACCGCGTCCGCTTGGACGATCGCCGTTTCCACCCCGAGGCTCCTGGTGGAGCTCTTGGCGTTGACCGCCGCGGTCTTGATCTGTGCCGCGCTCCGCGCCCACTCTGTTGCGTAACCACCGGTGGCGCAGGCCGTGACCTTGGCCAGATCGGCGTCGATCGTCTTGTGGTCGACCGTTACCAGGGCTGCAGCGCACTCTCCGGCGTCCTTGAACAACGACGATGTCGCCCCGGCCGGCCATGGGTCTGTTCCGCTGCTCTGCGGGGCGGGCAGCAGGGTGAGCTCGCTGACCAGCCATCTCCCCTTGCGGCTCAGCATTTCGACGCGGATCGCCTGCTTGTCGAGCCGTTCGGGGGAGCCGGTCTGCCGCGTCTTCCGGTGCAGGACGACGAGCACGCCGGCGCGGCCGGGGGCCATCCGCTCCAAGCCTGCGGCCACGACGGTGCCTTCGGCGATGGTTTTCTGTCTCGTCGCGGTCGTGCGGCGCTGTTGCAGGCTGCTCTGGTTCTTCTGCCAGAACTCCTCGGCCAGATCGGCCCGGGTACGTTGCAGGTCGGCGTCGTAGCTGAGGTAGTGGTAGCTGGTGAAGTTCCGCACGGCCAAGCCGGCGGCGGCCACCGCTTCGGGCCCGTCCGCCGGCAAGCCGACCGGCTGGGCGGCGCTGTCGCCGCCCCTTCCGCCACGATCGGCGTCCGCTCGGTGGTTGTTCCACAGCACGCCTGCCGTGCTGACCGCGATCACGGCTGCGGCGGCTCCGGCGACGATCCACCAGGTCCTGTTACGACCCTTGGGGGCTGAAGGTGCCTGCGGCCATGGCTGATGCTCCGGCTGGAGCCGCGGCGGCTGCGACTGCGGCGGTTGCGGCAGCTGCAACTGCGGCGGCGGGGAAGGCGGCGGGAGGGCCGGTTGCGGAGCACCCTGCGGAGGCGGAGGGGTCGCCGGTTGCCCGCCCAGGAGGGTGAGCAGAAGCTCTTGCGACGACGGCCGTAGGGCAGGGTCTTTGGCCAGGCACCGTTCGACCAGGATGTGCAGATCGTCGGGGAGGCCGCTCAGATCGGGGACGCCGTTCACGATCTGGTGGATCACGGCAGGAATGCCGTCGCCCCGGAAGGGGGGCCGGCCCGCCGCGGCGAAGACCAGCGTCGCTCCCC
This sequence comes from Actinomadura hibisca NBRC 15177, assembly GCF_001552635.1. Classification (GTDB taxonomy): domain Bacteria; phylum Actinomycetota; class Actinomycetes; order Streptosporangiales; family Streptosporangiaceae; genus Spirillospora; species Spirillospora hibisca. The sequence continues at coordinate 145,629 of NZ_BCRO01000010.1, read as the reverse complement.
AGGCGAAGACGTCCGCCGCCGCTGTGATCCGCCCGCCGGCGATCTGCTCCGGCGCCATGTAGGAAGGGGTGCCGACCACTCCGCTGGCGATCGTCGAGTCGGCGCCGAACTCCAGCGCCCGGGCGATGCCGAAGTCGATGACGCGGGGGCCGTCGGAGGCCATCAGGATGTTCGGCGGCTTGAAGTCGCGGTGCACGATCCCCGTCCGGTGGATCGCGGCCAGGGCGGTCGCGGTGCCGACCGCGAGCCGGTGCAGGTCGTTGCCGCCGCGCGGTCCGTGCTCGGCGACGGACTCCTGGAGCGAGGGGCCGGGCACGTACTCGCTGACGATGTAGGGCTGGTCCCCGGCGATGTCGGCGTCGAGGACCTGAGCGGTGCAGAATCCCGCGACCTTCTCGATCACCGACAGTTCCCGCGCGAACCGGGCCCGCATGGCCTGGTCCCCGCTGAGCTGTGTCCTGAGCAGCTTCACCGCGACCTGGCGGCCGCCTTCGTCCCGTCCGAGGTAGACGACCCCCTGGCCGCCCTCACCGAGCCGTCCCTCCAGCACGTACCGTCCGAGGTTCGGCGGATCGCTCGAACGCAGCCCACCCGGACCCGCCATGGAACCTCCCTCGCCACGGGAAGACCAGAGCCTTCCAGGCACGGCTGTCCCATGTCAAAAAGACTGTGGCGTTCATAAGGACCGGCGGCGGCCTCCGTCGTCGTGGTCGAGCGTGCGGCGCTCTCGGGGCCGGGCTCGGCGTGGCGGGCGCCGAACGGGGCGGCTGGTGCATGGTCCAGGAAAACGACATGAAACGATCTTGCTTGCCGGACATTTCCATCCGGGCTTTCCCGCCCCCGAAGGAGCTCCCATGCGTTTGGCCGTCATCACCGCCGCCACCGTCGCGGCCGGCACCCTCCTGTCCCCCGCGGCGTCCGCCGCCACCGCGCCCCCGCCCGTCCAGGCCGCCGCCTGCGACAAACCCTGCGACCGCACGATCAAGGACGACTACCCCTACAAGACCAAGCCCAACGTGGCCGACCCCTGGAACTTCTGGACGGGCCAGTGCACGTCCTTCGCTGCCTGGCGCATCAACCAGCGGCTCGGCGTCACGTTCACCAACCGCTACAAGGACGTTCTCTGGGGCAACGCCAACACCTGGGACGACGCCGCCAAGAAGGCGAAGATGAAGGTCGACAAGACGCCCAAGGTCGGCGACATCGCCGTCTGGAACGCCGGCCGGACCGGCCACGTCGCCTACGTCGCCCAGATCAGCGGAACGAAGATCGTGGTCGAGGAGTACAACTACTCCACCGCCGTCGCCTACAGCAAGCGCACGATCGCCGCCAACACCGTCGACGCCTTCATTCACTTCTTCTGATGCGGAGGGCCTGGCCGGGCTCAGCCCCGGCCAGGCCCCGCAGGCACCGGGAGGCCCGGCGCACCCTCGCCGCACGGACCGCACCCGCGGACGGGCGGCGGCCGGTGAGGCCACCGCGATGTGCGGGCGTCCGGTGGTCGGATGCGGTCCCACGTGAGCGCGCACGCCGAACACCTCGCCGATGAGGGCGGGGGTCAGGACCTCGTGCGGTGGTCCTGCCCCGGCGACGCGTCCCTCCTTCAGCACCACGACCCGGTCGGCGTAGGCGGCGGCGTGGTCCAGGTCGTGCAGGGTCGCCAGCAGCGTCAGGCCCAGCGAGCGGATCAGGCCGAGCAGGGAGCCGACGTCCAGGTGGTTGGTCGGCTCGTCCAGCACCAGCAGCGGCGCCTGCTGGGCCAGCGCGCGGGCCAGCAAGCAGGACGACGCCGCGCCCCGACACCGGATGCGGGCGCGCGCCCCGGCCGGGATCGTGTCCCCGTGCCGCGGGGGCGGTGTCCGATGGCACGGGGTCCGGCGGCACGGGGCGGTCCCGGGCTCGCGGGGCGTCACGGGTGGACCGCCTTGGCGATCTTCTCCACGCCCCGGGCGTTGAGCGGGCCGAGGTAGACGCCGTCGGACACCACGGTGTGGGTGTGAGTCCTGGACGCCGCCCACTGGGGGTAGGCGGCGAACAGCTCGGCGGCCTCGGCCTCGCCATCCTCCCGGGCCGTGAACAGGGCCGGCCCACAACCCGGGCGCGGACGGCGTCCACTCGCCAGCGCAGGTCGGCCACCAGGGTGGCGGCCCGCTGCCGGACGTCGAAGATCCGGCCGAGCAGGCCCAGGAACTCCAGCGAGGAGTTGATGGACTGGTCGCGGTAGGCGCTCTTCTCGGCTGGGGTGACGCCGGGTTTGCCGTTGGCGCAGTTGGCGGGGTTGACCAGGGAGGTGATCCCGGCACGAGCACCGTCCGGCCGACGGACTTGCGCGGCCATAAATGTACTACGGTTCGTAGTACATCGGGGGTGGCGCTGCGAGACCGGCGGTTCAGCGCCGCTTCCGCCGGAGGGTGCTCATCGGTTCGCTTCTTCACCGAACGCGGCGACCGGCGCGGCACGTCGCGGCGAGAACGCGAGGAGCAGGCCGCCGGTGACCGGATGGGTCAGATGCGTGCAGGTCACTCCGAAGACGGTCTGGACGAGTTCGGGGGTGAGCACCTCCGCGGGCGGGCCGTCCGCGACGATCCGCCCGCGATGCAGGACATAGAGCCGGTCGCAGTAAGCGGCCGCGAGGTTGAGGTCGTGCAGTACGCACAACGTCGCGCGTCCCAGATCGCGCACGAGCTCCAGAAGTTCGAGCGCCGCGTGCACGTCGAGATGGTTGGTCGGCTCGTCCAGGAGGAGCAGCGGGCTCTCCTGGGCGAGCGCGCGGGCCACCAGCGCCCGCTGCCGCTCACCGCCGGACAGCGTGGAGAGTCGGCGTGCGCGATGGTCGGTCAGGCGGACACGCTCCAGCGCGGCGGTGATCGGTGCCGCCCCACGACCGGTGGCCGACTCGAAGGACCGGAGCCATGGTCCGCGCCCCATGGCCACGACCTCCTCCACGGTGAAGTCGAAGTCCGGAGCGGCGTCCTGGGCGACGAGCGCGGCACGTCGCGCCACCTCGCGCTGGCTGAGCGTCCGCACGTCGGCGCCGGACAGCGCGACACCGCCCGCGAAGGGATCGAGCGCGCGGTAGACCGTGCGCAGCAGCGAGGTCTTGCCGCTGCCGTTGGGGCCGACGAGTCCGACGCGTTCGCCGTCCTCGACGGTGAGGTCGCAGTCCGCGACGATCGGGACGGCACCGATCCGGACGCTCACACCGGACAGCGAGAGTCTCATGACGCCTCCGAACGTCGCAGCAGCCACAGGAAGACCGGCGCGCCGAGCACGGCGGTGACGATCCCGACGGGCAGTTCCTCGGGACGGACGAGAACGCGGCAGAGCACGTCGACGACGACGAGGTAGATCGCGCCGACGAGCATGGCGATCGGGAGCAGCCGGCGGTGGTCCGGGCCCACGGCCAGGCGCACGAGATGGGGGACGATGAGTCCCACGAAGCCGATCCCGCCGGACACCGCGACCAGGACGCCGGTTAAGAGGGAGGCGACGACCAGCAGGCGGACGCGGGCGCGGTGCGCGGGGACGCCGAGCGAGAGCGCCGCGTCGTCACCGGCCGCGAGCGCGTTGAGCGTCCGGGCCCGCGACATCAGGGAGACGCCGATGACCAGCACGGCCGCCGCCGGCAGCGGCAGGTTCGACCACGACGACTCCGACAGGGAGCCCAGCAGCCAGAACAGCACCGAGTGCGCCGCGTCCGCGTCGCCGCTCCGGAAGATGACGAAGTTGGTGGCTCCGCTGAACAGGTAGGAGAGGGTCACCCCGGCGAGGACCAGGCGGCTCGGGACGACCCGGCCGGCGCGGCGCGACAGTCCGAGGACCACGACCGTCGCCACCAGCGCCCCGGCGAAGGCCGCCGCCGATGTCGACAGACCGGCCACCGCCGCCGACCCGAAGGTGATCGCGACAGAGGCCGTCAGCCCGGCCCCCGCGGAGACGCCGAGCACGTAGGGGTCGGCGAGCGGGTTGCGGGCGGTCGCCTGGAGGGTGACGCCGACGACGGCGAGCCCCGCGCCGACCACGGCGGCCAGCAGGACGCGCGGCAGCCGCAGGTTCCACACGATCTGGTCGTCCATGACGCTGGCGGGCGTCCCGGCGCCGATCAGGTGATCGGCGATGACCTTGAGCACGGTCTCCGGCCGCACGCCGACCGATCCCACCGACACCGCCACGCAGATCGTGACGGCGAGGAGGACGAGCAGCGGCGGCGCGACGACGGAGAGGGGTATATGTCGGCCGCCGCGTCCCAGGACTGGGCGGCGACCGCCCTGCGGGAGCTCTTCGACGATGGTGGCGGTTGCCTGTTTGCGCATCGCGGACCCTACTGAGAGTGGGACGTGTTCGGGTGCAGGAAGCGCGCGATCTCGGTGACGCCCGCCACCGGCCTCGTGCTGCCGCGCGCGCCGGTCTTGGCCGCGTCGATGACGAGGATCCGCCGCTTCGCGACCGCCTCGACGGTGGGGAACGTCCGGTTCAGGAACGCGGTCGCGTCGTTCCGGCCCGCCGCCGTCGCCGTGAAGTCGTCGACGATGATGGCCTGGGGGTCGCGCGCGACGACCTGTTCGGGGCTGACCGGGGCGAACTGTCCGGGCAGGTCGGCGAAGACGTTCGTGCCGCCCGCCCGTTCGAGCACGTCGTTCGCGAGGCCGCCGGAGGTCACGTAGAGCTGGCCGGCGACCTGCGAGATCTCGGCGACCTTGCGCCTGGGCTCCCGGGCGGTCCGCCGTTGCACGTCGTCGAGCTCGCCGCGCAGCTCGTCGGCCAGCGCCCGCGCGCGTGCCCCCACACCGAAGATCGTGCCGAGCTGGCGGAGGTCGGCGTCGAGCGCGGCGAGGCCGGAGGTGTCCGATTTCAGGTCCGCCGCGCAACCGCCGCCGACCACGTAGGTGGCGATGCCCAGCCGTTTCAGTTCGGCGATGCTCGGGCTTCCCGGTTTGCCGGAGACCTTCTCGACCTGATCGGTGATCAGGAGGTCGGCCTTGGCCGCGATCAGCGCCTCGACGCTCGGATTGCGCGTCCCGAGGCTGGGCAGCGCCGCCAGGCGCGCCTTCAGCTCGGGCGCGGGGGCGGACTCGCCGCGCGTCTTGGCGACGATCCGGTCGCCGACGCCGAGCGCGAACAGCGTGTCGGCGATGGCGTCCGTAGTGATCGCCACACGCCGGGGGACACGATCCAGCTCGACGGCGCGGTCACAGGATCGGAAGGCGATTCCGCTCGGCCCGCCTTCCCGGCGCGGGCCGGAGCCGGCGTCTGCGCACCCGGCCGCTCCGACGGCCGCGAGCGCGGCGAGGACGCCGAGCGCGGCGGCTCGGAGCCGGTTCGGTCGGCGGCTTGGCGAAGGGTGGCCGAGGTGCGTCTGGAGCATGGGGGACGTTCCCTTCGGTGACGGTCGCACGGGGGTTTCCGGGCGGTGCGCACATTATTGAATGAGCTTCAGTCACCATGTTAGGTTACCCTAATGAAACGCTCAAGATCGCAACCTCCCGGGCTGGCGGGACCCGGCGCGCTGCTCCGCCTGCTCGCCCCGATCCGGACCCATCTCGCCGTCTGCGCGGTCCTGTCGTGCCTGAGCGCGGCGGCGGGCATCGTGCCCTACATCGCCGTCGCCGAGATGGCGCGGCTCATGCTCGACGACCCCGCGGGCTCGCGCACCGCCATCTGGACCTGGGTCGGCGTCGGCGCGGCGGGCGCCGGCGTCTGGCTCGTCCTGTTCGTGCAGTCCTCCCGGGTGGGGCACTACGCCGACGCGGCGATCCTGCACGACCTGCGCGTGCGGATCGTGACCCACCTCGGCAGGCTGCCGCTCGGCTGGTTCCGCGCGGCGGGCTCGGGCAAGGTCAAGCGGGCGATGACGGGCGACCTCGAAGAGATGCACGAGGTCATCGCGCACGCCCTGGGGCAACTGGTCGGGGCGACCACCGTCATGGTCGTCGCGACGGGCTACCTGCTGTTCGTCGATGTCCGCATGGCGCTCGTCGTGCTGGGCGTGCTCCTGCTGACGGGCATCTTCTTCCGCGTCTCGATGCGCTCCATGACGGCCCACATGGACCGGCTGGTCACCGCCGACGCGCGGATCAGCGCCGCCAGCGTCGAGTACGCCGACGGCATCCAGGTGGTCAAGACGTTCGGCACCGGGGGCCGCGTCCTGCGCCGCTTCGACGACGCCGTGGACGAGCACACCCGGGCGTTCGCGGCCTGGGTCGCCGAGGTGCGCCACAGCTCGGCGGCCTCGCGGCTGTTCGGCTCGGAGATGACCGTCCTCGCCGCCGTGACGGCCGCCGGGCTGGCCCTGGTCGACCGCGGCCTGCTCGGCGTCGCGGACCTGGTGGCGTTCCTGGTCGTCGCCATCGGGCTGCCCAACTCCATCCTCCCCGCCGTGACCGCCGCCCAGGGGGTGCGCAAGGGCCGGATGGGCGCGGCCAACATCGAGCGGCTGCTGGCCCGCGCGCCGCTGCCCGAGCCCGCGAACCCGCGCACGCCCGGTGGCCACGGCGTCGAGTTCGACCGGGTCTCCTTCTCCTACGACGGGGTGACCAACGCCGTCGAGGAGATCAGCGCCGTCTGCCCGCCGGGCCGGGTGACCGCGATCGTGGGCCCGTCGGGCGCCGGCAAGACGACCCTCGCCAGCCTGCTGCCGCGCTTCTACGACGTGTCGGCGGGGTCGCTCCGGATCGGCGGTGTGGACGTGCGCTCGATCCCGTCCGCGCAGTTGCTGGCGTCGATGTCGCTGGTCTTCCAGGACGTCGCCCTGCTGCGCGACAGCGTGGCGGAGAACATCCGCATCGGCCGGCCCGGCGCCGGCGACGCGGAGGTCCGCGAGGCGGCGGAGGCCGCGCACGTCCACGACGTGATCGAGGCCCTGCCCGACGGGTACGGCACGCTGCTCGACGCGAGCGGCGGCGGCCTGTCCGGCGGTGAGCGCCAGCGGCTGACGATCGCGCGGGCGATCCTGTCCGGTGCGCCGATCGTCGTCCTGGACGAGGCGACGGCCGCGCTGGACGCCGACAGCGAGTCGGCGGTCCAGGAAGCGCTGGCCAACCTGACGGTGGACAAGACGGTGATCGTGATCGCCCACCGGCTGCACACCATCGCGGCCGCCGACCAGATCCTCGTCCTGGAGAACGGGCGGCTGGCCGAGCAGGGCCGCCACGACGAACTGCTCGTGCGCGACGGGCTGTACGCCCGGATGTGGGCCGCCCAGGAAGGAGTGCTCGCGTGATCCGCCGCCTGTACCGGCTCTGGCCGAACCCGAAACTGCTGGCCCGGCTGTGGGCGCTCACCGCGGCGCAGGCAGTCCTCCAAGGTCTGCTGCTCGCCCTGCTCATCCCGATCCTGGACGCCGTCATACGCCCCGAACCGGACGTCGGCGCGGCCACACCATGGCTCGTGCTCGGCGCGGTCGGCGCGCTCCTGTACGCGGTGCTGAGCGTCGTCGCCACCCCGGTGGGCTTCGCGGCGTCGGGCACGCTCGCGGCGCAGCTGCGCCGCCGGTTGATGCGCCACGTGAGCACGCTGACGCTGGGCTGGTTCACCGCCGACCACAAGGCGCGGCTCGCGCGGGCGGTGACCGCGGACGTGGGCAACGCCGCGCACCTGGCCGTGACGATCGGCGGGCCCGTGATCACCTCGACCCTGCTGCCCGCGACGATCGTCGTCGTGACGTTCGCGGTCGACTGGCGGATGGCGCTGCTGCTGTGCGTGATCGCGCTGGTCGCCTACCTGGCCCTGCGGCGCGCCGCGCGGATCGCCGAGATCACCGAGATCGAGCTGGAGCGGGCGGCGGCCGGGGTCGCCAGCCGGGCGATCGAGCTCGGCCAGGCCCAACCGGTGCTGCGCGCCGCCGGGCACGCCGAGGGCACGCCCCAGATGCGGGCCGCGTTGGAGGACCACCGCGAAACCTACCGGGACGGCATGCGCCGCGCGCGGCGGCCGTTCTTCATCTACACCGGTGTGATCATGGCCGGTTTCGTCGCGGTGCTCGCGCTGACCGCCGAGCTGCTGCTCAGCGGGCGGATCGAGGTCGCCACGGCGATCGTGCTGCTCGTGCTGGCCGCCCGTTTCCTGGAGCCGCTCGGCAACCTCATCGAGCTCATCGGCGCCCTGCGCGCGTTGCGGAACCAGATCGCGCGCGTCGAGGAACTGCTGGCCACGCCCACGCTGCCGGTCCCGGCCGAGCCGGTGCGCCGGATCGCCGAGGCCGACGTCGAGTTCTCGGACGTCACCTTCACCTACCCGGGCGGCGACACCCCCGCGCTGAAGGGCGTGTCCCTGCGCTGCCGGGCGGGCACCACCACCGCGCTGGTCGGCCCGTCGGGATCGGGGAAGACGACGGTGACCCGGCTCATCGCCCGGTTCTTCGACATCGACTCGGGCGCGCTGCGCGTCGGCGGCGTCGATGTGCGCGAGCTCGACCCGGGCACCCTGCTCGACGAGATCGCCATCGTCTTCCAGGACGTCTACCTGTTCGACGACACCATCGAGGACAACCTGCGCCTGGCGCGTCCCGAGGCGACCTGGGACGAGTTGCGGGAGGCGGCCACCGCGGCGCGGCTCGACGAGGTGATCGAGCGGCTGCCCGCGGGCTGGCGGACCCGCGTGGGCGAGGGCGGCGCGCAGCTGTCGGGCGGCGAACGCCAGCGCGTCGCGATCGCTCGGGCGATGCTCAAGCGGGCGCGCGTCGTCCTGGTGGACGAGGCCAGCTCCGCGCTCGACCCGGAGAACGAGGCCGCGATCACGCGGGCCATCGCCAACCTCGGCGCCGACCCCGGCCGCACGGTCGTCGTGATCGCCCATCGCCCCGCCACCCTGGCCGCCGCGGACCATGTGGTCGCGCTCGACGGCGGCCGGGTCGTGGAGGCCGGCACGCGGGAGGAACTGCTGCGCGCCGGTGGGGCGTTCGCGCGGCTGAGCTCGCAGTACGAGCGGGCACGTCACTGGCGCATCGCCAAGGCGGACCGCTGACCGGGAACAGGCCCGCTCCCCCGTCGGCGATCCGCACGTCAGGGTCGCCGGCGGCCGGACTCAGACCCCGGTGCGCAGGTAGCGGTGCGCGAGGTCGATGATGTCGGCGATGAGCTCGTCGGCCCGCCGGTCGATGTCCTCGACCTCGTGATGCAGCAGCGCGTGGGTGGCGCCGTACCAGGCGCTGTAGATCAGATTCGCCGCCATGACGGGGTCCGGGGCGTCCGCGGGCGGGTCCGGCCGCTCGGTGATCAGCCGCCGGAACGCCTCGACATGCGCGTTCTCCGGGCTGACCTGGATCTCCGTCGTGGCGTTGATCGGCGTGTGGCCGTACAGCACGTCGTGGAGCTCGGCGTGCTCCACGTAGACGCGGACCGCGTCGATGAGCCAGGCGTCCACGCGCCCGACCCAGTCCTCGGCGGGCAGGTCCCGCACCGCCGCCTGCTGCCGCTCGACCAGCCGGTCGATGAAGCGGGCCCGCACCGCGAGCATGAGGTCGCGCTTGGAGCTGAAATGCAGGTAGAAGGTGCCGATCGCGACACCCGCGCGCTCGGTGATCTCGTCGATCCGGGCGGCGTCGACGCCCCGCTCGACGAACACCCGCTCGGCCGCGTCCAGGAGGTCGGCGCGCCGCTCCTCGGCGGGTTTGGTCCGCGGGCGGCCAGGGGTGGGTCGGCGCACACTCATCCTGCGGATTCTACGTGTCCGGCGGGGGCGATCCGCCGGTGGGACGGCCCTCCTCCGCGTCGCGGTCACTCGGTGTCGAACCGGTGGTCGGCCCAGACGTAGCTTTCGGGCAGCAGGTCGGTGATGCGGACGGTCCGGACACGGTCCCCGTCTCCGACGATGACCTTGAGGCCGGGGAAGTAGTCGAGAAGCACCTGACGGCAGCGGCCGCATGGGGGGACGATCCCCCGGTCGCGGTCGCCCACGGCGACGATCGTGTCCAGCTCGTAGACGCCCTGGGCGGCCGCCGCGCCGATGAGGACCAGCTCGGCGCACGGTCCTCCCGTGAAGTGGTAGGCGTTCACCGCGGTGACGATCCGGCCGTCCCGGGCACGGGCCGCGGCCGCCATGGTGTGGTCGTCGCCCCGGCAGCGGGTGCGGGCCACGTGCGCTGCGGCCCGGACGAGGTCGTGGTCGACGGGGTGGGTCTGCATGGTCATCTTCTCTGCCTTCGTCGGGATGACTGACGACGTTGGCCCGCCTGTCGCGGGTGCGCAAACGAATATCGGCGGATGGCGCACTGGCGAATCCGTCGTCGGCAACGGGCGTCGGGTGGTCGCCGTTGACCTCGCGGAACCGTTCGACGAGCTGGTGTTCCTGGGCCGTCTTTGAATGGCGTAGGCATTTCCCGGATGGGAGTGAGCACGTTTTCGGTTCGACGCTCGCCGCACCTTTCCCGGCCGCGCCTGGGTGCGGTCGTGTGTTTCCCTTACGTCGTGGCCCGCTGCTACCGGCTCTCATCAGGCTCAAGGGCCGCGAACAGCATGATGTCGGTCGCGACCATCTGCACCGCCACGTGCGCGACCGTCGTCAGGGGGTCTTCGGCGGCCCTGTCCACGAAGGGATGGGCCGCCCGCAGCGCGCGCTCGGCCGCGTCCAGGCGGTCGGCGCTGTCGCCCAGGCCGGTGGTCAGCGCGTCGAGCGCCGCCGCCATCTCGCACACCACCGGGCCGAGTTGCCGACGTTCGGTCGAACTCATCGCCGTCGTGGCGCGCACCAGGGACAGGCTGCTCTCGCCCAGCAGGATGAGGCGGTCGATCTTCTCGTCCTCGTCCAGCAGCGGCCCCCGGTCCCCCCAGCGCAGCACGGTCCGGCGCGCCGCCCGGTGGCCGTTGGCGCGGGCGCGGCCGAGGTCGGCCAGCGGCGCGCTCAGGTCGCCCAGGAGACGGACCACCTCCTGGGCGGGCACCTCGCCCTCCCGGTCCAGCGCCCGGCCGGTCTGGTCGAGCATCCGCACCATCTCCGCCAGCGCCGCCGCCTCGGTGCGGCGCAGCAGCGCCACCACCCGCACCGGGAACAACACCTGGCTGAACACCAGCGCCACCCCGGCGCCGATCAGCGCGTCGGCCAGCCGGCCCGTGCCGACCCGGCCGTCGGCGGTCGTCACGGTCAGGATCGCGCCGGCCGCCGCCTGGGCGATCACGATCCGCTCGACGCCGGCCGCCACCGCGATCGCCATCGCCACGCCGGTGGCGATCGCCAGCGTCCGGTACCCGCCGTCCAGGACGGTGAGGGCGGCCTCGCCCACCACGATGCCGATCACCACGCCCAGCAGCAGCCGGACGGCGTTGGTCCCGCGCTCCCCGCCCGAGGCGTTGAGGGCGACGACGGCGGCGATCGGCGCGAAGAACGGGTCGTGCCCGTCGATGAGCCCGCCCGCGACCACCCAGGCCACGGTCGCGGCGGCGGTGGACTGCAACAGCGGCCACGCCTGGGTGCGCACGCGCCCCAGCGCGTCTGCGGCGACAACTCGTGCCCGGCGCCGTCCGGTGCGCGCGAGCGTCTTCTTCCCCGTCGAGACCAGCCTCCGCGCTCGGCGAGCCCCCGCTCGCGCCGACACCTGCCGTCATGATCGATACCCCGGTGCGGCGGGGAGAAGAGCCACCGTCGGCGCATTGCGGGGCGGGGCCGGTGATTCGGGCGATTTATTGCGCTTACTGATCCGATTATGCCGTGGAAACGGTATTAGCACCCTTATTACGGCGGCGAATTGACAGAGACCATCAAGGGTCGGCGGCCACCCCATACCCCGAAACGCCCCGATATGCCCGCCGGTCACCCTGTGATCCATTCCACTCCGCGCCCTGTCTTCCAGGGCTTCGTTTCCGGCTGCTAGCTTCACACAGACATTGGTGTCTATTAAAGGAGCGCACCATGCCGACGCATCCGTTCGCCCCCCGGCGGATGTCCTTGCTGGCCGTCGCGGCGGCCACGGCCATCGCGGCCACCGTGGGCGGCGCCCCGGCCGCGCACGCCGCCGGGCCCGCCGAACTGACCCTCGTCCCGTCCGGCGCCGGCTACCAGACCCGGCTCCAGCAGCAGACCGACTACTGGAACCTCAAGCGGCTGGCGGTCGCCGCGCTCAACGGCGACGGGTCCGACGCCGTCGCCCCGGCGGCCGGCTGGGACGACACCGCCCGGCCCTGGTCCGGCGGCGGGAAGATCACCCGGACGGCCGGCAAGCTGGTGATGCGGATGCGCAACGCCGACGGCGCGACCACCACCGACGCCCCCTCCGCCTGCACCGCCACGGTCGTCAAGAGTCAGAACAAGAGCGTCGTGGTCACCGCGGCCCACTGCCTGCGTGTCAACTGGGGCCTGAACGGTCCGCTGGACCTCAACATGGTCGCGACGAACGCGCTGTTCATCCCCGGCTTCCGGGGCGAGAACCTGCCGCGCGTCGCGCCGGGCACCAACGTCGACAGCGGCCCGGCGATCGGCTCCGACGTCGCCCCGTACGGGGTGTGGACGGTGACCCGGGCCTGGTGGACCGAGGGCTGGGCGGGCCAGGCCAACCACTTCAACAACAACGACATGGCCGCGATGGTCGTCGACAACCCGGCCGACGACCGTCCCGTCGAGGAGGTCGTGGGCGGCGGCCAGCAGATCGGCTTCAACCCGGCGCGCAAGACGCCGCGCACCAACTTCGGCTACCCCACCGTGAACTTCAAGAGCTACAGCGGCCCCAACTTCTCCGGCACCGGCGCCGCGGTGATCAACGGCTCCCCGAACGTGAACAACGTCCCCGCCGCGCAGCAGCGCATCTACGACGGGCGGTCCCTGCTGTTCAGCCAGGGCGCGTCCTGGATCAACCGCGAGTGGTGGCAGGACACCAACAGCGACCTGATGAAGACCCAGCTCAGCCCCGGCGCCAGCGGCGGCCCCTGGTTCCGGGACTTCGACCAGGCCACCGGCGAGGGCGTCCTGGTCGGCGTCACCTCGCACTTCGCCCAGAACAGCACCGGCGGGCTCGACGCGATCGCCGAGGCCCAGTCCCGCGCGCCCAGCCCCTACATGGCCGGGACGAACTTCGGCAACCAGGAGAAGGCCACCTTCGAGACGGCCCAGGCCGTCACCCCGGGAGCCTGACCGTGACGACCTCCCTCAAGCGCGCGCTGAGCGTGCTGGCCGCGCTGGTCCTGGTGTCGCTGTCCGCGCCCGCCGCGCACGCGGCGTCGCGGCCGTCGCTGGCCGACGGGTTCGGGCTCACCCAGGTCACCAGCGACGCCAGCTCGGCCCCGTCCAACACCGACACCAACTTCGTGATCACGGTGAAGACCGCCCAGGTCCAGGGCGAGCAGAACATCCGGATCATCCTGCCGAGCGACTACGCGGCCAACCCGGGCAAGCGGTACCCGGTGCTGTACTTCCTGCACGGCTCGCCGGACGACCCGTCCCTGCCCTTCTACGGCAACGCCGCGCTCACCGGCGCGTCCGGCATGATCACCGTCGTGCCGGACGGCGGCAACCGCGGCTGGTACGCCAACTGGCTGAACCAGAACACCGCCGCCGGGGCAGCGAACTGGGAGAACTTCCACATCAAGCAGGTGATCCCGTTCATCGACGCCAACCTGCGCACGATCGCCACCAAGCAGGCGCGCGCCATCGCGGGCATCTCGATGGGCGGGTTCGGCGCCTTCCACTACGCCCAGCTGCACCCCGACCTGTTCAGCCAGGTCGGCTCCCTGTCGGGCGACCTGGAGTTGGGCGCGAACCAGATGGCGCTGCGCCTGGTCGTGGTCGGGTCGCTGACCAACGCGACGGGCGCGCTCTGCGCCTCGACCTCCGGGACGGTCGCCTGCGACGACGACGCGTACGCCCCCGGCGTGGACAGCGACGCGCTGTTCGGCAGCCCCTACCCGGCGTTCAACGCCGACTGGCGCTGGAACCAGGCCGACCCGGTCGCCAACGCGGCGAAGCTGCGCGGCATGGGCATCCACATCTACGTCGGCAACGGTGACGGCGGGAAGTACGACATCCGGGAATGGTGGCTGGAAAGCGCCTCCTCCCACATGAGGGACAAGCTCGAATCCCTGAACATCCCCGTTCACTACGAGGGTTATGGCAACGGCGCCAACTGGGGTGAGTACTGCAAGGGCGGCGGTCACGAGGCGGGGTGCTGGTATCAGGACCTTGTCGACCTGATGCCTCGCCTGCAGTCCTCTCTGACGCCAGCGGCTTGACGGGAGCGCGGCGGGTGGCTTCGGCGCCCGCCGCGCTACGGCCTGGCGGCCGGGGCGGGCTGCTCGAAGACGAGTTCGCGGCCGTCCTCCTCGTCCCATTGCTCGCCTATCTGCTGGAAGCCGATGGCGGCGATGATGGCCAGGGACGCGCTGTTGTCCGGGGAGACCGAGGCTCGAACGGTCCTGGCGCCCTCGTCCGTGGCGCGGTGCAGCAGTTCGGTCGCGATGGTCTTGCCCCAGCCTTGCCCGCGAGCGGCCGGGTCCACGGAGTAGCTGATCTCGATGGCTCCCTCGGCGTCGGGCGGGTCATGGAAACCGCCGTGGCCGACGACTCGTCCGTCGGGTTCGGACACCACCGCCCACACGCGTCCTTGGGGCTGGTCGGGAGCGGTCTGGCGGAGCTGGGTCCGGTAGCGCCACAGACCCCGCAGATCGTCGCCCACGAAGTGCTCGGTGAGCGGAACTCCGACCTCCGCCGAAGCTGCGGGAAGGTCACCGTCCACGAGCGCGGACATGGCCTGCGGGGTTATCTCGACCAGCTGGAAGGTCCGTTCGGAGGCATCCTGGATCACGGGCAAGATGGTCGCACCGGCCGAGCGAGCAGCTCAAAGGCTTTTCTGAACCGCTTGCGACGGCTCCGGCCATCCGATGTGCGGGCCGATGCCGACGCTTCGGCTGCGCGGCAATGGTCAGGAGGATTCGGGGAGCCCCAGGATGGCGGCGGTGATCCGTCCGCCCGCGAGCACTCCCCCGTGGGCGGCGGCCACGAGGGCACGAACGATGGTCTCGGGATCGCGGCCTGGGGTTTCGATCAGTCCGGTGAGGCCCGCGTACAGGACGATCCCTTCTGCGGCTGCGGAATCCAGCCAGCTGCGGTCGACACGGATGCCGTAGTCGTCGACGACGGTCAGCGCCCGGCGGTCGTCGGCCCGGCAGGTCACCGTCGTCCGGATCCCACCCTCGCGGTCGCCCGGCACGAAGACCGCTCGCCAGCGCCCGGCTGCGGGAACGTCCATCAGGTCCCCGACACCGAGCAGGTGCAGTCCTTCGGCGAGCCAGGCCGCCAGATAGGCGTTGGTCTGCGCTCCGGCCTCCTCCAGGCCGGGCCACCACGGTTCCATCACCAGCGCGGCGGTCGGGGCGTCGGTGTCGCTGCCGAACAACAACGGGATCAGATGCTGGCGCCGAAAGTAACGATCGGGGTCGATCTCGGTGTCACGGTCGTGGACCTGCGAGGGCGCGCAGCCGACATGCGCCCACAGGATGTTCAGCACGTGATGGCCGGGGCGGCGGGCCTCGGGGTACCGGTACAGCAGGACGCTGGTCGCCTCTACGTCGGCGTCACCGGGCCGGTCGCAGATCACGCACTCGTACCGCCCCGGCTCGGGCCCGGCGAGCAACTCGGCGACCTTCGCCTCCCCAAGAAGCGCGGCGACGTCATCACTGATGAGAACCTTCCGCTGGCCTTCCACACCGCGACCGTAACCGCGAGCCACCCCCGACTACCAGCCCTACGACTTTGATCGCCCCCCACCTCAATGGCAGCCGCGCTTGTTCCTAGTCAAAGAGGAGAATGCGGGCGGCGGCCGCAGGGGCAGCGGTCCAGACGACCGAGCCCTGGTCACTGCGCCACGCGCTCGACGACGAACTCATCGACCGCACCGGTCGCCTCCTCCAGGCCATGACCGACAACGACGTGAATGCCTTCCGCAGACGCGTTGCCCCCTTGCGATGGATCTCCCGGCATTGCGTGGTTCATGATCGCTGGCTGTCAGTGCACGGAGTTGACCCGGTGTCCGCTCCGAAGCCGGGCGTCGTGTGCCGTCGTCAACTCGTTGTCCGTCTGACGTCGAGCTGGAGTTCCCTCAGAAGGGCCTGGGTGAGCTGCGGGACCTGGTCGTGATCGGTGATCGCGCCAGTGAGGCAGGTGATGCCGGTGATGGTGTTGATGGTGCTGCCCCGCAGGTCGGCTCCGCGCATCCTGGTCCGGATGAACCGGGTGTCGGGCATGGGGCAGTCGGCGAAGACGACCCCGTCGAGGCGGGAGTCCTCGATCGAACTCTCGCGGAGCGTGCAGTCGATGAACACGACGGTGCCGGTGGCGTTGAGGCCGACGAGGGTGGCGTAGTCGAGACGGCAGCGTTCGATGATGACGTCCGCGAGGGTGATGCCGTCGGCCTGGAGGCCGGTGAGACGGCTGCCGGACAGGACACATCGGTCGATCTTGACGGCGTTCCAGCGGTTGGAGCCGAGGTCGCAGTCGGTGAAGGTGGTGTTGCTGACCCGGGTGTCCTCCAGATGGAGTCCGTCGAGGACGACCGAGGTGAGGCGGCAGTCGACGAGCTGGCGCTCGACCAGTCGAAGGCGGGACCAGTCGGCGTCGCGGGCAACGATGCCGATGACGTCGCTGCGGGCGGGAGGCTGGTCGGCGCTGGTGAGGTCGAGTTCGGCGGAGGGCAGCAGGACCTTCGCCTCGCGGATCTGCCGGACGTCCATGTGCGTGTCCTTCGTCGTCGGGTGCGTGCCCCGGAACCATGGGGGTGTTGTCCGGGGCACGCGGCTGGTCGCCCGTTGGGACTAGTGCTTCTTCCAGTTGTCCCAGGTCGGGCGGTTGTCGAACGCTTCGGGCGCCAGGTCGGGGGCGGCCGTGAGGACGTCGTCGAGGAACTCCTCCACGGTAGTGGCGGTCGTGGTCTCCAGCAGCTGAAGGACGGACACGGCTTCACTCCTTGATCGTTGTTGCGAAGGCGTTGATGAGGGCTTGGCGGGAGTTGCGGCAGTGGGCGGTCTCGGTCGCGGTGAAGGTGCCGGTCTCGAAGTACTTGTTGCCGGCGTGTCCGCCGCGGCAGAACGCCCAGTAGCCGCAGGTGCTCTCGCAGGCGTCCAGGCCCGCGAGGACGTCATGGATGTAGGGGACCTGCTCTGCGGTGCGCAACATGCTGGGCAGCGAGGTGGTGAGCACGTTGCCGATGACGAAGTCGTGGTGGCGTGCGTCCTTGATGCCGAGCAGTTCGGGAGACATCAGCACGGTGTCTCCGTTCCAGGCGATGGTGGGGATCGGGTCGTGTCTGGCGGTGGACCACTCCTCCTTCCGTCCTGTGCGGACTTGGGCGAGGTAGGCGGCGAGCTGGTCGGTCTCACGGACTCGCAGGTGCGGGTGGCGGGAGCGGGCGGCCAGCACGCCTTCCCAGAACGCCTGGGCGTTCTGCGAGGTGACCGGTGTGCGGGTGTTGACCCCTTCGAGCTCCTCGATGTTGAACCCGACCTGGACGCAACCCAGGTCGGCGAAGAAGTCCATGAGGGTGTGCGGGTCGTCGATGGTCTCGGGGGAGACGACGCAGATGACGCTGAACTCCAGCTCGTGCCGGCGTAGCAGGCCGATACCGCGCATGGCCCGGTCGAACAGCGGTTTCCCGGCCCGGTCGACGCGGTTCACGTTCGCCTGACGGGGGCCGTCGATGCTGACTCCGACACCGAATCGGTAGCGGCGCAGCAGGCCGCACCAGTGGTCATTGAGCAGGAACGCACCGGTCTGGATCGAGTGCCGGACCTTGCCCGCCAAGCGCAGTTCCTCGAAGGCCTCCAGCCGCCGGACGAACTCGGTGATCCGCAGCGCGGTGGGTTCCCCACCGTGCCAGACCAGGTTCACCGGTTCGGCGGCGTCCTGCTCGGCGATCGAGCGCGCCACCGCTCGCGCGACCAGGGGCAGCAACTCGTTGCGGTTGCTCCTGGTCGGCAGGTAGCAGTAGCGGCAGTCGCCGGGGCACAGGCTGGTCGGCTGGATGACCACGGTCTGAAAAACGTGGCCGATGCGCTCGGCGAAGCCGCGGCGCGGACGCAGAAGGCTGGTGTCCATGCATGGACGATCCGGCCGTTGCGTCCGGTTTCCCGATGACATTTCGATGGCAGGGTCGATGACATGTCATCGGCCGGTCAGGACGTGTCATCGCAACCCCGGCGGGCTTGGTGATCCGCCCGGGTCGATCACGGTGCGTGGGTTAGTGTGGCCGTGTGGCGCGACGTTCGATCCTCATCCAGGACGACCAGGTGTGCAAGGACCTCGGGCACGTCCTGATCTGCTCGGGCTACCTGGTCGAGCGGGGCGAGGTCCTTCTCGTCCATCACAACCGGTTCGACAAGTGGGTCCCGCCGGGTGGGCACATCGAGCCGGGCGAGACGTTCGCCGAGACCGCCGTCCGCGAGTTCAAGGAAGAGACCGGCCTGCTGGTCGAGGCGCTGTCGTCGCAGCCTGTGATCCATCCTCCCGACGACAACGCCACTCCCGAGCCGGTGCCGTTCTATGCGGACCTGGAGCGGGAGGGGTTCGCCACTCCAGCACTGGTGCAGTTCTTCTATGTCCGCCGGGTGGCGGCCGATCGGGATCAGGAGCTGGCGGCCGAACTGGCCGAGGTGCATGACGTGCGCTGGTTCGGCCTGGACGAACTCGACGACCTGCCGACCTTCGAGCAGGTCCGGTCCCTGGCCCGGTTCGCGTTGCACAACTATCCGGTCGAGGCCGAGCGCGCCTAGGCGGGTCGTCCCGGGCTTTTGCGGCCCTCGGTGGGAACGACGAGTTGGTAGCCGCTGCCCTCGGGGGTCTGACAGGCGATGACCACCCTGATCGGAACTCCGCCGAAGCTCGTACTGATAGCGGCGTTCAACCGCTGGACGTATTTGGCGATCGAGGTCGGCGCCACGTGCATCGCCGTGGCGAGCTGGCAGACCGCCAACCCCTCCGCCTCGTGGTGGAGCAGGACCGCCAGGTCGAACAGCCGCTCCGAGAGCGTGCAGTTCACCGAGGCGTCCGCGGTGGACACCACGATCTGGTTCCCCTCGGAGAACAGGGAGATCTCCCTCGGCAACACCGGAGTCGCTTCCAACCGCGTCGGAGCGTCGTCGTGCTCGCTCATGCCCAACTCCACGATCCGGGCGCGGGCCTCCTCATAGGCGCAAACGCTGTAGTAGGCGGCCCGGATCGTCGCCCGACGGCCGGAAGCGCCCGGCTCGCTCCAGAGCCCGGCCTGGCCGTCCCAGAGCCGGTCCATCAGCTTCCACGCCTTGACCAGCCGCTGGTCGTTCGGGTTCGCGCCCGCCCGCAAGACGGCCTGCGTCCCGAGCGCGTAGGCCATGTGTTCCCAGGCGGTGCCCTGAACGTCCTTGTCATCCTCGACGAACAGCTCCCAGCGGTGATGGTTCTTGAGCAGCCATTGGCCCGCCTGTGTGATGATCCCGCGCGCGGGAAGCCCTGCGGGGCGGCCGTCGACCCCACCGGCCTCCAGCACCCGGTCGGCTCCGTCGCGGCTGGTGGCTGCGTCGATGGCCAGCAGGCACAGCGCGGTCTTGCTCGGCGAAGGAGCGGTGTCGATATAGGTCCGCCACCCCCAGGCGCCGCTGGGACGGCGGTGATAGAGCAGCCCGGCCAGCCCGTGCTCGATCAGCGCCGAAGTGCGCTCGACGAGCGCGGTGGTGTCGCCGCCACCGGGTAGCGACAGGCCGGGGCCGAGACCGTCCAGGACGTCCCGGAGCCTTGCCAGCGCGAGAACGGCCAGAGCGGTCTGGTGCAGTGAGGCGTCGTCGATACCGACGACCTCGGGCCAGCCCTGTCCTATCTGGTGCTCCTCCAGCCAGTCCAAGCACCAGGCCGCCGTTCCGCAGACGTGCGGTTGGGTGAAGAACTCCCGGTAATGCAGCAGCCCGGTCAATCCGAAGCAGACGAATCTGGTGTTCTTGCCGCGGCCGCCTTTTTGCCGCGGCCGGCAGTGCTCCTTGATCGAACCAGCCAGGAAATCCAGGGCGCTCCGAACCGGGGTGCCGCCGATCCTCGCTGCGCGCAGCACCGCCAGGACTTCGCTGGTGTTCACGATCGAAGACACCGAAGAAAGCGTCAGCCCCCACCCACCGTCGAAGCCCTGGCACTCCAGCAGCGTGCGGGCCGAAGCCGCCAAACGTTTGTCGTAAGAGCCCAGCCCGATCTGCCTCATTCGTCGACCACCCCGCGGCGTCCGGCGTCACCGTGAGCGTAGCCGCTACTCCGTTCGGTGACCATGGCCAGAGGCGCCCCCATCGACGCGCTCCCCACCGGGCAGAGCATCGCCAAGGACGACAGCGCCATACTCATGAACTGGTGACCGGGTTGCAGCCCTAGCGCAAGTGTTCTGCAGAGCAGCGGTCTTCGCCGCAGCGTCAGGCCCCGTTCACATGCAGCCCTCGAACTGTGGCACCTGCACGGTCGCGCGGCCGAGGCCGGTTCCCGCGAACCACTTGCCCACCAGCCGCGTGGCCGTGCCGTCCTGGTACATGCGGGTGACGGCCTTGTTCAGGGCCTCGCACCCGTCCAGGTCGCCCTGCCGGATGCCGATGCCGGTGCTCTGCTCGCTGATCTGGGCGTTGACCAGGCGGTACCGTTGGCCGCCCGCCCGCTTGGCGAGTCCGGCGAGGATGACGTCGTTGGTGGTGATGGCGTCGACGGCACCGTTGCCGATCTTGGTCATGCACTCGTCGTAGTCCCTGGCCTCCACGATCGTGACCTTGTCCATCCCGTTGAGCGCCTGGAGCCGCTTCACGGGATCGGCGCCCTCCACGCCGCAGAACCTGCGGCCCTTCAGGTCGCGGACGCCCTTGACGCCCCGCTCGCCGGTGCGCACGAGGACGTCCTGGTAGGACAGGAAGTAGGGTCCGGCGAACGCGATCTGCGTCTTGCGCTCGGGCGTCACCGACAGCGTCGCCAGCACCAGGTCGGCCCGCCCGGAGGTGAGCGCCGGGATGCGGTCGTTCGCCAGCACCGGAACGAACCGGACCTTCTTTCCAAGCCGCTCCCCCACGTAACGGGCCACGTCGATGTCGAACCCCTCGAACGTGCCGTCCGCCTTGCGGTGTCCGAGCCCCGGCAGGTCCGGCCGCACACCCACGGTCAGCGTGTCCTTGGCGAGCAACGAGTCCCCGGAACGCCCGCAGGCCGCGAGGGACGCGCAGAGCACAACGAGGCCGACCAGCAGACGCAGCCTGACCACTGCGCACCCCTTCTCTTTGCAATTCGTTGTGAGTGATCATGCCGGGTCCACGGGCGCAGTCAAGCCCTGCAGATCGGTGCTTTCCACCGGCTGCCCGTGGTGATATCGAGAACGGCGTCGAGGGCTGGCGCGGCGCCCGGCCTCACGAGCGTTCGGCCTTGGCCAGTTCCCAGGGGCGGATGTGGTTGATGTAGCGGTTAGCGTGGGCGTGCCACATGGAGGAGGTCCGGCATGGTGGTCCGGCGGATGGACAACGTTCTGATCGTCGTTGACGACCTTGAGGCCGTCATCGCGTTCTTCGTCGAACTCGGCCTGGAGTTCGAAGGCAAAGGGCCGCTCGAATGGCGCGGGGCGGAGCGTGTCATCGGGCTCGATGACGTCCGGCAGGACGTCGCCATGCTGCGGGTCCCGGGCGGTCATGGGCGGGTGGAGCTGGCGAAGTTCCACCGGCCGAAGGCCATTACTCCTGAGCCGAAGGACGCCCCAGCGAACACGCTCGGCCTTCGTCGCGTCATGTTCGCCGTCGACGACATTGAGGATGTCGTTGCCCGCCTGCGGGCACACGGCGCCGAAGTGGTCGGCGAGATCGTGCAGTACGAGAACATCTACCGGCTCTGCTACGTCCGCGGTCCCGAGGGCATCGTCGTCGGGCTCGCCGAGGAACTCGACTGAGGGCCGTCTGCAAGCGGTCGCCCGTCGTTGCTCTGTCCGAGCCGGAGTAGTTCTTTCCAGCTCGGGTTCGCTGCGGGCCTTTATCGGCGTGGGTGACGGGCCGCTCGTTCGGCCGAGGCACCTTCCCGCGCGTTCATTGCACCGTGCAAGAATGGCGGCTCCGAGCCGATCCCGCGGCGCCCCGGGTCCCTTCCCGGTCTCGTCCCGGGCTATGAGAGCACTCCATGGACGACACCGACGAAGCCCTTCCCCTGACGGTGATGCTCGCCGTCGAGCGCGGATGCGTCGTGCTCCTGCTCAGCGGGGATCTCGACCGGCGCACCGAGTCGCAGCTCCGTCGCTGGGCCGACCGCGTCGCCGTCCTCAGCGGGCCGCTGCGCGTGGCGGTCGATCTGACCAACGTGCGCGACTGCGACGCCTACGGTCGGGCGGCCCTGCGCTACACGGTGGAGCGGATCGGCGCGGCGGAAGGTCGCATCGTCCTGGCCGCCGCGCCTGAAGGGTGTCGTGAGGACGTCGGTCTCCCTGTCGATCCCGGGATGACCCTCGCCCGGGCGCTCGATCTGCTCACGGAGCGTCCGGCCTGAACGGCGCAGGTCCGATGGGCTCCTCGGCCGTGATGGGTGAGCACAGGGCTCAACTTCAAAGGAGGCGGTGACGGCCTCGCGGGGCCGTCACCGCCTTCGCTGGACTACTGGTGCAGCTCGAACGTCAGGTGCTCCGACAGCGCGCCGAGGAAGTCGGCCGCGTCGAAGATCTCCCCGGCGGAGGCGACCCCGGTGGTCCTGGTCCGTCCGGTCAGGATGCGGGCGACCGCCTCCACCGCCAGCGGCGCCGTGATGGCGTAGATGTCCTGGCCGCTCGCCGTCGCGCGCCGCTCCGTCCCGCCGGACCGCACGACGACGTCGACCAGGAACGTCTGGTCGGACCGTCCGCGCTCGTCGGCCGCCGCCGGCTCGGGCGTGTCCGGGGCCGACAGGTCGCCGACCGCCTCGGCCGTCATGTACGAGTGCAGCCTCGGGACGGCGAAGTGGCTGGGGATCGTCACCACGTCGGCCATGCTGAACTCCCCGATGACGGACCGGACGCCCGTCGGCTCGGGGAACGTCCACTTCAGCGACGGCAGCGCCTCGTCGTGGTACTCCAGCTTCCCGTTGGCGAACCGGACGCGCCGGCCGTCCCGCCGGTCGTGGGAGACCGTGCCCGACGCGCGCGTGCCCGCCGTGGGATGCCAGCTGCTCAGCGCGTAGGCGACGTGCACCTCGTCGGCCGACGTCCAGTCGCCCATCGCCACCGTGGCCAGCAGGTCGCCGAGGCCGCCGAAGAAGGCCATCGCGGGGACGACCACGGCTCCGGCGGCGCGGGCGCGCTCCCCGAAGTGCGCGAACGTGTCGGCGTTGGCCTCGATCTCGGCCGCCACGTCCACGTAGGGGATCCCGGCGCGCAGCGCCGCCTCGATCACCGGGGCGGTCGTCGCGGCGAAGGGGCCCGCGGCGTTGATGACCGCGACGGTTCCGGACAGCGCGCGGTCGAGCGAGGCCGGGTCGTCGGCCGTCGCGGGCCGCGCTTCGAGCTCCGACGAAGCCGCCAGCGCCTCCAGCTTGCCCGCGTCGCGGCCGGACAGGACGGGGACGAACCCGCGCTCCAGCAGCTCCGCCACCACGAACCGCCCGGTGTGCCCGTAGGCGCCGAACACCGCTACCGCCTGACGCGATTCCATCGTTTCTCCCGTGCTCGCTTGATCCGCTGAAGAGATCATCGCGCCGACGGGCCCGCCGCACGAGTGTCTGGAACGCCATGCGTCGTACAATTCCGGACATGAACACAGTCGCGGTGGCCATCACCGACGGGATGTTGCATTTCGAGCTGTCCGTGGCGTTCGAGGTGTTCGGGCCCGCCCCGGCCGCCGTGACCGGCCCCTGGTACGAACTCGTCGGTTGCGGGTCGGACGCGGTGCGGGCGGGCCGGTTCCGGCTGGAGCCCGACGACGGCTTCGACCGGCTGGCCAGCGCCGACACCGTCATCGTCCCCGCGTGGGCCGACGTCGACGTGCCCCCGCCCGCCGACCTGCTCGATGCGGTCCGCGCGGCGCACGAGGCGGGCGCGCGCGTGGCCGCGCTCTGCACGGGCGCGTTCGTGCTGGCCGCCGCCGGTCTGCTGGACGGGCGGCGCGCGACCACGCACTGGGCGCACACCGACGTCCTGGCCGAGCGCCATCCCCGCGTCGAGGTCGATCCCGACGTCCTCTACGTGGACAACGGCAGCGTGCTGACCTCCGCTGGCAAGGCCGCCGCGCTGGACCTGTGCCTGCACCTCGTCCGACTTGACCACGGCTCGACGGTCGCCAACGCCGTCGCGCGCCGCCTGGTCGTGCCGCCGCACCGGGACGGCGGGCAGGCCCAGTTCATCGCCTCGCCGATGCCCGCCCGGGAGGACCACCCGCTCGCCGAGCTGCTCCCGTGGGTGATCGAACGCCTGGACCATCCTCTGACGGTCGAGGACCTGGCCCGCCAGGCCGCCATGAGCTCGCGCAACCTGGGCCGCCACTTCAGGTCGGTGACCGGCACCACCCCGCTGCAATGGCTGCTGGTCCAGCGGATCCGCCGCGCGCAGGAGTTGCTGGAGCTGACCGACGACGGCGTCGAGGCCATCGCGACGGCCACGGGCATGGGGACGGCGACGACGCTGCGCAGGCACTTCAACCGCACCGTCGGGGTGCCGCCCGACACCTACCGCCGCACCTTTCGCAGCTCGCACGCGGATGGGGCGGCGTTCAGGGGCCATCCCGCACGTCTCTCCTGAGACGTCCTCTCTGTCCTGGTTAGAGTGGCGATGTGAAGATCGGGGATGTGGCCGCGTCCTGGGACGTGGAGCCGGGATGGTTGAACACCGCCAGCTACGGGGTGCCGCCGCGCGCGTCGTTCGAGGCGTTGCAGGGGCCGCTGGACGAGTGGCGGCGCGGCGCCAACGGCTGGGACCGCTGGGACCCGGCCGTCGAGCGGGCGCGGGCCGCGTTCGCGGGGCTGGTCGGGGCCGCAGCCGATGACGTCTCGGTCGGCGCGGCCGCCTCGCAGGTGCTGGCGCCGGTGGCGGCGTCGCTGCCGCCCGGGAGCCGCGTGCTGGCGCCCGACATCGAGCACACCTCCAACCTGTTCCCCTACGCGGCGGCCGGGCTGGACGTGCGGACCGTGCCGGTCGACGAGCTGGCCGACACGATCGACGAGCGCACCGACGCCGTGGCGTTCAGCCTCGTGCAGTCGGCCACCGGGCAGGTCGCCGACGTCGAGACGGTCGTGGCCGCCGCCCGCGCGCACGGCGCGCTGGTCGTGGCCGACGCGACGCAGGCGGCGGGCTGGCTGCCGATCGACGCGACCCGCTTCGACGTCATGGCGGTGTCGGCCTACAAGTGGCTGATGTGCCCGCGCGGCACGGCGTTCGGCTACTTCGCCCCGGCCGTCCGCGACCGGTTCCGGCCCGTCGCGGCCAACTGGTACGCGGGCGAGGGCGACGCCTCCTACGGCCTGCCGCTGCGGTTGCCGGCCGACGCGCGGCGCTTCGACATCGCGGTGCCGTGGTTCTCCTACGTCGGGGCCGTGCCGTCGCTGGAAGCGCTGGCGGAGATCGGCGTCGAGCAGGTGCACGAGCACGACGTGCGCATGGCGAACCGGTTCCGCGAGGGCATCGGCCTGGAGCCGAGTGACAGCGCGATCGTCACCGTGACCGAGCCGGGCACCGCCGAACGTCTCCGCGCCGCCGGTGTCCGCTTCTCGGTCCGGGGCGGCGGCGCGCGGCTGGCGTTCCACCTCTACACGACCGAGAACGACGTGGACACCGCCGTCGCCGCACTCCGCTGACCTGGGCGCTGTGCGCCACGCCGGGCCCCGTCCAGGACATACAGGATATTGCAGGTCTATATCGGGTACCTGCGCGTCACCATCCGGCCCCAGGCCACGCTACTGTTCGACCCT
The DNA here is from genome assembly GCF_001552635.1 of Actinomadura hibisca NBRC 15177. Lineage (GTDB taxonomy): Bacteria > Actinomycetota > Actinomycetes > Streptosporangiales > Streptosporangiaceae > Spirillospora > Spirillospora hibisca. The sequence goes on along the minus strand of NZ_BCRO01000010.1, from coordinate 119,829 downwards.
TGCCGGCGCTGTCCACCCGGCACCCTCGACGGAAAGGCCACCCAGACCATGACGGCGGTTTCAGACCAGTGGCCGGACGCCGCCGGGCAGGCTGCGGGCGAGGACCTGCGGGCGTTGTTCGGGCAGTCCGTCGCGGTGTTCGCCTCGCTCGCCGGACCGGCGCACGTCGTGGAGTCGGCGAATCCGGCCTTCTTCGCCGCCATCGGCGAGGAGCGGGCCCGCACCGGCGTCCCCATCGCCGAGCTGGTGCCCGAACTGGCCGGTCAGGGCTTCGTGGAGCTGCTGGACCGGGTCTACCGCACCGGCGAGCCCTCCACGGGCCGGGACGCCAGGATCGTGCTGGGCACCGGCCCTCAGGCGCGGGAGCTGTTCTTCGACTTCACCCACGAGCCGCGCCGCGACGCCGGGGGCGAGGTGACCGGCGTCCGGCTGATCGGCGTGGAGACCACGCAGGTCAAGCACGCCCAGCGGCTGATGGCCGAGCACCGGGCCCTGGTGGAGCAGATCGCCCGCCAGGTGCCCCTGGCCGAGGTGCTGGACGGGATGGCCCGCTGCATCGAGGACCTGTCGCCGCACGAGGTGCTGGTCTCGGTGCTGCTCGCCGACCCCGACGGCCGGCACCTGCGCCACGGCGCCGCCCCCAGCCTGCCCGACTTCTACAACGAGGCCATCGACGGGATCGCCACCGGCGACGGTGTCGGCTCCTGCGGCACCGCCGCCCACCGGCGCGAGCAGGTCATCGTCACCGACATCGCCACCGACCCGTTCTGGGCCGACTTCCGCCACCTGGCCGAACCGGCGGGCCTGGCCGCCTGCTGGTCCACGCCGATCCTGGCCCGCGACGGCGGCCTGCTGGGCACCTTCGCCATGTACCACCGCGTCCCGCGCGCGCCGCAGGACGCCGACCTCGCCCTCGCCCGGGTCTTCACCGACACCGCCGCGCTGGCGATCGAGCGCCATCACATCGAGCAGGCGAAGCTCGCCGCCGAGGCGAGCGCCGAAGCGGCCCTGGAGGAGTTGGCCAAGGCGGTCCACGCGGAGAAGTGGCTGCGCGCCGAGGCCGAGCAGCGCGCCACGGCGGCCGCGGAGCTCGCCGCCCAGATGCGCGCGGCCGCGGCCGCGCAGGCCACCGCCGCGCATCCCGAACGTTGCCAGCTCGGCGGTGCCACCGGGTGCGACGAGGCGGTCGAGATCAAGATCGCCGACCCGTGGGGCGACTCGGCGTGGGGCTGCACCGCCCACGTCGAGGAGGCCCTGCTCAACGTGCGGTCGGTGTTCATCGCCGACGAGGAACTGAGCGGCCTGGCCGCCTACCTCAACCGCTGACCCGCGCCCGGACGACGGCTGACGTCCGAACCGGGCGGTTCCGGCGACGCCATCCGCCGCCTAACCGCAGCACGCCGTGGGGCGAGCCCATGCCCCGTTCCGCCTGCTGACGGCCGGGAGCCAGAGCGGTCCGCTCAGCGTTCGCCCTTGACGCGTTCGTAGTGGCGGGCGGCCTTGGCGCGGTTGCCGCAGATGGCCATCGAGCACCAGCGGCGGGTGCCGTTCTTCGTGGTGTCGTGGAAGTACAGCACGCAGTTGGGATGCGCGCACGGTTTGACCCGGTCGGGGCTGTCGGTCATGAGGCGCAGGTAGTCGACGGCGGCCAGCCAGGACGGTAGCCAGACGACGTCGTCGGTCTGCGGCCGGTTCTCCGGGCCGTCGAGCCCGAGCCGGTAGTGCAGCGCGCCATGTTCGAGGACTCGGTTGAGCGGGTCCACCGTTTCCGGGGACGAGCCTTTTTCCATGAGTCCCAGGAGCGTCCCCCGGGTTTCCAGTGCGGCTTCCAGCGTCGCCTCGTCGGCCACCGCGCGGTCGTCCAGCCCGGCCGAACGCAACCAGATCGCCAGGCCGTCGACGGATTCGAGCAGGTCGTACCGGACGCCGTCCTCGTTCCACCGCGTGTTGAGCAGATCCAGGGCCAGCGGCTCCCCGACGAGCGGACGGGGGTCCGCCGCGCCCCCTTGCTGAGGTCGATCTTCCGGCTGCACACCCCCACTCTACCCCTCTATCGCCGCTTAGCCGGTTGACGATCACCTTCTAACTCTCTATCTTTCAATAGCCAGTTAGAACAACGCCGGGCAGGACGCCCGGATTTGCGAGGTATGACACCTGATACCACCGCTGGCCGCGAGCGCCGCGCTGGTGTTCGCCGCCCCCACACTGCCGTTGGCGCAGCCTCGGAACGTCATCGGGGGCCAGCTCATCTCGGCTTGCGTGGGCTTCGCCGCTCTGGCGGTCGGCGGTGATTCGGCCTGGACGGCGGCCATCGCGGGCGCTCTCGCGATCGGCGCCATGGCGCTGGCCCGGACGCCGCACTCCCCCGCCGCCGCGACCGCGGTCGTCGTCGTCCTGACCAAGCCCGACCTCGTCCCCTTCCTGGGCCTGCTGGTGCTGGCCACGATCGTCATCGTGGCGGTCGGCGTCATCGCCGCCCGCCGCCGCTACCCGGTCTACTGGTGGTGACGTCGTCCTGAGCGGCCTCAGCCGGAGGCGGGCATCCAGGTGCGGGCCGCGGAGACCAGGGCGTTGATGCCGGTGGTCAGCGTGGGTTCGATGACGGGCGCGTACTGCGGCGAGTGGTTGGACGGCAGGCTCTGGACGATGCGCTCCAGGGCCTGCATGTCCTGGGCCCCGGCGAACGCCTGGGGGTCGGCGCCGCCGAGCAGCCAGTAGACGCACGGGACTCCGGCGGCGTCGGCGAAGATCCCCACGTCCTCGCTGCCGGTCACGGGCCCGGGGTCCACCACCAGCACGGAGCCGAGGTCGGCGGCGAAGCCGTCCCGGGTGCGGGCGCAGGCCGCGGGGTCGTTGCGGACGGCGGGCAACGACTCGGTGGGCGTGATGTCGGGCTCGCGGGGCGCGCCGGAGGCCGCGGCCTCGGCCCGGACGATCCGCTCGACGGCCGCCATGACGGTGTCGCGCACCGCCGGGTCGGAGGTGCGGATGCTCAGGTGCAGGTCGGCCCGGTCGGCGATGATGTTGCCCTTGGTCCCGGCATGCAGGGCGCCGACCGTCACGACGGCCGTGGCACCACCGGCCACCTCGCGGGACACCACACCTTGCAGCCGCATCACGGTCGCCGCGGCCATGAACACCGGGTCGACGGTCGCCTCGGGCCGCGAGCCGTGGCCGCCGCGCCCGTGCAGCACGACGTGCAGGGAGTCCATGGCGGCGAAGGCCGCCCCGGGGTGCAGGCCGAGGACCCCCGCCGGGATCGGCGCCACGTGCTGGCCGAGGACGACCGCCGGTGTGCCGAATCGGTCGTACAGCCCGTCGTCAATCATCGCCTGGGCGCCCTCGCCGATCTCCTCGGCCGGCTGGAAGACCAGCAGCGCGGTGCCGCGCCACGCCGACCGGTCCGCGGCCAGCACGGCGGCCGCGCCCAGCAGGCAGGCCACGTGCATGTCGTGGCCGCAGGCGTGCATGAGCGGGACGTCCTGGCCGTCGCCGCCGAGGCCCTGGGCCGTGCTGGCGTAGGGCAGGCCCGTCTCCTCGCGCACGGGAAGCGCGTCCATGTCGGCGCGCAGCAGCGCGGTGGGCCCGTCGCCGTTGCGCAGTATCCCGACCACGCCGGTGCCGCCGATTCCGGTGGTCGTGTCGTATCCCAGCGCGCGGAGCCGGTCGGCGACGATGGCGGCGGTGCGCGTCTCCTGGAAGGCGAGTTCGGGATGGGCGTGCAGATCGCGGTAGACCGGGGCCAGATCCCGCGCCGCGTCCTGCACTGCGTTCGCTTCCGTCATCGGCCGTGCCCCCTGGTCAGATGCGTCGGTGCCATCGCTTGACGGCGGCCCGGAAAAATGTGCACGACGAGAATAATGCATACTGCTAAAGCGCGATTATGGCGGGGCGTGCGGAACTGTCACAGCCGAATTCCGCCGTGCAGATGGCCATCCACTGGCGAGAACATTAACGAACCCTTTCGAGTCGATATGCATATTTCCCGACGGCTGCCGCCGCCAGGGCTGCTGGGCCGGTCGGCCGTCCTCGTGCTGGCCGCCGTGGTGCCGGTGGGCGCGGCGTGGTGGCTGGTCGAGGGCACCGCCGCGCAGGCGGTGTACCTGGGCATGGTGTTCATGACGGTCGCGGTCCGCCGGCTGCCGCTGGCCGGACAGTGCTGGGCCGGTCTGTCGGCCGGTGTCGTCGCCGCCGTCGGCACGCTCGTCGGAGGCAGCACGCCGCTGCTGCTGGTGGCGGTGACGGTCGCCTGCGCGTTGCAGTGGGCGTTCAACCGGTACAGCGTGGGGGTGGCGGCCCTGCTGCCGTCCAACCTGGTGCTCTACGCGGCGATCGCCCCCGGGAACGCGCCGCGGATCGCCGTGGCCACCTGGCTGGGAGCGGCCGTCACCATTGGCGCGGCCGCCCTGGTGCGCATGCGCGTCCCGCCCGAACCCTGCCCTGACCGGGACGCCGCCCTGCACGCCGCCGAACTGGCGGTCGGCTGCACGGCGCTGATCCTGCTGGCGGACGTCCTGGACCTGCCGCGCGGGAACTGGGCCGTCCTCACGTTGTGCCTGGTGTTCATGCCGTCCACCGGCGAGACCAGGACGCGCACGACCTATCGCGTGCTGGGCACCGCCGTCGGGGCGGTCGTCGCGGTCGCGGCCGCCGCCCTCGCCTCCCCTGCGGTCTGTCTCGTGCTGGCGGCGCTGTGCGCGGTCCTCACCGTCACCTACGCGCTGCTGCCCGACGACCTGCTCTACGCCGCCTTCCTGACCGCGACGGTGCTGCTGCTGTTCTCCTCCGGCCGCACGGGCGCGACGGTGGAGATCGCGGTCCAGCGCGTGGAGATGACCGCCGTCGGCGCGGCGCTGGCCGTCGCCCTCACGCTGGTGACGGTCCTCTGGCAACGACGGCGGCGGCGCGGACCGGCCTGAGCCCGAGTGGACGCGCCGTTGCCATGGCGTGGGGCAATCTTGGTCGGCGCGCCCGCTCGCGGGTCCGCGCCCGGGTAGATCGTCGATATGGCATCGACGAGTGCGGCGACCGCACAGGAGGGCACGGTCCGCAAGCTCGGCGTGCCTGCGCTCACGGCCATGGTGGTCGGCTCGACGGTCGGCGCCGGCGTGTTCTCCCTGCCGCGCAACTTCGCGCAGGCCACCGGGGCGCTGGGCGCGATCATCGCGTGGGTCGTCGCGGGCACCGGCATGCTGATGCTGGCGTTCGTGTTCCAGACCCTCGCCGTGCGCAAGCCGCAACTGGACGCCGGTGTGTTCGCCTACGCCAAGGCGGGGTTCGGGGAGTTCCCCGGATTCCTGTCGGCCTTCGGCTACTGGGCGAGCGTGTGCGTGGGGAACGCCTCGTACTGGGTGCTGATCAAATCGACGCTGGGGCTGGTGTTCCCGGCGTTCGGCGAGGGCGACACGCTGCTGGCGGTCGCGGTGTCGGTGGTGGCGGTCTGGGCCTTCCACCTCCTGGTCGTGCGCGGCGTGCGGGAGGCCGCCTCGGTCAACCAGATCGTCACGGTCGCCAAGCTCGTGCCGATCGTGGTGTTCATCGTCATCCTGGCCGTCACGCTCCAGAGCGGGACCTTCTCCGGCAACTTCTGGGGCGACGGCGGCGACTCCTCGCTCGGCGGCCTGTTCGACCAGGTGAAGGCGACGATGCTGGTCACGGTGTTCGTGTTCCTCGGCGTCGAGGGCGCCAGCGTCTACTCCCGCCACGCGCGGCGGCGCAGCGACGTGGGGCGCGCCACCGTCCTGGGCTTCCTGAGCGTGCTGGCGCTGTTCGCGTCGGTGACGCTGCTGTCGTACGGGGCGCTGCCGCGCGCCGATCTGGAGGGCCTGCAGCAGCCGTCGATGGCCGGGGCCCTGGAGGCGGTCGTCGGGGGCTGGGGCAGCGCCTTCATCGGCGTCGGCCTCATCGTCTCGGTGCTGGGCGCCTACCTGGCGTGGACGCTGATGTCGTCGGAGGTCCTGTTCGTCGCCGCCCACGACGACGACATGCCCGCCTTCCTCAAGCGCACCAACCGGCACGACGCGCCCACCAACGCCCTGGCGATGACCAGCTCGCTGATCACCGCGGTGCTGCTGGTCACGCTGTTCTCCGAGGACGCGTTCACCTTCACGTTGAAGTTGTGCAGCTCGTTGTCGCTGATCCCCTACCTGCTGGCGGCCGGATACGCGCTCAAGCTGGCGGTGGGGGGCGAGACCTACGACACCGCGCCGCGGGGCCGCGGCCGGGAGACGGTCGTCGCGCTGGTCGCCGTCGCCTACACGATCTTCCTGGTCTTCGCGGCCGGGCTGGTGTTCCTGCTGCTGTCGTGCATCGTCTACGCGCTGGGGACGGTGCTGTTCGTGCTGACGCGCCGCGAGCAGGGCCGCCGCCCGTTCTCCGCGCCGGAGGCGGCGCTCTTCGCGGTCCTGGCGGCCGGGGCGGTGGCGGGTCTGGTGGGCCTGGTCGGCGGCTGGCTCGTCATCTGACCCCTACGGCGCGGGCGGGTAGGTCGCGTACGCCTGACGGCGCTTGATGACGGGGACGTGGCCGACCTGAACGCGTCCGGCCCGCTCGAACACCAGCGTGAGCGGGTACTGCTCGGCGCCCTGCAACTTTCCCGCCAGGCCGGTGAGGACGACGCGCGGCCTGTCGTCGGACTGGAGTTCGACCAGGCGCCCGGCGGGGAGATCGACCGCGCCTCCGACGATTCGGGAGCCGGAGAAGGCCGGTGACGAGACCGAGACGAGCTTGTCGGTGGCACTGGCGGTCAGGTAGGCGTACACCGGGGCGTCGGCGCCGACCCGCAGAAGCTGGTCCTGGTCTGGCCCGAGGACGAACAGGTTGCGGACCTTCACCCACGGTTTCCGCGCGCTCGGCACGTCGGCGCTGGTGCCCTTGACCAGGCGCTTGCGGTTCTCGGCGGGCGAGCCGCACCCGGCCGCCGCGAGGAGCATCGCCGCGGCGGTGAGGAGCGCGGCGGCCCTCACACCGGGTCCCGGGAGATCGGGCAGGTCATGCAGTGCCCGCCGCCACGGCCCTTGCCGAGCTCGTACCCCTCGATCTCGATGACCTCCACGCCGTGCTCGCGGAGCTTGCGGTTGGTGAACTCGTTCTTGTGGTAGCCGACGACCACGCCCGGCTCCAGCGCGACGAAGTTGCTGCCGCTGTCCCACTGCTCGCGCGCCCGCTGGTGGTCGTCGCCGCCGGTGGGGACGATGTCCAGGTGCCCGATCCCCAGGGCGTCCTCGAACGCGGCCGCCAGGCTCTTGTCCCGGTGGACCTCCAGCGTCCCGGCCTTGTCGCCGGGACGCAGGGAGTACACGTCGGCGCCGTCGACAACCGGCGGGTAACCGGTGGCCTTGTCGGCGTCCAGCAGGGTGAAGACGGTGTCCAGGTGCATGTAGGAGCGGTGGGGCGGGATGTTGACGGCGATGACGCGGGTGGCCGCCCCGGCGGCGAACAGCGCCCGCGCGATGTGCTCGACCATGCGGCCGGTGGTGCGTTCGCTGACGCCGATGGCCACCGCGCCGCCGCCGATGGGCATCATGTCGCCGCCCTCCAGGGAGGCGCGCCCGAAGTCCTCCTCGTCGAAGCGGCCGTCGTCGCCCGTCGGCGGGTACCAGTAGGCGAAGTCGGCCCCGGCGAACATCGGATGGTGGTGGTAGACGATGCTCTGGTTGAGGGTCTCCAGGCGGCGGGCGTGGAAGTACAGCGGGTTGAGCGAGACGCCCCCGTACAACCAGGCGGCGGGATCGCGCTGGTAGAGGGAGTTGGGCAGCGGCGGCAGCACGAAGGTGCCGGGACGGGCCAGCGCGGCCACCAGGGACCGCTGGTCGTAGGCGGCACCGCCCTGGAGCGCCCCGTCCAGGAGTTCCTGCTTGGTGAGGCCGCCGATGAGGTGGCGGGCGAGCCGGACGCCGTCCCAGGAGGCCAGCTCGTTCCGGATGTCGTCGACCAGGGCGGGGCCGACCGACAGGTGGGTGACGGCGCGCTCGACGGCCTGCCGCTTGGCCTCGGCGCCGGTGTCGAGGGCCTCGGCGAGCAGTTCCTGGTGGTAGAGGACCTCGACGCCGCGTTCGCGCATCACCGCGACGAAGGCGTCATGCTCGACCTGCGCCCGGCGCACCCACAGGACATCGTCGTAGAGCAGCTCGTCCCGGTTGGTGGGCGTCAGCCGCTCCAGGCTGAGCTCCGGCCGGTGGACGATCACTTGCCGGAGCCGCCCGACCTCCGAGTGGACCCCATAACTCCCGCCTGCGACGCTCACGCCACCCCCCGTTCGACCAGCGAGCGAGAACGCTCGGCGAGCGCAGCAGCCCCGGTCCGCTTTCCTGTCCGTATGTGGTGGATTCCCGGCCAATGGCCAAGGTCAGGCCGTCAGCACTTATGGAAAGCATTACTCGCGACCTCGGCCCCGCCATTGAGGGGACGGCAGTCAAGCGACTGCGTGGATGTCACGGCCCTTTCCCCGATGAACTCGTCCGGGCCCGCCTTACTACTTGCTCTGCACCTGGGTCCTTCTCCAGCGTCGCGCGCGTCAGACCTTGGCGGCGACCGTCTGGATCACAGCAGGGATGATCCGCGTCTGAGTGACCACGGTGTCGACGTTCCACGTTCCGGTGCTGACCGTGAACATGAGCGGTCCCCGGCGGCAGACGACGCTGCGAGGTTCCAGCTTGCTGGTGTCGTGGACGAAGCAGGCGTCGGTGCCCGGGATGTCCACGCCGTTGTCCTCTTCGGGGCTCTGCTCATTCTTCTTTGTCCTGGCGAAGAACTTCGTCACCAACGCGGGGTCTCCGACGCCCTCGATCCGGATCGACAACTGGTTGACGCGGTACATCGCCTTGCCGCTGCGGTGGGAAAGCTCGACCATGTAGGTGCACTGGCCGTTGGCCGCCCGGCCGGTGCCGCCCGGACCGACGGAGTCGGACGGCTCGACGACCACCCGCTGCGACCAGGGTTGGCCGAGCTTGCCCTGCGGCAGGATCGCTTTGATCTCCTTGCTGCTGACCAGGTCACAAGCGTTCGGCCACTGTGCGGGGTTGACCGCCTGACGTGGCTTCCAGGCGATGCCGACCTTCCTGGCCTCCGGCCGCGCCTCCCCTACCGAGATCTCCTTGTCCCCGGCACAGGCCGTCAACGCGGCGCACACCGCCAACACCACGGCACCTGCAAAGCGACGTCGCACAGTCGTTTTCCTCGTTCTCCCTGCTGAGAGCGGCCCTCGCCCCACTCATCGACGTCGCGACACCGGTTCCGGTTCCCTGTGGCCGCGCAGCCGCCCGGATCCACCCGCACACCGAACACTTGGCGCGCGGACGCTGAGCCCGCACCTCCCGCGACGACGGCCCCGACTGATTTCCGCGGCCGACCAACTCGCTCACCGCAGCGGCATACTCCTCTTCAGGCCGCGCCACTACTCCGCCCGGCGCGACGACCACGAACCCGCAGCACAGCGTCACCTTATGCTCGGTGCCTGGTGTGAGGGCAGCAGGCCGGTGCCTCACCTCGGGGTTCGGTGCGTCAACTCCAGCGGACTCACGGCCAGGGTTCGCAGCCTGACATCTCGAGGAGGGATGACGGGCACTGCGGTCCTGCACGGCCGGGTCACCTAGGAAGATCGCTGACCATGGGTGCATGAGGTCGGATGAGTACTACCTTCTCAACGCCGTCAAAGTCCGGATCGACGACGGCACGGCGATCTGCGCCGCCGCCAATGACGAGTTGAACGCCCTCCGGCGCACCCATGGCCAGGAGCCAGACCTACAGCCGTTCCTGGACGCCCCGCCCAGCAGCCCGGCAGCGGCCCTGATCTGGTTGACCAGCGCCGTCCGGCTCAAGTACCTCTATGCCGGACTGGAGATCCGAGCCGACGGCAGGTTCTTCGCCCGAGCCGATGTCCTCACCTCGTTCCCTCCCGACGACCCGCTGGAAGCCTTCTGGGCTCAGGCCGGTGAACGGCTTGACCACGATGAACCGTTCTCAGGCAGCCCTGCGATGCGGCGGGTCGGCGTGGCCCAAGACGACGAGAGCTTCACCGTCGGCCTGGCCGAGCACGCTGACGGCACTGGCGCGGCCCTGCTGTTCAGTCACGGACTTGCCCCAGCTCCAGCCCGCCCCGGCAGGAAGGCTGCCCCTAGCGAGCCCTACAGCTTGTCCACCCACACTGGAGCCACCTACTACGGTGGCGTGCGTACATGCGTTCTGCGCGAAGGCACGCTGCACATCACCCTGTCGCGAACCGCCTCCCAGCGACTCGGTGTCAGCCCCGAACTGGTTCTGCCAGTGCACGTCAGCGAAGACGACCTCGACGTACTTCGGAACGGCTTGCGCCAAGTCCTCACCTCTGGGCCTCGCCGCAGCAGGCCCCACACGTTGGAACTCTAGGAGTCCTGCCCTGCCGGGCTAGCGACCCATTCAGCAGGGGCGGGCTGCTTACTTGCTTTGGATCTGGCCCAGCGGGTGGGGGTCTTTCTCCAGCGTCGCGCGCGCTTCGTGCCAGGCGGGGTCTTCGGGGTGGAGAGCGCTGCGCAGGTAGGCCCAGGTCAGTTGCTGGAGCAGGGCGACTCGTTCGGGGCTTTCGTCGGTCGTCTCCGCGACGTTGTGTCCGGGGATGCCGCCGAGCGCGTGTTCCGCTCCGAACAGGGTGAGCAGGCTCTTGTCCCCCGGGCTCAGGAAGTACGGGTCGGTGAACCAGTCCGGGCCTCGGACCGACAGCGGGGAATCGTCCTTGTCGCCCGCGACCACCAGAGCCGGTGCGGTCATGCCGTCGAAGGACGGATTCATGAACGGGAAGTGCTCGGCCGCGAACGGGGACAGGTCGTCCCCGCCCCGGCCCGTCAGGGCGAGCAGCACGCCCGCCGTGACGCGCGGGTCGGACATGTCCTCCCCCGGCACGCCCTCGGCGTCGAGGACACGCGCGCCGAGCAGCATGCTCGCCGTCTGGGCGCCCCAGGAGTGTCCGGCCACGGCGATGCGGCTTCGGTCGAGGCGTCCGGCGAGGCCGGGGACGGCGGCTTCCAGGAGGTCCAGCCCGTCGATGACGCGCTTCAGGTCCTCGACGCGGATGCGCCAGATCAGCGGCGTGCGAGGGTCGTCGGCGGGCAGGCCGAGCGTCCTGGAGTCGAGGTGGGTGGGCTGCAGGACGACGAAGCCGTGCGCGGCCCAGTAGTCCGCCAGCGGGGCATAGCCGTCCATCGACCAGCCGAAGCCGTGCGAGAAGACGACGATGGGCAGGTCGTGGCCGGTCGTGGGGGCGGACACGCGGACCTGGAGGTCCTCGCCACGGCCCGGGGCGGGCAGGACTACCGGCTTCACGGAGACGACCGGGGAGGTCGTCCGGGTGTTCACCATGGTTGCTTCGGACATGAGGGTGACTTCCGTTCAGTGGATGGTTGTGCGGTGGCCGCGTTCGCCTGCGGGACGTCGAACTCCGTCCCGGCACCACGAATAAGCGGAGCCGTGTTCCGGTAAATATACGGAGCGAGGTTCCGCTTGGCAAGCCCGGCAGCGAAGAGCCCCGATCCGCGTCGCGAACGCCGGGACTCCGGGACAAAATCCGTCGCCCCGCTCCCGGGGGCGAGAGGCGTACCGCGCCAGCACAGAGACCCACCGCCCAGGTCGCCCTCCAAGGAGCAGGGTTTTCTTGCATTTGAAGTCGTCTAGATGCTGCGGGGCACGGCGTTGTTGCCGTTCGACCGGCGTTCCCATCCGCGTGGACGCCAGATATCGAGATATCGTGGTGTGTCGGAGTGTCTGGTGAGAGAGGTGGCTCATGACCGCGACGGCGGGACCGGGTTCGGATGATCTGATCGAGGTGTTCAAGGCCCTCGGCAACCCCGCCCGCTTGCAGATCATGCAGTGGCTCAAGGATCCCGAGGCGCACTTCGGCGAGTACGCGCCGATCGCGGACCGGCAGGCGGTCGGCGTGTGCGTCACGCACATCCAGGCGAAGGCCAGCCTCGCGCAGTCGACCGTTTCCAGCTACATGAGCACGCTGGAGCGGGCCGGGCTCGTGCACGCCACCCGGGTGGGCAAGTGGACCCACTACCGGCGCGATGACGAGCGGCTGGCGCAGGTGGCGCGGTCGATCGGCACCACCCTCTGATTGACACATCGCAATATGTCGATATGATCTTTTCATGTCGACCTTCGATGCAGCCCCCACCGCCCTGATCGTCCACGCCCACCCCGAGCCCCACTCCTTCAGCACGGCCCAGATGGCCACCGCGGCCCAGGCCCTGCGCGACGCCGGGTACCGGGTCGAGGTCCTCGACCTCTACTCCGACGCCTGGGCCCCGGTCCTCGCCCGCGAGGAGTTCGCACCGGTGCAGGGCCACTTCAAACCGCAGGCCGAGCAGCAGCGCGCGGTCAAGGACGGGACGCTCGACGCGACCGTCAAGGCCCACCTCGACCGGCTGCTCGCCGCCGACCTGCTCGTGTTGTCGTTCCCGCTGTGGTGGTTCTCGCTGCCCGCCATCCTCAAGGGATGGGTGGACCGGGTGTTCGTGATGGGCGCCACCTTCGGCGGGGACTACGGACTCTTCGACGACGCGGCGCTCGCCGGGAAGCGGGCGATGTTGCTGTTCACCACCGGCGGCTCCGATGAGTCGTTCCGGCCCGGCGGCGCCTTCGGCGCGATGGACGACTTCCTGTTCCACATCCACCGCGGGATGCTGGAGTTCGTCGGCTACCAGGTCCTCGACCCCGTGATCACCTACGGACCGGCCCGCATGACCGACCAGGAAAGGGCAGCGGCGCTGGACACCGTCAGGGAGTCCGTCGCGCTCATCGCGGCGGAACCGCACCCCGCTGTTGCTTGACCTCGGCGTCGAAAGCCAGGACCCCGGTCATGCAGACGCCGTCCGGGTCGAGCGCGGCGGCTACATCCACCTCCACTCCGCCATCGGCGGTCATCGTCCGTCGGCGGAAGTGGCGGTGTCGTGGAGCAGGTCGCGGACGGCCTGGACGGCCGGGGTCACGTGGCGGGTCAGGACCTCGATCCCGCGAGCTAGGGAAAGGTCGGCGACGGGGCGGAACACCAGGTCCGCTGCGGCGTTGCCGATACCGCCTTCCGGGACGAGAGCCACGCCCAAGCCATGGCGCACCATGTGCAGGATCAGCGCGTAGTCGTCTGCGGTGTGGCTGATGTCCGGGTGAAAGCCCGCCAGCGCGGCGGCGCGTTCGATGAGCTGGTGGTCCCCTGTGCCGCGTGAACCCGCGATCCACTGCTCTTCGGCCAAGTCCCGCAGGTCCACCTCGGCGCGGGCGGCCGGGTGGTCGGACGGCAGCGCCACCAGGAAAGGTTCCTCGCACAGGTGCTGCCTGTTCAAGCCTGCGGGAGACGGCTCGGGCAGCAGGTTGTAGGTGTAGGTGATCGCCATGTCGCAACGTCCGGCGCGCAGGGCGGCGATCGCTTCGGCGGGTTCGGCCTCGTGGACGACGATGCGGAGTTGCGGGTGGCGGGCCTTGGCCGTGCCGACGGCAGGCAGCAGGTATCGGGCGACGGCCGTCGCGAAGCTCGCCACATGGACCGGGCCTCGCGGAACGTCGGCCTCGCGTAGATCCTTCTCCGCCGCTTCCAGGGCGTTCAGCACCGTGTGCGCATGGCCCACCAGCCGGTGTCCCTCCGCCGTCAACTCGACGCGGCGGCCGACTCGGCGGAACAGGCGGACGCCGGTCTCCTGTTCGAGCCTCGCCAGGTGCTGGGAGACCGCCGAGGACGACATGCCGGCGACCTCTCCGACGGCGGTCATCGTCCCATGCTCGGCGAGGTCGCGGAGCAGGCGCAGGCGTACCGGATCCAACATCAAGCGAAGCTTACAGATTCTCGCAGGAACGCTAAGTGGACTTGATTGTTCCGGTGGGCGACACTGCTACCTCGCCGTTCGGGGAGGTAGCAGCCGTGTTCACCGTCATCGAGGTGCCGCAGTGGCAGGGGTCGTCGTCGCCCACGGCGTCGAGGCTGGTCGAGGGCGCGGCGCGGCTGGCGGCGATGGTCGGCGGGGATGACCATGTGCAGGTCGTCCCCGGAGCCACGCTGGCCGAGACCGCCGCGCGGGTTCGGGACGTGCTGCCTGAAGAGGGTCTGGTCGTCACCGTCGGCGGGGACTGCGGTGTGGAGTTGGAGCCGATCGCCGCGGCGGCCCGCCGGTACGGCGATCGGCTGGCGGTCGTCTGGTTCGACGCGCACGGCGACCTCAACACCCCGGAGTCGTCGCCTTCGGGCGCTTTCCACGGCATGGTGCTGCGGACGCTGCTTGGAGAAGGCCCGCCGGAGCTGGTCCCGCCGACGCCGTTGCGTCCTTCCCAGGTCGTGTTGTCCGGTGTGCGCGCTCTGGACGCAGGTGAGATCGACTATCTGGATGGCGCGCAGTTCGGCGATCTGGCCTCGCTCGATGAGGACACCGTCCTCTATCTGCATCTCGACCTGGACGTGCTGGACGCCATCACCTCGGTCGGCTTCCCTGAGCCCGGCGGCCTGTCGGCCGAGCAGTTGTTGGCGCAGATCTCCGAGCTGGCCTCCCGGCACAAGATCGTCGGGCTGGGCATCACCGAGTACGCGCCCGCCAGTCCGGAGGATGACGTCTTGCTCGCCCGGCTTGTCCCCGAGGTCGTCCACCTGTGCACGGACGACAGGCAGACCTTGCGCTTGACGGTGCTGGGCAGCGCGACGCCGTATCCCAGCGCGGACAACCCCTGCTCCGGCTACCTACTCTCCTACGGTGACACCCGCGTATGGGTGGACGCAGGCACCGGCACGCTGGGCCCACTCCAGCAGTACGCGCGCCTGGACGAGCTGGACGCCATCTGGATCTCGCACCTGCACGCCGACCACAGCGCCGACCTGCTCACCGCCTACTACGGCGCGCTGTACGCCGACATCCAGCTCGCCGCCCCAATTCCTCTCTACGGCCCGCCCGGCATCGCCGATCGTCTAGCGGGTTTCCTCACCAATACGTCAAAGCGCAGCCCGATCGAGTCCGCCTTCGCTGTCACCGAACTCCACGACGGACACCAGGTCGATGTCGGTCCCCTTCGGCTGACCAGTGGAGCGGTGGAACACGACATGCCGGCCTTCGCCCTGCGCGTCGAGGCCGCAGGAACGACCCTCGTCTACTCCGGTGACTCGGCACCGTGCGAGGGCCTGACGAGCCTGGCCGATGGATGCGATGTCCTACTTTGCGAGGCTGAAAGCGCCCAACGGCCGGAAGGCAAGCCGGTGCATCACACGCCCGAAGATGCCGGTGACACTGCCAAGGCGGCTCGCGCGGAACGGCTGATCGTCACGCACGTCGGCAGGTTCCTCACGCCGCAGCAGGCCCTGGAACGCGCCGCGACGCGCTTCGACGGTCCCATCGACTACGCCGCGCCCGGCACCACCTTCGAGATCAGCCCGCATCAGCCCGCCTTCTGATCGAGCACGAACTCCGCCAAGTCCCGCGCCGCCAGCGCCGGATGCGCGTCGGGGCGGGTCAGAGCGTGCGCGAGCAGCCCGTCGATGAGCACGAGGATCTGGTCGGCACCCGCGTCGGGCGTCGGGTGGCCGTGGCGCTGCAACTCGTCCGCGAACAGGCGGTGCAGCCTGTCCTTGTACGCGCGCACCTCGGCATGCGCGGGGTGCTCCGGGTCGGTGAGGGAAAGTTCGGCGGCCGTGTAGCGGCACCCGCGGAATGACGGCGCGGTGGTGATCTCCTCCAGCCGGTCGAAGACGGCCAGGATCCGGTCCCGGGGACGGCCGCCCGCCTCGTCCATGGCCCGCCGGTAACGGTCGTAGACGTCGGCCTGCCGCAGCGTCTCGGCGATCAGCTCGTCCTTGCCGCCGAAGTGCTGGTAGAGCGAGCGCCGCGCGACGTCGGCGCGCTTGAGGATCGCGTCCACCCCCACGTGGACGCCCTGCTCGTAGGTCAGGTCGCTGGCGGCTTCGAGGAGCCGTTCGCGGGGTCCCGGTCTGCTCATCACAACACCCGATCCTGGCACGCGGTTGACAGTAGACCACCCATTCTATCTCATGAGCCCGCGTATACCGACCGTTCTATCTACCGGAGTCGCCATGCCTCGCGCGGGCACCCTGCCCCTCGTCCTGACCGGCGTGTTCATCACGATCCTGGACTTCTTCATCGTCAACGTCGCCATCCCCTCCCTCCAGCGCGACCTGCACGCCGGAGCGGCGGCGGTCGAGTGGGTCGTCGCCGGGTACGGCCTCGCCTACGGGTCCGGGCTCGTCCTCGGCGGGCGGCTCGGCGACATTCTCGGCCGCCGCCGCATGTTCGCCCTCGGCATGGCCCTGTTCACGCTCACCTCGATCGTGTGCGGCCTGGCCCCCGACGCGGGCACGCTGGTCGCCGCCCGCATCGCTCAGGGGCTCGCCGCGGCGCTGCTCACCCCGCAGGTCCTGGCCATCCTGCGGACCGTCTACAGCGGTCCCGCCCAGGCCAGGGCCCTCAACGCCTACGCGATGACGATGGGGCTGGCCGCCGTCTTCGGCCAGCTCGTCGGCGGCGTGCTGATCCAGGCCGACCTGTTCGGGCTCGGCTGGCGGGCCTGCTTCCTGATCAACGTGCCGATCGGGGTGGCCGCGCTCGCCCTGACCCGCCGCCTGGTCCCCGAGAGCCGCCCCGCCACGGCGGCCCGGCTCGACGTGGGCGGTACCGTCCTGGTCACGCTGGCGCTGGTCGCGATCCTGCTGCCGCTGATCGAGGGGCGCGAGCAGGGCTGGCCGCTGTGGTCCTGGTTGTCGCCGGTCGCCGCCGTCGTGCTCTTCGTCGCCTACGCCCGGCGGCGGCACGAGTCGCCGCTGGTCGACCTGACGCTGTTCCGCGAGCGGGGCTTCACGGTGGGGCTGCTCATCCAGCTCGCCTTCACCATGGGCATGGCCGCCTACTTCCTGATCTTCGCCCTGTACGTGCAGGGCGGCGTCGGGCTCGACGCGCTGGGCGCCGGGCTGATCTTCATGCCGATGGGCGCGGGCTATCTGACGGCCTCGCTGCTGGCGCCCCGGTTCGTCGCCCGGCTCGGCCGCCAGGCGATCGCCCTCGGCGGGCTGCTCCGGGCCGTCGGACTGGCGTCGCTGCTCGCCCTGGTGGCCTCGGGAGCGGCGCTCGGCTGGCTGGTCCCGGCGCTGGTCGTCGACGGGTTCGGCATGGGCCTGGCGCTCGCACCGATCATGGGTACCGTCCTGGCTCGGGTCGCGCCGCACCACGCCGGATCCGCGGCCGGGGTGCTGACGACGACGCAGCAACTCGGGTCGGCGCTGGGCGTCGGCATCGTCGGGATCGTGTTCTACGGCAGCCTGCCGGACGGGCCGAGCCAGGCGTTCCAGCACGGGCTGGTCTACCTGATCGCCGTCGCGCTGACCATCGCCGGGCTGGTGCAGCTGTTGCCGCGCGCCGTCGCCGCCAGCCCGCGCGTCGAGGCGGCCGTGAAGGAGCCCGTCGCGTGACGCTCGTCAGGGGGCGGGGCGGCGGCCCGGGACGATGATGCCGTGTTCGTAGGCCAGGACGACGGCCTGGACCCGGTCGCGCAGGTGGAGCTTGGCGAACATGCTGCCGATGTGGCTCTTGACGGTGGCCTCGGTGACGACGAGCCGGGCGGCGATCTCCTGGTTCGACAGGCCCTGCGCCACCAGGAGCAACATCTCGCGTTCGCGCGGCGTCAGTCCGGCCAGCAGGTCGGGCGACGGCGTGACCGGGTCGGTGCGCTCGGCGTAGTCCTCGATCAGGCGGCGGGTGATCGACGGGGACAGCAGCGCCTGGCCCTCGTGGACGACGTGGATCGCCTCCAGCAGCCGTTCGCGGGAGGCGTCCTTCAGCAGGAACCCCGACGCCCCGGCGCGCAGCGCGCCGAACACGTATTCGTCCAGGTCGTAGGTGGTCAGGATCAGCACGCGCGGCGGGCGGTCCGCGCCGGTGAGGCGGGCGGTGGCCTCGACGCCGTCCATGCGGGGCATCCGGACGTCCATCAGCACGACGTCGGGGCGCAGCTCGTCGGCCCGGGCGAGCGCCTCGACGCCGTCGGCGGCCTCGCCGACGACCTCCAGGTCGGGCTGGGTCTGGAGGAACAGCCGGAACCCGATCCGGATCAGCTCCTGGTCGTCCACGATCAGTATCCGGATCGTCATGCGCCCTCCCCGACCGGCAGGCGCGCCGCCACCTGGAACCCGCCTTCGGGGGCCGGGCCCGCCTCCAGCTCGCCGCCGAGCACCGCGACGCGTTCCCGCATCCCGACCAGGCCGTGCCCGCTTGGCCCGGCCTCGCCGTTCCCCGTGCCGTCGTCGCGCACCCGCACCTCCAGATCAGACCCGCCGAAACGCAGCGACACCGTGACCATCGTCGCCCGAGCGTGTTTCAGCGCGTTGGTCAGAGCCTCTTCGACGATCCGGTACGCCGACAACTCCACCCCGCTCGGCAGCTCCCGCCGGTCCCCGACGATCTCCACCTCGACCGGCAGCCCCGCCGCGCCGTACCCGGCGACCAGGTCGTCCAGGTCCGCCAGCGACGGTTGCGGCCGCGTGCCCGGCGCGTCCAGCCCGCGCAGCAGGACGAGGATGCGGCGCAGCTCGGTCAGGCTCTGCTCGGCGGTGGTCTCCACCCGCGCCAGCGTCCGCGCGGCCACGTCGGGTTCCGTCGCCAGGACGTCGCGGGCCCCGCGCACGCCGATCAGCATCACCGTCACCGAATGCGCGACGATGTCGTGCAGCTCCCGCGCGATGGCCGTCCGCTCCCGCTGCGCCGCGATCAGGTCGAGCTGCTCCCGCTCGCGTTCGAGGGTGGCGGCCCGCTCCTCCACCGCCCGGACGTAGCGGCGGCGCGTCTGCATGTAGACGCCCAGCATCCACGCCCCGATCGGCGGCACTGGGGAGGAAATGCTCTCCACCTGCAGGAACACCACCACCGGGGCCAGCACCGCCAGCGACACGCGGCGGTCCCGCGCTTCGGCGAGCGACCACACCGCGACGACGACCGGCGCGCCGCCGGGCGAGAACCCGGCCGCGACCAGCACGGCCGACGTCGCGACCGTCACCGCGATCACCGTCACCGGGAACCGGCGGCGGAACAGGAGCGCCACTCCCGACAGGGCGGTCACCACGATCGGCAGGGGCACCGGCTGGGTGGAGTCGTTGAACAACAACCCCACCTCCACCACGGCCGTCGCCACGGCGAGCGCGATGTCGAACAGCGCCCGGCGGCGCGAAGCCGACAGGCCCCGCACCGCCTGGATGCTTGCTGCGATCTTCACGCCAGGTCACGCCGTCGTTCGCACCACACCGCGATCAGCACCGCGACGGCCGTCCAGGCCGCGAACACCGCTCCGGCCTGCGGCATCGACAGGGTCGTGTCGTGGGTGCCGCCGGTCAGCACCCCCGCCGCGCCGAACGGCGTGAGGTTCGCGCCCGACTCCCACGCCCCGCTCACCAGGGGCAGCACCACCAGGTTCAGGATCAGCAGGACCACCGCGCCGACGACCGGGCTGCGGATCAGCGCGCCGAACGCCGCGCCCATCATCGCCGCCAGCACGAGCGCCGCGACGTTGCCCGCCACGACCTCGGCCACGTCACCGGACGTCAGGTCCGGGCCGGGGTGGTGCGCCAGCAGCGGCAGCGCCACGCCGACCGCGACGGCGTTGATCACCAGCGCGAGCACCAGGCCCGTCAGCGTGTACGCCGCGATCCGCACTCCCAGGACGGTCCCACGGCCGTGCCGGGCCACCATCGCCGCAGGCGCGGCCGTCCGGTGCCGGTACTCCCCCGCCGCGCCGACCAGCCCCCACAGCAGGAGCAGGACCGGAAGCGCCGACAGCGCCTCCCGCTTCTCCGTCACCTCGCCGAGCGAGCCCGACGCGACGGCGATGATCACCGCGTTCAGGACGGCGAAGGCGACCCCGCCGGCCGTGAACCCCCACAGGGCGCGGGTCGTCAACGACTTCAGCAGTTCCCCGCGCAGCAGGCCGATCATCGCTCCGACCCCCCGGTGAGCTCCAAGAACACGTCCTCCAGCGACTCCACTGCGCCGATCGGCCCCGCGTGCACGAGCCTGCCGCGGTCGATGACGACCACGTCGTCGACGGTCTGGGCGGCCTCGGCGAGCAGGTGGCTGGACAGCAGCACCGTGCCGCCGCTGGCCACCCGGTCCCGCAACATCTTCCGCAACCAGCGGATTCCTTGCGGATCGAGCCCGTTGACCGGTTCGTCCAGCACCAGTATCTCCGGGTCGCCCAGCAGCGCGGCGGCCAGGCCGAGCCGCTGCCGCATCCCGAGCGAGAAGGTGCCGACCCGGCGGCCCGCCACGTCCGCCAGTTCGACCAACTCCAGGACCTCCGCGACGCGGCGGCGCGGCAGGCCCGCCAGCAGGGCCAGCGCGCGCAGATGGGCACGGGCCGTCCGGCCGGGGTGCGCGCCGCACGGCTCGATGTGGACGCCGAGGCGGCCCGCGTACGGCACCCGCGCCGCCACCGGCACGCCCTGCACCGACACCTCGCCCGCCGACGGCCGCGACAGGCCCGCGATCACCTTCATCGCCGTGGTCTTGCCCGCGCCGTTCGGGCCGAAGAAGCCCGTGACCGCGCCCGGCCGGACGGTGAACGACAGATCGTCGACCACCGTCCGGCGGCCGTACCGTTTCGTCAGTCCCTCGACCTTGATGGCCGGGGCGACGTTCGCCTTCGTTGTCATGCCCGATAGCTTCGGCGGCCCGCGTCTCGGGGTCATCCGACCACGGTCGAGATCCGTTCTCCGACCGTGGGGGGAAGGCGACGGCCGCCGGGCGTCTTCGACGGATTCACGGGGCCCGGCGGCCGTGCTCAGGCGAACAGCTCAGCGAGCAGTTCGGGGCCGATGGGGATGGGGGCGGGACGGTAGGCGGGCGGCTGCTCGCCCATCAGCTCGCGCACCAGGAAGTCCCAGCCGCGCTTGCGGACGTAGGTCAGGCAGTCGATGAACGTGTGCTCGGCCCCGGGCACGATGAGCAGCTCGAAGTCCTTGCCCGCCGCGACGAGCCGGGCGGCCAGGCGCAGCGTCTGGGCGGCGTGGACCTGGTCGTCCATCTCGCCGTGGACGACCAGCAGCTTGCCCACCAGGCGGTCCGCGAGGCCCAGGTTGGAGGTGCGGGCCCACGCGTCGGGGTTGTCCGCGCCGTCGTAGGTCTCGACGAAGCTCGCGTTGAAGGTGGGGGCGTCGTGCGAGCCGGAGAGGGCGACGCCGACCTTGTAGACGTCGGGGAAGTCCAGCATCGCGCGCACGGTGGCGAACCCGCCGCCGGAGTGGCCGAACGCGCCGACCCGGTCCAGATCCATCCACGGCCGGGTCCGGGCGAGCTGCTCCAGCGCCGCGACGTGGTCGGCCAGGCAGCCCGCGTCGGCCAGGCGGCCGTAGGAGGCGTCGTGGAAGGACTTGCTGCGCCCCGGAGTGCCCCGGCCGTCCACCGCGATCACCACGAAGCCGAGTGCCGCGAGGGGTTCCGCGTCCAGGCCCATGCCGCCGGGGTCGAAGCCCGGCTCGACCCGGTTGACCTGCGGGCCGGGGTAGAGGGTGTCCACCACCGGGTAGCGGCGGGCGGGGTCGAAGCCGCGCGGGTGGTACAGGACGCCGTAGATGTCGGTCGTCCCGTCGGCCGCCTTGACGCGGAAGCGCTCCGGGGGCGTCCAGCCGGTGGCGGTGAGCTTGGTGATGTCGGCGCGCTCCAGCTCGACCAGCACGCGGCCGGTCCAGTCGCGGACGCTGGAGACCGGCGGGGTGTCGACGGTGGACGCGGAGTCGATGAAGTACTGCTTGTTCTCCGCGAGGGTGACGACGTGGTCCAGGCCGTCGTCGGTGAGTTCGGCGAAGCCGGAGCCGTCCAGGCCGACGCGGCACACGGTGCGTCGGTAGGGATCCTCCTCGACCAGGCCGGAGGCGGTGAAGTACACCACCCGCTCGGCCTCGTCGACGTGCAGGATCTTCCGCACCGCCCATTGGCCGGAGGTGACCTGGCCGAGCAGCGCGCCGGTGCGCAGGTCGTAGCGGTAGAGGTGGCCCCAACCGTCCCGCTGCGAGTACCAGAGCACCTCGTCGGCGAGCACGCGCACGATCGGCGGCTCGTACAGCCACTGGTTGGGCTCCACGCGGGTGTCCCCGGATTCGCTGAGGACGGCGGTGACGCGGCCGGTGGCCGGGTCCAGCCGGTAGAGGGTGAGGGTGCGCAGGTCGCGGGGCTGGCCGAGGTAGTACACCGCGGAGCCGTCCTGCGCCCACCACGCCCAGCCGAGCATGATCGGGGAGAGCTGCGGCGTCATCAGCGGCCCGGTCTGCGCGCGGACCGCGGTTCCGGAGGCGACGTTCAGGACGACCAGCTCGGCGAGCGGCAACGTCTCGTCCCCGGCGAAGGCGTACCGCTGGGTGTGCAGCGCGGGCGCGCCGCCGTCGGCGGGCCTGGCCTCCACCAGGGGGGCCTGCCGGACGCGGCGCTCGTCGATCCGGTGCGCGAGGACCTTCGTCGAGTCGGGCGACCAGGCCACGGCGGGCGGCAGGTGCGGGAGGCCGACCTTGCGCAGGAGGGTGGGGTTGCCCATGCTGCTGGGGCCGGGGCCGTACCGGAAGTCGGGCTCGCCGTCGATGGTCAGCGGCCACTCGCGGCCGTCGGACAGGGAGCGTGCCCAGAGGTCGTACCCGCGCTGGGAGACCGCGACCTTTCCGTCGGGCGACGGCACGTCCAGCGGGCTGCCGGGCGGGGTGAACTCGGCGCGCTCGCAGGTGTAAGCGTCCAGGTCGCAGCGCCAGTACTCGCCGAACGCGTCGAACTCCACGGCGTTCCCTGTGGGCGCGATGGCCGTGATCGGCAGCGCTTCGGGGTCGACCTGCTGGCCGGAGACGGCGGTGAGCGCGGCGGCGAGCCGGGCGTGGTCGAAGGCCGGTTCGCGGGTGCCCGCAGCCGGGTCGACCAGCACGAACCGCTTGCCGGCTCCGGTGTTGACCGCGTACCAGAAGCGGGTGCCGCCATCGAGCCACTGGGGCCTGACCTTGTCGCCGGTGACGAGCTCGCCGGGGCGGGCGGGGCGGCGCAGGAGTTGTTCTGCGGCCTGGTAGTCCTCGGTGGTGCTCATGCGTCGTGTCCTTCGCGGGGTCGGTTTTGGGCATGGAGATGCGTCACGGCGCGGGAAATGAGGGAAGGGGTGCGCAGCGACCGTCTTATGGACGGGGCTGGGAAGCCGGTTCGACCGTCCGAACCGGTTTCCGTGACGTGCTCAAGCATCCGTTCCGACCGCCGCCGGGGGCAACGACGGATCTCGAAAGGAGTGTTAACCCGGCGCTAATGATGGAGGCCGCGACCGGGCCCGTTGGGGTGTCGGCGTCAGGCGGGCCCGCTGCTCCTGCTGAACTCCGACTTCCAGAGCGGGTCCGCGGCGGTCTCAAGGACGGCCTTGACGAACTCGCGGATGACGACGGTCTCGCCCGAGGTCAGCCACTGGAGCCCGAAGTCGATGGTCGGGGCGTCCCGGAACGGCACGATGGCGATGTCGGGGCGGCTGTAGTACTCGCGGGCGCGGGTGGAGGTCGGGAAGACGCCCTTCCCCATCCCCACCAGGGAGAGGACGTCGGGGAAGGCGACCGTCGCCGGGCCGCGCGGGATGGGCCGGCCGGACGGGGTGCGGAGCGGGAAGTGGTGGTCGAGGAAGCTCTGCGGCGGCCCGGTGAGCGTGATCAGTCTGGTGTCGGCGTAGTCCTCGTACGTCAGGAACTCGCGGCTCGCGAGAGGGTGGTCGGCGGGGACGACCAGCGCGCGGGGCTCGCGGAACAGGACCGGGCCGACGGTGATGCCGGGCTCGTCGATGGGCAGCTCGGTGAGCTGGAGGTCCAGCTCGCGGGTCCGCAGTTTCCCGGCGCGGTCGCGCAGCGGGACCTCCTCCGTCCGGACCTCGCAGTCGGGATGGCGTTCCTGGAACCGGTCGGCGGCCTTGACGATCAGGTTGCCGCACCAGGCCGCCGCCCAGCCGATCCGCAACACCCCGGTGAACCCGCGCCCGGCCGCGGCGGCCTTCGCGACGGCGTCCTGGATCTGCCGGTAGGCGGGGAGCAGGTCGTCGCGGAACTCCCAGCCGATGGGGGTCAGCGCGACGTGCCGGTTGGAACGTTCGAACAGGTCGGCGCCGATGGCGCGCTCCTGCTTCTTGATGGCCTGGCTGACGCGGGCGGGGCTGACGTGCAGCCGCTCGGCGGTCCGGCCGAAGTGCAGCTCCTCGGCCAGGGTCAGGAAGATCTCGATATCCCGCAGCTCCACACGACCCCAATTCACCCAAATACGTCGCAAAAGTGTGCCATGACCTGCGGCTACGGGACAACCGGCGGCCTCGTTCACACGGGGATGGGCGAGGGCGGCGGCGCGGCGGGCGCGATGAGCGAATGAGGATGCGTTCTCGCAGCTCAGGGCATGCCCACGTTTCAGGCGATCTTGAAATGGAGACCTAGAGCAATGATTCGCTACTTACCGCAACAAGAGGGGGTTTCTGTGAGCAGTCGCCGTTATCGGGCCGAGGATGGACACCGCGCCGCCCGCACCCTTCGCGTCCTCGCGGGCACGGCACCGGCCGCCGCCGGGAACGGGGCGCCCCTTGCGCGCGCCACCCGGCCCACCGCCGAACCGGTGATCCGTCAACAGCGGCGTGCTCGTGAGGCGGATCCGTCAAAGTGGCGCCCGACCTTCTGAACGGGTGTCTCGCCTTGCTTGCCGAAAGACCGCGCCCGTGAGCTTCCGGGGTGTGCTCCGCTGGCTGGCCGTCCTGACGGCGGTCGGCTTGGCGGCGGTCGTCATCGCCGTCTGGGGAGACCTGCGGATAGCGGCCGTCTCGGGCTTCGCCGTCGCACTGTTCACCTGGGCGGCCCGCAAGATGGTCGCCAGATGCCGCGAACCGGCGGGCGCAAGGCCACCACTGCGGCGGCCACGGCCAGACCGCCGGTGATCCAGTCAGCGGCACCTGAATTGGCACGCCGGACCTTCACCCTCAACGGCGCTATGGCCGGGACGAACGGCCCGCGTTTCTGACCAGCCTGATGTTCAAGGGGCGTCAGCTAATCATTCGAGACTCTCCCGTTGCAGTCCCTCGACCCAGAAGGAGGTCGTGCGCAGTGAGCGATGGGCGATTCGATATACGGCGCGCAGTCGCTCCACATCCTCGTTCAACTCTTGGAGGATCTCGAAGCACAACACGGCCGTGCGCTTGTGCCGTCCTGACAGGATCTCCGCATAGAACAGCCAGGTTCCGGGCCGGATAATCGCTTCACATTCATCGACCAGATCCCTTCGCCCACCGACACGGATCGACGTCGTGGTCGCCGCGACGATGGTGCAGAGCAGATCGACGAACGCGTCCCTGGCCGGTGGAGCGATGTCGTCGGCCAAGGCGGCCAGACAGATCCTGGCGACGGGAACCGCTGGAGTGTGGAGCCACTCGATCTCGTAGACGTGTCCTTCGAAATAGCCGGCGTCCACCGTGTCCCACTCGGTTGCCTGAGCCATGCGGAGGAGTTCCTCACGAAGGTGCGTCACCGGCTGCCCGCATGCGCAGGCGTCCTCTGGCCGCAACTGACGGACCAGCTCATCCTCGAAGAGTTCCAACACCGTGCCGAACTTCCTCCTGCACCCCCAGATCACCGTGTGCTCTGAGAACCGAAATGATCATCGGTACGGTACCGGCCGGTCACTTCCAGAACAGCATGGTTTTTTGATCGGGATTCACCTCTGATCCGGGAAAGGCCTGGCCAGTGGATGTCCATCCGATCTCGCATTGCAGGGGCCTCTTCCTGGCTGGAGGCGGCACCGACGTGCTTGTCAGCCAGGTCTGCCAGAGTGGTGATCAACCCTCCGGACAGATGTTTCACCTTCCCGAAAGACCGCACCTGTGAGCCTCCGCGACGTGTTCCATTGGCTGGCCTTCCTGACGGTGATCGGCTTGGCGGTGATCGCGCTCGTCGTCTGGGAGCCCTTGCGGATGGCGGCCGTCCCAGGCTGCATCGTCGTGCTGTCCGGGTGGGCGGCCGACAAGGTCGAGAAGGCGGTCGCCAGACGCCGTAAAGCCGCCGGCGTCGGGTGGGACGAAGAAGATCCCCCGGATGGAGAGGACGGGAACCGATCGGCGCGAGGTTGCCACTGCGATGGCCACGGCCAGGCCGCCGGACGCTGGTGCCCGCCTTGCCGCATCGAACACGACGCCTACGGCATCAGCGTCGAGGCCGTCTTCACCGATGACCTGGAACCGGCACTGCTCGTCAACGGCGCTCAGATCCTGCTGGTGGACGAGGCAGAGGTATGGATTGCCCCAAGTACGTCACTGGCCCACCTGTGGATCGGCACCGACGACGCACACGAATGGCTGCTCACCCGCCAGACTGCCGCCGACGGAAATCCGAGTGACACCAGATGGTGGCTCCTGGACTGGCGCGACCGCGACCGTTGCATCGCTTCCGACATCTCCTGAATCAGACCGTCATCGGCGCTGCGGCTTCACCGCCGTTCCGATGAGGGCGTGGTGTTGCCTTCCGCCAGGTCAAGCGGTGATCGTGCGCTCCCTCCTTCGTGTGCTCGTGTTCGGTGCAGCACTTCACGTCTCGGCCTGCTCTTCCTCGCCCCCAGGTTCCCGCCAGGCCTGTGGCGTCACCGGTCTCCCCGACCTCCCCGGTTCCCTCCGTGGTCCTGGTTCAGTTGGCTGCACGCGCTGACCGCCCTCAGCACGTGTTCCCGGCCTCGCTGCGGTCCTGGTCTCCTGTCGGCTGATGCCGTTCGTCGCACCGCAACCGCCGTCCGTCGAGCACGGGTGCGGGTTGCCGTCCTGCTGGGCGCGCGGTCGCTAGTCTTTGGTGTTGTCGGCTGCTGAGTCCGACGCGGGCGCCCGAGCTGGGGGGTGAGGGCGCACCTCCGTGTCGTCGAACCGCATCCGACTCTCGTAGGGCCCCGGGGCGCGGCCGGTCTCATTTTGGCGGTTGTGTCCCGGGGTCGCACGAAGCCGTTGGGCGGTGGAGCCGCAGGCAAGTCATCGTTCTGGGCCCGGTTCCGGTGTGACGGCGTCCCGGTAGGTCTGCAGCGCCCTGGCGCGGGCTCTGCACTCGTGTGAGATCGCGACGGCGGAGTACTCGATCGGCCCGAAACTGCGCTCCGCGGAGTAGTGCGTTCTGGGGAAGTTGTCGATCTCGACGCCGAGGATTCGCGCGATCCGGTCGACCTCGGCCCGCTCCTGCTCCTCGGTCCCGTCGTCGAGCCGGGCGAAAATCATAGTCGAGGTGGGCTCCGGGAGTTCCGGATGGGCTTCCAGGAAATCGGCGAGCTCGCGTAGACCATTGCAGATCGCCTCTCGGTCCTCTGGGGGGCCGGGCTCTTCTGGTGTGTCGGTCATGGCGGTCTCGGACGGATCAGGAGTGACGGCATCGTCGTAGCTCATCCACGCCATGTATCGAGCCATATGCTCGCGCGTAATTGCGGTGGCCTTGTATTCGATCGCTCCGAAATCGCGGCTCGCGCTGTAGTGGCCGTCGACAGGGCTGGTGGCCTCGACGCCGAGGATTCGTGCGATCCGATCGACCTCCGCTCGCTTCTGCTCCTCATCCTCCCCGCTGATGTGGGGGCCGACGTATTCGGAGCTTTTAGGCCCCGGGAGGTCCGGGTGGGATTCTAGGAAGCCGGCGAGGTCGCGCAGGCCCTTGAGGGCCGCGTTCCGCGTCTTCTCTGCGAAGTCGTCGCTCGGCGCGGTCATCGCGGTGGCGTAGTACTCGATCGATCCGGGGTTGTCGTGCAGGCCGAAATAGCGGCTCGCGTTGTAGTGACCGTTGGCGGAGTCGGTGGTCTCGACGCCGAGGATGCCCGCGATCCGGTCGACCTCGGCCCGCTTCTCCTCGTCGGTCTTCTGGCGCAGGTGGGGGCCGGCCATCGTCGCGTAGGGGGCCGGGAGGTCGGGATGGGCCTCCAGGAAGTCGGCGAGTTCGCGGAAGCCTGCGATGATCGATTCCCGGGTCTCCTCCGGGGGTTCGTCCCTGAGGAGCTCGTAGGGATCCAGGGTGGCCGTATCGTCCTCGTCCGTCACGGCGTCGGGGCGATTCACGACCTCGTCCGTGAATGCGGTGGCACAGTATTCGACCGACCCGAAATAGCGGCACGCACTGTACTGCTTCGTCCCATGACCGGTGGTTTCGACGTCGAGGACCAAGGCGATCCGATCGACCTCGGCGCACTGCCTTTCGTCGTCCCCACCGCGGATGAAAGGGCTGAACGTCGTCAGGGTGGGTTCCGGCAGGTCGGGGTGGGCCTCCAGGAAGTCGGCGAGCTCGCGCAGTCCCTTGAGGGTCGCCTTCCGAATGTCCTGTAGCTCGTCTTGCGACATGTCGGTCATGGTCGTTCTCCAGGCGCAGGGGGCGGCGTCGAGGCCCTCAGACCGCACCGTAGTGGCGGGCGGCGGCGGATCAGTACCGGGTTTCGTCCGGCCTGCCGCCCGCCGACGTCGCGGAGGTCCCGGTTGCGCCGGGTTCGGACGGTGCGAGACGACTCCGGCCACGAAAGTCCCCAAAGAAAAATCGGGCGGCGATGTCGAGAACCCGTGACCGGCTTCGTCCCCGCGGTGAAGGCGACCACAATGGGTCGCACCAGCATCGAGGAGCAACACCATGGCCAAGTACCTGCTGCTCAAGCACTACCGCGGCGCTCCGGCCCCGGCCAACGACGTACCCATGGCCCAGTGGACGCCGGAGGAGATCTCGGCGCACGTGCAGTACATGAACGACTTCGCGGCCCGCCTCCAGGAGACCGGCGAGTACGTCGACAGCCAGGCGCTCGCCCCGGAGGGGACGTTCGTCCGCTACGACGGCGAGGGCCGGCCGCCGGTCACCGACGGCCCGTTCGCCGAGACCAAGGACCTCGTCGCGGGCTGGATGGTGATCGACGTCGACGGCTACGAGCGCGCCGTCGAACTGGCCGGGGAGCTGTCGGCCGCTCCCGGGGCGGGCGGAAAGCCCATCCACGAGTGGCTGGAGCTGCGTCCCTTCCTGACCGAGCCGCCCACCATCACCGAATGAACGAGGCCCTCCTCCGGAGCCTCACGCCACAGGTGCTCGCCATCCTCGTCCGCCGCGGAGCCGACTTCGCGGCGGCCGAGGACGCGGTGCAGGACGCGCTGGTCCAGGCGATCCGCGTCTGGCCCGACGATCCGCCGCGCGACCCCAAGGGCTGGCTGATCACCGTCGCCTGGCACCGGTTCCTCGACGCGACCCGGGCGGACGCCGCCCGCCGCCGACGCGAGGACGTCGTGGACGAGGAACCGGCGCCCGGCCCCGCGCTCGCGGTGGACGACACGCTCCAGCTCTACTTCCTGTGCGCCCACCCGTCGCTGACGCCGTCGTCGGCGGTCGCGCTGACACTGCGCGCCGTCGGCGGGCTGACCACCCGTCAGATCGCCCGCGCCTACCTGGTGCCCGAGGCGACCATGGCGCAGCGCATCAGCCGCGCCAAGCGCACCGTCTCCGGCGTGCGGTTCGACCAGCCCGGGGACGTCGCGACCGTGCTGCGCGTCCTCTACCTGGTCTTCAACGAGGGCCACTCCGGCGACGTCGACCTCGCCGCGGAGGCCATCCGGCTCGCCCGGCAGCTCGCGGCCGCGATCGACCATCCCGAGGTGGCGGGGCTGCTCGCCCTGATGCTGCTGCACCATGCCCGGCGCGCCGCCCGGACGGCTCCCGACGGCGGCCGGGTGCCGCTCGCCGAACAGGACCGGAGCCTGTGGGACACCGGGTTGATCGCCGAGGGCGTCGAGATCCTGCAGGCGGCCCTCGCCCGCGACCGGCTGGGCGAGTTCCAGGCCCAGGCCGCCGTCGCGGCGCTCCACGCCGACGCGCCGACGGCCGAGGAGACCGACTGGGTGCAGATCGTCGAGTGGTACGACGAACTCGCCCTCCTGACGGACAACCCCGTCGTCCGACTCAACCGCGCGGTGGCGGTCGGCGAGGCCGACGGACCGCGCGCCGGGCTGGCGGAGCTGGCGAAGCTGGACGACTCGTTGCCCCGCTACGCCGCAGTGGCGGCATACCTGCACGAGCGCGACGGCGACCTGGCGATGGCGGCGCGCCTGTACGCCGAGGCGTCAGAAAAAGCGTCTGACCTAGCTGAACGTGTCCACCTAACGCGCCAGGCGGCGCGGCTCAACGCCCGCCGGGAGCGCTGAGCAGGACGACCTCGTCGTCGACGCACCCCGCGCGTTGTGAGCGGAAAGGCTCCAGCTCGTGGCAACCGCACCGGCCAGCGAGCCGGACGCGCCGTCCACCCGGCTGCGGTAGACCATTGCGCCCAGCAGACCGAACAGCGCGAAGCCAAGCGAGTCACCGGTGAACTGGCAGGTCGCCCAGATCGCGATGGCCCGCCCGCGCCGCGATCAGCATCAGCGTGCCGGTCGCGAACGCGGCCACGCCCGACAACACCGCGAATGCCCCTGCCGATCCGGTCGCTGAGCGTGCCCATGGTGATGACCAGCCCGGCCACCATGAGCCTGTAGCCGTGTCGCGAAGCACGAGGCGCACATGATGGAAAGCCTGATCAGCATGCGCTTCGGTCGGCCGTCGAGCACGTCCGGCAGGGGGAACGCGGGAGACTTCCGGTCATGATCACTGCTGAGGTCGTCGTGGAGACTCTCGTTCTGCCGGACTTCACCGCCTGGCCGATCGCGGAGCGGCCAGACGACCTTCTCCTGGCGCTGTCAGGGCAGATGTCCCTGGACCAGGTCGGCACCGTTATGGCGGAGCTGTTCTCCCGCTCCGGCATCCCCGTCGAACCGCTCTCCGAGCTGCACCACCTGCTGGACCGGCATCTGGTCGAAGCCGAATGCCTGACGATGAGCGGCGGTCTGCGTCTGCACGACACCACCACGCGAGCCCAGATCGTGCCGGGGTGTTGCTGCGGTTTGGAGGACTGGCGGGACTGGGCCCAGCTGCTGCAGGGCGACGACGAATTGTGGCTGGGGCACGACCCCCACACCCGAGTGCGGATCGAGCAGAACAAGGTCCGCCTTGACCAGAACGCCCGTGCTCTGAACCCGGCCTTTCCCTCTAGCGTTCTGGAGATCAGCCTCAACGAGCTGCCCGATCTGCTGAAGGCCGCACATCGCCAGCTCCAGGGGTTCCTTGACTCAGTCGACCGGTGGGCCGGCGCCCTCTCACCGCAGGCCGCTTCCCGGCTGGTGCAGATCTTCGACGAGAACTTCCAGATCAGTGACCCGCTCCTGCTCGACTGAACACAGCGCGATGGCCGTCGGGACAGCGGGCAGCAGGCGCGTATTCACGGCGACCGCTCCCTCTGGAACAGCCGTTGCGGGGTGATGCCTGGATGCGGTGCCACCTCCGTGGACCTCTGGCTGCCCAGCGTCCACGCACCGTTCGCAGCAACCACCTCCGACAATTCTTGATCTCCCTGCATGGGCGTTGGGCCG
Source organism: Actinomadura hibisca NBRC 15177 (assembly GCF_001552635.1). Classification (GTDB taxonomy): domain Bacteria; phylum Actinomycetota; class Actinomycetes; order Streptosporangiales; family Streptosporangiaceae; genus Spirillospora; species Spirillospora hibisca. The sequence continues at coordinate 88,428 of NZ_BCRO01000010.1, read as the reverse complement.
GGAGGAGCAGCCGGGGCGTCGGATGTGGGGCGCGGTTGGGCGCGGACGGCGGCGGTGCACGTAGAGGTGTACTGGCCGAAACCTCACGCAGCGGTCGGCGGTGCGGGTGTGGGATGCGCCGGGGCGGGGTCGTACCGGCGCGGTGCGGGTCGATCGGTTCTGGAGGTTGTTGGCGGAGAGTTGCCGCTCCCCACCGAGGTTCGTGCTCTTCCGCTGGTCATGGTGGTGCGTTCCCTCTTTGAAGCTGCGCTCGTTCACGGAGCCGGATGCAGGATGCGAGCACACCCTCGATGGCTATCGCCGGTAGGCGGTCGCGTTGGTCGTCTGGAGCGGGCTTGGCGCGGGGCAGTGACGAAGACCACGGGAACAAAAACCGGGCTGAAGATCAATATATGTCGAGAGGTGTTCGATGATCATGAGGGTGGATCACGGGGGGACAGATGAACTTCATGGCGGAGTATTCCAAGGCACTGGCCGCCGCCCTGTTCGGCAAGCGGCGGACGACGCCTCGGGACGTCCGTTACGGCGGAACGGCTGAGGCGCAATCCGGCATCGCCCCGCCGGCCCGGGAGCGTATGCCGCAGCGGTGACGGCTGGGCAGGGCGACGCTGCTGTCTGGCGCAATCCGTGCGGGTCAGCGGTGCGAGGAAGCCGGTACTGCGGCCGGCTCGTGGGCCGGGGTGGTGCACCGGGTCGTCGTCTGTGCTCGGCGGGACGTGCCCCTCAGGGCCAGTGCGATCAGCGGTAGCAGCGTGAGGGCGGCGGAGATGGCGCCGACCAGGGCTGGTCCGGTCAAGCCCAGGGAAGAGGCCAGGGCCCGGCCCGCGATCGCTGAGCCTGCGGCGATGCCTGTGTTGTAGGCGGAGGTCGTCAGCGCCGACGTCAGGGTGGGCGCGTCGTCGGCGAGGCGTACCGCCAGCGACGTGAGGACCGGCGGGACCGCGAATCCGGCCAGCGCCATCAGGAAGACCAGGACGACGGTCGCCACGGCGCCGGTCGACAGCGGGATCAGCAGGAGCAGGGTCAGCGCGGTGGCCACGACGGCGGTGATGGTCGTCGCCATGGGACGCTGACCGCCCAGGCGGCCGCCGATGGTGTTCCCGCCCAGCGCGCCCACCCCGAACGCGATCAGCACCAGCGGGACGGCCCCCTCCGCGATGCCGGTGCGGCCGGTCAGCAGCGGGGTGATGTAGGTGTAGGTCGCCAGGACCCCGCCCATGATCAGCATCGCGGCGGTCAGTGCCAGCCACAGCCGCCCCTGCCGCAACGCACCGATCTCGGCGCGCACCGATCCCCCGGCGCGCTGCCGGACCGTCGGGACGAAGCGGCCGACGACCGTCGCGGCCAGGCCGGACAGGACGGCCAGGGCCCAGAACGTGCCGCGCCAGCCGGTGAACTGGCCGACGAGCGAGCCGATCGGCACGCCCACGACGTTGGCCAGGGTCAGGCCGCCCATCATGACGCTGACGGCCCGGGTCGCGTTGCCAGGGCCTGCGGCGGCGGTCGCGATCACGAATCCGACGGCCCAGAACGCCCCGGTCGCCAGCGCGGTGACGACGCGGGCGGCGAGCACGACGGTGAAGGAGCCGCTGGTGGCCGCCACGACGTGCCCGAGGGCGAAGACGGCCAGGGCCAGCACCAGCGTCTGTCGCCGGGGCAGCCGCAGCGTCGCCATCGCCATGGCCGGACCGCCGACGATCATGCCGACGGCGAAGGCGGTGATCAGCAGCCCGGCCTGGGAGACGCCGACGCCGAGGTCGGCGGCCATCTGCGGCAGCAGCCCGGCGATGACGAACTCGGTGGTGCCCATCAGGAACGTGCCGGCGGCGAGGACCCAGACGACGACGGGCAGCTTGCCGGGTGCGGAGGACATGGGTGGCGTTTCTCCTTACGAAGGGCGGGTCAGGAGGCGGCTTCGATGGTGATCCGGTCCGCCGTGGCGAGCCGCTCGATGTCGCCGTCGGCGACCCGGCCGAGGATGACCAGGCCGGAGGACAGGTCGAAGTCGCGGTAGAACAGGGCCAGGTTGCCCCAGGGCGCGTAGTAGGCCAGGTCACCGGCCTTGGGCTCGGCCGCGTCCGGCGCTCCGGAGGTGTCCAGCTTGCGGGGCGGGTAGGCGATCCGTTCGGTCTGGTGGAAGTCCTCCAGGTCGAGGGTGAGCGGGAGCAGGGCGGCGAGGTCGCGGGCCGTGGCGCTGTCGTTCAAGGTGGCGGCGGCGGGGTGGCCGTCGATGGTGAGCCGGATGTTCATGGTTTTCCCTTCTGCCGGTGCGGTGTGCGGACCGGGTGAGACGCCGGAGCAGGCGGCCAGGATCAGCAGCACGGCGACGATCAGAGGCACCCGTGTCAGGAGCCGGGAACGGACGGATTCCATGGGCGTCGTTTCTGGGATCAGGCGGGCGAGGACGCGGCGTCAGGGCTTGAGCAGGGCCTTGATGGCGCGGCGCTCGTCCATGGCCTGGTAGCCGTCTGCGGCCTGCTCCAGGGGCAGGGTCAGGTCGAAGACCTTGCCGGGGTCGATCCGCCGCTCCCAGATGAGGTCGATCAGCTCGGGCAGGAAGCGGCGCACCGGGGCCGGGCCGCCGTGCAGGTGGACGCCAGAGAAGAACAGTTCGTCACCGGGGATCTGCACATCGTGGGTCACGCCGACGTACCCGACGTGCCCGCCGGGACGGGTCGCGCGGATGGCCTGCATCATCGACTCCTGGGTGCCGACCGCCTCGATCACCGAGTGCGCGCCCAGCTCGCCGGTGAGCTCCTTGAGCTGGGCCACGCCCTCATCGCCGCGCTCGGCGATGACGTCGGTCGCGCCGAACTCGGCGGCCAGCTTCTGCCGGTCGGCGTGCCGGCTGAAGATGACGATCCGCTCGGCGCCCAGTTGCTCGGCGGCCAGCACGCCCATCAGGCCGACCGCGCCGTCGCCGACCACCGCGACGGTCTTGCCGGGTCCGGCCGCGGCGGCGACGGCGGCGAACCAGCCGGTGCCCAGCACGTCGGAGGCGGCCAGCAGGCCGGACACCAGGTCGTCGGACGGGAGTTCCGGGGTGGCGACCAGGGTGCCGTCGGCCAGCGGGATGCGGGCGTACTGCGCCTGGGTGCCGATCGCGCCCATCGGCACGGCGTGCACGCAGCGGGACTGGTACCCGGCCCGGCAGATCTCGCAGGTGTTGTCGGAGGCGAAGAACGACCCGACCGCGAACTGCCCCGGCCGGACCGTGGTGACCTGGTCGCCCACCGCCTCCACCACGCCGACGTACTCGTGCCCCATGGGAGCGGGGCCGTCGACCGCCTCGACGCCCCGGTAGGGCCACAGGTCCGACCCGCACACGCAGGCCGCCGTCACCCGGATGACCGCGTCGGTCGGCTCGATGATCTCCGGGTCGGCGCGGTCCTCGACGCGCACGTCTCCCGGGGCGTTCAGAACTACTCCACGCATGGGCGGAACTCCTTGTGGCGAACGGGCGGCGTCCGGTCGGGCGCCGCGATGGGCGGACGGCTTCGTGCGGCCCTAGACGACCTGTTTGCGGCCTATGCGGCGTCTACCCGGCCGGACGTGCTCGCGCCCGTCGCCGGTGACCGCCCGGAAGGCTCTTGACCGAGGCTTGGCCGTTGGACGGCCTCACCTCTGCCATGAAACCCCTGCTCGCGGGCGCCTGAAAGGGACTGTTGTTCCAGGTAACGGCAGTACCCCCCTCGTCCGGAGGGCAGCGCATAGCGTGGAGGGCATGGACAGCAGGAACGAGATCCGCGACTTTCTGGCCACCCGACGCGCCAGGATCACCCCGCAGCAGGCCGGGCTCCCGGTCTACGGGGGCAACCGGCGTGTTCCCGGCCTGCGCCGCGAGGAGGTCGCCCTGCTGGCGGGCGTCAGCGTCGACTACTACATCCGCCTGGAGCGCGGGAACCTGTCCGGCGTCTCCGACAACGTCCTGGACGCCCTGGCGCGCGCCCTCCAGCTGAACGACGCCGAGCGCGCCCACCTGTTCGACCTGGCCCACGCCGCCGGTTCCGGGGCCCGCCGCCGTCCCCATCGCCGTTCGCGCGCCAAGGTCCGTCCCGGCCTGCAGCAGATGCTGGACGCCATGACCGACGCCGCCGCCATCATCCGCAACGGCCGGATGGACCTGGTGGCCGCCAACCACCTCGGCCGCGCCATGTACTGGCCGGTATTCCAGTCCCCCAGACCGGCCGCCTCCCAGCCGCCGAACATCGCGCGCTTCCAGTTCCTGGACCCGGCCGGAGCCGACTTCTTCCCCGACTGGGACACCGCCGCCGACATCACCGTGGCACTGCTGCGCACCGAAGCCGGACGCGACCCCTACGACAAGGACCTCACCGACCTGGTCGGCGAGCTGTCCACCCGCAGCGACGACTTCCGCACCCGCTGGGCGCAGCACGACGTCCGCCGTCACCACGCCGGGAGCAAGACCTTCCACCACCCGGCCGTCGGCGACCTGACCCTGGACTACGAGTCCATCGACCTGCACGCCGACCACGACTTCAACCTGACCGTCTACACCGCCGCGCCCAACACCCCCGGCCACGACGCCCTCCGCCTGCTCGCCAGCTGGGCGGCCACCCTCGACGACGGCCGATCCTCCGACGTCGTGGAGAACCAGTAACGACGAGACGGCATGCCGGAAAGTGGCCGAATCCGGCGGTCACGACCAAGAGGCTCGCCGTCGTCTCGTCCGCGCCCACTTACGGGCAGGTGCGGACGAGGCGACGGCGAGCCTCCGGACGGTTTCTTGCGTATTAGCTCGCCGCTTGCAGGATCGTGCCGATGGCCGCGGCGGTCGTCACGCGGCGGCGGTACTCCGGCTGGCGCAGTTCGCCGCCCATGTACGGGCGCGGGTTGCGGTGCACGGCCGGGCTCGGCTCGTCGGTCAGGGCCGCGAAGTGCACCTCGCGGACGCCGGTCGCCTCCAGGATGCGGCCGATGTTGCGGGAGGTCACGCCGCCGCCCGGCATCACGATGATGCGGTCGCCCGCGCGCTCGACCAGTTCGGCGATCAGCGGCGCGCCCTCCAGCACGCTCACCTCCTGCCCCGAGGTCAGCACCCGGTCCACGCCCAGCTCGATGAGGGTCTCCAGGGCCGCGAATGGGTCGGCGGCCATGTCGAACGCCCGGTGGAAGGTCACCGGCAGGCCGCCCGCGGCGGCGATGAGGCGTTCGGTGACGGCGCGGTCGATCTCCCCGTCGGCGGTGAGCGCGCCGATCACGATGCCGTGCGCGCCCGCCTCGCGGGCCAGGGCCACGTCGTGCTCCATGGCCGCGACCTCGTGCTCGTCGTAGATGAAGTCGCCGCCGCGCGGGCGGATGATGACGTTCACCCGGATCGTCGACACCGCGGCGAGGGCGGCGCGGACGGTGCCCAGGCTCGGGGTGAGCCCGCCCTCGAACAGCGCCGAGCACAGCTCCACGCGGTGCGCGCCGGCCTGCTCGGCGGCGATGGCGCCCGCGACGCTGTCGATGCAGATCTCGTAGGTGAGGCTCACTGGGTTCCTTCCGTGGTGGTGCGGATCTCGCCCACCGGGCGGCCGCCGCCGAGGACCGGGACGGTGCCCAGCGCGGCCGCCGGGGCGGTGTCGGCGCCGAGCGCGGCGAGCGCGCGCAGCGCGATGGCGGTGGTGGCGCGGGGGCTGCCGTCGATGACCTTGACGGCGACGGCGTGGCCCTCGGCGGTGGCGGCGACGAGCACGCCCTCCGCGCCGCCCTTGGCCACCACGCCGGGCAGCGCCCGCATGATCTCGGTGTTGACGTGGCCGGTGCCGCCGACGTACTCGGGGTGGGCGCGCATCGCGTCGGCGACGGCGCGGGACGGCCCGTCCTGCGCGGCGGTCAGCGAGCGGGCCGCGCGCGCCAGCCCGACGAGGGTCAGCCCGAACAGCGGCGCGCCGCACCCGTCCACCGCGACGGGCGAGGGGTTCTCGCCCGCGCAGTCGGCCATCGTGGTGCGGACGCCCTGCTGGAGCGGGTGGCCCGGGTCGAGGTAGGTGTCCAGCGGCCAGTCGTTGGCGACGCAGGCGGCGAGCATCGCGGCGTGCTTGCCCGAGCAGTTCATGCGCTCGCGCGACTCGCCGAGGCCCGCGCGGACCAGCGCGTCCCGCGTCGGCTCGTCCTCGGGCCAGGTGGCCGGGCACCGCAGGGCGCCCCCGTGGAGCCCTGCGTCGGCCAGGATCGCCTCGACGGTCTTGACGTGGAAGTCCTCGCCGGTGTGGCTGCCCGCCGCGATGGCCAGGCGCTCGCCGGTCAGCGGCGCGCCCGCCGCCAGGCACGCCGCCGCCTGGAACGGCTTGGTCGTGGAGCGCGGCAGCACGGTCTCCTGCGGGTTGCCGCGCGTGTAGGCGAGCGTGCCGTCCGGGGCGAGCCCGGCGACGCTGCCGTAGTGGCGGCTCTCGACGAAGCCGTTGCGGACGACCTCGGCCAGCACTTCGTACATCTGGGTCCTCAGGTGGTGGGTTGGGCGGCCGGCACGGCGTCGGCGACGGCGCGGGACGGACGGGTCCGCTGCCGCGCCTCCAGCGTCCGCGCGACCTTCGACAGCGTCGCGTTGATCACCAGGTAGACGAGCGCGACCACCAGGTAGGTCTGGATGAGCAGGTGGTTGTAGTTGGCCAGGACCTTGCCGCTGTAGAGCAGCTCGGCGAAGCTGACGACGTAGCCGAGCGAGGTGTCCTTCAGCAGCCCGGCCGACTGGCTGACCAGCGACGGCAGCACGCGCCGCGCCGCCTGCGGCAGCACGACCAGCCGCATCGCGCGGCCCCGGGTCAGGCCGAGCGCGAGCCCGGCCTCCAGCTGGCCGCGCTCCACCGAGCGGATACCCGCCCGGAAGATCTCGGCGAACGCGGCGGCGTTGGACACCGACAGCGGCACGACCAGCTTCCAGAACAGCGGCAGATCCAGGCCGTAGCGCGGCAGCGCGAACAGCACGATGTAGACCAGCAGCAGCGCCGGGACCGTCCGGACGATCTCGACGTAGGCCGCGCACGGCAGCCGCAACCACCGGCTGGGCGACAACCGTCCCAGCGCCAGCGCGACGCCCGCCGCCGCGGAGATCGCGATGGACACCGCGGCGGCCGCGAGCGTCGAGCGCAGCCCTTCCAGCAGGTAGCGCCACATCGGCCAGGTGCCGTAGGGGCGCCAGCGCTCGGCGGCGAGCTGGCCGTTGTCGGCGAACTGCCGCAGCGCCAGCCCGACCAGGGCTAGCGCCGCCACGACGGCGAGGACGGTGGCGATCCGGATGCGGCGGCGGGCGCGCGGGCCCGGCTCGTCGAACAGCAGGCGTGAGGCGCTCATCGCAGGATCGCCAGCTTCCGTTCCAGGGTCCCGGTGGCCAGCCCGACGACGCCCGACAGGGCCATGTAGGCCAGGCCCGCGGCGACGAAGATCCAGATGGGCTGCGCCTCGGCCAGGTTGACGCGGTTGGCGGCGGCGGTCAGCTCCACCACGCCGACCGCGGCGGCCAGCGCGGTGTTCATCAACGTCATGATCGCGATGTTGCCGAGCGGCTGGACCACCGTGCGCAGCGCCTGCGGCAGGATGACCAGCCGCAGCGACTGGGTGAAGGTGAGCCCGAGCGCGCGGGCGGCCTCGCCCTGCCCCGCCGGCACCGCGTTGATGCCGGACCGGACCGCCTCGGCGGTGTAGGCCCCCTGGTACAGGGAGATCACCACGACCGCGGTGGTGAACAGGCCCGCCTTGACGCCGATCTCGGGCAGCCCGAAGACGGCGAGGACGAGCCACACCAGCAGCGGGATGTTCTGCAGCGTCTCGACGTAGGCCATCCCGGCGGCGCGCAGCACGCCGACCGGGCTGACCCGCATCGCGGCGACGACGATCCCGGCGACCAGCGCGCCGGCCAGGGACAGCAGGGTCAGCTCGACCGTCAGCAGCAGGCCGGAGCCGAACTCCGGGAGGTGGTCGGTGATGACGTTCATGGCAGGGCGGGGCTCCCGGTCATTCGGAGCCCGGCGCGGACCCGAGCGCGGGCGGCTGCGGGGCCTCGCCCTGCACGACCGTCCCGATGGAGTTCTTCCAGGTCTTGGCCCACAGGCCGGACGCCTGGATCTGCTTGAGCCAGTCGTTGACGAACGTCTTCATCTGCGCGTCGCCGTGCTTGAGGCCGATGCCGTAGGGGTCGCTGGTGAACGGCTTGCCCTGGATCTGGATGGTGGGGTCCTGCTTGGCGGTGGCCAGCAGCAGCGCCTCGTCCTGCACGTACGCCTGGCCGCGGCCCTGCTTGAGCGCCTGGACGCACTCGGGGTCGCTGCCGAACGTGACGATCTTGGCGTCCGGGGCGGCCTTCTTGATGGCGGGGATGGCCGGGGTGTTGGCGCCCGCGATGACCGTCTTGCCCTTGAGGTCGGCCGGGGTCGCGATGCCGGTCTCGCCCTTCTTGGTGGCGATGACCAGGCCGGAGCTGTAGTACGGCCCGGCGAAGGCGACCTGCTTGGCGCGCTCGGGGGTGATGCTGTAGGTCTGGAACACCACGTCCACGGTGCCGTTGGACAGCAGCGCCTCGCGGGTCTCGGACGCCGAGTTGACGATCTTCACGTTCGGCTTGCCGATGATGTACTTGGCGAGCAGCCGCCCGAAGTCGGCGTCCAGGCCCTCGACCTGCTTGGTGGCCGGGTTCTGCTGGGACAGCAGCGGGGCGTCCAGCGAGCCGCCGACGATGAGCTCGCCGCGCTTCTTGATCTTCTCCATGGTGGAGCCGGCGGGCAGGCTCGCGGCGACGGGGGCCGCGGCGGCCAGGTCCTCCTTGCCGCCGGCGGGGCCGCCGCCGGGCACCGCCGAGCCGCCGTCGTCGCTGGAGCAGGCGGTCAGGCCGGCCAGCGCCAGCGCGGCGGCCGCGGCCGCCGTCGCCCACCGCGTCGCGGGGGTACGCACCATGATCGTCAACCTTTCTCGGGTGGCGCGCCGTGGCGGTCGCGCCGGGGGTGTGGCTCAGCCGGGGTGCGGCTAGTGGTCGAGGACCTTGGCCAGGAAGTCCCGGGCCCGGTCGGTGGCGGGTGAGTCGAAGAAGGCGGCGGGGGCGCCGGTCTCCACGACCTCGCCGTCGGCCATGAAGACCACGCGGTCGGCGACCCGGCGGGCGAAGCCCATCTCGTGGGTGACGACCACCATGGTCATGCCGTCGTGGGCGAGGCCGGTCATGACGTCCAGGACCTCGCCGATCATCTCGGGGTCGAGCGCGGAGGTCGGCTCGTCGAACAGCAGCGCCTTGGGCCGCATGGCGAGTGCGCGGGCGATCGCGGCGCGCTGCTGCTGGCCGCCGGAGAGCTGGGCGGGCAGCTTGTCGGCCTGCGCGCCGATGCCGACGCGGTCCAGCAGCTCACGGGCGCGCTGCTGCGCCTCGGCGCGGGACAGGCCGCGCACCTTGACCGGCGCGAGCGTCACGTTCTCCAGCACGGTCTTGTGCTGGAAGAGGTTGAACGACTGGAAGACCATGCCCACGTCGGCGCGCAGCCGGGCGAGCGCGCGGCCCTCGGCGGGCAGCTCCGCGCCGTCGACGCGGACGCTCCCGGCGTCCGGCGTCTCCAGCCGGTTCAGGCACCGGCACAACGTGGACTTGCCCGACCCGGATGGGCCGATCACCACGACGACCTCGCCCTTGGCCACGTCCAGATCCACGTCACGCAGCGCGGTGTGCGCACCGAAACGCTTGTGCAGCCCGCGAACCTCGATCATTCGGTCACCCACGCTCTAACTTTCTTCGAAATCGAAGCTTGGCAGGACGATAGAACCCAAAATCAACGCAAGTCAACACATTGATGGATCAAGTTCGCGCGTGCTATCAATCTGGGGTGCGCAACAGCAGAGACGACGGACCCGCGGCGCTGGTGCGCCTGGTGGCGACCGGCCGGGCCGAGTCACGAGCCGAACTCGCCCGGCTCTCCGGCCTCGCCGCCTCCAGCGTCTCGTTGCGCGTGGAGCAGCTCATCGAGGCGGGCCTGTTCGTGGAGGAGGGCGCGGGGGCCTCGCGCGGCGGGCGCCGCCCGCGGCGGTTGCGGCTCGCCCGCACCGCGGGCGTCTACCTGGCCGCCGACCTCGGCGCGCACCACGCGCGGCTCGCGGTCGTGGACCTGGCGGGCGCGCCGCTCGCGCTGGCGGACCTGGCGTGCGACATCGCGGCCGGTCCGGAGGAGACGCTGAGCGCCGTCATCGACGAGTTGCGCGCGCTCGCGCGCGATCGCGGGCTGAGCGACCTGCCGGTGCGGGGCATCGGCGTCGGGCTGCCCGGTCCCGTCGATCCGGCGACCGGGCAGGTGGTGTCACCTTCGCGGATGCCGGGCTGGAACGACTTCCCCGTCCGCGACTTCACCGCCGACCGCGCGGGGGTGCCCGCGCTGGTCGAGAACGACGCCAACCTGATGGCGGTCGGCGAGCACCGGAGTTTCTGGCCGGGACTGGACAACCTCATGGTGATCAAGCTGGGCACCGGCATCGGCTGCGGCGTCATCGTGGACGGGCAGCTGCACCGGGGGCGCGGCGCGGCGGGCGACATCAGCCACGTCCGGATCCTGTCGGAGGCCAGCGTCGACTGCTCCTGCGGCCATCCCGACTGCCTGGAGGCGCACGCCAGCGGGGCCGCGCTCGCCGCGTCGCTGGCCGGGCAGGGCATCGCGGTGGAGCACCCGTCGCGCATCGTGGAACTGGTGACCGACGGCGTGCCGCAGGCGACCAGCGCCGTACGGACGGCGGGCCGCCTCATCGGCGACGTGCTGACCGCGCTGGTGAACTTCTTCAACCCCGACGCGCTGGTGATCGGCGGCAGCCTGTCGGAGGCCGAGCCGCTGGTGGCGACCGTGCGCGGCGCGATCTACGAACGCTGCCTGCCGCTCGCCACCCGCAACCTGGAGATCTCCACCTCGCGCGCGGGGCGGGACGCCAGCATCCTCGGAGCGGGGCACCTGCTGCTGGACACGTCGGGCGACTGGATCGACCGGGCGCTCGCCCGCTGACCACTCCCCTGCCGCTCCAGCTCGATCGTTACACAATGTCATAATTATGTAACCAATCGTGATGGCAGGTCATTGGGGGAGATGTGGCCGGAGGGGTTCTGGACGGGCTGGACACGATGAAGGACGATCTGGCCTCGTTCTACAAGGATCTGCACGCGCATCCGGAGACGGCGTTCGACGAGCACCGGACGGCGGGGAAGGTCGCCGACCGCCTGCGGAAGGCCGAGCTGGAGGTGACCACGGAGGTGGGCCGGACCGGCGTCGTCGGGATGCTCCGCAACGGCGACGGCCCCACGGTGCTGCTGCGCGCGGACATGGACGCCCTCCCCGTCACCGAGCAGACCGGGTTGCCGTATGCCAGCACGGTCGAGGGGAAGATGCACGCCTGCGGGCACGACGTGCACGTGACCTGCCTGCTGGGCGCGCTGGAACTGCTGGCCGGAGCGCGTCAGGGGTGGTCGGGCACCGTCATGGCGGTGTTCCAGCCCGCCGAGGAGGCGGGCGGGGGCGCGCAGGCGATGGTCGACGACGGGCTGTACGACCGGTTCGGGAAGCCCGACGTGGTGCTCGGCCAGCACGTCGCGCCGTTCCCGGCCGGGAAGGTCGCCTGCCACACCGGGCCCGCGTTCGCGGCTCAGGACATGTTGAAGGTCACCCTGCACGGGCGGGGCGGCCACGGCTCGATGCCCGCGACGACGATCGACCCGGTGGTGATGGCCGCCGCGACGGTGATGCGGTTGCAGACCGTCGTGTCCCGCGAGCTGGGCGGCGACGAGAAGGCGGTGGTGACGGTGGGGTCGCTCCGGGCGGGCACGGAGGCCAACGTCATCCCGGACAACGCGGAGCTGCTGCTGAGCATCCGCACGTTCACCGAGCCGGTGCGGGACAAGGTGCTGGCGGCCATCGACCGGATCGTCAAGGGCGAGGCGGTCACGGCCGGTGCCGACCGGACGCCCGACGTCGCGGAGCTGGACCGGTTCCCGCTGCTGGTGAACGACGCCGACGCGACGGCGCGCACGGCCGCGGCGTTCCGGTCCCGGTTCGGGGACGGCGACGTCATCGACGCGGGGCAGATGACGGGGAGCGAGGACGTCGGGGTGTTCGCGACCGCCGCCGATGTCCCGATCTGCTACTGGCTGCTGGGCGGCGTCGATCCCGAGACGTTCGCGGCGGCGGCGAAGGCGGGCACGGTCGAGCGGGACATCCCGTCGAACCACTCCCCCAAGTTCGCGCCGGTCGTCGAGCCGACGCTGAGCATGGGCGTCACCGCGCTGGTGACGGCGGCCACGACGTGGCTGGGCGGGGCTGGGTGACGGGGCGTGCCCCCGCCGCCGCGCGTTAGGAGCGCGGCGGCGGGGACGGTCGTTCGGTCAGTCTCCGAGCGAACGAAGGATGTCCTGCACGCGCTGATTGGCCAGCGCGCTGTGCCTTTCCTGGTCGCTCAGCTCGTCGTACAGGCGGCGCAAGGTCGCGGCGGTCGCCTCGGGGATGGCCTCCGTGTCGGCGAGGTACATCTCGACGCGCTTGCGCGCCGTCGCCCATTCGACGGCACCACGCAGCGTCCCCATCCCGACCTTCACGAACAGTTCGGCGATGGTCTGCGGCTCGGCTGGCATGGGGGCCTCCGCGATCCTGACGGCCGGGCCTCCATCAGATCACTTCGGCGGGGGCGTCACACGACGGCGACGGCGTCGACCTCGACGAGGACGCCGGAGGCCAGGCCCGCGACGACGTGGACGGTGATGGCGGGCGGCGGGTCGTTCCGGTTCCACACCTTCTGGAAGGCGGCCGCGCCCTCGTCGAAGGAGTGGCCGTCCGCCACGGCGATGGTCCAGTGCACGATGTTGGCGAGGCTCGCGCCCTCGCTCTCCAGGATGACCCGGAGGTTGTCGAAGATCTTGGCGGCCTGCTCCCCCACCGTCGGGCCGACCACCCTGCCGTCGGCGCCGACGCCGTTCTGCCCGCCGATGTAGATGGTCTTCGCCGGCTGCTCGACCACGACGGCCTGGCTGAAGGCGGGGCTGCGGTGGAGTCCCTCGGGGTTGATGTGCCGTACGCCCATGTGGGCCTCCTCTACTCGGGACACCGGTTTAAGCGGTGTCGGGTACGACACCCGTTATACTGGTTTCATGCGAGCGAGCACAAGTGGCCGGACCCTGCACGACCCGCGCGGCGGGTCGTTCTGGTTCGACGCCGGCGCCGTCTGCCTGGACTTCGCCCACACGGGCGGCGAGGGTCAGTACGCGATCTTCGAGACCCTGCACGAGCCCTCCGACCTGGCCGGATGGCTGGCCGAACCGCCACTGTCCGCCGCCGTGACGGCCCCGGCGACGGCCCACGAGCTGGCCACGGCCAAGACCCTCCGGCAGGCGATCTGGGACACCGCCCACGCCCGCGCGGCGGGCCGCCCGCTGCCCGCCGGGGCGGTGGCGACGATCAACGAGGTGGCCGCCACGGCGTCGCTGGTCCCCCGGCTGGCCGATGACGGCACGACCTCGGCATGGGCGTCGCCGGTGCGGGCCGCGCAGGCGTTGTCGAGCATGGCGCGGGAGATGATCGAGCTGCTGTCCGGTCCGCTCGCCGAGCGCGTCCGGGAGTGCGCGAGCGACGACTGCCCGCTGGTGTTCGTCGACTCCTCGCGCCCGGGGGCCCGGCGCTGGTGCTCGATGGAACGTTGCGGCAACCGCCACAAACTCCGCGCGCTGCGCGCCCGACGGTCGACGGATTCGCCGGGATAGGGCTTGCTCAGTGGGCGAGCAGGTCGTCCAGTTCGGCCGCGAAGAGCAGGTCGGCGTCGAAGCCCATTCCGGTGAAGTGGCCCGCGAGTTCCAGGGACAGGACGCCGTGCAGGCGGGTCCAGAACGTCAGGGCCTTGTGGAGGATCGCGGTCGAGGCGGGGTGGTCGCGCGCCCAGTCCCGGTGGTCTTCCAGGTGCGCGTCGAACGGTGTCGCGGGGCTGTCCGGGGTTGACGCCGTGCAGGCGTCGAGCAGGATCGCCATGATCTCGTTGGAGATGACGCGGGTGTCCTCGGGGGCGTGGTAGCCGGGGATCGGGGTGCCGTAGATGAGGAAGTACCGCTGGGGGTCGGCCAGCGCCCAGGCGCGCATGGCGTGCGCCAGTGCGGCCAGGTCCGGGGCGGCGGCCGAGGCGCCGTGGAGGGCGTTGGCGAGGCTCCGGTAGGCGTCCCTGATCAGCTCGGTGACCAGGTCGTCGCGGCTGGCGTAGTAGCGGTAGAGGGCGGGGCCGCTCATGCCCATCTGCTTGGCGATCGCGTTGAGGGACAGCGCGGACGCGCCCGCGGTGGCGATCTGCTCCCACGCGCGCTCTTTGATCTCCGCGCGCACCTGGGCGCGGTAGCGCTCGCGCGGGGTCTGCGCGCCTGGCTTGGTGCCCGCGTCCGCCATGACCTGCGGCTCCTTCTCCTGGTGGCTACAGCTTTGAGGTTTAGTTAGAAGCTATCACGATTCTTGTTGACACTCCCGCCGCCGTAGAGTTATAACTTCTAACGTAAGCATGAAGGCGTAGCGCACTTGCGGTCGCCTCGGTCGAGTGAAGGGAACACCATGACCATCACGTCGCAGCCGTCCGTCCACGCGGGTCGGCGCATTCCACTGCCGGTGGCCGTCGCGTCCTGGACTGTCCCGGTGATGGTTCTCGGGCAGTTCGCGCTGCTGGCGGGCATCCCGGCGGTGGTCGCGCTGGTCGGGGCCTTCCGTTACGCCGGTGATCGAGCGGTGCGTTGGGCGGCCGTGCTGGTCGCCGTCGCGTACGCGGTTCCGCTGGTCGTTTGGCTGGTGCGGCCGGACGGCGCGCAGAGCCTGTCCAAGGACATCCACCCGGGCTTCGTCGGGCTGATCGTCGCCGCGTCCGTCGCGCTCATCGTGAGCGTGCATCGAGCCCGCCGGAGCTGAACCGGGCGACTGCCATCCGAATTGAGTTAGACCCTATAACGAACATGATCACACGTAATTTCCTGGAGGTCGGCATGAACACCGAAGAGCTCGTCGAGATCGTCCTGCCGGGCAAGGTCGAGCCGGAAGGGCTCCAGATCCGGCACGGCGAGGTCCCCGTCCCCGGTCCGGGCCAGGTCGTGGTCCGGATGGAGGCGACCGGCGTCTCCTTCGCCGAGCAGCAGATGCGCCGGGGCCGCTACTACGACCAGCCCGCGTTCCCGTTCGTGCCCGGCTACGACCTGGTCGGCACGGTGCAGGCCGTCGGCGCGGGGGTCGGGCCGGGGCTGGCCGGCGCTCGCGTCGCGGCGCTGACGAAGGTCGGCGGCTGGGCCAGCCACGTGCTCGTCGACGCCGCCGACGTGGTGCCGGTGCCCGCCGGGGTGAGCGCGGCGGAAGCGGAGACGCTGGTGCTCAACGGCATCACCGCCTGGCAGATGTTGCACCGCAAGGCGCGCGTGCGCGCCGGGCAGACCGTCGTGGTGCACGGCGCGAACGGCGGCGTCGGGTCGATCCTGGTGCAGCTCGCGCAACTCGCGGGCGTGAAGGTGATCGGCACGGCGTCGGCGCGCCACCACGACGCCCTGCGGGAACGGGGCGTTCGGCCCGTCGACTACCGCGCCGACGACGTCGCCGCACGGATCCGCGAACTCGCCCCCGGCGGGGTGGACGCCGTCTTCGACCACGTCGGCGGGCGCGGCATCGTCGACTCCTGGCGCCTGCTGGCCCCCGGCGGCACGCTCGTCTCCTACGGCAGCGCCTCCACCCTCGACGACGAGGGGTCCAAGCGGTGGCCCGTCGTCAAGCTGCTGGGCCGGGTGTGGTCGTGGAACGCCCTGCCCAACCGGCGTCACGCCTACTTCTACAACGTCCTGGCCGGACGGGCCCTGGCCAAGGACCGGTTCCGGACCCGGCTGCGCGCCGACCTCACCCAGGTCTTCGCGGCTCTCCAGCGCGGCGACATCACCGCCCAGGTCGCGGCCGAGCTGCCGCTCGCCCGCGTCGCCGACGCCGTGCGGCTGGCCGAGTCCGGCACGGTCACCGGGAAGGTCGTGCTGACGCCGTAGGCGCGTCGCGCGACCCCGAGCCTTCCATCCCCCCGAACGAGAGGCCCACCATGTTCAGCAACGGTCCGTCGATCATCCGCACCTCCGCGCTCACGCTCTCGCTCGCCGTCGCGGGCATCCTCGCCGGCAATGTCCCCGCCGCCCAGGCCGCCGCCCCCGCGCAGCCGCAGTGCCGTGGGGAGGGCGTCGACGGCTCGGCGCAGGTCCGCTACGGGTCCGACGTCTTGATCAAGGCGCCGCTGAGCACCGTCTTCGAGCTCCAGACCGACGTGGAGCGCTGGCCGACCTGGCAGTCCCCCGTCCTGACGATGAAGCGCCTCGACCACGGCCCCCTCCGCAAGGGCTCGCGGTTCCGGTGGACCACCCCGGCGCCGCCCACCCCCACGACTCCGGCGACCACGATGACCATCACGTCCACCGTCCGGCAACTCCAGCGCAACACCTGCATCCTGTGGCGCGGCCCGGCGGTCGGCCAGGGGGTGCGCATCGACGAGGGCGTGCACCTGTGGACGTTCACCAAGGTGCGGGGCGGCGTGCGCGTGCACACCGAGGAGACCTGGACCGGCGCGCAGGTCGAGGCGGACGTCCCCAGCGCGACCAGGATCCTGGGCGGTGGCCTCGACGCCTGGTTGCGCGACCTGAAGACGACCGCCGAAACCCGCAGGCCGTGCCACTCCCGTTGATACCGGCTCCCATCGCCGCCTTCCTCATGCCGGGCATGAGGAAGGCGGCGAACTGTCCGGACAAATACCTGCTCGCGTTGCCTTGAGAGCGACGACAGATGACCTCTACAGCCGGGCCGCTTTTCTGAAGACTTGCCGTCCACCGGAGGTCCTGGCCGCACGTTGCCAATAGACCATAAAGGTAACAGCGCCTTAGCGGACATTTCCGTTCTTACTGGTCACGCGGGCCTGACGAGCGACCCTTATTGCAAATCTTACGCAATAGCAATCTCTATGCATCTTGTCGCGGCACCAATCCTTCCGCGCCGCTCGGCCGAATAAACCTCGAAATCCCCGACGGTCGGTCCGCTCCCGGTACACACCAGGAGCGAAATCCCCTTAAAGGCGGTATTCGTCCGCTTCGGGGTTCCATCGGAAGGAATCCGCGACACCGTGACCAGAATCAAACGGCCGGCCGTGGTGGCCGCCGGTACCGGCCTGCTGGCCGCGGCGGGCATGCTCGCCGCGCTCGGGCCCGGCACCTCCGGCGCCTCCAGCCACCGCGAGGCGCCGCTCATCGCCGGCGACCCCCAGGCCGACAACACCGACCTGTACGCCTTCACCAGCCCGGACGCCCCCGACAGCGTCTCCCTGGTCGCCAACTGGCATCCGTTCCAGGAGCCGAACGGGGGGCCGAACTTCTACCCGTTCGCGACCGACACCCGCTACAACATCAAGATCGACAACGACGGTGACGCCAGGGCCGACATCGTCTACCGGTGGACCTTCCGCAACGAGGACCGCCGCGGGAACAAAACCTTCCTGTACAACAACGGGCCGGTGCGGTCGCTGACCGACCCGACGCTGCTGTTCCGCCAGCGCTACACCCTCCAGGAGGTGACCCGCAAGGGCACCCGGACGCTGGTCAAGGACGCCATCGCCGCGCCCTCCAACACCGGCCCGGCGTCGATGCCCGACTACGGGACGCTGCGCAGGCAGGCGGTCCGGCAGGTCGCCGGCGGCGGCCGGGCCTACGCCGGCCAGGCCGACGACTCCTTCTTCCTGGACCTGCGGGTCTTCGACCTGCTCTACGGCGCCAACCTCAAGGAGGTCGGGCAGGACACCCTCCGGGGCTACAACGTCAACACCCTGGCGCTCCAGGTGCCCAAGAAGGCCCTGGCCCTGAAGGGCAACGCGGGCCGCAACCCGGTGGTGGGCATCTGGTCGACCACCGAGCGCAAGGGCGCCGTCCTCGGCTCCCGGGTCGGCGGCTACCGGCAGGTCTCGCGGCTGGGCAACCCCCTGGTCAACGAGGTCGTCTCCCCCGCCGGGCTGAAGGGCGCCTTCAACCGGCTGGACCCGGCCAAGGACCACACCGTCAAGCCGCTGGTGGACCGGGTCCTCAAGCCCGAGGTCCCGGCGCTGATCGAGAAGATCTACGGGGTGAAGGCCCCGGCGACGCCGCGCCGCGACCTGTCGCAGATCTTCCTGACCGGCATCTCCAAGAAGTCCGGCGGCCCGATCCAGGCCGACCTGAACTCCCAGCTCCTCAACAAGGACGTCAACCCCAGGAAGTTCACGCCCGCCGAGATGTTGCGGCTCAACATGGCCGTCCCGGTGTCGCGGCAGCCCAACCGGCTGGGCGTCCTGGCGGGGGACCTCCAGGGGTTCCCCAACGGCCGCCGCCTGGGCGACGACGTGCTCGACATCGGCCTGCAGGCGCTGGAGGGCGCCGCGCAGACCGGCAGGCTCGTCCCGGCCCTGGCCAACGGGGACGGGGTGAACGGCAACGAGTCGCCGTTCGCGTCGACGTTCCCCTACGTGGCGCTGCCGCACAACAGCGCCGTCAACCGGGCCGGCTGATCCGGCCGGTGGACGCCGCCTCCGATCGAGGCCGCTGAGAACCGAACGCGGGCAGGACACCAGCGGACGCGGCCGCACCCCGGCGGGAGCCGGGGCGGCGACCGGGTGGCGCGGTCCGGGCGTCCTGCCCGCGTTCCCCAGGACGGAGGAAACCCGTGCAGATCGACCGTGTTCCCCGGCGTCCGCTGTACGCGGCGGTCGCCGCCCTCGCAGCCGCGGTGGTCGCGGTCGTGGGCGTCGGCGCGCTCCGGGACGCGCCCGGCCCGCCCGCTCCGATCGACGGCGCAGCACCCGGAACGATCGGCCGCTACCAGCAGGCCCTGCGGGCGGCACCCGACGACCACCGCACCTGGGCGGCGCTGGGCGCCGCCTACGTCCAGCAGGCCCGCACCACCCTCGACCCCTCCTACTATCCACGGGCGCAGGGCGCGCTGGAGCGATCGCTACGACTGGCCCCCACCGGCAACGACCAGGCCATGACCGGGATGGGCGCCCTGGCCAACGCCCGGCACGAGTTCGCCTCGGCCGCCCAGTGGGGCCGACGCGCCGCGCGGGCCAATCCCGCCAGCCCCGACGCGCAGGGCGTGCTCGCCGACGCCTACACCCAGCTCGGCGACTACCCTGCCGCGACCCGCGCCGTGACGCGCATGAACGAACTGGCACCCGGCGTACCGGCCTTCACCCGCGCCTCCTACGAACGCCAACAGCGCGGCGACGTCGCCGGAGCGCGCGCCCTGCTGCGCCAAGCGCTGGGGGCCGCCTACCTGCCCGCCGACGTCGCCTTCTGCCGCTACTACCTGGGCGAACTGGCCTTCCAAGCCGGGGATCTGGCAGAGGCCGAAGAGCACTACCGGGCCGCCGCCACCGCCGACGCCTCGTTCGCTCCGGCGGTCCAGGGCGTCGCCAAGACCGCGGCGCTGCGCGGTGACACCCCGGCGGCCCTGCGCGGCTACCAGACCCTGGTCGCCCGCGCCCCGCTGCCGCAGTACCTGACCGAATACGCCCAGCTGCTGCACTCGGCGGGCCAGCGTGACCAGGCCGCCGCGCAGGAACGGCTGCTCGCCACGCAGGAGCGGCTCCAGGCCGCCAACGGCCTGGTCGACGACCTGGCCGCCTCCGAGCACGCGGCCGACACCGGCGACAAGGTGCGCGCGCTGCGGCACGCCGAGGCCGAATGGAAACGGCGGCGCAGCGTCCTGGTCGCCGACGCGCTCGCCTGGGCCCTGCACCTCAACGGACGCGACGCCGAGGCTCTCGGCTACGCCCGGCAGGCCACCCGGCTGGGCTGGCGCAACGCCGCGCTCTACCACCACCGCGCCGAGATCCACCAAGCGCTCGGCGACCGCGCCGCAGCGGCCGCCGACCGCGCCACCGCGCACGCCATCAATCCCCGCTTCACCCCCGAGATCCCAGCGATCGGCAGACCCTCATGACCCGACGCCGCCGTTCCGACTCACGCCCGCCCGCCCCGGGCGGAATGCCCGCAAGCACCCAGCCACCGCAGGCGATCGCCCGGCGGCATGACCGGACGTGTTCGCCGTCCCGGCTGCCATCGCGGTCGGTCGTGGTCACGCTGCTGATGGCGGCCATCCTGATCGGCCTGGCCTCCCTCCACGACGCGCGCGCCGCGACGCCGCCCCGGCACCCGCTGGGCAACTTCACCGTCAACCACTACAACGGCCTGCGGCTGTCGCCCGACCGGATCGACAACACCGCGATCGTCGACTCGGCCGAGATCCCCACCCTCCAGGAACAACCGCTCGTCGACACCGACCACGACTCCCGGGTGAGCGCCGCCGAGGCCGCCGCCTACGCCCGCGCGCAGTGCGCGGGCTTCTCCTCGGCGGTGACCACGACGGTCGCGGGCCGGGCGGTGGCCTGGCGGGTCTCCGGCTCGGCCTACGCGCTGGTGCCGGGGACGGCGGGACTGCGCACCAGCAGGCTGACGTGCTCGTTCACCGCACCCGTGCGGCTGTCGGCCCCCGCCGTGGTCGAGTTCGCCGACCGGTTCCGCGCCGACCGCGTCGGCTGGCACGAGATCACCGCCGTCGGCGCGGGCGTCCGGTTGGACAAAGCGCCGGTGCCGCAGCGCAGCGTCAGCGACGAGCTGCGCCGCTACCCCGGCGATCTGCTGACCTCGCCGCTGGACGTCCGCACGGCCACGCTGCGCACCGCCCCCGGCTTCGGCTCGACCACCGGCGTCCTCCCCGCGCTGCCGTCGGCCGGATGGTTCGCCACCGCGGTCAACCGGCTCACCGGACACTTCAACTCCCTGGTCGCGACCCCGCACCTGTCGGTGGGCGTGGGGGCGCTGGCACTGCTGCTGGCCATCGTGCTGGGCGCCTCGCACGCCGCGATGCCCGGCCACGGCAAGACGGTGATGGCCGCCTACATCGCCGGACGCCGCGGCCGGGCCCGCGACGCGCTGATCGTCGGCGCGACCGTCACCCTCACCCACACCGGCGGCGTCATGGTCCTGGGACTGCTGCTCAGCGCATCGGCCACGCTGGCCGGGGAATCGTTGCTGTCCTGGCTCGGGGTGGCCAGCGGCCTGCTGGTCGCCGCCATCGGTTTGGGGCTGCTGCGTTCGGCGTGGCGCTCACACCGCTTCAGCCGACGCGCGTTGCCCGCCGAGCCTGTCCTGCAGTTGGTGGGAGTCGCTTCGACCTCGCACGGCATACCGTCCCCACCACCTCCACCGTCACACGGCCACGGCCACGGGCACGGCCACGGGCACGGCCACGGGCACGGCCACGGGCACGGCCACAGCCACGGGCACGGGCACGGAGAAGGGCGATTCGGGCGTGCCGGTCTGATCGGGCTGGGGATCACCGGCGGGCTGGTGCCGAGCCCTTCGGCGCTGGTCGTCCTGCTGGGCGCGATCGCCCTGGGACGGACACTGTTCGGCGCCGCGCTCGTGCTGGCCTACGGGGTCGGCATGGCGGCCACCCTGACCGCCGCCGGCCTCCTGCTGGTGCGGTTCCACGACCTGATCGAACGCCTTCCCTTCACCGGCCGGGCCGCTCGCCTCACCCTCTACACCCCCATGCTCACCGCGGGCCTGGTGGTCGTCGTCGGCGTCGGCCTGACGCTCCGCGGCCTCAACGGATCCGTCTAGGAAGGACCACTCGCATGCTTTCGACGGCCAGGTACATCGCCCTCGTCGCGGTCATCGGAGCCACCACCGCCACCGCCGGCCTCGCCGCCGCCACCGTCCTCGATGACGACCACGGCCCCTTCCAGCCCGGCACCGCGACCGCACCGCAGACGTGCATGGAGCACCAGCGGCACACCCCCGAGGAGTCCTTCGCCTCCGACAGCGCCCGCAACCTGACCCTGCTGCGCTACTACACCGCCAACGGCAACCGTCCCTACTGCGACCGCCAGGCGCCGACCAGCGCCGATGCGCAGTGGGCCCGCCTCCACCTCAAGCTGGGAGGAAACCCCGAGTCGGTCCGCGCCATCCTCGCCCCCGGGTGACCGGCCGACCGGTGGCTCGAAGCAGGAGACGGTTCCAGCCAGGTGGACCACGGCTGCCTCTACTCCCGGTGCAAGAACGCCTACCCGCCCCAGGCCGTGAGCGAGCACTTCTTCTGCGGCGGCGGCACGCCCGGCAAGGGTGACGCCTGCGACGGCGACACCGGGTCCCCGCTGACCATGCAGAACCGGGTCGTGGGCATCGTCAACTGGGGCCGAGGGTGCGCCCAGTTGGGCAAGGCGATCCTGTACACCCACCTCGCCACCATCCGCGACTTCATCGACCAGTCCGCCGCCGCTCCCCAGTACTCTCCCAGCGGAGCGGCGAAACGTTCGTCGTCATGCTCCAGGTCCGACGCTGCCGAGGTCGATCACCGTCCCCGGGTGACTTCCAGGACGATCGGGACCCTGCCGGGGACGACGCCGCGCAGATCGGCGAGCAACTGCTCGGTCGGTGGCAGTCCGGCGGGGGGGTGCGGACCGAGGTGTGGAACGTCGCCGACTCCCGGCGGACGCCGACGACCGAGGCCCCAGGCTCGTCCGCCACCCACCGGGCCGCGGTGTCCCGGATCCGGCTCTCCCACACGGCGAACGCGTAGTTGGCGGCGGTGCGGAGAAGCAACGGGGCACCACCAGCACCCCGAGCCCGCCGAACGCGAACACGGCCCGTCGGCGCGATGCCCCGGCGGGGACATCCACGTAGCCGAGGGCGGCGAACACGAACGTCCCGACCAGCACCAGCGACAACATGTTGGACAGGAACAACACCAGCGCGCCGAACGCGAGGGCCGGGGCGCCGGCGCCGAGGCAGACGCCCGACACCACCAGCGGCGGCACCAGCGAGATCGAGATCGCGACCCCGGGCAGGACCGCGGCGACGTCGCGGCGGGCGAGGGCCCCGGCGAGCCCAGTGGCGACGGCGGCTACCAGGTCGGCCAGGCCGGGCGAGGTGCGTCCGGAGATCTGGCCGTTGGCCAGCAACCGGTAGGAGCCCGGCAGGGCGAGCGAGGTCAGCAGCCCGACGGCGACGACCGCCGCCACGCCGTCTAGGACGAACCGGCCGGCACCCGTCCGGGAGCGTTTCACCACCCCCAGCGCCATCCCCATGATGGGCGTCGACAGCGGAGTGATGATTATCGTTGCGGTTGAGTCGGCCAGTACGCCAGCGGCTGCGATCATTACGAAGAGGGGATTATTTTACAACCAAGGTGCTTTACATAGTAAGGCAAGATCAAAGAAGCCTACGCACCCGTTCCACCGCACTGCAGCTTTCATCCTCGAGATTTCCGCGATCACAAGATTCCTGAGCGTTCAAACCAATGGGGCCGACGACGGCTCCACATCTACCCGATTGAACACGCCGCTAACTAAGGCATCGACAGGTGAACCCCCTGCTGTCAGACCGGTAGTCGCAACTTCACCACCGCCTCCCACCAGGCGACGGAGCGCACCCTAACTAGCTGATGCCCCGCCACCCACTCCGATGCTTTCAATCACCAGGCGATAGCCCTCCCCTCGCCAGGCCATAAGCTATGGCTATGTCACAGCCACCCTCGACTAGCAGGTCACAAATCGGTAATGCCCCTCAATAAGTGCAGGTCGGCAAGGGTTCTCTCCGCGCGAGCGGAGGTGGTCCGTCCACCGACCCGGTATCGACGCTGGTGAGGTCGTTCTCTCCGCGCGAGCGGAGGTGGTCCGTCCTTCCAGGACAGGTGGCCAGCGCCGTACTCGTTCTCTCCGCGCGAGCGGAGGTGGTCCACGCGGAAGGCGCGCGGCCGGACCGGCGCCCCCGTTCTCTCCGCGCGAGCGGAGGTGGTCCGATCGCCGCCGAGCTGGCCGAGGCCTCGGGTCAGTTCTCTCCGCGCGAGCGGAGGTGGTCCGCTCACGGTGGAGATGACCCCGGACGAACACGAGTTCTCTCCGCGCGAGCGGAGGTGGTCCGATCAGGACGAATGACTGTGCGGCCAGGTACAAGGGTTCGGTTCTCTCCGCGCGAGCGGAGGTGGTCCGCACCTGGAGACCGGCCCCCCGCCCCTGCCCCTGTTCTCTCCGCGCGAGCGGAGGTGGTCCGGCCCAGTTCCAGTACAGCCTGGTCGGCGAGTAGTTCTCTCCGCGCGAGCGGAGGTGGTCCGGCGCTGCTCCGCGGCCTGCTCGCCGAGCGGCTGTTTTCTCCGCGCGAGCGGAAGTGAGCCTGCTCTGTCGGGAGGCTACTTGTTGATTTGCGGCGACTTATGGTTTTGCTGATTCATCGTCTGGTTCAGCAGGGTTGAGGGCGATGAGGGTGAGGCCGTCGAAGTCGATGGGGATGCGGCGGCGCTGGCCCGCCGTATGGATGGTGAATCCCTGTTCGTTGGCGTCGGGGTGTAGCAGTATCGCTGCTCCGTCGTTGATGGATGCGGCGACGGCTGTCCATAGTTCGGTGCGGACGCGGGCCGAGAGGGTGCCGACGTAGAGGCCCGGCATGGGTTCGGTCATCCAGCGTGTCAGCGCGCCGCGCAGGTGGTCCGGAACGGCGGTTGTCGCGATGACGGTCATCGTCGCCATGTCAGTCCTGGCTGTAGTTGGTGCCGCCGGCGAGTCTTCCGAGGTCGGGATCCCAGAGGTCGACGAGTTCTTCGGACGCCTCTTCGGCGTCTTCCTCGCGGGTGCCGTCATCAGGATCTAGAAGCGTCTGGATGTCGGCGACGATGCGTGGAAGGAGGCGGAACAGCTTCAGGCCGTCGCGGAAAGATCGGCGGGCTTGGCCGTCAGGGTCGGTTGCGTCGTGCAGGGAGAAGGCCAGCGGGATGGTGAGTTCGGCCTTGTACAGGTCGGCGATGTCGTAGACGAACGAGTGCGAGGTTCCGGTGTGTACGAAGCCCAGGCCCGGCGAACAGCCGATGGCGCTGATGGCCGCGTGGACGATGCCGTACAGGCAGGTGTTCGCCGCTGACAGGGCGCGGTTGACGGGGTCTTGTCCGTCCCAGTCCTCCGGGGCGTAGGAGCGCCTGAACGGGCGCAATCCGTTCTGCTGGGCCAGCAGGCGATAGATCGCCTTCATGCGCTGGCCCTCCAGACCGCGTAGTTGCGCGATGGTGGCGGTCGCGGGTGCCGTGTCGCCGAAACGGCGCAGGTACATGCGGTGGGCGACGGCCTTGTGCTCGGCGTCGTCGGCCCATGCGCGGGCTTGGGTTTCCAGCCAGCGTGTCGGTAGCGAGTCGGGGACGTTGGCCGCGTAGCAGCGGACGCCAGCTGCTCCTGTGCAGATCACGGTGGTGCCGTGGCGCGCCAGCGTGGACAGGGCCCGGGTGGTGATGGACACGCCGGGGCCGAGCAGCAGGCAGCCGAGGGCCGCGGTGGGCAGTGCGACGCGGCGCACGTCGTCGCCGAGCTGGAAGAACGCTTTGACGCCGGTGTCGTCCTGGACGATGCGGGCCACGTCGATGTACAGGAACGACAGCGAGTCCCCGATGCGGGGCAGCATCGCAGCGGTGGGGGCGGCCAGGCGCTGCCGCGCGGGTCGGCTCATGCGACCGGCGCGATGGTGAGCAGTCCGCAGCCGTAGGGCTTGCCGCGGCCGATGCCCGCCTTCATCCGTTCGACCAGCGCCGCCGGATCGGTGACGGTGGCGGTGCCGTCGAAACGAGTGCGAGCGTGGGTCATGCGCCCTGGGCCGCGTTGGCTGCTGACGCTGCTGAGCTGGCTGCTGATCAGGGTGTTCACCAGCAGGCCGGCGCTCTCGGCCTGGCGCTGCCACCAACGATCGGCGTCAGCGCCCTGGAGAGGGACGACCTGTTTGGGACGGCCTGCCGTGGTGTTCTTGCCCAGCTTGCTGGTCGCGTTGCCGATGATCCGGTAGTGGACGGGGGCACCGGCGCGCAGGCTGTCCAGCAGCGGGGCCAGCGATCTGCAGCGGGGCACGCCGTAGCCGGTGGGCAGCTTGTCCAGGTCGGGCTTGAGTGCGCTTTGGATCAGGACTGCTGTTCCACTGGCGAGTTCGTCGAGGCGGAACAACACGGCGGCCTGTTGGCGGGGCTGTGCTCCCAGGCCGTTGGGGAACAGTTTCATGATGCGCTGGTGCAGCTTGCCGATATCCCGCAGGTCGTTGAGTACTCCCCTGTGCCCCAGGTCCAAGGCGATGTGGGTGATGAACAGTTCGGTGCTCATGAGGGGGTGCTCCCGTTGGGTGGTGCGGCAGCAAGGTGTTCGTGGAGCTTGCGGAGGTAGGCGGTTCCGTAGTCGGCGCACTGGTCGGCGGGCAGGTCGAGATGGCACCGGTAAACGGGACGGGTGCGGTACTGGCGCCGGTGCGGGGAGAAGGAGATCGGTTCGTCCTGGGCCTCGGTGTAGATCTGTTCGGTGACGGGCAGACCGGGCCAGGGGGCGGTGTCGAACGGTGTGTCGCTGCGGAATTCGACGGAGATGGTCGACTCGTTCGCCGGGTGCTTGCGAGGCAGGGGCAAGGCGATCAGCGGCGGCACCGGGTCGTGTTCGAGCGTGCTCAGCAGGATCGGTCCACTGGGCGGGCAGGACCTGCGCCCCAGGTAGGGCGGCCAGCGCGGCTCGCGCAGCGCGGCGGCGCAGGTGTCCAGCAGCTGCGGGTCGGGGGCGGTGACGGCGACAGTGAACGCGGCGTCGGCCAGGTAGTAGCGGTCGGAGATCAGCGTCGCGGTCTCGGCGCTGCGGCGCTTGCCCTCGGCGGTGATCACGGTGAGCCGACGCGGCATCCCGCCGCCGACGGTGTGGAAATCGCGCAGCAGGGTGCCCGGCCGGTCGATCCGGATGGTGAAGCTCAACGCGGTCAAGTCGCCGATGTCCTCGTCGCGGCGGCGGCCGAGGGCGGCGGCGATCAGGCCGATGAGTCCTGAGCGCGTCGGTGCGGTGTTGGTGTCGCGTTCGTTGAAGCGCGACCGCTCTCCCCAGGATTGGAGTGGCCCGCTCAGACGCAGGAGGAGTCCTGCGGTGCTCACGCCAGTTCCTTGGCGGGCAGTGCCGCGGCCAGGGCCCCGGTGATGAGGTCGTCGAAGGCGTCGACGCGCTCACCGAGATGGGCGATCGCGGTCGGCGCCAGCGTCGCGTGGGCGCTGTAGCGCAGGCCGTTGCCGCCGAGAAGCTTCTGGACGGCGCCGGCGTAGTCGTCCAGCGCCTTGGTCGAGGGGCCGGTGTGCCCGCTGTGGCCCTTGGCGCGGACCGGCTCCTCGAAGGCGGCGGCGTAGGAGACGGGCCGGTCGGCGCGGACGGTCACGTGCGCCAGGTGCGGGATGGTGTTGGGGGCGGTGGAGTTCTTCTTCGCCTGCGGCAGCGACAGGAGGACGGCGCGGATCAGCTCGGCCGCGAGTTCGCGCACGTCGTCCAGGTCACCGCCGATGTTGGCGTGCAGGTCGGCCAGGTCGAGCACGACGTAGCGGTAGAGCACTCCGGCGCTGTGCTCGGTGTTGCCCATGTGGGCGCTGCCGGTGGTGTCCTTCCAAGCGGCGGTGACGTCGTCGACGGCGCTGAAGTAGTCGATCTCGACGTCGGTGGCGTGCGTGGTGAAGCAGTGCGCGACCTGCACGGCGCCATCGACATGGGCGTCGTCCACCTGGGCGAGCATGCGGCCGAACAGGTTGATGACGCCGTTGCGGCGGGTCAGGATCGTGTCGATCTCGGCGGTGGGGACGACCGCGTGCTTGCGCTCGAACTTGGCGGGCTCCTTGGCCTGCTCCAGCTCGTCCCGGTACCGGATCGCCAGCTCGGCCAGGTCGGCGACCGCGGCGGCGGGGATGTAGACCATCGCCGCCGTGGACCAGCTCTCGCGGGTGTCGCCGGTGTCATCCCCCTTCTTCTTGGGGGGTTCCGCGCCGACGCTGCTGGCGACCACGATGTGGCGGCCCGCGCGCTCGGCCAGGTCTGCGGGCCAACCGTACTCCTGCTCCAGATGCGCGGCGACGTGCTCGGCCAGGCGGCGCGTGCGCAGCGCCTCCTCCCCGATGGCTTGCTGGAGGTGGAGTCGGATGGCGCGCTTCCAGCACTGGCTGCTGACTCGGGTGCGCGTGACGCCGCCCCATGTGACCGTCTTCACCGAGTTGGTGTCGTCGCGGTTCAGGTTCGCGAACGGGATGGGCTGGATGGCGTGGATCTCGAGGAAGCGCCCGGGGAAGTCGGTCATCAGTTCTCCTCGTTCGGGGTGGCGTCGTCGGGGCGGTCGGCGAGTTCTTCGGATTTGAAGCGGGTGCGGTAGAAGTCCTGCAGCCAGCGGCGCGTGATCCGGTCGCGGCGGTCGTCCCAGTCGCGCAGGTCGAGTAGGAGCTGCGCCCAGTCGACGTCGGCGGGACGCTGCGCCAGTACCAGCGCGGCGGACGGCAGATGGCGGTGCACGCCCTCGGTGCTCTGCCGGGTGAGCAGGTTGATGCGCGCCTCGGCGGCGGACTCGCGCAGCGTTCCCCGGTCGACGCCCTGGGCGAGGCAGACACCGAAGTTCCGCCTTTGGGATTCGGCGGATGCCCCGCGCGCCTGTGGCGGAAGCGCCGCGATCATCGCGGCGATCGCGTAGTAGGCGCGTTCGCGGTTGCTGTTCCGGGCGGTTCGGACGTGCGGAGCGATCAGGGCGTGCATCCGCTTGCAGTCGTCGAGGGGACGCCGCAGCCCACTGCGGAGCGCGGCCTGTTTGCCGGGGTCCTCGCACAGCCGGTGAACGCGCGCGATGAAGTCCCGGGCGTCGTCGTAGGAGGTCGAGGGGGAAGCCTGTGTGCTCATGGCGTCCTGCCGAAGGGGGTCGGGGTTCAGTCGGTGCGCTACTTCTTCTTGCTGCGGCCGCCGAACAGTTCCAGTCGGGCCTGCTCGACGGCGCGTGCGCTGCGCGTGTCACGGACGTGCCGGTGGGTGACGTCGTCGAAGGCTCGGATTGCGGCGGCGCGGAAGGTCTTCCAGGGCTCGGTGAAGTCATCGTCGCGCACCCGCTGCCAGAAGATCTCTTCGGCTTCCGGCCAGTA
Source organism: Actinomadura hibisca NBRC 15177 (assembly GCF_001552635.1). Lineage (GTDB taxonomy): Bacteria > Actinomycetota > Actinomycetes > Streptosporangiales > Streptosporangiaceae > Spirillospora > Spirillospora hibisca. The sequence continues at coordinate 59,491 of NZ_BCRO01000010.1, read as the reverse complement.
CGCGGCGGCGGCTTGCTCGCCCCAGGCGCAACGGCCGAGCTTGTTGCCCGTCAGCGTCGCCCATGCCTTCTTCGCGGCGAAGTCGAGCCGCGAGCCGTAGACGCTGCCGTAGGCGCGTAGGTCGCCGATGCGCTTGGCACGTCTGGGGTCGGTTTCCTGGACCCTGATGGGCAGTGGCGGAGTGACGGCCGAGACGAACTGGACGTCCTTGGTCTTGCCGTCCTGCTCGAAGCCCAGAGCGCGGACCTTGTACTCCGCCATCTCCGCGATGTTGCCGAACACCTCCGGACGTTGCGGCCGCGCGGCGTTGTTGGTGTCGAGCTGGAGCAGCCCGTCCAGATCGCGCCACAGTGCCCGGCCGGCGTCCGCAGGGCGGGCGTAGCGGTTGCCCTGCTTGCTGATCTGGTGGATGACGTAGGGATCGTTCGTCGGGGGTTGTTTGGTCCGGCGACCCCAGGTGATGTAGGCGTCGGTGACCTGCTGTCCCGTCTCGTCGGGGACGAGCAGGAGTGCGTGCTGCCAACCGCCGGTGAGTCTTGAGCGCGGTCCGTTGTAGGGCCGGGTGCCGTGGGGGGCTTGGAGGGGGTCGGGCAGGTCGGGGAGTTCCCAGGGGCAGAGGTCCTGGTCGCCGCGTACGTCGGGGTCCGGGATGAGCAGACCGGCGAGCAAGGTGTCCAGGAGCGAGTCGCCTTCGAGGTGGTAGGACAGGCTGGATCGCAGCGGACCGGCCGAGACGTCGGCGGCGCTCGTGCCGTCGTGGACCCGTGTCGCGCAGCGCCCGGACGGGCCGTAGTAGAGCCAGATGAGCAGGGAGGCGAACGCCTCCGCCGTGGGGATCGGCACTGGGGAGGCGTCCCAGTGGTGGCCGAACCAGACGGCGTTGTTGCCCGCGGGGCGGCCGAGGACGAGTTTGTTCACTCCGGCTGCTTTGGGGCAGACGGCCGGGTCGGCCAGACGTGGGTCTTGGAGGAAGGGGCGCTTGTCGTCGAAGAGGTCGAAGCGGCCGTCGAACTTGTTGAAGTAGGCGGCGACGGCATCGGGGTTGAGGCCCTGTTCCTGGATTTCCTCGCGGCGCTCGAACCAGTCCTCACCGTTTGGAGAGTCTTCGTCCAGACCGGCGATGCGGGCGACCATCGCGTACAGGAGACGGTAGACGGCGGAAAGGGCGGGCGCTGGGGTGATGGCCAGCGACTGGATCTCGTGTGCGTGCGTTAGCAGGTCACGGAAACCGAGCGCTGAGGGTTGGGTGGGGGTCGGGTTGCGCCAGATGACTCCGGCCCATGGCTCGCTTGCCAGGTCAAAGCCGGCTTTCGCCATTGCGGACGCCACCTTTCCCGACGGAACTACCGAGCAGTAGGCTGACTTTCCATGCCTGGTGGCAGCGCAAGTGCGCATCACCAGGCGTGTTCCCCGCGCGAGCGGAGGTGAGCCGCCCGTCAGGTGCAGTTCAGAACGCAGCGGACGTTTACTTCTTACGAAAGCGGAGGCTGCCCTTTCTTCGGGGCGATGATTCCTTGAAGGGGCGGCTCGACGTCCATCCGGCAATGTGATGTCACGCTCGGACAGAATGAATCCATCGCGAGGGGCGTCATCACGATTTTGACAAGTCCATCAGTTGCAGGCCGGTCATTTCCGTATAGATACAGGGATTTGACCGCATACGGCCAGTCCATACACCGATGCTGTCCGTGTGCATGGGCAGCAGTCGCCAGGTGCGCAGTACGGCATTGTTACTCCATGCCGGAGGAAGTTCCAGCAGCTCAGCGCCCTCTCGGACCCAGGTTCCCGGAACAGGGATCATCGACTGGGCGATGATCCGCGCCTGTGCGGCGGTGACCCGTCCCTCGCCGTGCAGGCCGGGAACGGGGACTTCGCCCTCCTCGTCCAGCGTCCAACGCCCCGGGGACTGCTCGTAGGCGCACACGATCCGATCCGAGTCGGCCCCCAGCCGCGTCACGATCAGCGACTCGTCCACCTTGGTCCTGGTTTCACTCAGCCGCCGCAGGTCACGCAGCTTCCGGTCGTTCGGAGCGTCGATCCAGACGAGATCGGCGAGCTGGGTCTGCGCGGCATGATCGGCCAAGCGCGCGCCGTCCGCACGCGCCAGGTCGTCGGTGGCTTCCTGCGTCATGGGGAAGCGTGCGACGAAGTCGCTGTCGTACACGGCGTCGACCAGGCCCTGCACCATGCCGGGAACAGCGATCGGCTCGTCGCTTCTTTCGTCCAGCAGCCGGCTGGTGCGGCGGAGCAGGGACTCGTCGTAGACAGTCCCCCAGCTCTTCGGGACCTCGAAAGCGCCATCGGGGCCGATCGGATCGAGCACGACGATGCGCGGGTCGGCATCGAGCCAGCTTGGCCGCAGCGCCTCGTGCAGGTCAGCCTGCCTGCCACGGTGGCGCTGGCACCGTCCGGAACGCTGGAGCAGCAGGGCGATCGGTGCGAGATCGGTGATCAGGAGATCGAAGTCCAGGTCGAGGGATTGCTCGACGATCTGCGTGGCGACCAGCACGGTACGCGGACGCTTGCCGTGCTTTCCGAAAGCGGCTTCGCACTCCTCGGTGATGCGGGCACGATCGCTGGCGCGGAACCGGGCGTGCAGTAGCTTCAATGCCGGTGGCTCGGTACCGGTCGCCTGCAGTTCGCTGAACCATCGGGCGAGATCGGCGTAGGTTTCCTGGGCTTCGAGGACCGTGGTGCAGCACACCAGGACGCAGCCTCGGTCTTCGGTGACCAGCGGCTGGAGCAGTTCGCGGATCACCGACAGCCGTTCGTCGGTCGGCGCTGCATCCGCGTCGCGCCGAACCTGCCTGGTCTCGAAACGCAGGTTGCGCTCGCGTTCGCTCGGCACGCTGTACGGCGGCGACACCACCCCGCTGACCGCATCGCCGAAGAGCCAACCGGGATAGCGAGTCTGGATCTCTCCGATTCCTGGGTGACCACTCCCCCGCATGTAAGCCTCGACCAGGGCTCGGGCGGACTCGCCGGTCAAGGTGGCCGAGAGCAGGACGACGGGCGCTTTGAGGGCTCCGAGCCATTCCAGCATCCGGATCAACAAGGCGTTCATCCACGCGTCGTAGGCGTGCGCCTCGTCCACGACCACGACCTTGCCCGCCAGGGCCGTGAGACGGAGCATGTTGTAGCGCACCGGCAACACGCCTCTGAGACCTTGATCAATGGTGAAGGTGCTCAGCGGTGCGAACAGGCCCCGCTGGCCAGCGCGGAGCCACTGTGTCGCGGCGATCGATGCGGCCGGATCGCTGATCACGGGGTCAGCGTCTGCGGCCGCCGCCGACGCGTCTGCTGCCGCATCCGAAGAGAGCCAGGCCATGCTGTGCACGCGCGTGAGCGCCGCGTCTCCTAGAAGTGCGCGCCCGGCGAACTTGGCGACGCGCTTGTGCATGGCGTCGGTCGTCGCCATCGTCGGCAGGCAGAACCCCAGGCCGCCGACCCCACATGCGCGGCTCAGCACACCTGCCGCGTGCAGGGCCACCTCCGTCTTGCCATCTCCCGGCGGCGCTGTGACCATCAGGATGCCGGGCCCTTGGACCAGACCAGGCAGGTTGTCGGCGACCGATGCCTGCAGCGCGTTCGGTGTGTCAAAGTCGAAGAGTTCACCGAAACTGCGATCGGCGAACTCTGCGCGTCCAAGGCCAGCTTCTCGCACGACGCCTGGCGCGTCAGCAACCGAGCACTCCCAGTGCGCCCGTATCGCGTCCGGCGTGGCCTCCCATCCTGGGGGCGGAAGGCGTTCACTGATGAACGCCTCCTGACTGGCCAGCCAGTCCGCCGTGATGATCATGCCGAGTACGACGACGATCACCGGAACAGGCAGATGCTCGACGAGGGGGTCCTGCGCTCCGGTCAACTGCTGAAGCACCGTGGCATGGGCACGGGATTGCGCTTCCCAGACCCCTTCGCCCAAACCGTCCTTCGACTGCCGGGGATGGGCCAACTCGCTCTTGTCCATCGCCGGGCAGAAGAGCCCGTGATGGCCTCCGAGCATCTGCGCGACCTGATGCGCGACGTCGCGTCGGTAGTTGGTACCGCTGAGGTACCCCGACTCCCGAAAGATCTCCACGAGCAGCCGGTGGCTTGCCTCGTTGTGACTGAGAGCCGACGCGGGTCCGCATACACCGTATTCGGGCGCCTCACGAAGCAATGCTTCGTAGGGCTTCTTGGCCAGCACCTGGAAGGAGGGCGACACCTTGCCGATGTCGTGCAAGCCGCCCCAGAAGCAGATCAGCCTCCGCATGTCCTCTTTGGCTCCGGTCGGCGTCGTCTGCGCCAAGGCTGGGATGCCGGGAGCCCACACGTCGTAGAGGGCGCCGACGATTGCTGCCGTGTCGATGAGGTGGCACAGCACCGGGTAGGGGCGGGGAAGACCGCATTCCTTGCCCCACAATCGTGCGTCTGGATCAGGCTGCTCGCGATCACTCTCAGACATCGCCGAACTCCTGGGATGAGGCTGAGGTTCCTGACCGTACCGACTACATCAGGGACCACTGACAGAATTGTTCTCCAGGTCTTAACCTCTCCGCATGTCATCTCCGATCGCCATCCCAGCATCAAGGTCTCAAATCGGTAACGCCCGGATATAAGCCCAGGTCGCGAAGGGTTCTCTCCGCGCGAGCGGAGGTGGTCCGGCGTAACTCCGTGGCTGACCACACCGCACCCCGTTCTCTCCGCGCGAGCGGAGGTGGTCCGTGGTCCTCCAGCGACTGACGGCCCGGGACGTGGTTCTCTCCGCGCGAGCGGAGGTGGTCCGTTCAACGCCCAGTTCAGGCAGGAGTTCCTGGAGTTCTCTCCGCGCGAGCGGAGGTAGTCCGATAGGCGCGCTTGTCTTCCCCAACACCACGGGGTTCTCTCCGCGCGAGCGGAGGTGGTCCGGGTCCGCCTGCTTTGCCGGTACCGATCAGAGTGTTCTCTCCGCGCGAGCGGAGGTGGTCCGACCGACCTGGCCGCCATCGCGGCCGAGCGAGCGTTCTCTCCGCGCGAGCGGAGGTGGTCCGATGTCGGGGCTGCTCAATCCCTCGGTGAGACGGTTCTCTCCGTGCAGGTGGAGGTGGTCTGGAGTCAGTTAGCGCACACGCCTAAGGTTGTTGCGGAGGAACACCTACGCTTGATGCCCTCCAGCAGCATGGGCGTCGGCCAGCCCCGCCGTGCCACCACACCCGTCCGCGTCGGAGCGTTATGTTAAGTGAGGTACGGATGCGCTGATCCGGCCTTGCTCACCGTAGTGACCGGATCAGCACATCGAAGCGAGGCGCGTCGGGCCACGATGGACGAAGACGCCCTGCCTTCTTCCACCCCCACGCGGCGTACGCGCGGTTGGCCACCTCGTTGTCAGGTTCCACCAGCAGCGTCGCCCGTGCCTCGTGGCGGCCGCGCAGCAGTTCGTCATGCAGAGCCCGCGCCACTCCTCGGCCCTGCCACGTCTGGCGCACCATGATCTCCGACAGCGCGAACGTCCGGGTGCCGGTCTCCTCGGTAAACCCTGGTTCGGGTATCTCCTCCAGCCCCTGCCACCAACTGGCATTCGGGCTCAGAGGCCACCCCCAGGTCTGCCCAACCGGTTCACCTTGTGCGTAGGCGATCACCATGTCGAAGCCACGGCCCGCGCCGGTGTAGGCGTCGAACCGCTCCATGAACCGCTCGGGAGAATCGAAGGGATCACCGGAGGTGATGGCGGTGGTGTAGGACCCGACGTAGATGTCCTGGACCACGTCGCGGACCTCGCGGGCCGCCAGGGCGTCGAACCTGCGGAACGTCAACTCGGGGCGATCGGTCATCCCACGACGCTATCCGCCGCGCATCTCCTTGACCATCGTCGCCGCCGCCGCGTCGAACCGCTCCGCGAACTCGGGCCTCTTGGTCTCGGCCTTCTCCCGAACCGGCCGCAACGCTTCCAACGACCGCATCGAACGCACCGGGCCCTCTAGCGCCTTCAGCGCGTCGTCGCCGACCTCCAGGGCCGCATCAACGTCACCGTCCCGTAGGCGCATCTGGGCTTCCACCGCCCGATAGAAAGCCCGGTTGCGCTGCGGAAGCGACGGGTCTTCTACCGCGCGCCCGTACAAGACCGCTGCGGCGGCCGGCCGCCCCTGGTCGGCCAACGAACGTGCTTCGTGACCATCGATCTCGGTCGGGGTCACGAACGCGAACCACTCAGGGTCCACGCCGCCTCCGTCGGCGCGCTCCAGCTCCCGGCGCGCGGCTGCGAGGGACTGCCTCGCCAGCGCAGTATCGCCCACCAGTGCCGCCGCTGGGGCCCGCCGCATCTGGATCAGCGCATACAGCCGTGGGGCAGGTTGGCGGCCGACCGCACACTCTGCCTGGTTCAAAAGCCGCAGAGACTCCCGCGCCGGTCCCCGCCTGCCGCTCTGCCGGGCCAGCGTCGTTGATTGCAGAGCCATCGTCACGAATACGTGAGCGCTCAACAGCGGGTCTCCGGCCCCATCAGCCAGCGTCCGCGCCTCTTGGACCAAGCGCCGGGCCAACGACAGATCACCGGCGTCGAAGGCGACGAAAGAACCGCAGACGCCGAAGTTCGCGCCGACGGCCAGCAGTTCCCGACCGACCTGCTCGGGATAGTCGCTCTCGTCGATCATGTTCCGCGTCTGTGCGAACAAGCGCATCGCGTCGCACAGGACGCTGCCGCCACCGACCGTCCAGTCCCTGGCATACAGATGCTCAAGCGAGCGGCGCAGTAGGTGCAGATGCCCAGCTCCCACCCGTTCGGGTGGTGCGGCCGGAGCCAGTGCGCTTGCCGCCAGCGCCAGGGCGCTGGCGTTGAAGGTTCGGCGATCCACAGTCTCTTCCAAATGGGAATAATGCCACGTTGTATCCGGTGTACCCAAGATGAGCGGCGCAAGGGCCTGACGAGGCATACCGATTGCGTCCACCCATCCCAGCAAGTCGCGGATGTCATACAACGTGTTGCGCTCTCCCGACTCAATTCGCGTTACTCGAAGCCGCGTCCACCCCGGCACCAGTTCGGCCATCTGTTCCTGCGTCAGGCCGACCGCGGACCGGAACTCCGCCAGCGCCGCCCCGAGGTCCTGGCGGGCCAACGCATTTCTGAACGGCTCTGAGTCCCACAGCCAAGCCGGTGCCCGACTCCCGTCCACGCGAGCGGCACGCTGGCACGGCCCGCACAGTGATTCGCGGTTGTCAGAGGCCAACAGTGTGTTCCGGCATGCAAGGCACAGGCGTGACGCGCGTGGCATGGCCACTCCAGGCACTAAGAGTCAGGGGTTGAAGCGCTCCGTGATTTCACGGTAGTGCGTCGAAAAGCGGCCCGCCACGTGTGAATGTTCCAAAACGGAACCAAGCAGTCGCTTGGTCACGTTCCGTTTTGGTGCTGGCCGCCCATCTCCCCGCGGGCTTAGCTGGCACACACCACTCCATCCGACCTGGGAGGGACCGTGAACGGCACCCGCCGAGACGCCATAGCGCGCCTGGACGCACTGGCCGCCCGATTGACGGCCTCACCGCTCACGGCCGACCGCGACGACGAGCAGGAACTCCCACTCCTTCACGTGACCAATCCCCATCTGGTTGACGTACGAGGCAAGGCGCTCCTGACCGGAACGATCCTGGTCAGCCACGACCACCACGACCGTCCCGTCTTCTGCTGGTCCGACGGCGACATGCTCGGCCACGTCGATGACCTCGCCAGCGCCGCCGACAAGGTGCTCGTCGCCCTCACCGTCGCGGAAGAGGTCGCATAGCTGTGACACCGACGGTCGCCTGCGCACGCCGGCTGGCGCCCCAGAGCACTGCGTTAGGACGCACGCAATGATGTCTGCCCCCCAGCAGGACAACGCGGCCTCTGAACGGGCCGCTGAACGGCTCACCGCAATCGAAGCCGTGCTAGAGCAGTTCGGTTTCTACGTCGTCACCCAGCCGCACTCGCTCTTCGTGTATCCGAAGCACCCTGGCAGGGCCACCGCCGAGGTCGGCTGTGAGCCCAGGCCCATCGACGGCGACCACCTGTGGTACCGGATCCGTGGCGGCGACCAAGCCTGGATCGGCCGCGCCGAGCTCGATGAATACCTGGTCGCCGCCGCCCAAACCCTCATCGAGTGGACGGTCAAGAACAACTACATCACCCCCCGCGACTACCTGACGGCCGTCGCTGGGGAGCTGGCCCGCCACGGCCTCACCATCCGTCTGGTCAAAGGCTCCGTGCACGGTGACCAGCTCCGTGTCTTCGCCCTCGCCGGAAGCTCTCGTGGCCTCACCGGCACCATCACGTGTAGACGTGATCCCGACGACCCTCGTCAGGTCAGGTTCTGCCACGACTGGGGCGATCCACCATCCGACACCCACGAGGTCGAGTTCGATACCGACGAGGTCGGGGCGGTCGCCGCCCGCGCCCTCTCCTTCGCCACCGGCCCCAAGGCCAAGCCCCGGACCGGCACGTGAACCGACTAACGAACCGGATTCAGACCAAGCGGCGGAACGCCGTCGGCCAGGGCTGCGGCCCTGAACAAGAAGACCATTCTCTTCCTCCCCTGACCGACGCCGACCACCTGTGGGTGCTGGGTCTCGCCCTCAGGTGTCGCGGCTGGACGATCGCCTTTGGCGAGTTCAAGCGTGGCCAGTGGAGAGAGCTGCGCAACGTACCGGGACGCCGCCGTCCACACGGTCGGCAGGTCGTGCTCCACACCCACCCCGCTGGCCAACCCGACTCCCCGTTTTTCGTCGTTGTACGCGACGCCCACTTCGCGCACCTCCACACCCGCAATCGCACCATCGCGCCCGTCACCGACGTCCCGACCGCCGTCCGGGTTCTGCGGTTCGTGGGCCGGGCCCCTGCAACCCTGCTCTCTGACGACCTCGTGGAGAACCGCCCTTTCCCACTGATCGGTGGCTCTTCACTTTTCCACCCTGGGACGGCAGATCCCGGGCGTGGCACTGCCCTCGGGAAGAGGCAGCTGAAGGAGGAGCCGCCCGGCCCATCCCCGCAGGGCTGGGCGGCGACCCCCTCTAAGAGACATGGCCTGGGGATGCCGAATATGCCCCCGGCCACGTCTTCCACCTCACTGATCCCGCACCGGCCGAGGACACCCTGATGCCCCCTCATCCAGCCCCCACCGCCCCGCCCACCGCCGACACCGCCGCCGTCAAGGCCAGCCTGCGCGAGCAGTTCCCCGGCTGGCAGATCATCCCCACCGACCGAGGCCGTTGGTGGGGCGTCCGCGAGCCCCTGCCCATCGGCGACGACGGCGCGGTGAACGATCACGGCCAGACCAGCGTGGTGATCGCCGAGACTCCCGACGAACTCCGCGAGCGCCTAGCGGCGGCCGACCCCCGCCCGAACCACAGGGAGCGTTCGTGATGCTCCAGGCCGCTCCCGAGGAGCTGCTCTCCGCCCCCTTGCCGGAGATCCCAGGGTTCGACCCGTTCACCGCTCAGTACGCGCGCGCGATCGACGCTCTGCGGCGCGGCAAGGACAACTTCGACGCTGACCGCGCGCTCGCCGACGTACTCCTGCGCGCCTACCCCCAGATGCCGGACCTGCTCCGCGTCGAGCGGCGCTTCCACGAGCGCGCTGTTCGCCGCGTCGTCAGGCGCGGTCTCACCCAGCTCATCGACCTGGCGCCGCTCCTGCCCCGTCCCGGGCAGGCCGTCACCCACGACCTCGTGCGCAAATGTCGCGTCGTCTACGTGGCCAACTGCCCCATGGTCGCCAGCTACATCCGCGCCCGGAACGGCCTCAACTCCGCCGTCAGGGTCGTGGATGGCGACCTGAACGACCCCGCCTCCATCCTGTGCAGCCACGAGATCAAGTCCCTGATCGACTGGAAGCAGCCCGTCGCGGTCCTGGCCACCGGCGGCGTCCTCGACCAGATGCCCAACCCCGCTGTCCTAGCCCCGATCCGTGACCTGCTCGCACCCGGCAGCCACCTGGTCATCTCCCACCACCACGCAGTGCCCGACCTCGCCCCCGCCGCCCAGATCCTCACCCGCGCCTTCCCCGGCTGGACCCGACGCGACCGCGACCAGATCTTCGCACTGCTGGACGGCCTCGACGTCGAGGAGCCGGGCCTGCGCCGCGCTGTGGACTGGCCACGCCGCCAAGCCACCCCCGCCGACCGCGCCCTGCCGGTCCTGGCCGGTATCGCCACCAAACCCCAGAACGCCGACAGGACCTAGAGAGGCATCGGCCGTGCGGATCGACTACGTCAACTGGCGGCATGGCGGCCGCCATGCCGCCAACTACATCGGCGATGGCGGCGCCCCCGACTACGGCGAGTTGCTGCGCCTCATGAGCGTCGGCGCTTGGCCCGGTGTCCTCGCTCTCGGGGAGGCCGACCGGTACCGGTTCAACGGCGGCCAATGCACCTGGGAAGCGATCGCTGCACTCCGCAGCGTCGGAAGCCCGCCGTATCAACCGTTGTGGGGCCGCCTGCCCGACCGGGGCGGCCCGTTCGCGCCGATGCTGCTGGTGGACCCCACTCAGATCATCGTCAACCGGTGGTACGACGACCTGCTGCCCGACGCCGCCGCCCGCACCGACAACACACTGCTGGCCACCGACGTCAGCAGCGGCGTCCAGTTCCGGCTGGTGGTGGTCCACCTCGACATCCACAACGGCGATGAACGCCTGCGCGAGGTCCGGCGGTTCGACCGGTTCTCAAGGCACGATGCCCCGACGTTCCTGGTCGGCGACTTCAACTCCACGCCCTCCGGGCCGTGGGTGCCCGACGACCTCAACGACCCCCGCGTGGACTGGTTGCCCATGCAGCGCTCTTACCGGGCTCTGTTCCAGCACGGGCCCGCCCAGGGCGGTCCGCTTGTCCATGACACCCGCGCCTTGGACTACTTGATCGGGTACTGGAAGTCCCCCTGCGTTCTGGCCCGCCTGCTCGCGTCCTTGCGGCATCGCAGGGTAGACGGCCGCCGCGTCGGCGGCCTGGGCTATCTCGATGTCGCGGAGATGGCGTGCGACTACACCCCCACCCAGCATCCCCGCGTCAACGGGTCCGCGCCTCGTGCCGTGGACCGGATGTTGGTCAACCAGCTCGCAGCCGGAGCCTATGTACCCGGCTCCTACACCGTCTTCCCGCCTCTCGACCCCACCCGGCCTGACGCCGACTCTGACCACAAACGCATCACCGCCGAGTTCGACCTCTCCTCCCCTCAACTAGAACGGATCGCTCTCATGACCGGCCTACCCCACGGATAAATGCTCGCCAACCAGCCGTTCGATCCGGGCGTACCTCGGCGCGGTGAGCGTCGCCCATACCGCACGGCTACCGGTGACGAATGTTCGAGCTCGCGGCGCCACACACCACGCACGAGCCGCGGGTTCGCACGGGCGGGGCCCGCCGCCGATGCCCCTACCGGTGGTGGGCGCGCCCTTCGCCACGCCGGTTCCGGCGTAGACCGCGATGCGGTTGTTCAGCGCGCACGGCGGCCGCGTTCGGCTTGATGGTGCTCTTGCTGGTGGCCATCTCAGGCTCCGTTCCCGGCCGTCGGCCCGTCCGCGACGGGGCGCGGGCGGGAGGAGGACGACACGAACGACCATCAGATGCTCGCCAGTATGACCGCCACCGGGTTCGTCCTGGCGGGGTGCCGCTGGCGGACCACCTGTCCCACCCCGACAAGATCATCCCAGGCCAGCTGGAGCAGGTGCGCCACCTTGCTCAGACCTATCGCGGCTGGCTCTATCAGCATGGCGCGGGCGGTCGCCTGCAACGCCGCATCTCCGAACTGCTCAACCACGCCACCGGCATGATCTTCCAGGCGCCGGACGGGAAACTGCGCTTGGCGCTGCTGGACGCTACGGCCGACGTCACCAACCTCGCCGCTTACACGCAGCAGCACTATGTGCCGACGTTGTAGGCCGCGCGCCGCCGACGATGCCTTGGTCGACCATGCCGTGGTGCGGATGACCGGTCATCGCATCGAGCTGGCGCAGCCTGCCGACGTCCTGTCCTATCTGAATGCTGCCTGCGATCGCTCTCAGACGTCGCCGAACTCCTGGGATGAGTCTGAGGTCCTCACCGCACCGGCTGCGTCAGGGGCGACTGACAGAATCGCTCGCCATGCCTTAGCCTCCCCGCATGTTACCTCCGACCGCCGCCCCAGCATCAAGGTCTCAAATCAATAACGCCCACATATAAGCCCAGGTCGTGAAGGGTTCTCTCCGCGCGAGCGGAGGTGGTCCGTTCAGCGTGCCGACCGCGGCTTTGGCGCCGCCGTTCTCTCCGCGCGAGCGGAGGTGGTCCGACCCGATCCTGATCATCACCGCCGAGGGCACGGTTCTCTCCGCGCGAGCGGAGGTGGTCCGATCCCCGCCACGCCGGTCAGGGTCCGGCCGCCGTTCTCTCCGCGCGAGCGGAGGTGGTCCGCGCGCCCGTTGGTGTCGAGCGCGGTACGCCCGGTTCTCTCCGCGCGAGCGGAGGTGGTCCGATCACGGCCGCATCGTGCGACACCGCCTCACAGTTCTCTCCGCGCGAGCGGAGGTGGTCCGTGCCTTAACGGCGTTCTCGTGTGACTCACGGTGTTCTCTCCGCGCGAGCGGAGGTGGTCCGCAGGTCGACCGCGACACCGGCGAGGTGAAACCGTTCTCTCCGCGCGAGCGGAGGTGGTCCGCTGACACCGGCCAGGGGGAAGCTTCCCGCGAAGTTCTCTCCGCGCGAGCGGAGGTGGTCCGATGACGGCGAGCGAGTCAACCACGGCCGGCTCGTTCTCTCCGCGCGAGCGGAGGTGGTCCGGTGAGCGGCGGCGGTCACTACGCCATGCAGCAGTTCTCTCCGCGCGAGCGGAGGTGGTCCGCTCGGGCCGCTCCCCATGGGGGTGTGGCTGCTGTTCTCTCCGCGCGAGCGGAGGTGGTCCGCCGGGTCTCGTGGGGCTGCACAGCGCGGGCGCGTTCTCTCCGCGCGAGCGGAGGTGGTCCGTTCTTGCACGCGATACGTGATCGCGTTGACCTGTTCTCTCCGCGCGAGCGGAGGTGGTCCGGCCCCAGGTCATTGAGGGCAAACCCCCACGACGTTCTCTCCGCGCGAGCGGAGGTGGTCCGCGCCATGGCCAAGCCCACGATCCGCTACACCAGTTCTCTCCGCGCCAGCGGAGGTGGTCCGTTGCCCCCCAAGCCCGCGCGCGCCCCCTGGTGGTTCTCTCCGCGCGAGCGGAGGTGGTCCGTGGCGGCCGGTGTGCTCGACGTCCTCCAGACCGTTCTCTCCGCGCGAGCGGAGGTGGTCCGGTCTCGGCGGTGCCCACCGCCATCTCGCTGGCGTTCTCTCCGCGCGAGCGGAGGTGGTCCGCCCTCGGCCTTGAGGACTCCGGCGGCGTTCTGGTTCTCTCCGCGCGAGCGGAGGTGATCCCTCATGGGTTACCGGTAAGCAGCGCGGATAGTTCGTTCTCCTGGTCCGCGCTGCGGACTGACCACGGCGCCCAACCAGCGCCACCAACCGCAGCACGTCGACAGGACCTGAGAGGTCCCGATGGCAGTCGTGCAGATTGACTTCATCAATCTGCACGACTGCCATGCCAACACCAACTACATCGGAGGCTCCCTGGCGGCTAGGCGCTGGTGAGGAGGTTGTCGTAGGCCGTGGAGCCGGTGCGGCCAGTCATGAAGGAGAGGAATTCGGCGACGAACGCGCCGGACGTGATGTCGCCCGTGGTGGTCGTCTGGACGTCGCGGTGGAAGCCGGAGCGGAAGAGCTGGCGGTACTCCTCGGGGGAGATCGTGCCGCTGCCGTCGGTGTCGGCGGTCTCGAACAGGACCTCGGCGACGTGGGCCAGCGCGGGGCCGGACAGGGCACCGGCGCCTGCGGCGAACTCCGCGCGGGTGACGACCTCGTCCCCATCGGTGTCCATGGCGGCGAGCAGTTCCTTCCACCAGGCAGAGAAGGCGGAGAACAGGCGGGTCTCGGCCGGTTCGTCGAGGTCGAGCCGGGTGGCGATTTCCCGGGCCATGGCGGCGAGGTCGGGCCAGGTCAGGCGGCCGTCACCGGTCTGGTCGAGAACCTTGCTGAACAGGTCGGCGGCTCCCCTGGTCTCGGGAGTAGCCTGCCGGGGGACGGTCGGGCGCAGCACGTCCTGGGCCTTGGCCGCCTGCCGCATCAGGACGCCCATCATCTTGATCGGGCCGAGGGTGGACTCGCGGGACGGGTCGAGGATGTCGATGACCACGTTGGTGCGTGCCAGCGACGGCGGGAGCAGCATCGTGATCACGCCGACGCCGAAGTAGCCGCCCCGCATGAGGGCGTCCGCGCCGGGCGGAGCGGTGTAGCCGAACTTCGACCGGTAGGCCTCGGGGAGCGAGGCGAGCGTGACGGCTGAGGCGATCGGGCTGACCATGGCGCGGGTGATCGCCCACAGCGTGGGGTGGCCCTTGAGCAGCGGAGGGGCGGGGACCGTCGTGAACAGCCCGTTGATGATCGACTGCACCGCCTCGTTGTCCTCCAGGCGCGTCTCGACCATCCTGGCGAAGTATGTCCGGAACTCCCGGAGCGTCGGCGCCAGCAGGTCGTCGCGCCCCTGCAGGAGGGTGAGCAGCGCCTTGTACTCCTCGTACAGCTGCTCCTCCTCCTTGGCGGTGAGCGGCGTGCCGCTGAGCCGGCAGACCTCGACCGTCGAGTCGTACAGGGTGGCGATCACCCAGGCACGGGCGTCGGAGTCCAGCGCGTTGTAGGGACGGCCCTGCTCGTCGGTACCGCTGATGCGCGCGTGCAGCCGGTTGAGCCGGTCGACCTCGCGGAGTTGGACGGCGGCGTCCTCGTCGACGAGCCGGTCGACGCTGGTGATCGTGTTGAACAGCCGCCGCCACGGGTGCACGACGAACGTCGAATGATCCAGTAGGGCACCGCCCACCTGCGGATGCGCGGCTTCCAGGACGGTGGCCCGGACGGCGGCCAGTCCCCAGCGCAGCTCGCTGCTCAGCTTCCGCAGCAGGGATCCGGCGCCGAACCGGCGCGCCAGTTCGATCCGTCGCTCGTGGTCGAGAGTATCCGTCACGTCAGATCATCTCCATCTCGTCGATCCGATCGAGTCCTCCGTAGCGGCGATTGCGCCGCCGGTACTCCTCCAGGCAGGCCCGGTAACCCTCGGCCCTGAAGTCGGGCCACAGGATCTGCGGGAACATCCATTCGGCATAGGCGACCTGCCACAGCATGAAGTTCGAGACGCGCTGCTCCCCCGACGTCCGGATCACCAGGTCGACGTCCGGGGTGTCCGGGTACTGAAACCGGGAGGCCAGCGCCTCCTCGGTGACGGCGTCCTCGGCGATCCCGTCCCGCACCAGCGTCCGCGCCGCGCGCACGATCGCGTCGCGCCCGCCGTGATCGAAGGCGACGGTCAGCGTCATCCGGGTGTTGTGCTCGGTCAGCTCGACGATGTCAGCGATGTCCCGGGCCAGCGACGGCGGGATCCGCGCGTCATCCCCGCCCAGGAACCGGCACCGGATCCCCCGCAGATGCAGCCAGGGCGCGTGCCTGCGCAACGCCCCCTGCACCAGCCGCATAAGGAACTCGACCTCTTCCTCAGGCCGGGTCCAGTTCTCGGTCGAGAAGGCGTACAGCGTCAGCCACTTCACTCCGCACGCATGGGACGTCTCGATCACATCGACGACGGAGCCCTCACCGACCCGATGCCCCTCCGTCCGCGGCATCCTCTTCTGCTCGGCCCACCGCCCGTTCCCGTCCATCACACAAGCCACATGCCGCGGTAATCCTGTAGCCATCACCCCTCCCGCACAGATGATTACACAGTGCAATCAGCCACGCGAGGTCTTCAACGAATCTTCAACGGGAAGGGGCGCGATCAGGACTGGATGAAAAGCAGGACCGTTGCCTACTTCGGCTCTTCTCGCGGCGAATGGCCGACAGTCGATCATGCCGTGGTGCGGATGGCCGGTCACCACATCGAGCCGGCACAGCCCGCCGACGTTTTGTCCTAACGGAACGCTGCTCGCGATCACTCCCAGACATCGCCGCACTCCTGGGATGAGGCTGAGGCTGAGGCTTCCGACCGTACCGACCACATCAGAGGCCACTGACAGAATCGCTCTCTATGCCCTAGCCTCCCCGCATGTCACCTCCGACCGTCACCCTAATACCAAGGTCTCAAATCAGTAACGCCCCGATATAAGCCCAGGTCGCGAAGTGTTCTCTCCGCGCAGGCGGAGGTGGTCCGCACCCGCTGGAGCTGCGACCCGGCGACATCATGTTCTCTCCGCGCAGGCGGAGGTGGTCCGGCCGTGGCCCGCGCGCTGCCCCGGGCGCTGGAGTTCTCTCCGCGCAGGCGGAGGTGGTCCGACCACCAGGTGACGCCCGAGCGCTGCAATCAGGTTCTCTCCGCGCAGGCGGAGGTGGTCCGTACTCGGTCGTACTGCCGACCAGGGCCTTGTCGTTCTCTCCGCGCAGGCGGAGGTGGTCCGCCGTCGTCGGACGGGTCCAGGCCCTTGGTCGCGTTCTCTCCGCGCAGGCGGAGGTGGTCCGGCCGTAGACAAGGTGATGGCGGCCGCCGTCGCGTTCTCTCCGCGCAGGCGGAGGTGGTCCGGAGATCGGTCGGTGTCCATCCGGCTTGCCACCGTTCTCTCCGCGCAGGCGGAGGTGGTCCGAGCATCAGCGACAAGATCAGGGCAGGCGCTCGGTTCTCTCCGCGCAGGCGGAGGTGGTCCCGGCCCCCCGCCACACCCACACCCCCGGCCGCGTTCTCTCCGCGCAGGCGGAGGTGGTCCGCCGCCGATGATGCCGCCGCCCGCGAGCGCCTGGTTCTCTCCGCGCAGGCGGAGGTGGTCCGACGTCCGGGACGTGGCCGCCCCGCGCGACGTCGTTCTCTCCGCGCAGGCGGAGGTGGTCCGGGTGGCGGTTGCGCCAGCAGGTGACGCGGCAGGGTTCTCTCCGCGCAGGCGGAGGTGGTCCGGCCCTAGGCGTGCGGGTCCCGCTGACCGAGCAGTTCTCTCCGCGCAGGCGGAGGTGGTCCGCCCCAGAGCCAGCCGTTTCGCCAGGTCATCACGTTCTCTCCGCGCAGGCGGAGGTGGTCCGGCTCACCATCGAAGCCGCCTCCTGACCCGACCGTTCTCTCCGCGCAGGCGGAGGTGGTCCGCAGAGGGCCGGGAGCTGCGAACTCCCGGCCCTGTTCTCTCCGCGCAGGCGGAGGTGGTCCGAGACATGCGGGGACTGCATGTGCTGCAGCTCCGTTCTCTCCGCGCAGGCGGAGGTGGTCCGTTGCCCCCCCAGCGCGCGCGGCCGCTCGTGGGTTCTCTCCGCGCAGGCGGAGGTGGTCCGCGATCGCCAATCGCATCCGCTCATGGGACGGCGTTCTCTCCGCGCAGGCGGAGGTGGTCCGGTGGACGACTCGTTCCACTCCAACCCCAAGGTGTTCTCTCCGCGCAGGCGGAGGTGGTCCGCCCGCAGGGACCACGACCGGCGACGTCCTCTACGTTCTCTCCGCGCAGGCGGAGGTGGTCCGGTGGTTTCGTCACACTGGCCTCCACCTGCGGAGTTCTCTCCGCGCAGGCGGAGGTGGTCCGTTGGCGCCGGCGCCGCGCTGCGTCACCTTCAGGTTCTCTCCGCGCAGGCGGAGGTGGTCCGATCTCGGTGAAGAAGCCGGGGTCGCTGTCTTCGGTTCTCTCCGCGCAGGCGGAGGTGGTCCGCCCGAGGTCACGGCCGAACAGTGGGCGCGGGTGTTCTCTCCGCGCAGGCGGAGGTGATCCGAGAACGAGACTCCCCTGCCCGAGGCCCGGGTGGTTCTCTCCGCGCAGGCGGAGATGGTCCGTCGGTGACGTTGGTGCCGAACCCCAGGCGCGGGTTCTCTCCGCGTAGGCAGAGGTGGTCCGGCGATGGATGCGGCGTACCCGCAGCACACCGACGTTCTCTCCGCGCAGGCGGAGGTGGTTTGGCGCGCAAGGACGTCGTGGTCGCGGTGTGCACGGTGCTGGTGGTCTGGGTGATGGGTCCGGCTACGACGACGCGGCCCGGAGATCGTCTCCGGGCCGCGTGTGTTTGGGCTGTTACCTCGTCAGGACCATCAGGGTGAAGAAGCCCGTGTACTCGCAGAAGTACGACAGGTAGGTGCCGTTACGCCGCAGTTCCGCACCCTTCGCCTTGCACTTCGCCTCCGACGAGTAGTCGCCGTACTTGATCCAGGTGGAGGCCGGGGCCGCCGAGGCGGCGGGGGCCGCCAGCGTCGTTCCGGCCGTCGCCAGGGTGACCGCCGCGAACGACGTCGCGGCCAGTCGGCCGAGCTTGGTGGGCATGAGCCATCCCTTCGGGGTG
This sequence comes from Actinomadura hibisca NBRC 15177, assembly GCF_001552635.1. Classification (GTDB taxonomy): domain Bacteria; phylum Actinomycetota; class Actinomycetes; order Streptosporangiales; family Streptosporangiaceae; genus Spirillospora; species Spirillospora hibisca. The sequence continues at coordinate 41,252 of NZ_BCRO01000010.1, read as the reverse complement.
GGGGGTCGGCTGCTCCCGGCGAGACGAGGATCGGACTCGCCGGGATCATGATCATATGTCCCGTGTACCCGGGCGAGGGATGATCAACACGTGTGTTCGCGATCTTCGTTCGGTGGCTTGGGCGGGGTGCTTCACATGACGGTCGGCGAGCCCTGGGGGGTGGGCTCGCCGACCGGTTTGGGGGTGTGTTTGGTTGTCAGGGGGTCGCTGTCACGTTGTGAAGCGGTCTACCAGGTCGCGTAGGGATCGGCTCATGTCGGCCAACTCGACCGCTGCCTGGCGGGACTGTTCGGCGCCTGTCGTGGTTGCCGCGCTTGCCTCTGCTACGCCGGAGATGTTCGCTGCGATGTCGCTGCTCGTCGTGGCTGCTTCGGTGACGTTTCGGTTCATCTCGGCGGTCGTGGCGGTCTGCTCTTCTACGGCGGCGGCGATTGTGGCCTGGTAGTCGTTGATTCGGCCCGTGATCGCGCTGATCCGGCCGATCGCCTCCATCGCTGCGGCGGTGTCGTTCTGGATCGTGTCCACTCGGCGGGAAATGTCTTCGGTCGCCTTGGCGGTTTCCTGGGCCAGGTCCTTTACTTCGCCCGCGACGACGGCGAAGCCCTTGCCCGCGTCGCCTGCGCGGGCCGCTTCGATGGTCGCGTTCAGGGCCAGCAGGTTCGTTTGTTCGGCGATCGAGTTGATCAGCTTGACCACGTTGCTGATCTGGGCGGAGGACTGCTCCAGCTGGCTCATCGTGGCGCTGGTCGACTCGGTCACGACGACGGCCTCGGAGGTCACCGAGACGGCCTCGGAGGTGCTGTGGGAGATCTCGCGGATGGACAGGCCCATCTCCTCGCCGCCGGCGGCGACGGTCTCCACGTTGCGGGACACGTCGCCTGCGGCGGCGGCCACGATCGCGGCCTGGGCGCTGGTCTCCTCGGCCGAGGCGGCGATCCGCTCGGCCACGTCCAGCATCCGGGTCGAGGCCCCGGCGAGGGTCGTGCTGTGCGAGACCACCGAGGAGACCGTGTCGCGCAGCGAGCGGGTCGTCTCGTCCAGGGCCGCGCCGAGCATGCCCAGCTCGTCGTTGCGGTCCAGGTCGGCGCGGGCGGTCAGGTCGCCGGCGGCGACGCGGCGCAGGGTGGCGACGGCCTGGGCGAGCGGCCGGACGACCGAGCGGGTCACGAAGACGCTGAGGGTGATCGCGAGGGCGATCGCGACGATCAGGGTGAGGAGCAGGATGTCCTCGCCGGTGGACTTGACGTCCTCGGCCTCCGCCTGGAGGGCCGCGGCGCGGGCCTTGATGGACTTGTCCAGCGACTGGCTGAGCTTCACGCCCTGGGACCACGCCTCGCCGGCCGGGCCGCCGTTGATGTTCTCCAGCGCCTCCGCCCGGGCCTGGCGGGTGTCCTTGCGCAGCAGCTCCATGATCTTGTCGTCCCAGACGAAGAACTCGTCCCAGGCCGGGCGGAGCTTGTCGAACTGCGCGCGTTCGGCGGCGGTCAGGTACTGGGCGTGGGTGCCGTCGAGGGTGGCGTAGAGGTTCTTCTTGCTCTCCAGCTCGCCCTTGCGGTTGTAGGCGCCCGGCTCGGTGGCGGCGCGGCCGCCGATCGCGCCCGCGTCGGCGACGACCAGGCCCTGCCAGCCCGTCAGGTCGGCGACGTGGTAGGCGAAGGTCTGGATGTCGTCCTTGACCTGCCGCAACTCGTCGATCCGGGTGGAGATGGTCTCCTGCCGGGCCATCTGCCAGTTGCCGATGCCCACGGCAACGGCGATGAGCATGGTCACCGTCAGGAAGGACAGCCCGAGCCGCTTCCCGACGCCTAGGTTCCTCAGCAAAGACATGACACGTTTCCCCATCCGAGAGCTGCGCCGGTACGGCGGCTCCCCACCTTCGACAGCCGGGGGGCGGACCTGAGCGTCCCGACGGTGCCGGATCAGCGGGCGTAGCCCGGGTAGCCGTAGCCGACGATCTGGTCGGCGCGGCGGGTCTTGAGGCGGACGGCGTTGCCGGTGTTGCCCTCGACGGTGCTGACGGTGCCGTCGGCGTTGCGCTTGATCACCATGCCGACGTGCACGATGCCGTCGATGGACCTGCCGCCCCGCCAGTCGAAGAACACGACCGCGCCCGGCTTCGGCGTGCGGCCGAAGCGCCCCTGCTTCTTGAACCAGCGGGCGTGCTCGACGGTGTAGGCGTCCGCGCCGACCTGGTCGCCCAGGCCGATGCCGGCTCCGACCCAGGAGACGAACATGTCGCACCACTGGGCGTCGGCGTAGGCCTTGATCGAGCCGCCGTCGCGCTTGACGGTCTGCTGGGCCCGCGCGGTGGTCATGTACCAGGACTGGAACCTGGTCTTGCCGCGCGCGTCCTCCTTGGTGCCGGTCTGCGCGACCGCCAGCTTGACGGCGTCCTGCGCGGTGGGCTTGCGGGTGGCCTCGGGGGCGGTCTGGACGCGGGTCTCCGGGCCGGTCTGGGCGGCGGCGGGGTGAGCCACGGCGCCGAGGGAGGCGACGGTGGCGACGCCGGCGAGGACGGGGCCGGGGACGCGCAGGGCCAGGGTGAGCAGGGGCTGCTTGCGGTACTTGCCAGGCATGTGAGCCTCCATGTCGTGCCGGTCCGCCCGGAACGCGAAGGGGCGGCGGGAGACGCCGGTCTCGGCGTCGGCAGAGGGGACTGGGGGGCGAGCGGGGCGAGGGGGCAGCGGGGGGCGGGGCGAAGGGGCGGGGGTGCTTACAGCGGCTTCGGCGCGCCCTTGGTGCCGGCGCCCGAGCCCCACTTGACGACCTCGTACTTGACGCCCTTGAGGTGGCCCTCGTCACTGCCGGCGTTGTACTTGCTGGCGGGCTTCTTGCCGTCCAGCAGGTAGCGGAAGGTGTAGGTGTCCAGGTCGAGCATCACGCCGCGGTGGGAGGGCTCGCCGGGGCCTCGGTCGCCCACGAAGCCGGTCACGCTGCGGCCGTTGTAGGAGACCTTCACCTTGGTGTGCAGCGGCCAGCTCGGGGAGGCGAACAGGCCCTTCTGCATCGGCTTGCCACCGGCGGGGGCGCCGGTGTCGCCGTTGATCCCGGAACCGTCGTCCCAGAAGAAGGAGGCGGTGGTCTTGCCGGTCAGGAGCGCCTTCTCGGGTCGTCGCTTCTTGGCGGCGGACTTGCCGGGGAGATCCTTGTGGACCGCCGCGGCCTCGTACCGCTGGGGCGCGTCGTCGTTCTGGGCGGCGGAGACGCCGATGGCGAGGGCCCCGGCGAGGGCGATGCCACCGGTGGCGGTGGCGAGGGCGGGCACGTACTGCTTCGACAGGAGCTGCTTCACAGAGATACTCGCTTTTCGAGAGATTGAGCGCGCGCAAAGGTGCTGCGCTGCGGCAAAGGGCAAGAAAAGGGGCGTTTCTGAGTGATCACTCAGTGCCGTGCGGCCGGGCGGGCTTCACCGGCGGGTCGATCAGGTGTGGTCGCGGTCCGCGGTCCGGTCGGTCCTCAGGGCGCTCAGGTGGGCCTTGGCGGTGCCGGCGGCGTTCTGCGCGGCCGTGCTCAGGAAGGGCGTCAGGTGGCCGTTGAGCGCCCGGTCGAGCACCAGCGCCACGGCGGGCGCGAAGCCGGTGAGGATGCTGATCTGGTCCATCGTGCGATACCTCCGCAGTGTCCCGGCCGACGTCCGGCGCCGGTTGAGCGCACTGCCCGTTTCGTTCGACACCCCTATGACATCGGGCGGGGGTGGAGCATCCGGGTGTCCGTCGGTTGCAGGAAGGGTGTCGCGCCGACCCCGCTGGGAGCGGCCCGGGTGCGGGCCGCCCGCTTTCCCTCCGGAACGGCCCCGGCCTGCCGATGGGCAGATCACCCGGCGGCGTGCCTCGGAGGAGTCGCGCGGCGCCGGGCACGTCCCTGACGGAACAGGGGCGATCCGCTGGATCATCGTCATGGAGGACGGGCCACATGCTTCGCCTGATCACCAAATTGCAGACCCTGCTCGCCGATTCCCAGGAGCGGGGGGCCACCGCCGTCGAGTTCGGGCTCATGATGCTGCTGATCACCGTGATCAGCGTCGGCACCGTGCTGCTGCTGGCCCGGGGCCTGGGCGCCCGGTTCGGCGACCTGCTGGGCAGGCTCGGCTGACCGCCCCCTGTCCGCCGTCCGGGAGGGACCCGCCGTGACGATCATCTACGAGCCGCAGCCCGCCGCCGCCGAGCGGCTCGTCGCGCTGCTCGCCGGGCTGCCCGGCGATCTGCGGACCGCGGCGGCCCCGGCCGAGCTCGCCGCCCTGCTCGACGCCGACCCCGCCGAGGCGCTGGTGGTCGCCGGCCCCGGGACGCCGCCCGCCGACGCGCTGGCGTTCGCCGCCGACCAGCGGCTGGCCCGGCCCTGGACCGGCGTGGTGCTGCTCTCCCCCGAGGCCGACGCCGACCTGCTGCGCGCGGCGCTGCGCTCGGGTGTCCGCGAGGTCGCCGACCCCCGCGACCCGGTGGCGCTGCACGAGGCGTGCGCCCGTGCCCTGCAACTGTCGCTGCGGCTCGTCCCGGCCTCCGTTCCGGCCGCTGGGGTCGGCGTTGGTGTCGTTGATGGGGGCGACGACGGCCGTATCGTCACCGTGCTCGGCACCAAGGGCGGTTGCGGCAAGACCGCGCTTGCCACCAATCTCGCGGTGACGCTCGCCCGGACCGCCCGGCGCGGCGTCCTGCTGGTCGACCTGGACGTGCAGGCCGGGGACGTGGCCGCCGCGCTGCGCCTCGCGCCCGAGCGCGGCCTCGGCGACGCCGTCGGCCTGGCCGGTGGCCTTGACGAGGCAGGGCTGGCCTCCCTGCTCACGCCGGTCTGGCCCGGCCTGCGGGCGCTGACGGCCCCCGGGCGGCCCGCTGAGGGTGATCGGGTGGACGGGGAGCTGGTCGGCGAGGTGCTCGCCCTGGCCCGCCGCACGTTCGACCACGTCGTGGTGGACACCCCGGCCCACTTCTGCGACCCGCTGCTGGCCGCCCTGGATGCCACCGACCGCTGCCTGGTCGTCACGGCCCCTGACGTGCTGACGCTGAACAACACGCGCGTCGCGCTGGAGACGCTGGACCTGCTGGGGCATCCGGCCGAGCAGCGGATCGTCGTGCTGAACCGCGCGAACTCGCCGGTGGGGCTGACGATCCGGGACGTCGAACGGGTTCTGGGCGCACCGGTCGGGCCGCATGTGCCGTCGAGCGCGGACGTGCCGGCGTCGCTGAACCGCGGCGTGCCCATCGCCGTCGACAAGCCGGGGCATCCGGTGAGCCGCGCCATCGCGGACCTGGCCGCCAGCGCTCTGGGGGTCGCGCAGCCGCCTGCGCCGTCACGTGTGTCGCGCTGGCGGGGATGGGCGCGGCGGTCCGCGCACGAATAGGCGGCCTCCGCTCCCCGGTTTAGCGGGCTTCATCTGGTCTTTTACGGGTGGAGCGTCGTCCACGAGTTGTAGTCGTGGACGGCGATTCCCGCGTAGGAGGGGTGGTCCGCTGCGGCGGCGTCGACTTCGGACAGCGTGGTCGCCATGGTGTGGGCGCCCTGCTCGTGGAACGTGCATGCCGAGCAGGTGGGGAGCGGGGTTGTTTCCGCGCCCAGGTGCACGGGGCGGCCTGCTCGGTCGGCGCGGGTCAGCATGTCGGTGCCGACTGCTAGTAGTGAGTCGGGGCCGGTGGCGGTGTCGCGGTAGCTCATCACCGTCACGGCGTCGGCGTGGGTGAGGACGGCGTCGGCGAGGGTGGTGTTGTTCGCGGGGATGGTCCCGTACCAGAACGGGACGTCCACCTGTAGCGGGCGCTGGTCGGCGTTCGCCATCGCGGCGAGCAAGGACGTGAACGCGGCCACGGTGCGGGGGCGGTCGGTGTTCCACGCGGGCAGCGCGTAGGGCTCCACGTCGATGTGGGTCGCGGCGAACAGGCCGGTGCTCAGGGCCGTGCGCTGCCAGTGCAGGGCTGTGGTGTGGTCGAAGGCCCAGTCGGGCTCGCCGCCCAGGGCGGAGAGGCGGATTCCGGCGTTGTCGCAGCGTTGCTTGAGTTCGCGTAGGCGGGCTAGTTCGGTGGGGGCGGGTGTCGTTGAGATGTGGGCGTAGATCTCGTTGACGTTTTGGTCTGTTGCCCAGGTGACGACTTTGGCGGGGGCGGCTGTTCGTTGCCAGAGCCACATCGCGCGGGGGGCGGGGGCGTCGGGTCTGAGGGCGATGGCCGTCAGGGTTCCGCCGAGCACGGCCAGGGCCAGCAGGGTGAGCAGGACGATGTGGCGTGGTGGTCTGGCTATGTGCCGGGGTCGTCCCATCGCTCGCTCCTTCCGCCGGCCGGGCTGTTCAGGGTGCGGTGCCGGGGGGTGGCGTGGGCGGGTGTTGAGTTCAGCCGGTGTACGCGGGGTGGCCGAAGCCGACCACGTTGCCCAGGGTGCGCTTGCGGGTGACGACCTTGTTGCTCACGTTACCCTCGACCGTCGTGATCGATCCGTCGGGGTTGACGGCGGTGACCAGGCCGATGTGGTCGATGGCGTTGATGCTGCGGGAGCCGCCCCAGTCGTAGAAGACGAAGTCGCCGGGACGCGGGGTGCGGTCGAAGCGGCCCTTCTTCGCGAACCAGGAGGCGTGGGACGGCGTGTAGGCGAAGACGCCGGTGGCGGCGGTCTGGCCGATGGTCGCCGAGGCCCAGCCCAGGAACATGTCGCACCAGGCCGCTCCGGCGAACCCCTTCTGACGGGTGTAGCCGTCGTACCAGCGGCCGTAGGAGGAGGTGCCGTCGGCGGCTTCGCCTTGGCCGAGCTGGCTCTTCGCCGTCGCGATCATGCGTTGGGCCGCCGTTCCACCGGCGGCGGCCGCCACGGTCGGGGCGGTCGGGGCGGTCAGGCCGGTTGCGGCGGTCGTGTCGGGTGTGACAGTTGTGCCGGACGTGACGGTTGCGTCAGGTGCGGTGATCGGCTCGGTCGTGTCCTGCGCCACCGGCGGCGCGGCGGCCGGGGGCGGCGCGGGGAGCGTCTTCACCTGCTGGTCCAGCTGCGTCATCCGGTCCTGCAACCAGTCCGAGGGCGCAGTGTCGGATCCCCCCGGGACCGGGGTCGCCCCGGCCGCCCCTGCCGTCGCCACGGCGACGCCGGTCGCGAGGGCGAGACCGGTGCCGACCAGCAGGCCGCGGCAGGCGAGACCGGAGACGGGGAGGGCAGGGGCGTACCGGGGCAAGGGTGGGTTCCTTTCCTGGAGGGAGGTGGGGGGATCTCGCCGAGGCGGGCGTCAGCGCAGGCCGTAGATCCGCTGCATCCCGCGGTAGTCGCCGAGGCCGAGCGTGCGCTTGGCGGTCGTGCACGCGCCCACGGCGGTCGCCATGGTCTGCGTGCCGTGGCTGGACAACGACACGTGGCCGAGGCCGAAGGCGTGGCCCCACTCGTGGCTGAGGACCGACTCCAGGTCGAAGGTGTTGGAGCAACGGCCGGGCTTGGTGGTGAACCACTTGTAGCGGGTGTTGATCGCGATGTCGGTGGACACCACCCGGTGGTCGCCGGCCGTCGACCAGGCGCAGGTCACCGCGAGCACCGACGACGGCAGCTTCTTCCAGCCGACGACGCTGTAGCCGTCCTGCTTGCCGCAGGAGGTGGCGGTCACGGCGGGGGCGCGGCGGGAGGTGCCCGCGTACTTCTGGCCCACCTTGAACGAGCGCTTCAGGCCGCAGTCGTTGTAGCCCTTGACCAGGCGGCTCACCGCCGTCGAGGTGGTCTTGGCGGCGGTGCGGGAGACCGACGACGGCGCGCCGGCGCCGTTGTAGTACCACTTCAGGGTGCCGGAGACGCGCCAGCCCGTGCGCGAGTAGGCGCCGTCGGTGCACTGGCGGCGGGCCGCGGTCGCGGACAGGTCGCCGCCGCCGGACTGGCCCTCGTCACCGGGCTTTCCGGGGCCGTCGACGATCGGGCCCACCCCGTCGACGAAGGAGATGATGCGGGTGGCGACGGGGGCGGCGGGCGCCGCCAGGTCGGCGGCGGACATCGGCAGGCCGGCGGTGGCCGCGGCGGGGGCCGCCAGCGCCGCGACGGCGACGACGGCCCAGCCCGCCGCCGTCCAGCAGGGGTTCTTCAGAGCAGGGGTGCGCATTGCGGTGACTTCCCTTGGCGACAGGTGGTGCGGGCTCGCGCGCCGAAGTGGCGGCGGCGCTCGCGTTGTCGCCCTGAAAGATCGCCATAAGGGAGTTCATGCTTAGGCAAAAAGGGAGCCCGGAGGGTTTAGCACCCTCCGGGCTCCCGTTCTGCTACCGGCGAGGTCAGAAGCGGACGCCCCAGCTGTCGAGGTGGCCGTTCTTGCGCAGCGGGAACAGGGTGCGCACCCGCAGGGTCCACTTCCCGTCCAGCGTGCGGCCGGTGACCGGGACGGTGTAGCTCGCCACCAGGTCGGCCCCGCGCTCGCGCAGCCGCGGCGTGCGGAGCGTGACGGTGCGGCGGTCGGGCAGGACGAGCTGGACCATCAGGTCGGCGCGGGTGGCCCGCTTGACCTTCACCTCCACCTTGACGCTCTTCCGGGTGTCACCGGCGCGGCCGGTGACCGTGACGCTGCTGGTCGAGCCGCTCCACTTGCGCGCCAGCGGGACGTCGGTCCCGTTGCCGAAGTAGGCGCCCGGCAGGGGGGCGGGCACCGGGGGCTGCTCGGGGGCGGGTTCGGTGCCGCTGTAGGCGAGGCGGTTCGGCGAGCCGGAGCCGGGGTTGGCGACGATGTCGGGGGTGGCGTTCCCCGTCAGCGCGGCGCTCACCTGCTGCGGGGTGGCGCCGAGGTTGTCGGCCAGGTACAGCGCGGCGAGCCCGGCGACGTGCGGGGCGGCCATGGAGGTGCCGCTCAGCGCGCGGGTGGCGGAGTCGCCGCTGTTCCACGCCGAGGTGATGCCGACGCCGGGCGCGAACACGTCCACGGCGCTGCCGAAGTTGGAGAACGAGGCGCGGGCGTCGTCGCGGCCGGTCGCCCCGACGGTGATCGCCTCGGCCACGCGCGCGGGCGAGGTGCGGGAGGCGTCGATGCCGTCGTTGCCCGCCGCGACGGCGTAGGTGACGCCCGCGGCGACCGAGCGCCGCACCGCGTCGTCCAGGGCGGAGCTGGTGCCGCCGCCGAGGCTCATGTTGGCCACCGACGGCCCGGTGACGTGCTGGGTCACCCAGTCCACCCCGGCGATCACGGCGGAGTAGCTGCCCGAGCCGTCGCAGCCGAGCACCCGCACCGGGTGCAGGGTGACGCCCTTGGCGACGCCCGAGGCGGCCCCGCCGATGGTGCCGGCCACGTGGGTGCCGTGGCCGTTGCAGTCGGCGGTGCCCTGGCCGTCGCCGACGGTGTCCACCCCGGCGGCGACGCGGCCGCCGAAGTCGGCGTGGGTGGCGCGGATGCCGGTGTCGATCACGTAGACGTCCACGCCCAGCGCGGCCGACGGGTAGCTGTAGGCGCCGTCCAGGGTGCGTCCGCGCTGGTCCAGGCGGTCCAGGCCCCAGCCGGGCCCGTTCTGGGTGTCGGTGGCGCGGAGCCGGGCGTCCTGCTCGACGTAGGCGACGGCGGAGTCGGCGGCCAGGCGGCGGGCCTGCGCCTCGGTGGCGCTCACGGTGAAGCCCTTGACGCCCGCGGCGAAGGTGCGGGAGACCCGGCCGCCGTGCCGCGCGACCGCGCGGGAGGCGTCGCGGCCCACGGCGGACTTGGGCACGGCCGCGTCCTTGAACACGACGTTGTACCGGTCCTTGATCAGCTGGCCCGCGGGCTTGCGGACCGGGCCGGTGTCGGCGGACGCCGGGACCGCCACGGCCGCGCCCGTCGCGGCGAGGGCGGCGGCGAGCACGCCTGCGGTCATGGCGGCGCGCGCGGGCCGCCGGGACCGCTTGCCGGTTCGGCTCATCTGCTGTCCTTCCTTGGGAGCCCGGGGCTCGGCCCCCCGGCGCGGCGTCCTGCCGCGCGGGGCGGCGTCGCCGTCGGGATGCCGCGGGCTGATGGGGCTTATGTCTGCGTATCGACGGCGCGGCGGCACGGCTGAGGGGAAAGGGCGCGCAACGAATCCGGCGGGCTTCCTCAGGTGGCCCCCCGCCCGGCCGAAGGACAGGTCGGCGCAGCCTAAGAGGGAGGAAGCCGTGGAGGAACTGGGTGAGATCATCCAGGAGTTCCTGGTCGAGAGCCACGAGAACCTGGACCAGCTGGACCGGGACCTGGTGGCACTGGAGCAGGACCCCGGTTCGCGGGAGATGTTGTCGAGCATCTTCCGCACCATTCACACCATCAAGGGCACGAGCGGCTTCCTGGCGTTCCACCGGCTGGAGACGCTGACCCACGCGGGCGAGTCGTTGTTGTCGCGGTTGCGCGACGGCGTGCAGCAGATGAACCCGAGCAGCGCCGACGCGCTGCTGCGCATGGTGGACGTCGTGCGCGTCCTGCTCAGCGCCATCGAGGAGACCGGCGGCGAGGGCGAGGTCGACGTCGAGCCCGTCATCGCGATGGTCACCGCCTGCATCGAGGACCCGGCGGCCCCGGCCCCGGCTCCCGCCGCGCCCGCCGCGGAGGCGGAGCCCGCGTCCGTCGCGGAGCCTGAGGTGGAGGCCGCGCCCGAGGAGGCTCCGGCCGCCCCGGTGGCCGAGGCGCCCGCCGCGCCCGCTCCCCCGGCCGCCCCCGCCGCCGAGGAGCCGGCGGGCCAGCACGGGGCCCGGCGCAGCGTCGCCGACAGCTCCATCCGCGTGGACGTCGACCTGCTGGACGCCCTGATGCGCCTGGTCGGCGAGCTGGTGCTCACCCGCAACCAGATCATGCGCGGCGTCGGCGTGGTCGCCGACCCGACGCTGACCCGCACCACCCAGCGGCTCAACCTGATCACGACCGAGCTGCAGGAGAGCGTCATGAAGACGCGCATGCAGCCCATCGAGCACATCTGGTCCAAGCTGCCGCGCGTCGTGCGCGACCTCAGCAGCACCTGCGGCAAGCGGGTGCGGCTGGTGATGGAGGGCAAGGAGACCGAGCTCGACCGCAGCCTGCTGGAGGCGGTCAAGGACCCGCTGACCCACCTGGTCCGCAACGCCGTGGACCACGGCGTCGAGTCGCCCGAGGAGCGCGCCGCCGGGGGCAAGAACCCCGAGGGCACCCTCACGCTGCGCGCCTACCACGAGGGCGGCCACGTCATCGTGGAGATCGCCGACGACGGCGGCGGCATCGACCCCGACCGCGTGGCGCGCACCGCGCTGGACCGCGGCGTGGCCACCCGCGAGCAGCTGGCCCGGATGGACAACCGGGAGATCATCTCGCTGGTGTTCCAGCCCGGCTTCTCCACCGCCAAGGCCGTGACCAACGTGTCGGGCCGCGGCGTCGGCATGGACGTGGTCAAGACCAACATCGAGCAGATCGGCGGCGCGGTGGACGTGGAGTCCACCGTCGGCGCCGGCACGACCTGGCGGCTCACCATCCCGCTGACCCTGGCGATCATCCAGGCCCTCACCGTCGCGTGCGGCGAGGAGTGCTACGCCATCCCGCAGGTCGGGGTGGACGAGCTGGTCTTCGTGGACAGCCAGTCCGGCCAGGAGATCGAGCACGTGTCCGGCGCGCCGGTCTACCGGCTGCGCGGCAAGCTGCTGCCGCTGGTGCGGCTGGACGAGACGCTCGGGCTGCCCGCCGGCAGCAGCGACCGCGACGTCTACATCGTGGTGCTGCAGGCCGACGGCCGCCGCTTCGGCCTGGTCGTGGACCGCGTCCTCAACACCGAGGAGATCGTGGTGAAGCCGCTCACCGGGCGGCTGAAGGACGTCGGCGCCTACGCGGGCGCCACCATCCTCGGCGACGGCAAGGTCGCGCTGATCCTGGACACCCCGTCGCTCGCCCGCCGCTCGCACCTGGCCGCCGAGGCCGTCGAGCGCGCCGAGCTGGAGATGGGCGGCGCCGAGCAGGAGCTCGGCCGCATCGAGCGGCTGCTGATCACCGGGATCGGGGAGCGCCGCGTGGCGATCCCGCTGGGCATGGTCACCCGCCTGGAGGAGTTCGCGGTCGACCGCATCGAGCGCGTCGGCCACCGCGAGGTGGTGCAGTACCGGAGCCAGATCCTGCCGGTGGTCCGGCTGTCGGCCCTGCTCGGCACCTACGACGTGGAGCCCGAGGGCGAGACCGTGCCCGCGGTGGTCTACACCGAGCGCGGCCGCAGCGTCGCGCTGATCGTGCAGGACATCGTGGACATCGTCGAGGACCGCATCGACACCCGCAGCGACCTGGACGACGACGGGCTCACCGGTTCCACGGTGATCCAGCAGCGGGTCACCGAGCTGCTGGACGTGCGGCGCGCCATCATGGCCGCCGATCCCAACTTCTACACCGAGATGCCCGACACGATGGTGGGAGCCTGACCATGCCGAGCCGCCAGTACGCCACCTTCGAGGTCGCCGACCAGCTGTTCGGGGTGGACGTCTCCCAGGTGCAGGAGGTCCTGCGCTTCTCCGAGTACACGCGGGTGCCGCTCGCGCCGACCTCGATCGGCGGGCTGTTCAACCTGCGGGGCCAGGTCATCGCCGCGGTGGACCTGCGGGTCCAGCTCGGCCTGCCCGGCCGCGACCTCGGGGAGTCGGCCATGAACGTGATCGTGTCGGTGGACGAGGAGTGGGTCAGCCTGCTCGTGGACCGCATCGGCGAGGTCATCGAGCTGGGCGACGACGCCTTCGAGCCGCCGCCCGACACCATGGGCAGCGCCTACCGCAACCTGATCATCGGCACCTTCAAGCTGGAGAACCGGCTGATGCTGGCGCTGGACGCGCGCCGCGCCATCGAGATCACCAAGCCCGAGGAGAGCCGGCTGGCCGACGCGGTCTGACCGCGCGGCCCCTGGCCCTCCTCCTCTCCCCCGCCCCCCAGGGCGGGCACGCCGGCCGGCGGCTCACCGGTCGGCGTGCCCGCCCTTTCCCCGTGCCGCCGGCCGGCGGCGCGGCGGAACGAACCCCAGTTGCAACCGTCGAAACCTCACGCTCCCCGTCGCGCTGACGATAAGGAGCGCGACAGAAGGACGGCGCCCCCAAGGCCCGTCCGCCCCATGTACAGGAAGGCCGTCGCGTGGTCTCAGTTCTCGTGGTCGACGACTCGGTCGTCGTGCGCCGCCTGATCGTCGACGCGCTGGGTTCCGATCCCGCCCTCCAGGTGGTCGGCACCGCGCCGAACGGCCGCGTCGCGCTCGCCAAGATCGAGTCGCTCCGGCCCGACGTGGTGACCCTCGACATCGAGATGCCGGTGCTGGACGGGCTCGCCACCCTGCGCGAGCTGCGCCGCACCCACCCCCGGCTGCCGGTGATCATGTTCAGCACGCTGACCGCCGCGGGCGCCTCGGCGACGCTGGAGGCGCTCGCCGCCGGCGCGAGCGACTACGTGACCAAGCCCGCCAACGTGGGCAGCGTCACCGAGTCGGTCCGCAGCGTCCGCGAGCAGATCATCCCGCGCATCCACGCGTTGTGCGGCCGGCGGCCGTCGGCCCGCCCCGCCGCCGCCCGCCGCCCGGTGGGGCCGCCGCCGGACGGCGCGGGCACGCCGCAGATCGTGGCGATCGGCTGCTCCACCGGCGGCCCCGAGGCGCTGACCAGCGTCGTCAAGGCGCTGCCGGCGTCGTTCCCGGTGCCGGTCGTGGTGGTGCAGCACATGCCGCGCGTGTTCACCCGCATGTTCGCCGAGCGGCTGGACCGCACCGCCGCGCTGCAGGTGGTCGAGACCCAGAGCGGCGTCCCGCTGCGCGCGGGCACCGTCCACATCGCGCCCGGCGACTACCACCTGGAGCTGGTGCGGCGCGGCACCGACGTCGTCACCCGGCTCCAGCAGGGGCCGCCGGAGAACTTCTGCCGCCCCGCCGTGGACGTGCTGTTCCGGTCGGTCGCCGCCGCCTACCCGGCCGGCTCGGTGCTCGCCGCCGTGCTGACCGGCATGGGGCAGGACGGCCGCCGCGGCTGCCACGACCTGCGGGCGCGCGGCGCCGAGATCGTCGCCCAGGACGAGGCCACCTCGGTGGTGTGGGGCATGCCCGGCGCCGTGGTCGGCGACGGCCTGGCGCACGAGGTGCTGCCCCTCGACGACATCCCCCACCATCTGCTGACCCGCGTCGCGGGCGGCCGCGCGGCCAGGAATCGAGGATGACGCGATGGCTCTGACCACCCAGGAGTTCGCCTTCGTCTGCGGGCTCGTCCGGCGCGAGGCGGCGATCGTCCTCGAACCGGGCAAGGAGTACCTGGTGGAGGCGCGGCTGCTGCCGCTCGCCCGCCGGGCCGGGATCGCGACGGTCGGCGAGTTCGTGGGGCGCGCGCAACGCGAGCGCCTCCTCGCCGAGCAGATCGTCGACGCCCTGACCACCAACGAGACCTCGTGGATGCGCGACCGGGAACCGTTCTCGGCGTTCACCGACGTCGTGCTGCCCGAGCTGGCGGCCGCCCGGCCGCCGCTGCACCGGCTGCGGGTCTGGTCGGCGGCCTGCTCCAGCGGCCAGGAGCCCTACGGCCTGGCCATGCTGCTGGAGGACGCGCTGACCGGCGGGCGGCAGTACGAGATCGTCGCCACCGACATCTCCGCCGAGATGATCGAGCGGGCGAAGGCCGGCCGGTTCAGCCAGCTGGAGGTCAACCGGGGGCTGCCGGTGCCGCTGCTGGTCAAGCACTTCCAGCGGGCCGGCACCGAGTGGCAGGTCTCCGACGCGCTGCGCCGCAAGATCACCTTCAAGCGCGTGAACCTGGCGGCGCCGCTGGCGCCGATGCCGGCGTTCGACGTGGTGTTCCTGCGCAACGTGCTCATCTATTTCGACCTGCCCACCAAGCGGGCCGTGTTGCAGAGCGTCCGCCGGCTGCTGCGGCCGGACGGATGGCTGTTCCTCGGAGCGGCCGAAACCACCATTGGAATCGACGACGGCTTCCAGCGCGTCGTCGCCGGACGCGCCTCGGCCTACCGGCCGCGCGCCTCCGTCGCGGCGCCGGTCAACGTCATGGGAAGGAGGTGACCTGCGGTGCACGCAATGATCATTGACGACTCGCGGGCGATGCGGCTGATCCTGCGCCGTATCGTCACGCAGCTGGGCTTCGAGGTCCACGAGGCGGGCAACGGCAGGGAGGCGCTCGACGTCCTCCAGGCGATGGACCAGGTGCCGCAGGTGGCCCTCATCGACTGGAACATGCCGGAGATGAACGGGCTGGAGTTCGTCACCGAGGTCCGGGCGCGGGAGCGGTACCGGCCGATGACGCTGATGATGGTGACCACCGAGAGCGAGCACGGGCAGATCGTCCGGGCGCTGGCCGCCGGGGCGCACGAGTACGTCATCAAGCCGTTCACCCCCGACGCCATCATCGAGAAGCTGGCCCTGATGGGCCTGGTCCCCAGCGGGAGCACGTCATGATCGCCCCTACCGTCGACGACCTCCAGGCGATCACCGAGCAGGTGTGGTTGTCCTACCTGGACCCCGAGGGGACCGACCCGCTGCTCCCGCTGCCCGTCGAGGCCCCCGCCGCCGGCGTCGCCGCGTCGGTGTCGGTGACCGGGGCCTGGGACGGCCACGTGGTGTTCACCTGCTCGCGCGAGGCGTCCCTGCGCGCGGCCTCCGCGCTGCTGGGCGTCCCGGCCGACGAGGTCACCGCCGACGACGTCGCCGACGCGGTCGGCGAGCTCGTCAACGTGATCGGCGGCAACGTCAAGAGCCTGCTGCCCGACGGATGCCTGCTGTCACTGCCGCACGTGGTGACCGGCGAGGCCGCCGCGTCCGGCAGGTGGCCCGCCGCCGTGGAGGTCTGCCGCCTCCAGGGCGTCTGGGGCGCCGAGCCCGTCGCCGTCGGCGTCTGGGCCAGCAAGACCACCGAAACCTAGAAAGGAGCCTTACCGATGAAGATCCTCATCGCCGACGACAGCCGGGTCATGCGGCAGATCGTCACCCGGACCCTGCGCCAGGCCGGCTTCGGCGGGCACGACCTGGTCGAGGCCGCCGACGGGCGGCAGGCCTTCGACAAGGTCGTCGAGGAGCGGCCCGACCTGGTGCTGTCGGACTGGAACATGCCCGAGATGACCGGCATCGAGGCGCTGCGCGCGCTGCGCGCGGGCGGCCACGACGTGCCGTTCGGGTTCGTCACCTCCGAGGGCACCGACGAGATGCGGCAGATGGCGGAGAGCGCGGGCGCGCTGTTCCTCATCACCAAGCCGTTCACCGCCGACACCTTCTCCGACGTGCTCGGCCCGATGCTGGGGTGATGGCGGCCATGTCGACCCTTCCCAACCCCAAGGACATCAAGGACCTGCTCGACGACCTGCTGGGCCGGCCCGTCACCGTCGGCATCGCCGACCCGGCGGTCGCCGCCGACCTCAACCGGGCGCTGGTCGCCCTGTACGTGGACGGCTCCAAGCAGCTCACGGCGGTGCTGGGCATGGACCTGCCGCTGGCCGCCTGCGCCGGCGCCGCCATCGGCCTCATCCCCAAGGGCGGGGCCGAGGCGGCGGTCGAGGACGGCGAGCTGTCCCCGATGATCGGCGAGAACGTGAGCGAGGTCTGCAACATCCTGGCGGGCCTGCTCAACAACCAGCCGGGCGCGCCGCACATGAAGCTGTACCAGGTGCACCTGCCCGGCGAGCAGGCCCCGCCGGACGCCGTCAGCCGCCTGCTGGCCCTCGGCGCCCGGCTCGACCTGGCGATCGAGATCGGCGGCTACGGCAGCGGCCGCTTCTGGTTGTCGCTCGCCGGCTGATCCTCCCCCACCCCCCGCGCTGAAGGCGTCGCCCCTTATGGGCGGCGCCTTCACGCGTTTCCGGCCGAGGTGTCGGAGCGGGGTGAAGGGACTGTGACGGTTCGTAACCGGACGAACGGGCACGATCACGCTCGGTAACTCTTTCTCGTACCTTTTGGGGGCGGCGGCGAATGGGAGACAGGAGCACGATCCGCCGGTGCGTCCGGACGGGACTGGCTGGGGTGGTCGCGCTCGCGAGCCTGGTGGCGGTGCCCGCGCCTGTTCCGGCGGAGGAACGTGGGATCGTGGCGGAGGGCCGGACTGTCGCGGGGCGCGTGCCCAGCGCAGAGCGCGGGGCCGTCGCGGGGCGCGGAGCCGTCGTGGGGCGCGAAACCGTCGCGGGGCGCGGAGTCGTCGCGGGGCGCGGAGCTGTCGCGGGGCGCGGGGCTGGTGCGGCGGTGAAGGGGCGGGCTCGTCGGCAGCCTCCGCTTGGTGCGTTTCTTGGGTCCGATGGGGCCGGGGTTGCGCGCATTGGCCGGTTTGAAGCCTGGCTCGGGCGGCGTGTCACCGTCGG
Organism: Actinomadura hibisca NBRC 15177; assembly: GCF_001552635.1. Taxonomy (GTDB): domain Bacteria; phylum Actinomycetota; class Actinomycetes; order Streptosporangiales; family Streptosporangiaceae; genus Spirillospora; species Spirillospora hibisca. Next base: position 24,073 of record NZ_BCRO01000010.1, on the reverse strand, counting down.
CCACACCTACCTGCCCGGTGACCGCTGGGCGTCGGTCGAAGGGCCGTCGTGGCTCATCAAGCCGTGGGCGCGCTGGCACCGTGCGCGTCGCGGCAGCCTGTTCGTGCTCAACGTCCCGATGGCCGTGCCGAACGAACCGCCCCGCATGTCCAATCGTGCCGTGGCCAAGTTCTTGCAGCGGGGAGCCGCCGGAGCCTACGACGCGCACTACCGGCGGCTGGCGGGCAGGCTCGTCCGGGCCGGACTCGGCGACGCCATCCTGGTCCTGGGTTGGGAGATGAACAGCATCAACTACAACGGCCGGTGCGGGCCCGCCCCGCGCCACTGGAAGCGGTACTGGCGGCGCATCGTGCGCGTGATGCGGCGGGAGCGGGGCGAGCGCTTCCGGTTCGACTTCACCCCCAGCCGGGGCCGGGACGCCGTCCCGTGGAACCGTTGCTATCCCGGTGACCGCTACGTCGACATCATCGGCCTGGACAGCTACGACCAGCCGCCCGGCAAGAAGTTCGCCGACTACGCGAACCAGCGGTACGGGCTAGGCGCGCAGGCCCGGTTCGCGCGCGCACACGGCAAGCCCATCTCCTTCCCCGAGTGGGGGTTGTTCCGTCGCGGCGACAACCCCGACTACGTCCGCCGCATGTACCGCTGGATGCGCACCCACAACGTCGCCTACCAGACCATCACCGACTACTGCCCGCACGGAGTGTGGCGGTGTCGCTCGCACCCTCGCTCCGCGCGGGTCTACCGGGAGCTGTTCGGCGGCCGCCGGAACGATCCGCAGCGCTGACGGCGTCAGGGAGCGCCCAGCCAGGTGGTGAGCGCTTCGCGCAGCGCGGGCGCGGCGGTGTCGGCGGGTTCGTCGACGGCGGCGGCCCAGGCGATGTGGGCGTCCGGGCGGATCAGCAGGACGTCGGCCGGTCGCTGGTCGGTCTTGGCGGTGTGGACGTCGAGGCGCTGCCCCCAGTCTCCGGCCGCCTCGCGGAGGTCGTCGCGGCCCGCCAGATCGAGCAGGACGGGACACGCGGGGTGCAGGAGTTCCGCGACGCTGGTCGTGCCCTGGTCGGTGTGCAGGGCGAGGTCGGGGGCGAAGGTCCCGGCCAGCGCGTGGGGGTGCGCACTGGGCATGGAGTAGCGGATGTCGGTTCCGGCGACCAGGGCTCCCATGCGGCGTAGCGGCTGCTCGTCGAGCAGCAGCTCCTGGAAGAGCTCGCGGAGCGCTTCGGCCGCCGGGTCGTGGCCGCGCCGCAGCGCCACCTGGGCCTGGCTGTGCAGCATGGCGCGGGCACCGGCCGCCTGGCGCTCGTCGTGGTAGGTGTCCAGCAGGCCGGGCGGCGCCCAGCCGTGGACGTCGGCGGCCAGCTTCCAGGCCAGGTTGACGGCGTCGAGCATCCCCGCGTTGATCGCGATGCCGGTGGCGGGGAACAGGTGGGCCGCGTCGCCCGCCAGGAAGATCCGCCCGGCGCGGTGGCGCTCGGCCTGCCGGGCCTGGAAGGTGAAGCGGGACAGCCGGAGCGGTTCGCCCACGGGCAGGCGCAGGCCGAGCACGCGGTGGACGCTGTCTTGCAGCTCGGCCACGGTCATCGGCACGTCGTCGTCGTACTCGGTCGTCTCGTCCTCGATGGTGTAGAGGGAGACGACGCGGGAGGCCGGGGACGCGCCGATGCCGAACAGGCCGCCGTCCGTCCGGGTGAACCCCGGGCTGACCGTGCCCTCGCCGGGGACGTCCAGGCCGCCGTCGTCGCGGACGGTCACCGTGTCGGGCAGGGCGACCTGGGCCAGCCGGTTGACCTCCGGGTAGGTGGTGCCGGGGAAGCCGATGCCCGCCCGGTCGCGGACGCGGCTGCGCGCGCCGTCGCAGCCCACCAGGTGGCGGGCGGTCGCCCGGTAGGCGCCGTCCGGGCCGTCCACCTCGACGGTCACGGCGGCGTCGTCCTGGGTCACGCCGACGACCTGGTGGCCGCGGCGGATGTCGATGCCGAGTTCGGCGACGCGCTCCTCCAGCACGCGCTCAAGCTGCTGCTGCGGGAGCGGCAGGGCGTGCATGGGCGGGTCGGCGAAGGCCGTGAAGTCCAGGTGCACGCCGCCGAAGGGGAAGCGGGGAGCCGGGCGGGGGCCGGTGCAGGCGGCCTCGAAGCGCTCCAGCAGGCCCCGGTAGCGCAGCAGTTCGAGGATCTGCCCGCCCAGGCCGCCGGCTTTCGGAACTTCGCGACGCCGGGGCTGCCGCTCCAGCACCAGCGGTCGCACGCCGGCCAGCGCCAGCTCGGCGGCCAGCGTCAGGCCCGTCGGGCCCGCGCCCACAACGATCACATCGGCGTGCATGTCACGTCCTCCTGTTGATACGGCACGTGCCGTGCCGTTGAAGAGGATGCCCGCGAGGTGCGCGGCTGTCAAGAACGGCACGTGCCGTTCCATTGAGTCGACGGGCATATTCTCCACCGCCCTGCGACAGCCGTAAGGCCGGTGCGCCCCGGGGAACGTGTCCCCGGGGCGCACCGGCCTTCGGTCCCAGCCTGGCCGTGTCTCAAAGACCTCAGCCGTCGCGCGAGTGACTAACTGTCCCGGCGGGGCGATGCCGGAGGCGAGTCCCGCCGGGACAGATCGCGAAGCGATGTGGCACTCGCCCAGGCACGGTCAGGGGGCGAGCCGCCAGGCGAGCTCCCTGGGCCGGGGCTTTGAAACGCCGCTAGTCGATGCGGAAGCGGGAGACCAGGTCGTTCAGTTCCCCCGCCATCCGGGCGAGCCGCTCGGACGCCTGGCGGGAGCCGCCGACGCCCTCGTTGGTCCGCTCGGCCGCGTCCGCGACCGCCGCGACGTTGTCGGCGATCTGGTTCACGCCCGTGGCCGCGCCCGAGACGTTGCGGGTGATCTCGTTGGTGGTGGCGGTCTGCTCCTCCACCGCCGCGGCGATCGTGGTCTGGTAGCTGCTGATGGTCCCGATGATCTCGGAGATCTTGCCGATGGCGTCCACGGCGGCCGAGGTGTCGGTCTGGATCATGTCGATGCGCTGGGCGATGTCCTCGGTGGCCTTGGCGGTCTCCTGGGCCAGCTCCTTGACCTCGCTGGCGACCACCGCGAAGCCCTTGCCCGCGTCACCGGCGCGGGCGGCCTCGATGGTGGCGTTCAGGGCCAGCAGGTTGGTCTGCTCGGCGATCGAGGTGATCACCTTCAGGATGTTGCCGATCTCGGCGGAGGAGACCCCGAGCTTGCCGACCACCTCGGTGGTGCGCTGGGCGGAGGAGACGGCCTCGCTGGCGACGGTGGCGGCGTCGGAGGCGTTGGAGGAGATCTCGCGGATGGACACGCCCATCTCCTCGGCGGCCGCCGACAGCGTGCTGACGTTGTCAGAGACCTCCTGCGCCGCCGCGCGGGCGACGGTGGAGCGCGAGGCGGTGGCGTCGGCGTTGCCCGCCAGCTCGTCGCTGACCGAGGCCAGCTCGCCGGAGGAGGAGGTGAGGGAGACGGCGTTGCCGCGGATGACGCTGATGGTCTCGCGCATGGCGGCGGTGGCGCGGCCCAGGGCGGCCGACATCTTGCCGATCTCGTCGTTGCGGTCGACGTCGATGTGGCGGGTCAGGTCGCCGTCGGCGACGCCGTCCAGCACCTCGGTCACCTTCTGGAGGGGGCCGACGACGCTGCGGGAGACGGCCCAGGCCAGGCCGAGGCCGAGGATCAGGCCCAGGAAGCCGATGAAGCCGACCAGGGTGACGATGTTCCCCACGGTGGAGTGCGCCTCGTCGGCGTTGCGCTTGGCCGCGGCGGCCTGCGCGGCGCCCAGGTCCTGGAAGCCCTTGTCGATGCGCTCGTTGATGGCCTCGGTCTGGTTGAACGCCTCCCAGAAGGCGTCCTTGTCCTGCTTGGCGGCGGCCGGCAGCAGCTTCTCCTCGCGGATCTTCTGGGCGGCCTGCCAGTCGACGTAGAGCTTGTTGGCCACCTCGGGGGCGGCCGACTGCGGCGCGTACAGCTCGGCGTTCTTCTCCACGGAGGCGTCGAGCTTGTGGATGTCGGCGGCGTTCTGCGCGCGGAACGCGGGGTCGGACAGGTAGTAGTTCAGGACCAGCGCGCGCACCTGGAGCACGTCGGCGTGCAGCTCGCCCAGCGTCTGGACGGGCTGGACGCCGCCGGTGTAGATGCCGGTGGCCCGGTTGTCGGCCTTCTTGAGCCCGACGATGCCGACACCGATCACCATCAGGCAGGTCAGCGCGACCGCCGCGACCGCAGCGATGATCTTGCTGGTCAGGGACAGGTCGCGGAAGCGGTCGGTGAACGAGCGCCGGTGCGGCGCGGTGGGGATCTCAACGGTGGCGGACATCGTTCTCCTAGCTGGGACAGGTTCTCCAGTCATCCGATCGGACGGCGCGCGGCGCATCTGAGCGGTTCGCCGGCGGCGGTCAGGCCGCCTGCGGCGGGTGCTCCGCCAGGTCCCGGCGCAGCCGTGCGCGCGCCCGGTGCAGGCGCGACATGACGGTGCCGAGGGGGATGCCGAGGCGTTCGGCGATCTCCCGGTAGGCGTAGCCCTCCACGTCGGCCAGGTACAGCACGGCGCGGAACTCCGCCGACAGGGCGCGCAGGGCCTCCTTCACCTCCGGGTCGGTGAAGTGCGCCAGCACCTCCGCCTCGGCGGACCGCTGGGCCTCGGCGGGCCGGGCCGCGCCGGTCTCCTCGCCCCACTCGCTCTGGAACGGGACCAGGACGGGCCGGGAGCGCTGCTGGCGGTAGAAGCTGATGTAGGTGTTGGTCATGATGCGGAACAGCCACGCCTTGGAGTTGGTGCCCGGCGTGAACTGGTGCCGGCAGCGGAACGCCTTGAGGTAGGTCTCGTTCAGCAGGTCCTCGGCGTCCTCGCGGTTGCGCGTCATGCGCATCGCCGACTGGAGCAGCGGGGCCTGGTGGGGCAGCTCGTCCCAGCTGAGGGCGTCGGCCGCCGGGTCGGCGGGGGTGCGGGGCATCGCGGGCCTCCTTGGCGTCACGCGGCGCAGTTGAGGTAGGTGGGACGGGGGCCGCCGTCGCCGCCGGTCTCGATGCGGGCGAGCACGGCCGCCTGGCGGCGGTTGGCGGCGAGCGCGGTGGCGACCGCCTGGGCGGCGGCGATCTGGCGGGCGAGGATGGCGTCGGCGCGCGGCCGCAGGTCCAGCGGCAGCAGGCCGAGGCCGGGGGGCGGCGACCAGGGGGACGCCGGGGGCAGGTCGCGCAGCCGGTGGTCGTCGGCGAGCAGGGCCTCGGTGGCGGCCACGTCGGCCTCCAGCGCGTCCAGCGCCGCCGACCAGGCGGTGTGCCAGCCGGACTGGCCGGGCCCGTGCTGGCCGGACTCGGGGCGGCCGGTCCCGCCCATCTCAGCCGACCCGCGCGGCCGGTCCGGCGGCGCCGGCCTCGGCGGCCGCGGCGCGCCAGGCGTCGCGCAGCGGCTCGACGAGCCCGCGGCAGGTGACCGCGAGGGCGGCGTCGGCGCGCACGTTGGCCTGGATGAGGGTGGTGAGCAGGAAGCCGTACAGCTCGGCCAGCCCGGCGGCGCCGTCCCAGCCCGCCGCCACGTCCAGGGACGCGCGCAGCTCGATGACGATGTCCTGGGCGTGCTGGAGGCGCGCCGAGGCGTCCTCGCGATCACCGGCGAGCAGCGCCTCCTCGGCCTTGACCAGGTCCAGGACGAGCCGGTCGTAGAGCATGACGACGAGCTGGGCGGGGCTCGCGGTCGCCACCGTGTCGGTCAGGTAGCGGTTGCGCAGGGAGGGGCTGTTCATCGGTCGGCCTTCGTGTGATGAGGCGGCTTCGTGTTATAGGGCGGCTTCGTGTTATGAGGCGGAGGGCAGGCTGGAGATCTGCCCCGACAGCCAGTTGGACTGTTCCTTCAGCTTCCCGAGGGTCGTCTCCAGCGTCGCGAACTGCTTCTGGAGGGCGGCCTGGCGCGCCGACAGCCGCACGTCCCACTCGGAGATGCGGTTGTTCAGGTCGCGGACGGTGTCGGTGCGGCCCTTGATCGCCTGGGTGAGGCTGCCGTCGGTGCTGTTGGTGACCTTCTCGGCCACCCCCTTGACCGCCACCGCGAGCGCGCCGGCCGTCTTCTCCACGGCGGCCGGGTCGGCCTGGTAGGCGCTGACGAAGGCCGTCTTGTCGAAGGTGAGCTTGCCGCCCTGGTCCAGCTCGACGCCGAGCTTGCTGAAGGAGCCGTAGCCGGCGGCGCCGTTGCTGATCTGCGACAGGATCTTCTGCTGCAGGCCGCGCGTCAGGGAGTCGGCGGTCAGCGGGCCGCCGGTCTTGGTGGCGGTGTTGTAGGTGGCGTACTTGCCGATCTCGCTGAGCACGCCGTTCAGCGCGTCCACCATCGCCTGCATCTTGCCGGCGATGCCGTCGGCGTCGGAGTCGACGGTGACCGAGGCCCCCGTCTCGACCTTGCTGACGGTCAGGGTGACGTTCTGGAGCACGCCGCTGAAGGTGTTGGTGGGGCTGGAGACGGTGTAGCCGCCCTTGGTGGGGTCGCCGACGGTGATCCGGGCGTCGGCCGCCTGGACGGCGGTGGTGGGGGGCGTCGCCAGGCCGCCGACGGTGAAGCCGCCGGCGGTGCCGGTCTTGGCGGCGTTGAGCTGGAGCACCGTGCCCTGGTCGGTGGTGACGATCGAGGCCCGCACGCCGACGCCCGCGGCGTTGATCGCGTCGGCGACGCCCTGGGGGGTGTCGGTGGTGACGTTGACGTGCACGGGCGTGCCGCCGCCGACCGTGATGTCGAGCCCGGAGCCGGTGGTGAGCGGCCCGGCGGGGTTCACCACCGAGGTGCTCATCTGCGCGGCGGCCAGCCGGTCGACGTTGAAGGTGAGGGTGCCGGGCGTGGCGCCCGCGGTGGCGGTGGCGGTGACCGTGGACGAGGTGGAGGTCGCCTTGGCCGATCGCCACGCGTTGGTCGGCGCGGTCAGCGGGTCGTCGCCGGACATCGCCTTGGCCGCGGTCAGCGCGGTCAGGAACTTGCCGTTGATCGACTGGTAGGCGCTGATCGCGCTCTGGTTGCTGGTGACCGAGTTCTTCAGCTGCTGCTGCGGAGCCGACTCCGCCTGCATGAGCTGGCTGATCAGCGCGGTGGTGTCCATCCCGCTGATGAGGCCGTCGACACCGCTGGTCACGCCGTGGCTCCTTTCTGGCCGCCGGGCCGGGCACGGGCGGGGCCGGTGCGGGGTCGGGGCGGGGGAGGGGACACCGCGGCGGACGTGCCGCCCCGGGGAGGGCGGCGGCACGTCCGTCACGGTGGTCCGGTCCCCCCGGCGTACGCCGGGCCGGGGGAACCGGGGATCAGGCCTTCTTAGCCGCGCAGCAGCTGCATGACCGACTGCGGGGCCTGGTTGGCCTGGGCGAGCATCGCGGTACCAGCCTGCGACAGGATCTGGGAGCGGGTGAAGGACACCATCTCCTGGGCCATGTCGGTGTCGCGGATCCGCGACTCGGAGGCAGAGAGGTTCTCCACCGCCACGTTCACGCTGGCGACCACGTGCTCGAACCGGTTCTGCATGGCACCGAGGTTCGCACGCGCGGTCGACACCTTCTGGATCGCGGTGTCCAGCGAAGTGATCGCCGCCGTCGCCCCACCTGCGGCGGTGAGGTCGATGGTGGAGGTCCCGAGGTCGGTGGAGTTGAACCCCTTGTCGGCCGTGCCCGAGTTGATCGTCACCGCGATGGTGTCGCCCGAGGCGTAGCCGACCTGGAAGTCCTTGGACTTGTAGCTGCCGTCCAGCAGGTTGATGTTGTTGAACGTGGTCTTGCCCGCCAGGCGGTCCAGCTCCCCGTTCAGCGCCGTGACCTCGGCCTGCAGTGCGCCGAGCGAGTTGGTGTCGCTGGCGCCGGCGTTGCCGGCCTGCACCGCGAGGTCGCGCATGCGCTGGACGATGGAGTGGGTCTCGGTGAGAGCACCTTCAGCCGTCTGCACGACCGAGATGCCGTCCTGGGCGTTGCGGGCAGCGACCTTCAGGCCGCCGACCTGCGACCGCAGGCCCTCGCTGATGGCGAGGCCGGCCGCGTCGTCGGCGGCGCGGTTGATCCGGAACCCGCTGGACAGCTTCTCCAGCGACTTGCTCATCTGGTTGTCGTTGACCGACAGGTTCCGGTACGCGTTCGTCGCCGCGATGTTCTGGTTGATGCGCAGACCCATGGTGACTTCCTCCTTGATTCGGGTCCGTGTGGCCTTCCGTGGCCGGTTACGCCGCTAAGTTCGGCGGGCGCCGGCGAAGCCTGAGGGCTTCCTGGACCTTTTTCTCTTTTTTCGGTGAAGCGGGGGGAACGGGGGGTTCTGGGGCCGGTCAGGCGGTGCGCGCGGCCGGCATGCCGAACTCGTCGGTGCGGGCGAGCCGGCTGCGCAGGTCGCCGCTGGCGGCGATCTCGGCGTAGTAGGCGGCGCGGCGGCGGGCCACGCAGCCGTCGGGGCGGGCGGCGGCCACGACCCGCTCGGGGGCGAGCTGGGAGTTCATGCCGTCGCGCAGCAGCGTCAGCGCCTCGGCGCGCAGCTGGGACACGCGCGACTCGGTGACGCCGAGCTCGGCGGCGATCTCCGCCATCGGCTGCTCCTCCAGGAAGTAGCGGGTGACGACGGTCCGCAGCCGCTCGGGCAGCGCCTCGACGGCCTGGTGCAGGAAGCCGATGCGCTCGCGGTGCACCAGCAGGTCCTCGGGGCCGGCGGTCCGCTCGGGGACCATGTCCTCGGCGGTGCCGGGGGCGAAGCCCTGGAGGCTGAGCACCACGGCCCGCTGGAGGTCCTCCTCGATCGCCTCCACCTCCTGCTCGGCGACGCCCATGGCCGAGGCGAGCTCGGTGCTGGTGGGGGTGCGGCAGAGCGCGGAGCTCAGCTCCTGGCGGACGGCGTCCATCTGGCGGGCGCGGCTGCGCACCGAGCGGCTCGCCCAGTCCAGCTTGCGCAGCTCGTCCACCAGGGCCCCGCGGATGCGCAGGGCGGCGAAGCGGCCGAAGGGGATGCCGCGCTCGGGCTCGTAGGACTGCGCGGCGGCGGCGAGGGCGGCCAGCCCGGCGGAGGTCAGGTCGTCCCGGTTGACGTGGGAGGGAACGCGCATCAGCGTTTCCCGGACGATGTGCCCCACCAGGGGCAGCTGGCTGCGGACCAGGTCTTCGACGCGGTTCTTCTCGATCATGCCCGGGGTCACGGCGGCCCTTTCGATGCGCTGGACGGTTGGGTTGCGCCGCTGCTCGGGTGGGAGCGGAAGCGCCGACAGATCCACCATCCGGTTGCAAAGAGTGAGGCAACGGTTCCAATTGGTTGTAAGACGGTTGCAAAGCCGCACTCTGGGTCATGCGGGAATGGCGCACCGTAGTGCCGGGGCCCCGTGCGGGCGGAAGTCCTCAGCCCCGGGGCCGCACTGCCGACGGGGAAGGGACAGGACGCGCCACGGGGGCGGTCCACCGACGGGAGGGGCGGGCCGGATGAGCCTGGCTGATCTTTCGAGCACGTTGTGGCGGGTACGCGAGCTGCTCGACCTGCTGCTGTTCAAGCTCGAAGAGGAGCAACTGCTGCTCACCGCCGGGAAGACCCGCTGGCTGCCGCACGCCACCCGCGAGGTGGAGCTGGTGCTGGAGCAGGTCCGCCAGAGCGAGATGTTGCGGGCGACGCTGGTCGAGGCGGTCGCCGAGGAGCTGGGACTGCCCCCGGCGCCGAGCATCGGCCGGCTGGCCGAGGCCGCCGGCGCGCCGTGGAGCGAGATCCTCCAGCAGCACCGCGCGGCGTTCCTGACCGTCACCTCCGAGATCACCGCGGCCGCCGAGACCAACCGCGAGCTGCTCACCACCGGCGCCCGCGCCGTGCACGAGGCGCTGCTCGGGATCACCGACCAGGTCGCCACCTACAGCCGCACGGGCGCGACCGTGGGCGCGGGACGCGGGTCCCGGCTCGTCAACGAGGCCATGTGACGGCGGCGGGAACGACGACGGGAACGATGACGGGAACACCGAAACGATGAGCACCTTCTCCGGGATCTCCACCTCCCTGAGCGCCCTGTACGCCGCGCGCACCGCGCTGGACGTCAGCGGCCAGAACATCGCCAACGTCAACACCGACGGCTACACGCGCCAGCGCGTGGACCTGTCGTCGGTGGGCGGGTCGACCACCCCGGCCGTGCACGCGACCTCCAACGGCATCGGCGGCGGCGTCACCGTCAACTCCGTCACCCGCGTGCAGGACGCCTTCCTCCAGGCGCGCGCCCAGATCGAGCACGCCCGCTCGGCCGACCTGGACGGGCAGGCGCAGGTCATGGCCCGGGTGGAGGAACTGTTCGGCGAGCCCAGCGACACCGGCCTGCAGTCGCAGCTGTCGGACTTCTGGGGTGCCTGGCACGACGTGGTCAACCAGCCCGGCACCCTCGCCGCCCGCGCGCAGCTGCTCCAGCGCGGCGGCACCGTCGCCGACTCCCTGAACACCACGGCCGCGGGCCTGTCCTCGTTGTGGGACACCACGCGCGGCCAGGCCACGGCCCTGGTCGCCGAGGTCAACTCGGCCGCCACCGGGATCGCCGAGATGAACCAGGCGATCGTGCGGGCGACCGCCTCCGGCCTGCCCGCCAACGAGCTCAGCGACAAGCGCGACCAGCTCGCGCTGCGGCTGGCGGAGCTGACCGGCTCCACCGCCACCGTCGCCGCCGACGGCACGATGAACGTGACGCTCGGCGGCGCCTCGCTGGTCAGCGGCGGCACGGCGCGCTCCCTCAGCGTCGCCGGGCCCGCGACCATGGCGGGGGTGGGCACCGACCCCGCCGCCAAGGTCGCGCTCACCTGGACCGACGGCGCTCCCCCGGCCGAGGCCGCGGTGAGCTCGGGCTCGCTCGCCACCTCGCTGCGCACCCTCAACGACACCCTGCCCGGCTACCGCGACAAGCTCGACAGCGTCGCCGCCTCGGTCGCGGGAGCCGTCAACAAGCTGCACACCGCCGGTTACGACCTGGACGGCGCGCCGGGCAAGCCGTTCTTCACCGGCACCACCGCCGCCACCATCGCCGTGGGGATCACCGAGCCCGGCAAGGTCGCGGCCTCGGCCGTGACCGGCGGCGGCCTGGACGCCGGCAACGCCGACGCCATCGCCGCCCTGGCGGGCGACGCCAACGGCCCCGACGCCCTGTACCGCTCGGTCGTCACCGACCTCGGCGTGGAGTCCCAGAACGCCAAGCGGCGGATGACCATCCAGGACACCATCACCCGGACCAACGACGCCCAGCGCGCCGGGACCTCGGGCGTCAGCCTCGACGAGGAAGTGACCAACATGCTGCTCTACCAGCGCGCCTACCAGGCGGCCAGCCAGGCGATCAGCACGATCGACAGCACGTTCGACTCCCTGCTGAGCATGATGAGGGGCTGACGATGACCTACATCCGCACCACCGAGCGCTCCATCTCCACCCGGGTGCTCAACAACCTCCAGAACAACCTGGGGCAGCTCGCCGAGACGCAGCAGCGCATGTCCAGCGGGAAGATGATCTCGGTGCCGTCCGACTCGCCGACCGGCACCGCCTCGGCGCTGCAACTGCGCGGCGACGTGCGCGTCCAGCAGCAGTACCAGCGCAACGTCGACGACGCCCTGGGCTGGCTCGGCACCATCGACACCGCCCTCAGCAGCGCCACCACCCAGCTCAACGGCGCGCGCGACCTGGTGCTCCAGGGCATCTCCTCGGGCACCGGCGGGTCCGCCGACGCGCGCGAGGCCCTGGCCACCGAGATCGACAACATCCGCAGCTCGCTGATCGGCGTGGCCAACACCTCCTACCTCGGCCGCCCGGTCTTCGGCGGCACCACCGGCAAGGCCACCGCCTACGACGCCGCCGGCGCCTACACCGGCGACGGCGGCGCGGTGGTGCGCAGCGTCGGCGACAACACCAAGATCCCGGTGAACGGGGACGCCGCCGCCACCTTCGGCACCGGCACCGGCCAGCTGTTCACCGTGCTGTCCGACATCGCCAAGCACCTGCGCGAGGACCCGTCGGCCCTCACCGCGGACCTGGCCCGCCTGGACACCGCCTCCGAGCGCGTCCGCACCCAGGCCGCCGACGTCGGCGCGCGGCAGAACCGGGTGACGCAGTCCGAGAGCACGGTGACCGACCGGCTGCTCACGCTGAAGGGCCAGCTGTCGAACATCGAGGACATCGACCTGCCGCAGACGGTCACCGACCTCAAGTTGCAGGAGACCGCCTACCAGGCATCTCTCGCCGCGACCGCGCGCGTCGTTCAGCCCTCTCTGATGGACTTCCTGCGATGATCGCACTGTGTGAGGACGTCCGCACCCCATCTGTGGAGGAGACCAGCGTGCAGGCGAGTGCAGGCACCGACGCGCTGCCGACGATCGAACTGGCCGCGCCGCTGCCCGGTTTCCCGCAGCACCGGCTGTTCGCGCTCGTCCGCGTGGACGACGAGGGGCTGCTGTACGCCCTGAAGTCGCTGGAGGACCCGAACCTGCGCTTCCTGGTGATCGCGCCGGACCCGTTCTTCCCCGACTACGACCCCGAGATCGACGAGGACAGCCTCGCGGCGCTGGAGGTCACCGGCGCCGGGCAGCTGCTGGTGCTGCTGATCGTCACCGCCTCCGGCTCCATCAGCGAGGCCACCGTCAACCTGATGGCGCCCATCGTGGTGAACTTCGCGACCCGCCGGGCGGTGCAGGTCGTGCTCGCCGGCTCCGACCTGCCGGTCCGGGCCCCGCTGGTGCCCGCCTGAACGCGGGCCGCCGCCCCGCCGGTCCACGGCCGGACCGCAACGCTCCACGGAAGGAGACCCGCCGTGCTGGTGCTCACCCGCCGCGCCGGAGAAAGCCTGATGATCGGTGACGAGGTCGTCGTCACCGTCCTGGAAGTCCGCGGTGACCTGGTCCGCATCGGCGTCGACGCGCCCCGCTCGGTCCCGGTGCACCGCGAGGAGGTGTTCCGCGAACTCCAGGCGGCCAACCGCGAGGCCGCGTGCGCGGACGAGACGGCGGTGGCGGAACTGCGCCGCCTGCTGGAAGGCCGCACCGGCGGCTCCGCCGGCGACACCCCCGCGCCCTGACACGAACACGCGCACGGCCCCGACGGAACACTTCCGCCGGGGCCTTTACCTACCCTCGTGGGTGGTCCTTGGGGTTCGGTGAAGACGGTCTGTCTGTCTCCGGCGTGATGCTTGCGGTGCCAAACGCACTCGGTCGGCTAGGACCGGATGCAGCACGAACCCCCGGTGATCAGTCAGCACGGCATGGGCCGCCGTCTGCGGAAACGCCACGTCCGGCGGCATGGGTCAGTGAATCCGGGTTCCGGCGATGATGCTCCGGGCGTTCTTGCGGTTGAGGTCGGCGGCGACGTACGCGCCCAGCTCGTAGGCGCGATCAGGACGGTCCCATTCGTGCGCGTAGGCGAAGGTGTCGCCGTCCCGGCTGAACACCATGCCGATCAGGCTGAGCTGTCCGTCCTCGGTGGTGTGGCAGTGACCCGCGATCGGACTGTTGCAGTGTCCTTGGAGTGCGTGCAGCAGTGTCCTTTCGGCGAGGATGTGGTTGCGGGTCTCGGGGTGATCGATCATCTGCAACAGCTCGACGATCCCCTCGTCGGCCTTGCGGCATTGGACTCCGACCACCCCGGCCCCGGTCGCCGGGCACATCGCGTCCATGCTGAGCACCTGCGAGACGCGGTGGTCCATGCCCACCTTGGCCAGGCCTCCCAGAGCCAGCACCAGGGCGTCCACCTCGCGCTCCTCGTCTAGGCGGGTCAGCCGCGGGATGACGTTCCCCCGGAACCGCACCACGTTGAGGTCGGGCCGGTGCCGCAGGAGCTGCGCCTTGCGGCGCACCGCCGAGGTCCCGATCTTCGCCCCCGGCGGCAGTTCCTCGATCGAGCCGTACTTGGACCCTTCGGGGAACACCACCGCGTCGCGCACGTCGTCGCGCTCGGTGTAGGCGGCGAACACCAGTTGCTTGGGCAGGGGCACGTCTCCGGGGACGTCCTTCATGCAGTGCACGGCCGCGTCGATCTCGCCGACCATGAGAGCCTTGTCGATCTCCTTCATGAACAGGCCCTTGCCGCCCAGTTCGCTCAGGTCGCCCTTGTGCCGGTCGGCCGAGGTGTCGATGGGGACGTATTCGACCTCCAGGCCGGGCGCGACGGCCGTCATGGCGTCGATCACGCGGCGGGCGTAGGCGCGGGCGAGGTGGCTGGTGCGGCCCCCGAGTCGCAGCGCCCGGTCGGGCAACGCATCGGAGAAGTACGCCTGCATGGGCGATGGGGCCGATCCGGAGGGAACGATGGTCATGGCTTACTTCCCGGACGTCGAAGCAGTGGATGGCGCGTCACCGAGGGTAGCCGCGACGGCGAGCGCGGCATGGCTGACCACGCGTGAGGCACCAGCGCGCATCAACATCGTGTACTCCTCGGCCAGCAGGTCAGAGGTGAGGGTCGTGCATTCTCCCGACACCGAGAACGAGACCAGAGGGATGTTGAGCACCGCGCGCAGGCCGGCGAGGATGTCAGCCGAGAACAGCGCGGGCTCGACCAGGAGCGCGTCAGCGCCCTCGGCCGCCATCAGCCGCCCACGCCTGCACATGGGACGCCTCTCGTTAGGACAAGAGTGGACCGGGCGGGGCGCACGGGCCGTAAGGATGAGCGCCCCGCCCGGCGTCTGGGTGGGGTCTGGAGTCGCTCCCTCCACGGCTCCAGACCCCTTTCACCCGCCCGGCGGGTCTTCCCCGACCGCCTCGCGGGCGGCCCCGTCTTGGGCGGGTGGATGTGCGCCGTCGTCTCCGGCGGCGGCTTTGTCACGGAGCTGGACGTGTTCCTCGATCACCTCTTCGATCTCTGCGGACGCGCGCTCCTGGATCTGGTCGATCGCCCAGGGGAACACCCAGAACGTCTCCATCGCTTCGGCGTAGGCGTCCGCGATGATGGTCAGTGCGGCCCTCAGCGCTTCGTTGGCGGGCTGCTCGGGCAGTTCGACCAGAGTCGGCGCGGCCAACGAGGCGGCATAGCTGTTGATCAGCCCGACCTTGGTCGAGCTGAGGCCGTAGGTGCACAGCCACGTCCGATAGCAGTGCATCACCACGTCGGCCATCGCCTTGGGGGTGGTCATGAACCAGGCCGGGGCGTCGATGGCACTGCTGGTCGTCTCGCTCATGTCGGTCTCTCAGCGAGGTTGCGCCTGATGGTCTGGATCGTCAGAGGGGCGTCGCCGTGGCGCATCCCCACCACGGTCAGCAGCTCGGGGCGTAGGAAGCGGAACGCCCCGTCTTGCTCGTCCTGCCGGTAGGTCAGCATTCCGGCCGTCGCCCACCGGCACAGGGTGTTCTCCCGCACGCCGACCAGCTTGGAAGCGAAGTGGCCGGTCATCCAGCCCTGCTCCACATACGCCTTGACGTCGTAGGCCGTGCCTGACGACGCGGGGGAAGACGGCCTGAGCCTTGTCCGGCCTGATGCCGTTGTCCGCAACGGCCTCGCCGCCGCGCCCGGCTCGCTTGTTGTCCTGGTTCTTGAACATGATGCGGGCGCGCACCGCGCGCAGGTTCGGCGGCTTGCCTCTGCCCACCCCGGCGAGCGCTTCCATCTCGGCCTTCAAGTACAGCCGCCGCCCCCTGGCCACCCCCTGGAGCACGCTGATCACACCTTGCTCCCCCCAGATCTTCAGCAGGCCCGCGCGCACGCCGGTGACCTTCACCGCCTCACGGGCGCTGATCCAGGGACCGGCGAGGCGAATGCCGTACGCCTGGGCGAGCTCGCCGCGATGTTCGCGGGGGTAGGCGTCGTCCGTCTGCTGGCGCGAGCGGGTCATGCGCTGCCCCTCCGTTCCTGCGCCTTGATGTGCTTCATCACGCGCGGCAGGCGGAGCGGCCCGCCCGCGCCGAGACCAGCCACAATCCGCAACTCCTCGCGCAGGTACTCGCGCCGCCGATCGCGCCCGACCCGGCGCGCAGAGATCACGCCCCGGCCCGCCCAGATGGCCAGCACACCCGTGTGCACCTTGGTGATGTCGAACGCGTCGCGCGCCTTGATCCACGTACCGTCCGTGGTCAGGCCATGGACCTGCGCGACCCGCCCAAGGGTCGGCTGCTCTGCGGATTCATGCGGCGCCGGACGCTGAGCGCTCACGCCGCGACCACCTGACCAGCCGGGGCCGGGCGTTCGGCGATCTGCTTGTCCAGCTCGCCGAAGATGGTCACCGCCGCCGTGTCCAAGTCGTTCGCAGCGGCGAACCGGATGCCGTCGCCACCTCGCGCGAACCACCACTGCTTGTCTTCGTAGACGCAACGCACCGTCAGACCCGCGACCGGGATCAGCTCACCCCCACTCGGCGGAGGGTTGAAGGCCACGACGGCAAGAACGACCTCGTGCCGCTGGTGCTCAAAGTGCGTGGCCACCCTCGGCCCCAACCGCTTCGCCAAGTGCGTCAGGTACGTCAGGCGCTCCCCGTTGGGCACCGCGAGCGCCACGTAGGTCACCTCGATGTGAGGCAGGGGCGGCGCGGGCTCATTGCGCCTCGTGGCCGTGTGCTTTCCTGACATCTCAGACCGCCGGATTGATCACGCGCCGCACCATCACGGCGGCCTGATCGACGTCGGCGGGCAGGTCCTCGCCCCAGGAGAACCGCGCGACCACCGTGCCGTCCGGGCGACGGCCCGTCTCGATCCGCTCGTTCAGGCGCGAGACCGCCCCGGAGACGTCCAGCACCGGAGGCCCACCGATCACCCTCCGCACATTGGCCTTCTCACCGAGCCCGCGAAGCGCTTCGGCCAGCTCCACCAACAACACCTCCTCGTCGCTGCCGGAAGCGGCGTTCGTCTGGGGAGTGTCGATCGGGCAGGCGGGGGCCCGTTTCCGAGCGTCGAAGCTCATGGCTGTCCTCTGTCTCAGTGCGGAGGGGCATGACAGCGGGTGGGGCAAGATGCTCCGGTCTTGGGGGTTTCTGGCCTCGCCTGCCGTCGGTGTGATTCACTGCTTAAACGTTTACTGTGTTGCTCACAGTCGCCGAACCGGGACGGGGAGGTCAACGACTCATACGGAAAGGGGTATGAGCTTCATTCAGTTCGTTCACTGAGTGAATGTTTGCCCTAACTGATCGGGGAACCTGCAAGTGGAGGAGCAAGGCGCATGGCGGGTCTGAGCGCCAACGACATCGCGGCGGTCTTGCGGGACCGGATTCTCAGGGAGAACTCACCGCACCCAAGAGGTTCGGTCTTCCCCAGCCAGCGCACGCTCGCGGCCGAGTTCAGCGTGAGCGACAGCACCATCAACCGCGCACTGCAAGGACTACGCAGGCAGGGCTTGATCAGCCTTGGCCAAGGACGAAAGACGAAGGTGACCTACATGGCTCAGATCACCAGGGACGCACGCGACCGGTACACGGAGACGAAGCGCGTCGAAGATCGCGGGGGTTTCGCCGCCGAGGTGCGCCGCCAGGGAATGACGCCGCGCTCAGAAGCCAGCGTGCGCCGTGAGGTGCCGCCCTCCAGGATTGCCGACCTCCTGGGCATCGACCCCAACGTGGAAGTCCTAGTCCGCGACCGCGATATGTACGCCGACGACATCCTGGTCCAGAAGGCCCCGTCCTACATCCCCGGCGACATCGCGTTCGGCACGCAGCTCGAAGACCTCACCCAGCCGACCGGCGGAATGCTCACCCGGATGAAGGAACTCGGGCACGAAGAGGTCTACGCCGACGAGTACCTGACGCTGTCGCGCCCCCCGACGGGGAAGGAGCAGGAGTACTTCGCCCTCCAGGACGATCAGCCGGTGTTCGAGCTCTACCACGTCGCCTACGACGCCAACGGCCGCGCCGTCGAAGTGTCCTGGCACCGTGGCCCGGTGCATCTGTGGGGCGAGTTCATCTACCGCGTCCAGATCAAGCAGCAGTAGCCCACGAGCTGATAATGGCCGACGCCTGACCGGCTCATTGGCCCCGGCGGGTATGTCCCGCCGGGGCCGCTGCATGTTCCGAGAAGACTCACAGACTTCTGGCGATGATCACCAGGAGGATCCCGCATGACGTCGCGGCGGGTGAGGGCAGAGCCAGGTGATCGGTGCTTTCCTGGCCTCCGGGAAATGCCAGAGCCCCGCCGACCTCCGTCGGTGGGGCTCTGGTCACGTTCATGGCCGGTGTGCGGGTCGCCTCTCGGCGAAAGGCGCAACGCGGCTCCAGCCGGACGGAACTCCGCGAAGGCGAAAGGTGAGGCCCGGGGACACCAGGCACGCCGGCCAGCCTCTACAACCCCGGTGCGGGCCCGGTTGTTCCCGGCTCGCGGCCAAGGGCCAGAGATGGGTCAGCTCTTGGCGCGCTGCTCCTTGAGGCGGAGCTCCTCCCGGCGGACCTCGGCCTGGGTCGCCTGCTCGCGCTCCAGCCACTCGGGCCTCTCGGCCTTCAGGGCCTCGATCTCGGCGGTGGTGAGGGGGCCCGCGATGCCCGCGCGGGCCAGGCCCGAGGCGGAGACGCGGAGCTTGGCGGCGATGACCTGGCGGGGGTGCGGCCCGTCGCGGCGCAGGTCGGCGAGCCAGGACGGCGGGTCGGCCTGGAGCGCGTTCAGCTCGTCCCGGGAGACGACGCCCTCCTGGAACTCGGCGGGCGCTGCCGACAGCAGGATCCCCAGCTTCTTGGCCGCGGTCACGGGCTTCATGGTCTGCGGGGTCTTCGCCCTGGACGTGCTCATGCCCCAAGGGTAGCCAGCGCGAGGGGGCCGTCCGGACGTGACTAGGCTGAGGGCGTGACCGATGCTGAGTTCCGGCTGGCCTACGCGCCGGGCGTGACGCCCGCGAAATGGGCCGGGGTGTGGGCCGAGCGGGTGCGGGAGGTGCCGCTCCGGCTGGTCCAGACGCCCGCCGCCGAGATCGTCCCCCTGCTGCGGGACGGTGGCGTGGACGCGGCGTTCGTGCGCCTGCCCGTCGACCGCGAGGCCCTCCACGTGATCCCGCTGTACCTGGAGACGACCGTGGTGGTGGTGCCGAAGGACCACGCGGTGGCCGCGGTGGAGGAGGTGACGCTCGCCGATCTCGCCGACGAGGACGTGTTCGAGCCGCTCGACGAGGTCCTGACCTGGGACGAGCGCCCCGGGCAGCCCGCCTTCACCCGCCCCCAGAGCACCGCTGAGGCGATCGAGCTGGTGGCGGCGCAGGCCGGTGTCCTGCCGCTCCCCCAGTCCCTGGCCCGCCTGCACCACCGCAAGGACGTCACCTACCGCGCCGTGACCGACGCCCCGCAGTCCCAGATCGGCCTGGCCTGGCTGGAGGCCGAGACGAGCGATCTCATGGAGGAGCTGATCGGGATCGTCCGCGGTCGCACCCCCAACAGCTCCCGTGGCCGTGCCCCTCAACCGCCCGCTCGCAAGAAGCCCGCGCAGAAGCAGTCCGCTCCCAAGCGTCGCCCGAAGCGCCGCCGGGCGTGACGGCCCGCACGCCCACAGCGACCTTGTGACTACTTGTAGTCAATCTTTGCCTAAAATTGGCAACTCAGCGTTAACACGGTGCACACTGAACCCATGTATTCGCTGGTGAGCGCGCCGGTCCTCGGTTTCGACCTGACGCGGCTGGACGGTGGCGCGGCGACGGCGGCCGTCCTGGAACGTGCCCTCTGGTTCACTTCCGACGACCTGCCGGCGCTCGCGCGGGCCCTGCCCGCCGACGAGGTCCGCGCCCGGTTGTGGCGCGACATCGACGCGGCGATCCAGCTGCGGCCCGCCCTGCGCGGGCTGGCGGACACGCCGCTCTCGGGCGCGCTCGCGGTGCTGGAGGCCGCGCCCATCGGCTCCGCCGACGCGCTGCTGCGCTGCGTGCGCCAGGACGTGTTCGACTGGACCTGGTGCAAGGACGACACCACCTGGCTCCAGGAGGACGAGGCCGCCCGCGCCACCGCCGTCGTCTGCGACGCGGTGATGGCCGCCTACCTGCGCGAGCTGCTCCCGGCCGACACGCGGCGGCGGCTCGCCGTCGGCTGGCTGCTCGCCTCCCGCGCGCTGGGCGCGCCGCGGATCGAGCGCTCGCCCCGGGACACCGCCGTCACCGCGCTCTGCGAGCGCCTGCGCACCCTCGGTGCGGCCGGGCTGGAGCGCCTGCGCGCCGCCGCCGACCGGGCCCGTTCCGACGCCGTGTCCTGGTCGCAGGCGGTGCACGCCGCCACCTGGGCCGTGCACACCGCCGACCGGGTGCGGGCCGCCGCCGACGCCCAGCTGCGGCTGGTCCAGGCCGTCGACGCGGCCGACATCCCGCTGTCGGACCGGGCGGGCGGGGTGTGGAACCTGCTGAGCGGGGCCGTCCAGGTCCTCACGGTCGCCGACCTGGTGGACGACGAGCTGGCGGCGCGCCTGCTGGACCCCTGCGTCGCCGCGCTCGGCCTGCCGGTCCCCGGCCGCCCCTGACGCCTCCGCACCGCGAAAAGGCCGGGGCCGGGACCCTCCGTGCGGGTCCCGGCCCCGGCCGGTTCGGTGCGCCTACCGTCAGCGCTTGAGGTTGACCAGGTCGTTCAGCAGCTCGTCGGAGGTGCTGATCACCTTGGTGTTGGCCTGGAAGCCGCGCTGGGCGACGATCAGGTTGGTGAACTCCTGCGCCAGGTCGACGTTGGACATCTCCAGCGCGCCGGACTGCACGGTGCCGCGGCCCCCGCCGCCGGCGGTGCCGATCTGCGCCTCGCCGGAGTTGACGCTGGTGCGGTACAGCGAGTTGCCGACCTTCTCCAGGCCGCCCGGGTTGGTGAAGTTGGCCAGCGCGACGCGGCCGAACGCCTGCTTGGTGCCGTCGGGGTAGACGCCGATCAGCGAGCCGTCCTGGGAGATGCTGTAGGACTGGAGCGTCACGCCGGCCGGAAGGTGCACGTCCTCCAGCGGGGCGGTGTCGTCGATGGCGCCGCTGGTGGTGTTCCAGCCCCGCACCGGGTTGCCGTCCGGGGAGACGAGCACGCCGGCGGCGTCGAAGCTGAACGACCCGGCGCGGGTGTAGACGTCCTCGCCGCCGTTGCGGACCACCATGAAGCCGTCGCCCTGGATCATCAGGTCGGTGGTGCGGCCGGTGGTCTGGGCGGCGCCCTGGCCGAAGTTGGTGCTGATGCCCGCCATGCGGACGCCGAGGCCGACCTGGGCGGGGTTGGTGCCGCCGGTGTCGGCGCCGGGGGCGCCGCCGGCGCGGACCATCTGGCTGAGGGTGTCCTCGAAGATGGTCTGGGAGGTCTTGAAGCCGACGGAGTTGACGTTGGCGATGTTGTTGGCGGTGACGTCCATCTTCTGCTGGTGGACGCTCAGGCCGCTGATGCCGGAGTAGAGGGAGCGCAGCATGTCGTGTTTCCTTACGAGTCGGTGGTGCGGATTTCCTTGACCGATGACAGCGGAACATCCGTGTCCCCGACCCGTAGGGTCGGACTGCTGCCGGAGACTGCGGCGGACCGCACCACACCGACGGCCTCCGTGCCGTCCGATCCGGTGTAGCTGACGGTCTTGCCGACGAGGTTGGCCGCGGCCAGCATGTGCTGGGACGCGAGCAGGCTGGTCTGCAGGGCGGCCAGATCGGCCAGCTCCCCCAGCTTCTCCACCTCGGTGAACTGGGCGGTCTGGCTGATGAAGGCGGTCGGGTCGGCGGGCTTGCTCGGGTCCTGGTAGCGCATCTGCGCGACCAGCAGTTTCAGGAAGGTGTCCTTGTCCATCTCATGGCCGCTGGACGTGGTGGCCGTGGGCTGGGCGTAGGCGGCCGAGGCCGCGTTGATCGGGGTGGTCACGCAGTTCCCTTTCGGTCAGAGACGGACGTTGATGAGGCGTGCTCCGGACCGGACCTCGGGTTCTCCGGGATCGGCGGGCACGGCCGGTGCGGCGGCCTGGGCGGTGGGCGCCTCGGGCCGGGGTCCGGGCTGGGCCTGGCGGCCGAACTGCTCGCGCGGGCCCTCGCGCCGCAGGTCCAGCGAGCACGAGCTGAACCCGCCGTCCTCCAGCTCGCGCCGCAGGTCGGGCAGGGCCGCGTCCAGCGCGTCGTGGGCGGCGTCGCTGTCGCCGTGCAGGCGCAGGTGGACCGACCCGTCGATGATCTCGGCGACGACGCTGACCGGGCCGAGGTCGGCCGGGTGCAGGTGGACGGTGAGGCGGTGGATGCCGTCGGCCTCCTGGCGGAGCGGCAGGATGCGCACCGCGAGCTGGACGGCGGGCGGGGAGGCCGGGGCCGGTGCGGCCGGGGCGTCCGGCTGCTCGACGGGCGCCACCTGCGTCACCGGGGCGGCAGGGGCCGTGGGCAGGGGGGCGGCCGTCGGCTCGGTGGCGACGGGCGGCGCGGCGGCGGACCGGTCCTCGCCCGGCGTGGTGCCGTCGCCGGTTCCGGCGTCCGCGCCGCCGGTGCCCGCGCCGCCGTCAGGGGCGGTGGGGACGGGTGCGGTGGGAGCGGTGGCGTCCACCGGCTCGGTCGGGGCGGGCTGCGGCGCGGCGGTCGGGTCCTGCGGGACGTCCACCGGCACGGCGACGGCCGGGGACAGCGCGAACGCCACGGCGGGCGGCATCGCCGGTGTCGTCGGCAGCGTGGTGGGCGCCGGGGCGCTGGTGAGCGGCGTGGTGACCGGTGCGCCCGTGGGGGGTGCAACAGGGCCGTCCTGGTCCTGCTGCGGGGGCAGGGGGAGGCCGTCCTTGAGGACCGGGGTCGGGATGCTCGGCGGGACGTCGGGCGTGTCAGTCGGAACGACGTTCGGCGTGGTGTCCGGCACGGCGGTCTCCACCGGGATGGCGGGCAGCCCGGTGCCGACCGTGCCGACGCTGGTCAGGCCCGTCTCGGCGGTGGCCACGGGCACGCCCGCGTCCATCGGGACGGCGGTGCCGCCACCGCCGCCCATCATCGCCATCAGCGCCGCCAGGAAGGCGTCGCCCCCCTCACCGCCGGGCGCGGCGGCGGACCCGTCGGGCGACGGGTTCCGGGCCGCCCCGGCGGCGCGGGTGGCCGCATGGGGAGCCGCGTGCGGGATCGCTCGCGGAAGCGAAGGCATCGTCATCTGCTCTCCTAGCTGTACTGCTTCATGGCGGTCTGCACCTTGCGCACGTAGGCCTGCGTCTCGGCGTAGGGCGGGATGCCGCCGTAGCGCTGCACCGCGCCTTCACCGGCGTTGTAGGCCGCGATCGCCAGCGGCAGGGAGCCGAGGCTCTTGAGGTTGTGCTTGAGCAGGCGGGCCGCGCCGTCGACGGCCTGCGCCGGGTTGGTCGGGTCGATGCCGAGGCCGCGGGCGGTGCCGGGCATGAACTGCATCAGCCCGACGGCACCGGCGGAGCTGCGGGCGCTGGGGTTGAAGCTGGACTCGGTCTTGGCGACGGCGGCCAGCAGCGCGGGCGACACCCCGTGCTTGGCTCCGGCCTGCGCGAACAGGTCGGCGTAGGGGACGCCCTTCAGGCCCTGCGCGGACACGGCCCCGGCCGCGCCGGTGGCGTCGGCCGTGGAGACCCCGGCGGCGGCCTGGTCGCTCAGGACGCGCCGGATGGCGGTGGGCTTGGTGCCGTAGGACGCCAGATCCACGATCTTGACGACGGTGCCGGTGTGCGGGGCGTGCAACATCTTGCCGTCGCCGACGTAGATCCCGATGTGGTGGGCGGGGTCGCCGAAGGTGAGCAGGTCGCCGGGCTGCGCCTGGCTGAGGCTGGGGACGCTGCGGCCCGCGTGCGCCTGGTCCTGCGAGACGCGGGGCAGCTTGATGCCGAGGTCGGCGTAGACGCGCTGCACGAGGCCCGAGCAGTCCAGGCCGACCTTGGGGTTGGTGCCGCCCCACGCGTAGGGGACGCCGAGGTAGCGGCGGGCGTCGGCGACGACGTCGCGGCCCGTGACCTGCCCGGACGTCGCGCCCGTCGTGCTCGTTCCGGTCGTGCCCGTGGTCCCGGTCGTGCTCGTGCCGCCCGTCGTCCCGGTGCCCTGCACGGCGTCGTCCAGCGCGGTGGCGAACCCCGTTGAGGCGCCGGTGGACGCGGTGGTCGAGGCGGCGGGGGCCAGCATCTGCTGGAGCTGCACGACCCGCGAGGCGATCTCCGCGATGCCGGTCATCGGTTCTCCTTTCCGGGGGTGGGGCGGCGGCGGGTGGTCAGGTCGTCGACGGCGCGCTGCTCGGCGGCCTCGTCGGCGCGGCGCTCGGCCTCGGCGTGCCGCTCGCCGAGCCGCTCGACGGCGCGGCGGCGG
>NZ_BCRO01000009.1 GCF_001552635.1 Actinomadura hibisca NBRC 15177 | reverse complement strand
CGCTCGCCGAGCCGCTCGACGGCGCGGCGGCGGCCGCTGGCGGCCGTCCAGTCGGTCATGCGGGCCTGCGTGCGCCCGCGCGCCTGCGCGGCGAGGTCCTCGGCGACCGCGAGCTGCGCGGCGAACGCGCTGCGCGCGGCCATCGCGGCGGTGAACGCGGCGGCCTCCGACGGCAGCGGATGCACGACCCGCACGTCCAGCTCCCGGTCCAGGCGCTGGGCGTGCTCGGCGGTGGTGACGGCCTCGGAGCGGGCGCGCACCACCTCCGCCTTGGCGGCGTTCTCCTGGGCGCGGCGTGCGCGCAGCACCGTCGCGAGGCGGAAACGTCGGCTCACGGCTCTCCTTGGGCGAGCAGGTCGCGCAGCCCGGACCAGGCGTCGGCCGCGGTGCAGCGCTCGTCCATGTCCTGGCACAGGAAGGTCTCGATGCGCGGCCACAGGGCACGCGCGAGGTCGGCGTCGGGGTTGGTGCCGGGCACGTAGGCGCCGATCTCGACCAGCTCGCGGACGTCGCGGTGCGCGGCCAGCAGCCGCCGCAGCCGGGTGGCGTCGGCGCGCTGCTCGCGCGTGGTGACGGCCTTGGCGACGCGCGACACCGACTCCAGGACGTCCACGGTCGGGAAGTGCCCGGCGGTGGCGAGCCGCCGGTCCAGCACGATGTGGCCGTCCAGGATGGAGCGGGCGGAGTCGGCGATCGGCTCGTTGTGGTCGTCGCCGTCGACCAGGACGGTGTAGAGGCCGGTGATGCTGCCGGTCTCGCCGGGCCCGGCGCGCTCCAGCAGGCGCGGGAGCATCGCGAACACCGACGGCGGGTAGCCGCGGGTGGCGGGCGGCTCCCCCGCCGACAGGCCGACCTCGCGCTGCGCCATGGCGGCGCGGGTGAGGCTGTCCATGAGCAGCAGCACGTCGCGGCCGGTGTCGCGGAACCACTCGGCGATGCGGGTGGCGACGAAGCAGGCCCGCAGCCGCACCATCGGCGGCTGGTCGGAGGTCGCGATGACCACCACGGCGCGGGCCAGGCCCTCGGGCCCCAGGTCGTGCTCCAGGAACTCGCGCACCTCGCGGCCGCGCTCGCCGACCAGGCAGACGACGGTGATCTCCGCCTCGGTGCCGCGGGTGATCATCGACAGCAGGCTGGACTTGCCGACGCCCGAGCCCGCGAAGATGCCGAGGCGCTGGCCGCGCCCGGCGGTGGTCAGGGTGTCCAGCGCGCGCACGCCGAGCGGCAGCGGCTCGCCGATGAGCTGGCGGCGCAGCGCGGGCGGCGCGGCGGCCTCCACCGGCACGGTCGGGCAGCCCGCCAGCGACGGGCCGTCGTCCAGGGGGCGGCCGAGGCCGTCCAGGACGCGGCCGCGCAGCCGCTCGCCGACCGGGACGCGCAGGCCCGCGCCGACGGCGGATGCCGGGACGCCCGCGCCGATGCCGGTGAGGTCGCCGAGCGGCAGGCAGGCGAGCCGGCCGTCCTGGACGGCGACCACCTCGGCGGGCACGGCGTCCGGCCCGTCGCCGAGCAGCACCAGGTCGCCGACGCCGCCGCCGATGCCCTCCACGGTCACCGAGAGGCCCACCACGGCGGTGACCCGGCCGGTGACGCGCGGGCGCGCGGCGCGCAGGGCCGTCGCCAGCCGGCCGTCCAGTCCGCCCGTGGAGCGCTCGCTCGCCGGGAGGGTGGTTCCGGAGCCGAAAGGGGGGTTCACAGGCCGAGTGCCTCCTTGACGCGCCCCAGGGCGCTGTCCAGCCGGGCGTCGATCGCGGTCGCTTCACACTCGGCAGCCGCGTCGCCGGGCTGAAGGTCCGCACCTGTGACGAGCGTCACAGTCCGGCCGCCGATCTCGACCCGGCCGTCGCCGTCGCCGCCGGTCAGGGCGGCGTGGTCGGCCGGGTGCAGCCGGACGGTCACCGGCAGGCCCGCCGGGGCGAGCGCGAGCGCCCGCGCCAGGGCGTCGCCGCCGGGGTCGGCGGCGGTCGCCAGCTCGCGGCCCACGATCGCCTCGGCGATCTGGAACGCCGCCCGCACGACCTGGTCCTCCAGCTCGG
The DNA here is from genome assembly GCF_001552635.1 of Actinomadura hibisca NBRC 15177. Lineage (GTDB taxonomy): Bacteria > Actinomycetota > Actinomycetes > Streptosporangiales > Streptosporangiaceae > Spirillospora > Spirillospora hibisca. The sequence continues at coordinate 35,973 of NZ_BCRO01000009.1, read as the reverse complement.
CGGCGGTCGGGACGACCCGGCCCTCCAGCCGCCGCGCCGCCCCGTCGAGCGCCGCCAGGGCCCGCACGGCGGCCTCGGCGCGCTCGATCTCGGCGGCCTCGGCGGCCCTGGCGCGCTCGGCGGCCTCGGCCTCGGCCGCCTGCCGCGCCTGCGCGCGGCCCTCGGCCCAGCCCGCGGCGTAACCGGCGGCCTGCGCCTCGGCGCGGGCGGCGTTCAGCAGCCCGGCGGGCAGGTTCGACGCGGTGGAGAAGTCGGCGCCGAAGGTGGCGCGGCCGATCTGCCCGGCGTCCGCGCCGCGCAGGACCGTCCCCATGCCCGTCGCCTGCTCAGGAGACGAACTCATCCTCGTCCCCCCGCCGGACCACGATCTGGCCGGATTCCTCCAGCGCCCGGATCTGGTGCACGATCTTGGCCTGGGCCTCCTCGACCTGGCGGATGCGGACCGGGCCGAGCAGCTCGATCTCCTCCACCAGGTTCTCGGCGCCGCGCTCGGACAGGTTCTTGGTGATCTTCTGGAGCACCGGCTGCGCCACGCCCTTGAGGGCGGTGGCGAGGTCGGCGGTCTCCACCTGCCGCACCACCAGCTGCACCGCGCGGTCGTCCAGGTGCACGATGTCCTCGAACATGAACATCCGGCTGCGGACCTCCTCGGCCAGCTCGGGGCTGCGCCCCTCCAGGCCCTCCAGGATCAGCCGCTCGGTGACGCGGTCGGCACGGTTGATGATGTCCACCAGCGGTTGCAGGCCGCCCACCGCCGACAGGTCGGCCGGCTGGAGCACCGACGACAGCTTGCGCTCCAGCAGCGCCTCGACCTGGCGGATGATGTCGGGCGAGGTCCGGTCCATCACCGCGATGCGGTGCGCCACGTCGGCCTGGAGGCCGGCGCTCAGCCCCGACAGGATCTGCGAGGCCAGGTGCGCGGGCAGGTGGGCGAGCACCAGCGCGATGAGCTGCGGGTGCTCGTCCTGCACGAACGACAACACCTGGCGCGGGTCGGCGCGCTGGAGGAAGCTGAACGGCAGGTCCACCAGCGACGCCGACAGCCGGTCGACGATCTCGCCCGCGCGCTCGCGGCCGAGGGAGGCCTCCAGCAGCTCGCGCGCGAAGTCCATGCCGCCCTGCCCGACGTACCGGTGGGCGGTCGCCATGTCGCGGAACTCGGTGAGCACCTCGCCCGCGGTCTCCGGCTGGACGGCGCCGAGCCGCACGATCTCGGCCGACAGCTCCTCGACCTCCGCCTCGCGCAGCTGGGACAGGACCTTGGCCGAGTCCTCCTTGCCCATCTGCACCAGCAGCACCGCGGCCTTGCGCAGGCCGCTCATCGCCTCGGTCTGGGTCATCGTCAGCTCCTCCGGTCGGCGAGCCAGCCGCGCAGCAGCTGGGCGACTTCCTCGGGCTGGCGCTCGACCATGTCCGAGATCTCACCGCGGAGGGCCTCGCGGTCGGCGCCCGACGAGTCGGCGGGCTGCTTGGGCGCGTCGCCGGCGGCCGGGAGCGCCTCGCGCTCGGCGGACTCCAGCGCCTGGGCCTGCGCGCGGTCCAGCGCGGCCTGCATCTCCTCCAGCCGCGCCATCTCGTCCGGGGTGAGCTGCGCGCGGCGCCGGCGGCGGGCCCGCAGCCCGGCGAGCAGCGCCAGGACGACGATCCCGGCGATGGCCCCGCCGGTCTTGAGCATGGTCGCCTGCTGGGCGGCCTTCTCGGCCTTGGCGGCGGTGGCCGCCTCGGCGGCGGTCCGGTTGGCGGCGGTCTGGTCGAAGGGCATCTGCGACACCTGGATCGTGTCGCCGCGCTTGGTGTCCAGCCCGGCGGCGGCCGAGACGAGCTGCTCGACCTCGGCCGTCTGCACGGCGGTGGGGGCCTTGCCGTCCACCAGGACGGCCACGTTCAGCTTGCGGACCTGGCCCGGCGCGGCCTGGCGGGTCTCGGTGACGGTGCCGACGGCGTTGTCGCGGGTCTCGGTGGCCGACTTGTAGTTGCCGTTGCCGTTGCCGCCCGCCGGGACCTGGATGTTGTCGGGGCCGAGCACGCCGCCGACGGCGGTGCCCCCGCCGGTGTAGGCCTCCTCCTTGCGGGTGGACGACAGCGGCGGGACCTTCGGGTCGTTGACGTAGCGCTGGGTCTTGGACTCGGTCTTGTCGAAGTCCAGGTCGGCGGTGACCTTGACGGCCGCGTGGTCCTGGCCGAGCACCTTGCCCAGCATCTGCTGGATGGAGGAGCCCATCTGGTTCTCGAACGCCTGGGTCTGCTGGGTGCGCTGGTCCCCGGCGGCCGACAGGTCGCCGTTCTGGCCCGAGGACAACACCTTGCCGGTGGAGTCGGCGACGGTGACGTTGGCGGGGTCCATGCCCGTGACGCTGGAGCCGACCAGGTTCACCACGGCCTGCACCTGCTGGTTGCTCAGGGCCTGCCCGGACTGGGTGGTCACCAGCACCGACGCGGTCGGCTTGGCCGCGTCCTCGGTGAACACGTCCTTCTCCGGCAGCGCGAGGTGCACGCTGGCGGCGCTCACGCCCTCGATCGACTTGATCGTGGTGGCGAGCTCGCCCTCCAGCGCGCGCTGGTAGCCGACGTGCTGCATGAAGTCGGAGGTGGTGATGCCCTGCTTGTCCAGCAGGGTGTAGCCGGTGTCGTCCTGCTTGGGCAGGCCCTCCCCGCTCATCTTCAGGCGCAGGTCGTACACCTGCGCCTGCGGCACCTGGATCGTCTGGCCGCCGTCGGACAGCTTGTAGGGGACGCCGTCCCCCGACAGCTTGTCGACGATCGCGCTGGCGTCGGTGCTCGACAGGTTGGAGAACAGCGTGCCGTAGGACGGCTGGGACGCCCACCGGTAGAAGAACAGGCCGCCGACCAGCAGCACGGCGGTCACGCTGATGGTGACCGCCTTCTGGCCGGTGCTGAAACCGGTGAAGGTCTGCCAGAGGCGGCGCAGCGCCGCCAGAGCGCGCTCCTGCATCAGGCCTGCATCCTCATGATCTCGTTGAAGGCGTTGACGGCCTTGTCCCGGACGGCGACCGTCAGCTGGGTGGCGAGCGAGGCCTGGGTGCTGGCGATCATGTAGTCGTGCACGTCGGTGAGCGAGCCGGTGGCGGCCTGCACGCCGAGCGTGTCGGCCTTGGCCTGCGTGGCCTGCAGGCCCTCCAGTCCTTGGGCGAGCATGTCGGCGAAGCCGGCGCCGCCCGCCGCCGCGGTGCCGCCGACCGCGGTCGCCCCGGCCGGGGCGGTGACGGCGCCGAGCGCGCCGATCGCGTTGATGGTCACACGTTCCTCCCGAGCTGAAGGGCGGCCTGGTAGGCGTCGACGGCGCGGCTCGCGACCGACAGGTTGGCCTGGTAGGACCGCTGGGCCATGATCAGTTCGCCCATCTGGGCGCCGAGGTCGATGTCGGGGTAGCGCACGTACCCGTCGGCGTCGGCCAAGGGGTTGTCCGGCTCGTGGACGAGCCGCCCCTCGGCGCTGCCGAGGGTGATCCCGGCGACCTGGACGCCGCCGTTGCCGGTGCCGTAGTCGACGGCCTGCGCGCGCACGTAGCGGGCCTGGAAGGCGTTCCCGCTGGTGGGGGACGCGTTGTTGACGTTGGCGATGTTGTCCGACACCGCGTCCAGCCACTTGCGGTACACCGTCACGCCGGTGCCGGCGATGCCGAGCGCTCCGAACATGGCCATGGTCAGGCCCCTCCCTTGATCACGTCGCGCAGCTGGCCGAACTTGGCGTCCATGGCGCGCAGCAGGGCCTGGTAGCGCAGGCCGGTGTCCATCTGGGTCAACGTCTCGTGGTCGAGGTTGACGTTGTTGCCGTTGGTCCGGGTGGGCTCCAGCGAGCGCGCCACGGTGGGCTGCGCCGCGCCGGGGTCGCCGTCGCCGAGGCTCTTGCTCAGGGCGTCCTCGAACTCGACGCGGCCGGCGAGGAAGCCCGGGGTCTCGACATTGGCGATGTTGTCGGCGGTCACCCGCTGCCGCTGGGCCAGCCCCGTCAGCCCGACCCGCAGGGCGCTGGTCGTGACGTCGTCGAACACGCACGAGCTCCGTTCACAGTGTTCCGGCTGCCATCCGTGGCGACGTGGGTGAGCGCTCCCTGCTCGTGAGGCCCCATCGGACGCCCGGCTGCGTTCCTAAGGGATTCCGAATATGGGGTGACGGACGGAAATTTCTCAACTCCGGACAGTGACCGCCGATACGGCGAGAAATTCGCACCAACCGGAGGATTCGTCATGCGCACTTTGGTCCGGCCCCGCCTCGCGGTCCTCCTCGCGGCGGGGGTCGCGCTCGCCGTCCCGGCGGCGGGCGCGGTCCCGGCCGCCTCGGCGGCGGCGAAGATCGTCGCCCCGGCCGTCCCCAAGGGCCTGCCGGGCGCCATCGAACAGCCCGCCCGCTACGTCCCGCAACACTCCTGCGATCCGGTCGTCCGGTCCGGCGCCCAGAAGCTCGGGCGGCTGCTGGCCAAGACCTACCCCGGCACCTCCGCCGGGGAGGTGCGCCCGTGCGGCGACGGCGGCAGCGAGCACTTCGAGGGCCGGGCGGTCGACTGGATGGTCGGCTCCGGCAAGGCGGGCAAGGCCCGCGCCGACAGCCTGATCCGCTGGCTGCTGGCCACCGACTCGGCGGGCAACCAGTACGCGATGGCCCGGCGGCTCGGCGTCATGTACCTGATCTGGGACAAGAAGATCTACGGGCTCTACCGGCCGCAGGACGGCTGGCGGCCCTACGCCTGCTCGGGCGTCACCGCCTGCCACCAGGACCACGTGCACCTGTCGCTGAGCTGGGAGGGCGCCATGGGGCGGACCTCCTACTGGAGCAAGCGCGCCGCCGCGCCCGACTACGGCCCCTGCCGCCCCGCCGACCTGAACTGGGCCGGGCGCTACACCGGCCCCCGCACGACCCCCTGCCCGTCCTACCCGCGCGTCGCCGCGCCCGCCGGGGCGTCCGCCCAGACGGCCCGGCTGTTCCGGTACTCGGGCGCCTACCTGCTCCCCGGCGCCACCGGCCCGATCGTCACCACCGTCCAGAAGGCCTTCAAGGTGCGGGTGAGCGGCTCCTACGACGCCACGACCCGCCGCGCGGTCACCGCCTTCCAGAAGGGCAAGCGGCTGCCGCAGACCGGCCGGATGAACAGGGCCACCTGGCGCGCCCTGCTCGCGACGGTGACGCCGTCCAAGCGCTGAGCCGGTGATGCCCACAACCTCCTTGGATAAGGCGGCCTGACAGATGTTGTCCTCTTTTCCCATCAACCGGCGCGTCGGCGCGGTCGCGGTCCTCGGCGTGCTCGTCGCCGGGACGGCCCTCGCGGGCGGCGCGGCGGACGCGGCCGGGCAGACCAAGCGCGGCGGCGGCACCGTCACCAAGGTCGCCGACGGCGACACCCCCTACGTCGGCGGCAAGAAGCCGACCGACCGGGTCCGCCTGCTCGGCGTGCAGGCCACCGAGACCTCGCACGCGGGCGTCGGCAAGACCTGGTGCCACGGCGGGGAGGCCAAGAAGGCCCTCGCGAGCCTGCTGGTCGGCAAGAAGGTGCAGCTGCGCTCCCTGCGCGGCGGCCGGAACGCGGACGGGCGGTTGTACCGCTCGGTGTTCCGGGTCGACAAGGGCGGCCGGTACCTCGACGTGCAGGCCGAGCTGTTGCGCCGGGGCCTGGTGATCTGGCACCCGACCAACGACGAGTGGACCTACAACCGCGCCTACCACGTGCTCGCCGACCAGGCCGCCGCCGCCAAGCGGCGCGGGACGGTCTGGGACGACGACTGGTGCGGGGCCGGACCCTCGGCCGGGGCGAAGCTGCGCGTGTGGGTCAACTGGGACGCGCCCGGCGACGACTCCAAGAACGCCAACGGCGAGTACGTGGTCGTCAAGAACGACGGGCCCAAGGGCGTCTCGCTCGCCGGCTGGCACATGCGCGACCTCAGCCTCCAGATGTACACCTTCCCGCGCGGGGCCTACCTGCCCCCGTGGGGCCGCGTCGTGCTGCGCGTCGGGAAGGGGAAGTCCACGGCCTCGACGTTCTACTGGGGGTTGTCGAGCCCCCGGTTCACCAACGTCGGGTCGGCGCCGGGCATCGGCAACGGCGCGTACCTGCTGGACCCGCAGGGCGACTTCCGCGCGTGGTTCACCTACCCGTGCGTGGTGAACTGCTCCGACCCGCTGAAGGGCCGGATCTCCATCACCGACGTGCACTACGACCCGCGCCAGGCGGGCGAGTACGTGAAGCTGCGGCTGTCGCCGTCGGCGCCGCGCTCCTCCCTGGAGGAGTACCTGCTGACCAGCGGTTCCTACACCTACCGGTTCCCGGCGGGCGCCTACCTGAACCCGGGCGAGACGGTCACGGTGCACACGGGGTCGCGTCCGGCGGGGGCGGCGGCGTCGCGGCTGGACCAGTACTGGGGACTGCCGCGCCGCATCTTCGACAAGGCCGGGGACTCGGCGGCGCTGAAGACCTACCGGGAGGTCCGGGTGGCGTGCCGGTCCTACGGTTCGGGACGCTGCTGAGACGCGGAACGGCCGCCGCCCCCGGAATGGGGGCGGCGGCCGTTCGCCGTGCCGGGGGTCAGGCGCGGTCAGACCAGGGCGATGTCCTGCTCGACGGCCACGGCCATCTGGTACAGGTCGAACCAGGTCTCGTCGTCGGCGGACGCGGGGATCCAGGCCACGCGGACGCGGTGGCGCTCCTCCTCGTAGCCGAGGGCGTACATCCGCTGGGACCGGGCCCAGCGCTCGTCCAGTGTCCGCGTGATGCGGGCGAAGTCCGGGGGCATCACCGTCTCCTCAATCCGTTGATCTTCTCACCCGTCAGTCCGTTGGCGGGCGGCGGCCATGGTGGGGGCGCGTCCGCAGGATCGGCCGCGGCGGGAGCCGTTCCCGGTGCCGGACGGTGGCGGGACGGTTGCCCCGCCCGGCACACTTCCGTCACCGATTGGTAACGTTGAGTGACAGGACCGCTGAGCAGGACCGCGAGATCGGACGGGGCCGTGCCGGAACCCACAGTGCTGGTGATTGAGGACGAGCAGGACGTCCGCAATCTGCTGGCGCACTACTTCCAGGGCTTCGGCTGCGTGGTGCGCACCGCCGACACCGGCGAGGAGGGGATGACGCTGGCGACCGACGACCCGCCCGACCTGGTGGTGCTGGACGTGCGGCTGCCGGGCGTGGACGGGCGGCAGGTGGCCCGGCTGCTGCGCGCCGACCCGCGCACGCAGGCCATCCGGCTGGTGATCACATCGGTGCTGGACCAGGAGGACCTGGCCGACATCGACGCCGACGGCATCCTCGCCAAGCCGTTCCGGCGGGACGACGTGCGGCTGCTGGTCGACGCGCTACAGGGAAAGGGGTGACGCCGATGGCCACCGTGCTGGTCGCCGAGGACGACGCCGACATCCGCGACCTCATCGTCTTCAAGCTGGAGCAGGCCGGGCACACGGTCATCGCCGTGGGGGACGGCCGGACCGCGCTGCGCGAGGCCAGCGCCCGCTCCCCCGACATCGCCCTGCTGGACGTGATGATGCCCGGAATGTCCGGTATTGACGTGTGCCGGGCGTTGCGGGCGCAACCGGCCACCCTCGCGCTGCCGGTCATCATGCTGACCGCGCGCGCCCAGGAGAGCGACGTGGAGACCGGGCTGGCCGCCGGCGCCGACGACTACATCGTCAAGCCGTTCAGCCCCCGGGAGCTGACCAGCCGCGTCCAGACCGTGCTGACGCGGGCCTGGGCATGACCGGTCTCGGCTCGGTCACGACGGTCGTGACGGTGGTCGCCCTCGTCCTCGCCTGCGCCGTCGTCCTGGGCCGCCTCGCCCACCGCCTCGGCGGCCGGCGGGACGCGCGGCTGGCCGCGCAGGAACGCCCATGGCTGCTGCAGCTGACCGGCGGGGAGGGCGACCCGGCCGAGCCGCTGGAGCGGCTGGCGGCCCTGGACCGGCGGCGCTGGCGGGCGATCGCCCCGCAGGCGGTCAAGCTGCTGGCGCTGGTCCGGGGGCGCGGCCACCAGGCGCTGGCCGAGCTGTTCGAGCGGCGCGGCCTGGTCGGGCAGGCGCTCGGCCGCCTCTCCGGCCCCGGCCCGATGCGCCGGGCCTCGGCCGCCCACCTGCTCGGCCTGGTGGCCGAGCGCGAGGCCGTCCCGAAGTTGTGCCGGCTGCTGGGCGACCGCGACCCCCAGACGCGGGCGGTGGCGGCGCGCGCGCTCGGCCAGATCGCCGACCCGGCGGCGGCCGAGCCGCTGGTCGAGTCCCTGGCGTCAGCGCGGCCCGTGCCGACGCACGTGGTCGCCCGCGCGCTGATGCGCATCGGGGACCCGGCGCGGCCCGTGCTGGTCGAGGCGCTCGCCCATCCCGACCCGGCGGTGCGGATCACCGCCGTCGTCGTGCTCGGGCACACCGCGCCGGTCGCCGCCGTCCCGCCCCTGACGCGCACGCTCGCCGACGACCCCGACGACGAGGTGCGGGTGAACGCCGCGCGGGCCCTCGGCCGGATCGGGACGCGGGCGTGCCTCGCGCCCCTGGCCGAAACGGCCGCCGGAACGGCGCCGCAGGCCGTGCGCACCGCCGCGGTCGAGGCCCTGGGCGACCTCGGCTCGCCGGAGGCGGTGCCGGTGCTGCGGCCCCTGCTGGACGCGCCCGAATACCGCCTGGCGCACGCCGCCGCGTACACGCTCACCCGCCTCGGGGACACCGGCCGCCGCGAGCTGGCCGCCGCCGAGGCCGCCGGGCCCGACGACCCCGCCGCCCCGCACGCCCGCGAGGCCCTCGCCGTCCTGGCGCTCCGCGAGGACGCGCGCCCGATCGCGGGGCCCGCCGAGCGGTGATCACCACGACGGGCCTGGGCACGGCGCTCGCCGCCATCGACCTGCTGCTGCTCCTGTACTTCCTGTGCGTCAACTCCAGCTACCTCGCCCTGATCCTGCTGGCCGCCCGCGACGCGGCGCACCAGCACCGGCGCAGCGCGTTCGGCGGCTACGAGGACCTGTACACCAACCCGCTCGCGCCGGGGATCAGCGTGATCATGCCCGCCCACGACGAGGGGGTCGGGATCGTCGACTCGGTCCAGGCCATGTTGTCGCTGAACTACCCGTCGTTCGAGGTGGTGGTGGTCGACGACGGCTCCACCGACGACACCTTCGAGCGGCTGCGCGCCGAGCACGACCTAGTGCCGGTGCCGCGCGTGGTGCCCGACGAGCTGCCGGTGTGCGGCGAGGTCATCTCGACGCACGTCCCCGCCGCTGGGACCGCGCCGCTGCTGGTGGTGCGCAAGCACAACGGCGGTCGCGCCGACGCCGTCAACGTGGGCGTCGCTTTCGCGCGCAACCCGCTGGTGTGCATGGTCGACGCCGACTCGCTGCTCGATCCCGACGCGCTGCTGGCGGTCGCCCGGCCGTTCTCCGACGACCCCTGGCGGGTGGTCGCCACCGGCGGGGCGATCCGGATCGCCAACGGCTGCCAGGTCGTCGCCGGGCGCGTCGTCGAGGCCCGCATGCCCGCCCGCTGGTTGCCGCGCCTCCAGGTGGTGGAGTACCTGCGGGCCTTCCTGCTCGGCCGCACCGGCTGGTCGCGGCTCGGCGGCCTGCTGATCATCTCCGGGGCGTTCGGGCTGTTCCGGCGCGACCTGGTGGTGGAGATCGGCGGCCTGGACACCACCACCATCGGCGAGGACGCCGAGCTGGTGCTGCGCCTGCACCGGCACCTGCGCGACCGGCGCCGCGACTACCGGATCGTGTTCGTCTCCGAACCGGCCTCCTGGACCGAGGCGCCCGCCACCCTGGCGGTGCTGGGCCGCCAGCGCCGCCGCTGGCAGCGCGGGCTGGCCGAGCTGTTGTGGAAGCACCGCGCGATGATCGGCCGCCCGCGCTACGGCCGCGTCGGGATGATCACTCTGCCCTACTACATCCTCTTCGAGCTGGCCGCGCCGGTGATGGAGCTGGGCGGGCTGCTGCTGATCCCGCTGGCCTTGTTCGTGGGCGTCGTGTCCCCGGCGTTCGTGCTGGCGTTCGTGCTGGTCTCCTACGGCTACGCCGTCCTGGTGACCTTCGCCGCCCTGGTGGTGGAGGAGTACGCCTTCCGCCGGTACACCCGCTGGCGCGACCTCGCCGTCGCCGGGGGCGCCGCGCTGCTGGAGAACATCGGGTACCGCCAGCTCCTCGCCTGGTGGGGCCTGCGGGGCATCGGCTCGGCCCTGCGCGGCGGCGAGCGCGTGTGGGGGGTCATGACCCGGCAGGGCTTCCAGACGGGGCCGCCCGCGCCGCCGTCCACGCCGCCGGTGCCGCCGTCCACGCCGTCGTCCACGCCGTCGTCCGTGCCGCTGTCCAAGCCGTCGTCCACGTCGTCGTCCATGCCGCGGTCCGCGGGAGACCGGGAGCCATGAGGGAGTGCACCAACAGCGTCGCCGGGCTGCTGCGCCGCACCTTCGCGACCCTGATCGCGCTGGTGCTGCTGTCCGGCGCGATCGCCGTCGGCGAGTCCCAGCGCCACCAGGCGGCGCTGGACCGGCTCACCGAGCACACCGTCCCGCTGCGGCTGAACAACCTCCAGCTGCGCTCGACCATGGGCGACGCCACCCGCGGGCTGCGCAACCACATGCTCTACAAGGCGCCCAAGACCCTGTACGACCAGGCCCGCCAGCAGCACGCCCAGTACCTCCAGGCGATGTGGCGCTACGCCGACGCCCCCGCCGAGCGCGTCGCCGTCGGCCGCCACCAGGAGCTGACGCGGGCCTGGTTCGCCTACGCCGAGAAGGTCGACGACACGCCGCCCACCGATCCGCGCCTGCGCCAGTACGCCGAGAACAGCCGGCTGGGCTACGAGCGGATCCTGGGCGCCATCGACGCCCTGGAGGGCCGGCTGGACCGCGAGACCGACGACCTGGAGGACCAGGTCCGCCGCGAGCAGTTCTGGAGCAGGCTGGCGGTGATCCTGGTCAACCTCATCGTCGCCGTGCTGGCGGTGTTCACCTCCGTGCGCACCTACCGCGCCCTGGTCGGGCCGTTGCAGAAGATGGCCCGGACCGTGCGCCGCCTCGCCGCCGGACGGCGCGACGAGCGGGTGGTCATCGAGGGCCCGACCGAGATCTGCGCGCTCGGCACCGCGATCAACAACATGGCCGACGAGGGCGGCCGGCTGCGCCGCGCCGAGGCCGAGCGCGTCCGGCTGATGGGGACCGCGCACGACGCCGTCGTGCGCATCCGCGAGACCCTCGACACCGAGGCGGTGGTGCGCGAGGCGGCCGCGGCGCTCGGCTCCGGGCTGCCCGCCGACACCGTCTGCATCCACCTCGTCCAGGACGGGACGATCGGCCCCGCGACCGTCGAGTGGCACAACGGCGCGCTGGTCTCGGAGCCCAAGCAGTTCGAGCCGGTCCCCGCCGAGGTGGTGCACCGCCTGTACCGGCGGCGCCTGACCTCCTACGGGCACGCCCAGTCGCCCCCGGCCAGCGTCAACAGCGTCGTCGCCGAGGGCCTGCGCCGCCTGGGCGACGTGAACTACCTGGTGGTGCCGTTCGGCTCCGGCGACCAGGCGCTCGGCGCCTTGCTGCTGCTGCGCTCGGCCCGCCAGGGCCCGTGGACCGCCAGCGAGATCGAGACCGTCAGCACCGTCGGCGCCGACCTCGGCCGCGGCCTGGAGCACGCGCGCCTCTACAACCGGGAGCGGCAGCTGGTGGAGGAGCTGCGGACGCTGGACGCCGCCAAGACCGACTTCATGTCCACCGTCTCGCACGAGCTGCGCTCGCCGCTCACCAGCATCGCCGGGTACGTGGAGCTGCTGCGCGACGAGGACGGCGGCGCCGTCAACCCCGCCCAGGACCGCATGCTCGACGCCATCGAGCGCAACACCACCCGGCTGCGCATCCTGATCGAGGACCTGCTGACGTTGTCGCGCATCGAGGCGGGCGCGTTCCGCACCGTCCGCCAGCCGGTCGACCTCGGCGAGATCGCCGTCGCCGCCGCCGACTCGGTGCGCCCGACGGCGGCCAAGAAGGAGATCGACCTGCGGGTGTCCCACCCGGACGGGCCGGTCGTGGTCGACGGGGACGTCAACCAGCTCGACCGGGCCGTGGTGAACCTGCTGTCCAACGCCGTCAAGTTCACCCCCGAGGGCGGCCGGGTCGGGCTGGAGGTGCGGGTCGAGGACGGGCACGCCGCCGTCGCCGTCAGCGACAGCGGGATCGGCATCCCCGCCGCGGAGGTCCAGCGGATGAACGAGCGGTTCTTCCGCGCCTCCAACGCCACCGCCCGGTCCATCCCCGGCACCGGCCTCGGCCTGTCGATCGTGCGCAGCATCATCGCCAACCACTCGGGCACCTTCGCCCTGGAGTCGGTCGAGGACGAGGGCACCACGGTGACGCTGCGCGTGCCGATCAGCGAGCGGGACGACGACGCCGAGCAGGACTGAGGAGCCGGGCGGGGGCAGGACCGGGGCCCGTTTCCTCAGGTGGGGGCGGGGGTTGCCGATGGAGGGGACGCCGCTACCTCATCTGCGTGGAAAAAGGGTTCCTCATGCGTCGCTTCATCAGTGACCTGTCACTGGGCTGGAAGCTGCGGGCGGGCTTCGGCGTCGTCCTCGCCCTGCTGCTCCTTCTGGTCATCGACGGTTTCACCGTACGTGCCGATCTCAACTCCTCCAGCGAGGAGATCATCCAGAAGGTCGACCCCAAGGCGCGGGCCGTCGCGCTGCAGCAGTTCCGCTTCTCCGACATCTACGGCCTCCAGACCGCCTACACCGCCGCGAGCGGGAACCAGCTCGACCGCCTGCGCCAGGACTACCTGGAGGCCGCGGAGGTGGCCGACAAGCAGCTGAAGGAGGTCGAGTCCATGGCCTCCTCCACCGCCCAGCGGGCCGCCGCGCAGGACATGCGCACCGCCTTCGAGCAGTTCACCTCCATCGACGACCAGGCGTGGTCGGCGGTGCAGGCCGGCAAGCGCGACCAGGCCGCCCACGTCGTCAACGTGCTGGAGCAGGCCCCCTACGCCAAGGCCCTGTCGTCCGCCGCCGCCTACGAGAAGGCCGTGACGGCCGAGCGCGACGCGAAGACGGCCGACCTCGACGCGCTCCAGAAGTCCGCCAACACCCGGGAGATCCTCCTTTCGGTGCTGGCGATCGCCCTCGCCATCGGCTGCGTCGTGCTGCTCAGCCGGCTCATCCTGCGGCCGGTGAACCGTGCCGTTCAGGTGCTGGAGGAGGTCGCCGAGGGTGACCTGACCTCGCGGATCGGCACCGCCCAGCAGGACGAGATCGGCCGGATGAGCGCCGCGCTGGACAAGGCGCTGGACCGCATGACCGAGACCCTGCGCGGCATCGCCGGCAACAGCGGCGAGGTGAACCAGGCCGCCGCCGACCTCACCGGCCTGGCCCGGGGCCTCGGCGACGACGCCACCAGCGCCGCCACCGAGGTCGAGGGGGTGGCCTCGGCCGCCGCCGAGGTCTCCCACCACCTGGAGAGCGTGGCCGCCGGGTCCGAGGAGATGGGCGTGTCGATCAACGAGATCTCGCGCAACACCTCCGACGCCGCCACGGTCGCCAACACCGCGGTCACCAAGGTCAGCGCCGCCACCGAGACGGTCGCGCGGCTCGGCGAGTCCTCCGCGCAGATCAGCAACGTGGTCAAGCTGATCAACTCGATCGCCGAGCAGACCAACCTGCTGGCCCTGAACGCCACCATCGAGGCCGCCCGCGCCGGCGACGCGGGCAAGGGCTTCGCGGTCGTCGCCAGCGAGGTCAAGGACCTCGCCCAGGAGACCGCCAAGGCCACCGAGGACATCTCCCGCCGGGTGGACGCGATCCAGAACGACACCGCCGACGCCGTCGCGGCGATCGACCAGATCTCCGAGGTGATCAGCAAGATCAGCGAGGCGCAGCAGACCATCGCGGCGGCCGTGGAGGAGCAGACCGCCACCACCGGCGAGATGAACCGCGGCGTCGCCAGCGCGGCGGGCGGCAGCGGGCAGATCGCCGCCAGCATCCACGGGGTGTCGGACGTGGTCGGCCGGACCCGCCTGAGCGCCGAGCGCTCGCGCGAGGCGGCCGGGCAGCTCGCCCGGATGAGCGAGGACCTGCAGAACCTGGTCGGCAAGTTCAGCTTCTGACCAGCGGGGAAAGTACGGGGAAGGAGGGACGATGGCATTCGGCGGACTCCTCGGGCGCGCCAGGAACATCCCACTGGTGTCCCTGGCGGCCCCGCGCGGCGGCGGGCGGCACGAGCGGCCGGCCGGACGGGCGGCGGACGTCCCGGCGGCTCCGGCGGTCCCTGCGGCTCCGGCGGTCCCAGGGGCCCCGGTGGCTCCGGCCGGTCCGGCGGTCCCGCTGCCCCGGTTCGTCACGGCGGGCTTCACGCCCGCCCAGCTCGCGGCACGGGCCTGTGCCTCCTGCCACAAGCGGTGGCCGCGCCCGCGCATCGCCGCGGCGATGACGACCGAAGGCCACGTCCTGCGGATCTGCCAGGGCTGCCGGCTCATCGGCGAGGCCACGACCGACTGAACGCCCCTCCCCCACCCCCGAACGGGCCTGCGGCCGACCGCAGGCCCGTTCGCCATGTCCTTCGAGCGCCATGTCCACGATCGCCGCCCGCATGATCAGGTCGCCCGCAACCGTCCTGCACCCGTCGTGCCCGCCGCCTGCTACGCACGGAGGGCGGAATGGAGTCATCAGCTCGGCCGCCGCTCCCGGCGGCCGAAGGTGAGACAAGCGACCGGCCCCGCCGCGCGGGGCGTTGGAGGTGGACCATGAACACGATGATCCAGCACGTCCGGCCCAGCGAGCCGCTGAAGATCGCCGACCGGTGCGACCGGTGCGGCGCCCAGGCCTTCGTCCGCGTCGAGTTCGACGGGCTGGACCTGCTGTTCTGCGGTCACCACTACCGGCGGCACGAGATGGCGCTGCTGAACCGCGTCCCGCACGCGCACGTGCACGACGAGCGCGACCGCATCAACGTCAAGCCCAGCGTCTCGGCCAACGCCGACTGAGCGGACGGGCCGGCGCCCGTCCGCCGCCGGGGCCCCGCAGACCGGGGTCTCGCAGATCGGGGCCCCGCAGGCAGGGGCCGCGCGGATCAGCGCTCGGCGTAGACCGACTCCACGAACGCGGCGAGCCGGTCCTCGGGCAGGTGGCGGGCGAGGTCCGCCTCGCTGATCATCCCGACGACGCGGTCCTCCTCCAGCACCGGCAGGCGGCGGATCTGGTGGCGCTGCATCGTCTCCAGCACCTCGCTCACATCCGAGGACGCCTGCACGGTGTGCGGCTCCCGGGACGCCAGCTCGCCGGCGGTGGTGCGCCGCGGGTCGCCGCCGGCGGCCACGCAGCCGATCACGATGTCGCGGTCGGTGATGATGCCCCTCAGCGCGCCGCCCTCGTCGCAGATCGGCAACGAACCGATCTGCTGGTCCCGCATGATCTGGGCCGCCTGGCGCAGATCGGTGCCCTCACTGACGCAGTGCACGCCGGAGTTCATCAGCTCTTGTGCGGTGGTCATCGAGTCCCCCTGACTCTCGGTGACGATTCGGATACAACCCGTCATACCCCTACCCATGGGCCCAGCCCGTCACGCACGCCCCCCAAGAACGGAGGATCATCACGATGAGCGGCGCCGCTCTGCACGGCCTCACCTCGGTGCGGCCGCGCCGCGTCCGCGGCTGGGCGGCGTACCTGCTGGCCAGCGCCGCGCTGGTCGCCGTCGCGACCGTGCTGCCGCCCGCGCCCCAGGCGCTGGCGTGGCTGGCGCTGCAGGGGGGCTCGGCCGCCGCCGTCGTCGTCGGCGTGCACCGCCGCCACCGGCTGGCCCCCTTCTGGCCGTGGCGGCTGCTCAGCGCCACCGTGACGTTCGCCTGGGCGGCCTCGGCGCTGCCGTGGGCGTTGTGGACGCTGACCGGCGAGCGCGCCTTCCTGCACACCTACCAGCTCGGCTCGCTCGGCGCCTACGCCCTGGCGATGGTCGCGCTGCTGCGGCTCAGCTCCACCCCCGGGCGGCCGCGCTGGGCGGGCATGCTGGACGCCGGGATCATCACCGTCTCGGTCGCGATCCCGTACGTGACCCTGCTGGTCGATCCGATGATCGACCGGGGCGGGCACCAGGGCACCGCCCTGGCGTTCGCGCTGATCATCCCGTGTGTGGACCTGCTCCAGTTCGGGGTGGTCGCGCGGCTGGCGCTGCTGGTGCGCGAGTGCCCGGCCTGGTTGCGGCTGTTCCTGGCGTCCTACCTGTCGATGTTCGTCAGCGACGCGCTCTCCCTGATCGACCAGGCGGCGGGGCGGGGGCCGGGCCTGGCGACCATGACCGCCTGGATGGGGTGGTGCGTGCTGGCGGGCTGCGCGGCGCTGCACCCGAGCGCGCGGCGCTCCGTCGATCCGCCGAGCACGCCGCTGGCGAGCCGCACCCGCACCGCGACGTTCCTGCTGCTGGCCCTGCTCGGCCCGATCGGCGCGCTGGCCGGGCGCGCCCTGCTGGGCACCGACACCGCCGCCCAGTCCTACGAGACGCTGCTCATCCCCGGCCTGACCATCGTCCTCGCCGTCCTGCTGGTGTTACGGCTGAACACCGCCACGCACGTCGCCGAGGAGCGCGCGGCCGCGCTGGACCGGCAGGCCGAACGCCTGGTGACGCAGGCCGCCGCGCTGAGCGCCACCCTGCGCGAGCAGCAGCTCCTCCAGCGGCAGCTCGCCTACCGCGCCGGGCACGACGCGCTCACCGGGCTGGCCAACCGGAGCCTGCTGGAGGAGGCGCTGCGACGCGCCCCGCACTCGGGTGGGCCGCCGCCCGCGCTGCTCCTGCTCGACGTGGACGGTTTCAAGGACGTCAACGACACCTACGGCCACCCCACCGGCGACCGGCTGCTGATGCTGGTGGCGCAGCGCCTGCGCCGCTTCTCCCAGCCCGGCGGCACCCTGGCCCGGCTCGGCGGCGACGAGTTCGCCCTGCTGCTGCCGGTCGCGGACGCCGGTGCGGCCGTCGCCGTCGCCGAGAAGGTCCTGGCGGGGCTGCGGACGCCCTACCTGTGCCCGGAAGGGGAGTTCCACCTGAGCGCGAGCGTCGGGGTCCTGGCGGGCACGGCGTTCGCGCAGGCCGCCGACGCCCTGCGCGATGCCGATCTCGCCCTGTACGCGGCCAAGAACGCGGGCAAGGACCGGGCCGTGCTGTTCGAGCCGGGGCTCCGCGAGGCGCAGCTGCACCACAGCCGCATCGTGCACGGCCTGCGCCGCGCCATCGACCGCCGCGAGCTGGCGGTCCACTACCAGCCGGTGGTGGACCTGTGCAGCGGCCGCGTCCACGCGGTGGAGGCGCTGCTGCGCTGGACGCCGCGGGACCGCCCCCCGGTGCCCCCGGCGGAGTTCATCCCGATCGCCGAGGAGTCGGGCCTGATCAACTCCATCGGCCTGTGGGTGCTGGACGAGGCGTGCGCGGCCGCGAGCGCCTGGCACGCCGGGCACGGCCTGTACGTCACCGTCAACGTCTCGGGCCGCCAGCTCCGCGACCCCGGCTTCGGCGGCGTCGTGCTGGAGACGCTGCGCCGCCACGGCCTGCCGCCGTCCGCGCTCGTGCTGGAGATCACCGAGAGCATGTTGCTGACCGGCACCCCGGCCGAGTCCCGCCGGGTGACCGGCGTGCTGGCCGACCTGCGCGAGGAGGGCGTGCGCATCGCGCTGGACGACTTCGGCACCGGCTACTCCTCGCTGGCCTACCTGCGGGCCCTGCCGGTGGACGTGCTCAAGATCGACCGGTCGTTCACCGCCGCGATCGGGGACCGGCGCCAGCAGCGGGCGCACGCCTTCACCGAGGCGATCCTCAACGTGGCCGCCAGCCTGGACCTGCGGACCGTGGTCGAGGGCGTGGAGCGCACCGAGCAGATCAGCGCGCTGCGCGGCATGGGCTGCCCGCTGGTGCAGGGCCACTACTACTCGCCGCCCGCGCCGCCCGCCCGCATCGACGAGCTGCTGCGCGAGCAGCCCTGGGCGGTCACCGGCTGAGGTCGGCCGGCGGGCGGCCCGTCCGCACCGTGCGCCAGAACGCCCGCCAGAACCGGCCCCGGTCGTTGGCGCGCGGGAACGGCTCGTCGGGGACGGGCACGCCGAGAAACGCGCACAGCGGCGGCCAGCCCTCGGACACCTGGTAGACCAGCAGCCGGTCGGCGGGGATCTCGGCGACGACGGCGGCGTTGTGGCGCTCGAAGTAGGCCAGGGCCGACGCGCGGTCGAAGGCGATGTCGCGGCGGTCGCGGTTCAGCGCCTCCAGCATCCGGGTGAACGCCACCAGCCGCACCACGGGCTGCGCCACCCGCCGCACCAGGGGCCACCGCACGGGCCGTGCCGCCGCCCGCGCCACCGGCGGCGGCGTCGCGAGCCGCGCGGCCACGGGCAGCGCCAGCCGCAGCGGCGGGCCGAGCAGGGGATGGCGGAGCAGGCGCGGCAGCCGGAAGATCGTCGAGCGGGCGCTGGCGTACCACCGCTCCGGATCCCGCACGGACAGGATGATCTTCGCGTCGGGGTAGCGGCGGGCCAGCTCGCGCCAGTACACCGCGACCGGCAGGTCCACGCAGGCCCGGTAGCCGCCCAGGACGGCGTCCCAGTCCGGCCCGCGCCCCTCGGCGACCTCGGTCCACGACCGCGCGCGGTCGGCGTCGGCCAGCACCTCGAACATGTGGTGGCACGGCGCGAACCCGAGCCGCTCCAGCGCCGCCTTCAACGAGCCGGTCCCGGTCCTGCCGAGGCCCGCCCCGATCACCTGCACCATGCGAAGGGCCTCCCGCCGAACCCGCCGTACGTCCCACTTCACCTTCTCCGACCTGCGAGGTCGCGTCAGGGCAGCGCCGTAAAAGCGGAGTGAAAGCTTCGCCTGCATCGGGACGGACGGGCATGCCGGTGCGGGGGCCGGGCACCGCACCGGCCAATCAATTGATCTTGTGCCCGGCCGGGCGCCCGCGCGCGCCGCGCGCCGGGGCGCACCGGCCTCTTCGCTGGAAAGGGGTCGCCTTGCTCGGGAAGGGGCCGTCGTCGCGCCGCACCGCCACCGTGCTCGCTCCGCTGGTGGCCGCCGGCCTACTCGCCGGGGCCCCCGCGCCCCTCCCCGCCCACGCCGCCCCCGTCCAAGCGACCCTTGCCCGAACGGCCTCTGTCCAGGCCGCCCCCGCCCAAGCCGCGCACGCCCAAGCCGCGCACGCCCAAGCCGCGCACGCCCAGACCGCGCACGCCCAAGCCGTCCCCGCCCGCGCCGCGTCCGCCCGCGCCGCCGTGGGCACCACCGTCGTGGACGAGCCCTTCACCGGCGCCGCCGTCGCCGATCCGCGCTGGAGGACGGTGGGCTCGGCCTGCCTGACGGCCGACACGAGCGCGGCCGGGAACGTGGCCGCGTGCCCGTCGTCGGGCCGGGTGGGCCCGGTCCCGGCCCGCGGCGCCTCCCCCGGCTACCTGCAGCTCACCGACGCGAGGACCTACGCGGGCGGCGGGGTGGTCTACAACCGCCCGATCCCTGCGGCCAAGGGGCTGAACGTCAGCTTCGACGCCTTCATGTACGGCGGCACCGGCGCCGACGGGATCTCCTTCTTCCTCGTGGACGGCGCCACCGACCTGACCAACGTCGGCGGGCGCGGCGGCGGCCTGGGGTACGCGCCGCTGATCAGCTCCGTGACCACGCCCCCCAACACGCCAGGCATCGCGGGCGGCTACCTCGGCGTCGGCCTGGACAGCTTCGGCAACTACTACCGCGACGCCGAGGGCCGGGGCACGGGCTGCCCCGCCGGGCAGCGCACGGTCGCCTCCACCACCGTGCCCGAGACCGTGTCCGTGCGCGGTCCGGGCGCGGGCATGAACGGCTACTGCGTGCTCGGCGCCACCGTCACCGGCAACACCGCCAAGCCCTCCAGCACGCTGCCGGGCAAGCTGCGCGCCGCGTCCCTGGGGACGGCGAAGCGCACGGTCGACCTCCAGATCACCCCCGGCGCCACCCCCCGGCTGACCCTCAGCGTCGACTTCGGCTCCGGGCCCGTGACCGTGCTGCGGGACATGGCGCTGCCCGGCGCGCCGTCCACCTACAAGTTCGGGTTCGCCGCCTCCACCGGCGCGTCCACCAACGTCCACCTCATCCGGAACCTGACGGTGTCGACGCAGCTGCCGCTCGGCACGCTCACCCTCACCAAGCAGGTCAGCCGCGCGGGCGACCCGCTGCCCGCCGTGATCAGGGCGGGGACGGTCATCCCCTACGAGTACGTGCTGACCAACGCGGGCGACACCACCCTGGTCGACCCGGCCGTCACCGACCCCGGCGCGGACGGCCCGATCGCCTGCCCGTCCGCCCCGCTGCACCCCGCCCCCGACCCGAGCGCCACCCTGGTGTGCACCGGGCGGCACACCGTCACCGGCGACGAGGCCGCCGCCGGGGAGGTCGCCAGCACCGCCACCGCCACGGCGCGCGTCCAGGAGGGCGGCACCGTCGAGGCCACCAGCCCCGCCGCGCTGGAGGTGCCGCTGGAGTCGTCGATGGCGGTCGCCAAGTCCGTCGTCACGTCCGGCCCCTACAAGGCGGGCCAGCAGGTGAGCTACTCCTACACCGTCCGCAACACCGGCGGATCGGTGCTGAAGACGGTGAAGGTCGCCGACGACCGCGCCACCAGCGCGGCCCCGGTCTGCGAGACCGACACCCTGGACCCCGGCCAGACCACCACCTGCCAGGGGCAGGGCACGATCCGCGTCGCCGACCTGAGTTCCGACGGCCGCCTGCGCAGTTCGGTCACCGCCACCGCCGTCAGCGCCATCGGGCAGGACGTCACCGCGTCCACCACCTCCAGCACGCCGGTCGCCGCCGACCTCGCCGTCACGATCGCCGCCGACGAGCCCTCCCCCGCCGTCGGCGACACCGTCACCTTCACCGTCACCCTGACCAACAACGGCCCCAGCGCCTCCGGGCCGGTCACGGTGACCGCGCCCGTCTCCACCTCCCTGGCCAACCAGTCCTCGCAGGCCGACGCCGGCTCCTACAACCCCGGCTCCCGGACGTGGAGCGTGCCGGGTCTGGCGGCGGGCGCGACCGCGCGCCTCACCCGCACCGACCGGGTCGTCGCGAGCGGATCCTTCATCGCCACCGCCACCATCGCCACCGTGTCCCAGCCCGACCCGAACACCGCCGACAACAGTGCCTCGACGACGTTGAAGGCGGACCAGCCCATCGCCGACATCGCGGTCCTGGCCACCGCGCAGGACACCGCCATCCGCGTCGGGCGGACCACCGTCCTGACGCTGACGGCCAAGAACAACGGCCCGCGCGCCGCCACCGGCGTCGCGGTCCGCGCCCCGCTGCCGTCCGCGCTCCGGCTGGTGTCGGCCTCGGGCACCGGCGGCTACGACGGCGACACGAGCCTGTGGACCGTCGGTTCCCTCGCCCCCGGGCAGGCCGTCCAGATCGCCCTGACGGTGCGGGGCGCCGACACCGGGTTCGCGCTCACCACCGCGTCCCTGGCCGCCACCAGCCCGCAGGACCCCGCGGCCTCCAACGACGTGGCCACCGCCGGGGTGACCGTGCAGCCGCGCCGGGCGGACCTGGCGGTGACCATCCGGCTCGACCAGCCGGGGCAGCCGCGCGTCGGCGACCGGATCACCGCCGTCGTCGAGACGTCCAACAACGGCCCCGACACCGCCCCGGACGTCCGGGCGCTCGCCGACCTGCCGCCCGGCCTGACCCTGGACGGCTACACCGTCGACCAGGGCACGCTGGACCGGGACAGCGGCGTGTGGCGCATCGGCGCGCTGGAATCCGGCGAGAGCGTCCGGCTCGTGGCCCGGCTCACCGCCGCGCAGTCGGGATTCTGGTCGGGTTCGGTGTCGGTCAGCGATCCTGGCGTCACCGACCCGGTGGGCATCAACAACTCCACGACCAGCACCGTCCAGGTCGAGAACGTGCCGCCGCCCAGCACCGACGTCGGGATCGCCACCGTCGGGCCGGCCGACCTGACGGTCTCCTCCGGCGGCACCGTGGAGTACCGCGTCCGGGCGTCCAACCGCGGCCCGATCATCGGCACCGGCGTCGTCTACACCGTCACCGTGCCGCAGGGGCTCGGCGTGCTGGAGGCGACCGCGTCGGCCGGTTCCTTCGATGCCGCCACCGGCCGGTGGACGCTCGGCGACCTGGCCGTCGGCGAGACCCCGACGCTGACGCTGCGGTTGCGCGCGGGCACCACGACCGGGAGCCGGACCGTCGTCACCGCCCTCAGCCACCTCGACCAGGCCGACTCCAACGACCAGGACAACATCACCAGCTCGTCGGTCACCGTGACCGCCGCCGCCGACCTGGCGGTCACCAAGACGGTCTCGCCGCAGGTCGCCAACGTCGGCGAGCTGCTCACCTACACCGTCACCGTCAGCAACCGGGGCCCGCAGGACGACACCGGCGTGCAACTCCAGGAGACCTCGCGGGACCCGGTGGAGTTCCTCAAGATCGACATCTCCCAGGGCGTCTTCCACCCCGACACCCGCACCTGGGACGTCGGGGCCCTGGCCGCCGGGGCGACCGCGACGCTGACGGTGAAGGTCCCCGCCAGCCCGGAGGGGTCGCCCACCAACACCACCGTGGTGTCGGGCGCCGACATCGCCGACCCCGACCTGGCCAACAACCGCGCCAGCGCGACCGTCACCGTGCTGGCCGCCGACCTCGCCACGACGCTCACCGCCGACCGGACGCGCCTCGGGCCCGCCGACACCGCCGAGGTGCGGGCCACCGTCACCAACAAGGGCCCGCGCCCCGCCACCGGCGTCGTCGTGCGCGCCGCCCTGCCCGGGGTGCGGGTGCTGGCGGCGAGCCCCGGCACGGGTTCCTACGACGCGGCGTCGCGGGCCTGGTCGGTCGGCGACCTCGCGCCGGGCGCGTCCGCCGTCCTGACCCTGCGGGTGCGCCTCACCGATCAGCGCTCCGCCACCCTCGCCGTGACCGGCACCGCCGCCGGGCCGCCGGACCCCGAGCACGGGAACGACACCGCGCGGCTGACGCTCACCGCCGAAGGGGCCGAGCAGGCCAGGCGGGCCGACCTGGGGGCCGCCGTCCACGTCCGCCGCCGCACGGTGCGCGTGGGCGAGCCCGCTCGCGTGGACGTCACCGCCACCAACCGGGGGCCGGACGCCGTCAGCGGCGCCCAGGTGACGATCGACGTCGCGCGGGGGCTGCGGCCCGCGCTGGCCCCCGGCTGCTCGATCACCGGGCACAAGATCCGCTGCCCGCTGCCCCGGCTGGCGCGCGGCGCGTCCCGCCGCTTCACGGTGACGGTGGTGGCGTCGTCCGGCGGCGACCAGCGCGTCACGGCGCGGGTCGGCGGCGGGAACGTGCTCGACCCCGTCGCGGCCAACGACCGCGCGACGGCCGTGCAGCGCGTGTCGGGCCGTCCCGGCTCGCATTGCCGGGTGATCGGCTCGGCGCGTTGCTGAGCGGGACTGAGCGGAGCAAGGCCGGGCTCGGCGGGGCTGAGCGGGCGGGCTCGTCGTCAGGCGGTCACTGGCGGCTGGACGACAGCGGCACCCCGGCGCGCCCCTGCTCGGCGGGCGGCCGGTAGCGGTACCCGACGCCCCGCATGGCCTCGATCGGGGACTCCGCCGGGTCGGCGAAGCCCATCCGGCGCCGCAGCCGCAACACGGCGAACTTCACCCGCTCGGGGCTCAGGCCGGTCGGGTCGTCCCACACCAGCGACAACAACTGGGCCGGGCTGAGCACCTGGCCCGCGTGCCGGACCAGGGTGTTGAGCAAGCGGAACTCGGTCGGCGTGAGGCGCACGTCCTCCCCGGCCACGTGCACCGAGCGGGACGCGGGCTCCAGCCGCACCAGGCCGTCGTCGTAGACGTCCTCGGCCCAGCTCGCGACGCCGGCCCGGCGCATCAGCGCCTCGACCCGCGCGGTCAGCTCGGCCTTGGAGAACGGCTTCACCAGGTAGTCGTCGGCGCCCGCGCGCAGGCCCCGCACCTTCTCGGTCTCCTGCCCCCGGCCGGTCAGGATCATGATGGGCAGGTCGCTGATGTCGCGCACCCGCTCCAGCACCTGCCAGCCGTCCATGACCGGCAGCCCGATGTCGAGGATCAGCGCGTCCGGCCGCACCTCGTGCAACATCCGCAGGCCCGTGCGCCCGTCGCAGGCGGGCACGACGTCATGGCCGCTGTGCCCCAGCAGCGCCTGGATGACGGCGATGGTGTCGGGATCGTCCTCGATGACCAGCAGCTGGCTCACTGCACACTCTCCTCATCCGGTGACGGCGGTTCCCAGGGCAGCTGGGCCACCGCCGACCGTCCTTCCGCGTCCGCCGTGGTCCGTAGGGTGCCGCCGTGCATGGCGGCGATCGCCCGGGCCGTGCTCTCGCGCGGCCACCGGGCGGGTCCGGCGGTGGGGGCGGGCTCTGCCAGGCGCCACGCGACACCGATCCGCCACCCCTGCTCGGCGGGTTCCGCCACGACCGTGACGGTGTCGCCCGGCCCGGCCGCCGCGAGCGCGCCGCTCACCAAGATGTCGAGCATGCGGCGGACCCGGACCGGGTCGCAGCGCAGCGTCGGGCCGCGGCGGGCCTGGCAGAGCAGGGCGACGTCGGCCCGGTGGGCGTCCTCGCGGAACCGGGAGACGACCTTGTGGGCCAGCTCCATCGGATCGACCGGCTCCAGGCGCCGCCGCGACGAGGGCGCGGTCGGGTCGGCCAGCAGCGGCAGGTCGTGCAGCAGCTCCGACAGGCGCAGCGCGTTGCGCTCGATCACCTGGGCGAACTGGCGCTGGACGTCGGTGAGCGGCCCGGTGTCGGGATCGGACAGCAGGCCCGCGTAGGCCAGGATCGGGGTGAGCGGGGTGGTCAGGTCGTGGACCACCGTGCCGATCATCCCGGCGTGGTCCAGGCGCAGGGCCGCCTCCTCAAGGGCGTCGGCCGTGCCGTCCGGGGTGCCGGGGACCGCTTCCGCCCCGGTCCCCGCCCCGGTTTCGGCCTCGGTTCCGGCCCCGGTCCCCGCCTCGGTTTCGGCCTTGGTTCCCGTTCCAGCGCCCGCCTCGATCGTCGCGGCCAGGCAGCCCAGCGCCTCCGCCACGCCGCACCCGTCCGCGTCCTCCTGCAGGGTGACGGCCAGCGAACGGCCGGGGCCCGCGGGCCAGACGCGTTCGCCGGGGAACTCCGGTCCGGCTTCGGCGGGGCGCAGTTCGGCCCGCACGACGCCGGGGGCGGCCCGGAGGCCGTCCAGCAGGACGGTATTGGAACGTTCCGTTCCCGGGGCGTCCGGGGACCGCAACCGCCCCTGGAGCAGTGCGAGGATCGCCCGCACCGTGTCCGAGGCGTCGGTTCCGCAGGGAGCGGTGCGGTCCAGGTGGTCGCCGTGGTTCAGCATCGCCGCTCCTCTCGTGCCGCACGGTGTGTTGGTTCTGGGTGCTCGTTTGGGGTGCTCGCTCGTGTGCCCGCGCAGGATTTGCACGGTAAGTATCGTTCTGCTCACATGAAGTTATCAAAGGTGATCGCGTGCTCGGCACGGCGGGTGCGGCGGGCCGCCGGGCCCTGCAACCGAACGGAACCGATGGCGCACCCGGGACGCAGCCGCGGCCCGCGATCGTCGAAAGCATGCGGCTACTGACCCGAACCTCCGTCCTCGCCTGCGTGCTGGCCACGCTGGCCGCCCTCGCGGCGGCCGCGGGCGCCGCCGCCGGCGTGGGCATGGCTCTGGCTCTGACCTCGGCCAACGCGACGCCCCGGCCCTCTTCCGGCATGGTGAACGTCGCCGCCACCTCCGCCACGGGCCCTTCCGCCGCCACGGCCGCGTTCGTGCGCCGCATGGCGCCCGCCGCCCGCGCGAGCGGCCGCGCCTGGCGCGTCCCGGCGTCGGTGGTCCTCGCGCAGGCCGTTCTGGAATCGGATTCTGGTCGTAGCGCGCCCGCCACGGGCGGCCGCAACTACTTCGGCGTGAGGTGCGTCCCCGGCAAGCCGGGCTGCCGCGCTCACGGCCCCGCCCGGGGCTTCCGGGTGTACCGCTCGGCGGCCGCGTCCTTCGCCGACCACGCCCGGACGCTGGCGACCGCCCCCCGCTACCGCGCGGCGCTCCGGCAGGCCGGGTCCGCCGACCGGTTCGCCCGCGCCGTCGCCCGCGTCGACCACGCCGCCGACCCGGCCTACGCCGCCGAGCTCGTCCGGCTCATGCGCGCCTACGACCTCTACCGCCACGACCGCTGACCACGCCGTGGAGTCCCCCGCCACCGGCCGCACCCGCCGACCCGCCCGCGTCAGGAAGCCGATGCCGTCTCACACCGTGCCCCGCACCGACCTCGTCGGCCCGCGCCTCGGGCCCGGCGACGGCCCTACCGACAGCAGCGCCGACAGCGGCGCCCGCCGTCCCGCCTGGTGGCTGCTGTACGCCCTCGCCGGGGCGGCCGTCAGCCTGGTGGCGGTCGTCACGCCGGGCATGGCCGGGCAGCTGCTCTGGGACACGGTGCCCGCCGCCTCGCTCGCCGTCATGATCGTCGCCATCCGGCGGCACCGCCCCGCCCCGGCCGCCGCCTGGTGGTTGATGGCGGCGGGCCTGGGGGCCTGGCTCGCCGCCGACCTGCTGTGGACGTTCTGGTACCTGGCGGTCGGCGACGACGACGCCGTGCCCGCCTGGACCGGCCTGGTCTACCTGACCGCCTTCCCGCTGCTCGCGGCGGGCATCGGCCGCCTGCCGCGCGGCCTCGCCCTGCCCCAGCGGTCCGGCGCGACGCTCGACGCGCTGTTCACCATCATCGGCCTCGGCTACCTGTACTGGAACGTGGTGTTCGGCCCGCAGGCCGCCCACCCCCCGGCGCCCGGCGTGGACGGCTTCCTCACCGTCGCCTACCCGCTGCTGGACCTGCTGCTGCTGTTCCTGACCGCGCGCCTGTGGCTGCTGTTCGGCCGCGGCAACCCCGCCTACCTGATGCTGGGCGCCGGGTTCGGCGCGCTCTCGCTCGGGGACGCGATGTTCGCGGTGACCCAGACCGGCTCCGGGCTGGCCACCGGCAACGCCGTCGAGAACCTGAGCTGGCTCGCCTGGTGCGTGCTGATGGGCGCGGCCGCGCTGCACCCGTCCATGCGCGGCGCCCGGGAGCCCGGCGGCGGCAGCCGCCTCACCCGGCTGCGCGGCCTGGTGTTCCTCGCCATCGTGTGCGGCGGCCCGCTGTCGGTGCTGGTCAACTTCCGGCCCGGCCGCGCCGACCTCGCCGACGTCGCGATCCAGCTCTGCACGATGGTCGCGCTGGTCGCCTTCCTGATCATGCGGATGGTGCACCTCACCGGCGTCGCCGAGCGGCGCGCCGAGGAGCTGGACCGGCAGGCGGGCGCGCTGCGCGCCTCGCTCGCCGACCAGCACGCCCTCCAGGAGGCGCTGACCCACCAGGCCCTGCACGACCCGCTGACCGGCCTGGCCAACCGGGCGCTGTTCCGCGACCGGCTGGAGCTGGTCGCCGCGCGCCGTCCGGGCGGGCCGCCGTCGGCGGTGCTGCTGCTGGACCTGGACGGCTTCAAGGACGTCAACGACACCCACGGGCATCCGGCGGGCGACCAGCTGCTGGTCCAGGTGGGGCGGCGGCTGCGCGAGCTGCTGCGCGAGGCCGACACCCTGGCCCGCCTCGGCGGCGACGAGTTCGCCATCCTGCTGGAGGGGGTGGACCTGGACGAGTCCGCCGACATCGCCGGCCGCGTCGTGGACGCGCTCGCCGATCCCTGCACCGTGGACGGCGCGGTCCTGCACGTCACCACCAGCGTCGGCCTGTACATGATCGAGAACCGGTCCGACCCGTCCGACGTGCTGCGCGACGCCGACCTCGCGCTGTACGCGGCCAAGGCCGCGGGCAAGAACCGCATCAGCGTCTTCCACGCCGGGCTGCGCGTCAGCCGGCTCGACCACGCCCGGATCGTGGCGGGCCTGCGCCGCGCGCTCGCCGAGGACGGCTTCGGCCTCGCCTACCAGCCGGTCGTGGACATGGACACCGGCCGCGTCCGGGCGGTGGAGGCGCTGCTGCGCTGGGACTCCCCCGACGGGCCCGTGCCGCCGGAGGTGTTCGTGCCGATCGCCGAGGACAACGGCCTGATCGTGCCGATCGGCGCGCAGGTGCTGCGCCGGGCGTGCCGCGACGCGCTGCGCTGGCACGAGCGGCACGGCGTGGCGGTGACCGTCAACGTCTCCAGCCGCCAGCTCCGCTCGGCGGGCTTCGTGGACACGGTGCTGGAGGTGCTGCGCGACAGCGGCCTGCCCGGCGCGGCGCTCATCCTGGAGATCACCGAGACCGCGCTGCTGGCCAGCGGGCCGCAGAAGACCGCGCAGATCATCGCCCGGCTGGCCCGGCTGCGCTCGCACGGCGTGCGCGTGGCCATCGACGACTTCGGCACCGGCTACTCCTCGCTGGCCTACCTGCTGCACCTGCCGGTCGACGTCGTCAAGATCGACGGCGCGTTCACCGCCGCCGACCCGGGCGACGACGCCGCGTCCCGCCGCCGCGACGCCTTCGTCCAGGCGATCCTGAGCCTGTGCGAGAGCCTGGAGTTGCAGGCCGTCGCCGAGCAGGTGGAGACCGTGCGCCAGCACGAGCTGCTGCGGGACCTGCACTGCCCGCTGGGCCAGGGCTTCCTGTTCGCCCGGCCGCTGCCCGCCGCCGGGCTCGACGCCCTGCTGGACGGCGCCGGGACGGCCGATCCTGCGCCCTGGGCCGAGAACGCGGGCTGATCCCCCCAAAAGCCTCAAGTGCGGCCCATAGGCGGCCGATGGGAGCCCCGGAGACCCGGGAACGGGTCACCGTCCGTCCAAGGAGTGGTAGTGGCCCGACTGCTGATCGTCGAGGACGAGCGGGACATCCGCGACCTGATCGTCCAGCAGCTCCGCGACGGCGGGCACGACGCCGTCGCCGTCGGCAGCGCCGCCGCGGCGTTCGCCGCGGTGTGCCGGCACGGCCCGCCCGACGCCGCCGTGCTCGACGTCGGCCTGCCCGACATGGACGGCATCGAGCTGCTGGGGCGGCTGCGCGACCTGCGCCCCGGGCTGCCCGCAGTGATCGCGACGGTGCTGTGGAGCGGCGAGGCGATCGCCCGCATCCACGAGTCCGGCGGCCACCACCTGGCCAAACCCTTCAACCGGGACGACCTGTACGCCGCCCTGCGGCGCGTGTTGCCCGCCCCGGACGGGGAGCGGGCGGCATGACCCCCGCCTGGGCGGCACGGGCACCGGGGACGGCGCGGACGCCGGGGACGGCGCGGGCGGCGCGCACCGCCGGTTTCGCCCTGGCCTACCTGCTGGTGGCCTGGGCCGGACGGCAGACGATCATGGACGCCGTCGACCTGAACCTGGTGTGGCCCGCCGCGGGCGTCGCGGTGGTGTGGCTGCTCGCCGCCCCGCGCGGGCGCGGGCGGGCCCTGGACCTGGCGGTGCTCGCCGCCGCCATCACGGCCGTCAACCTCGCCACCGGCACCCCGCCCCTGATGGCCGGGGCCTTCATGGTGGCCAACCTCGCCCAGGTCGCCGTCTTCCTCGCCGTGGCCGACCGGGTGTGCCCGCACCTGGCGGAGGCGGGCCGGACGCCGTTCGCCCGGCTCGCCGACCTGCGCGGCGCCCTGATCGCCATTGCGGCGGGCGTCGGCACCGGCGCGGCCGTCGGCACGTCCCTGCTGTGCCTGCTCGGCGGGACGTGGTCCTGGCCCGCCGCCGCCGTCTGGCCCGCCCGCAACGCCGCCGGGATCCTGCTGGTCGGCACGGCGGGGCTCTGCCTGTACCGCGCCCTGGAAGGGCGGTCGGCGCGGGACCTGGCGACCGCCGCGCGCGCCCGGCTCGACCGCGACGGCTGGTGGGCCGTCGAGCGCCTGGCCCTGGCCGCCGCCTCGGCGGCCGCCTACTGCGCGGTCTTCGGCAACCGGGACGTCCCGCTGGCCTTCATGCTGCTGACGGTGACGGTGTGGGCGGCGATGCGCTGCGGCGTGGCGTTCGTCGCCGGGCACAGCCTGGCGGTCGGCGCCGTCGCGGTGACGTGCACCCTGCGCGGCGACGGGCCGCTGGCGGCGGTGCAGTCCACCCCCGTCCGGGCGCTGCTGGTCCAGCTGTTCGTCACGCTGGTCGCCTTCGTGGGGCTGGTCCTGGCGCTCAGCCGGGCCGAGCGCGAGGAGCTGACCCGCCGCGCCACCGCCGCGCAGGGGGAGGCGTGCGCCCAGGCCCGGCTGCTCGGCACGATCATGGACTCAATGCGCGAGGGCGTCAGCGTGCTGGACTCCGGCGGCCGGTTCCTGGTCCACAACCCCGCCGCCGTCGAGCTGCTGGGCGTCGGCGGCGACGGCGGCGCGGTCCGTTCGCCCGGCTACTACGGCCTGTTCCACCCCGACGGCAGGCCCCTGGCCGACGAGGAGATGGCGCACGCGCGCGTCCTGGCGGGCGAGGCGGAGGTGCGCGACGAGGAGGTCCTGGTCCGCAACGCCGCCGTGCCCGAGGGCCGACTGCTCAGCGTGAACGCCGTGCCGCTGGCCGGGGACGGCCGGGAGCGGTGCGCGGTGGTGGTGTTCCGCGACGTCACCGCCGAGCGCCGCCACCGCGACGAGCTGACCGCCTTCGCCGGCGTCGTCGCCCACGACCTGCTGAACCCGCTCACCACCGTCGACGGCTGGGCCGAGATGACCGACGAGCTGGTCGACTCCGGCGGCTCGGCAGGCGACCTGCACGACGGCCTGGCGCGCGTGCGCCGCGCCGCCGCCCGCATGCGGCACCTGATCAACGACCTGCTCGCCTACACCACCGCGCGCGACGCCCCGCTCGCGGTGACCGAGGCGCGCCTGGCCGACCTGGTCGCCGACGTCGTCGCCGCCCGCACCGACCGGCCCGGCCGGGGCGGGGCCGCGCCCCGCTTCGAGATCGCCGAACTGCCCGCCGTGCACGGCGACCCGGTGCTGCTGCGCCAGCTGCTGGACAACGTGATCGGCAACGCCCTGAAGTACTCCCGGCCCGGCGTGCCGCCGCGCATCGCCGTCAGCGCGGCCCCGGCCGGGGACGGCATGGTCGCCGTGGAGGTGCGCGACAACGGCCTCGGCATCCCCGCCGGGCAGCACGAGAGCGTCTTCGACAACTTCCACCGCGCCCACCGGGGCACCGGCCACGGCGGCACCGGCCTCGGCCTGGCGATCTGCAAGCGCATCGCCGAGCGCCACGGCGGCACGATCACCGCCGCCGCCAACCCCGGCGGGGAGCCCGGCACGCGCGTCGTCTTCACGCTGCCCGCCGCGCACGACCCCGCCCGCCGCCGGTCCCCGCGCCGGGCGGCGGTCACGACCACAAATTGACGCAGAGCCCTTCGGCTTTACCCAAACCAGGGCAAGCACTCGCCGTCCACCGCGCCCGGCAGGGGTACGGACAGCCACGAGGGATGATCCGTTCTCTCTCGCCCGCGGGCCGCGGCACGCGCACCGTCGCGCCGCGGCCCGCGGGCCACCGACCACAGGAGGAAGATCGGAATGACGACGCTGACGCACCGTGCGCGACGTGGCCTGACGGCCGCCGTACTGGTTCCCGCCTGTCTCGGCCTGGCCGCGGCCGGAGCGGGGTCCGTCATGGCCGACGACGGGGGCGGCGTCAAGTACGCCAACGTCTCCAGCAACGCCAACCCGAACGGCGCCAGCACCACCGGCGTGTTCGCCGAGAGCGACGGCCACGGCGGCACCCGGTACGTCAAGGTCTACAAGGAGGTCAGCGCCAACGGCGCCTCCAGCTCCACCGTGCAGAGCAGCGCCGGTCACTGACGCTCCGGCAGGAGCCCTTCGCGCGGCCGCCCGCCCCGACCGGGGAACGGGCGGCCGTTCGCGTCCGGTGGCGGAAAAATCCTCAACACCCCGCCTCCCCCGCCGATCGGCAGGGAGCCAGGACGGCGAAGACGGTCACGGACACGACCGACGACCGGTGACGCTCTGGAAGCGGAGGACTCGCGTGCCCCAAGGCATCCGTCAGATGGCCGTGCCCCTCGGCGTCATCCTGATCATCGTCATGATGGTCATGCCGCTGCCGACCATCGTGCTCGACCTGCTGATCGCCGCCAACATCACCATCGCGCTGCTGGTGCTGCTGGTCAGCATGAACGTGCGCCGGGCGCTGGACTTCTCCTCCTTCCCCGGCCTGCTGCTGGTGCTGACGCTGTTCCGGCTGTCGCTGAACATCAGCGCGACCCGGCTGGTGCTGCTGAACGGCGACGCGGGCAAGGTCATCGGCGCCTTCGGGCACTTCGTGGTCGGCGGCTCCCTGGTCGTCGGCCTGGTGATCTTCCTGATCCTGATCGTCATCCAGTTCCTGGTGATCACCAAGGGCGCCGAGCGCGTCGCCGAGGTCGGCGCGCGCTTCACCCTGGACGCCATGCCGGGCAAGCAGATGGCGATCGACGCCGACCTGAACGCCGGGCTGATCGACGAGAACGAGGCGCGCCGCCGCCGCTCCGACGTGACCGCCGAGGCCGACTTCTACGGCGCGATGGACGGCGGCTCCAAGTTCGTCAAGGGCGACGCGATCGCCGCCATCGTCATCACCTTCATCAACCTGGTGGGCGGCTTCGCCATCGGCATGGTCCAGCACCAGATGGGCCCCGCCGAGGCCATGCAGACCTACAGCCTGCTGAGCATCGGCGACGGCCTGGTCTCGCAGATCCCCGCGCTGCTGCTGTCGGTCGCGACCGGCATCATCGTCACCCGCGCCAGCGACGACAGCGACATGAGCGGCACGGTGACCCGCCAGCTCGGCCAGCACAAGCGCGCCCTGCAGATCGCCGGCGGCGCGGCGCTCGCCCTGGTCCTGATCCCGGGCCTGCCCAAGCTGCCCTTCATGATCATCGGTGGCGCGATGCTGGTGATCGCCCAGCGCGTCCCGAAGGCCGCGCCCGAGCAGTCCGCCGTGCCGGCCGCCGAGCCCGACCGCCCCGCGCCCGACTCCCCCGAGTCGCTGCTCGGCGAGATCGGCGTCGACCCGCTGGAGCTGGCCCTGTCCCCCGACCTGGTGGACCTGGTCGACGCGGCGGGCGGCGACCTGCTGGAACGCGTCCGCTCGTTGCGCCGCAAGATCGCGCTGGAGCTCGGCGTCATCATGCCGCCGGTGCACACCCGCGACGACCTGGACCTGCCGCTGTCCACCTACGTGCTGCGCATCAACGGCGTCGAGGCCGCCCGCGGCCAGGCCCCGCCCGGGACCGTGCTCGCCATCGGCGACCACCTGGACGGACTGCCCGGCCGCGCCGGCCAGGAGCCGGTGTTCGGCCTGGCGGGCAAGTGGGTGCCGAGCGAGCTGCGCCACCAGGCCGAGCTGACCGGCGCCACCGTCGTCGACCGCGCCTCGGTGATCATCACCCACCTCGCCGAGGTCGTGCGGGCCAACGCCGGACGGCTGCTGGACCGCGAGGACGTGCGGGCCCTGACCGACTCCGTGCGCCGCACCCACCCGGTCGTCGTCGAGGAGCTGACGCCGGGCCTGCTCAGCCTCGGCCAGGTCCAGCTCGTCCTGCAGTCCCTGCTGGAGGAGGGCGTGCCGGTGCGCGACCTGGTGCGCATCTTCGAGGCGCTGTCGCTGGCGGCCAAGAAGAGCACCGAGCCCGAGGCCCTGCACGAGGCGGCCCGCGCCGCGCTCGGCCCGGCCATCGCCGCCCAGCACACCGAGGCCGGCCGGCTGCCGGTGCTGACGCTGGACCCGCGCACCGAGCAGCGGCTGCTGGAGTCGCTGCGCCCGACCGACCAGGGCGTCCAGCTCCTGCTGGACCCCGCCTCGGCCGAGAACCTGATCGGCCAGGCCATCCGGCTCACCGAGATGGCCGAGCAGCAGGGCGTCACCCCGGCGCTGGTCTGCTCGCCGCAGTTGCGGACGCCGCTGCGGCGCCTGCTGAAGATGGCGGTGCCCCGGCTGCCGCTGCTGTCCTACACCGAGATCGCCGAATGCACGGCCCGAGTGGAGACCCTGGGAGTTGTGACCGATGCCGAAGCACTTGCTGCTTGAGGGGACCGACCTGGAGACCCTGCTGTCCCAGGTCCGCGCTGAGCACGGGCCGGAAGCCTCCATCGTGTCGGCCGACCGGGTGCGCAGCGGCGGTTTCGCCGGCTTCTTCGCCCGGCAGCGCTACGAACTGACCGTGAGCGTGCCCGACGAGGCACCGGCCGCGCCGGCCCCTGCCAAGTCCGCACCGCAGAACGAGGCGATGCCGCAAGACGAGTCCGCGCAGGACGAGGCGGCTACGCAGGACCCGGTGGCGGCCCTGCTGGCCCGCACCGAGGAGCGCGAACGCCGCCTGACCGCCCCTGCCCCGAAGCAGGAGACACCCGCAGAAGCACCGGCCTTCACCGCCACCCCAGCGGCCACCACGACGATGGACCAGGCGTTCGCCGACGTCCTGGCCGCCCAGCGACGCCCGGAGCACCCCACGTCCCCCACCCCCGCCGGAGTGCAGGCGTTCCAGCCCCGGACCGTCGAACCGGACCGCCCCCTGGCGGCGCCGCTCAGGGCGCTCGGCATGCCCGACCACCTCGTCCGGCGCGCCACCGGCACCGACACCTACCGCGCGGTGGTCCGGGCGCTCGCCGCGATGCCCGAGGCGCCCGCCGCCCCGGACCGTCCCGGCGACGTGCTGGTCATCGTCGGCCCCGCCCGCACGGCGCTGCCGATCGCCGAGGCGACCGCCCGCGCGCTGTCGCTCGGCCCGGCCCAGATCCTGCTGGCGGCGCGGTCCACCGCCGGGACCGGCGTCCACCACACCCGCCGGATCTCCGGCCCGGCCGAGGCCGTCCGCCGCGCCCGCAAGCTGCACCGGGCCGACGTGGCGCACGTGGTGGTCGTGGACGCCTGCGCCGAGGACGGCAACGGCGAGTGGGCCCGCGCGGTCACCGACGCGCTCGGCGCGACCGCGGTGTGGGCGCTGGTCGACGCCAGCCGCAAGATCGCCGACACCGCGCGCTTCCTCGGCGCCCTCGGGCCGGTGCACGGCCTGGCGGTCACCGCCCTGGACGCCACCGGCGACCCCGCGAGCGTCCTCGGCCTCGGCTTCCCCGTCGCCCGCCTGGACGACCGGCCGAGTTCCCCGCACACCTGGGCCGCGCTGCTCTGCGACCGGCTGGAGGGACAGGCGTGATCAACATCAGTCCCCCCGCGCCCGGCACGCTCGTTGAAGTGGCGCTGCCCGACGGCCGCGTGCACTCCTCGCGCTCGGAGGCCGTCGCCGAACTGGAGCTGACCATCACCGCGCCCGCCGGCGCGGGCGACATCGAACCGCCCGGCCCCGGCACCGTCCTGGAGCTGCGCTGGACGGGCCCGCGCGGCCTTTACACCGCCCCGGCCGTGCTGACCGGCGTCTCCGACGGCCGGATCAAGTCGTGGACGGTGCAGGCGACGGGCGAGGTGCGCGTCGACAACCGGCGCGACGCCGCACGCGTCACGACCAGCGCCCAGGTCCGCCTGACGGACGCGGAGACCGGCGCGGAGGTGTTCCGCGGCCGTCTGCTCGACGTCTCCGAGGGCGGCGCGCGCTGCCGCGGAACCGGCCCGGACGCGACCCCCGACCAGAAGGTCATCGCCAAACTGGTGCTGGACGACCGGATCCTCTCCCTGCCCGCACGCGTGCTGTCGGCCGACGCGCCCGACGCGAAGGACGTCCGCCTGCTGGTGCTCGCCTTCAACGCCACCAACGCCGAGGCGGCGGTGATCAACCGCTACGTGCTCCAGGCCCAGATCCGCGCGAGAAAGGCGAACGAACGTGCGGCTGGTTAGCTTCCCCGTCCTGGTCTTCGCCGCGATCCTGGACAGCCAGGCCCTATGGCGCGCCTTCGTGACCGAGGAACTACCGGTCTCGACGGCCCTGATCCGCTACCTGATTGCGGTGGTGGTGAGCGTCGCCATGGTGTGGGTGCTGTCCCAGCTCACGACCGCATACACAAGAACACGCCCCACTCCACCCAAAGACGAAATCATCGTGACCGCCGAACAGGTAGGCACCCCCTACAACCGCCAACCCCCCAACCGCCCCCTGGCACCCGAAGCCCGCCCCACCGCAGAACTCCCCCCAGGCCACTAACAAAGGCCAGACACGATGTGCTGGCA
>NZ_BCRO01000008.1 GCF_001552635.1 Actinomadura hibisca NBRC 15177 | reverse complement strand
CGCCGCAGCCCGCGCTGCCGCGCGCCCGCGTCGTCCGCGAGGACCCGCCCGGGGCCGGGCCCGTGCCCGCGCTGCGCGCCGGGCTGGCCGAGGCCGACGCGCCCTGGACGGTGCTGCTGGCCGCCGACCTGCCGTTCCTGCGCCCCGCCCACGTCACCGCCCTGCTGGAGGCCGCCCAGGCCGCCGACGGCGCGGTGCTGCTCGACGGCGAGGGCCGCGAGCAGTGGCTGACCGGCTGCTGGCGCACCGACCGCCTCCGCGACGCCCTGAGCGCCTACGACGGCGCCTCCCTGCGCGGCCTGCTGGCCCCGCTCGGCCCGGTCCCGGTGCGGCTCCCGGCGGGGGAGCGGCCACCCTGGTACGACTGCGACACCCCCGACGCGCTGGAGCGCGCCGACCGCTTCGCGCGCCCCTGACCGTGGAAGAGTGGGACTGGTCAAGGGGAGGGACACGACATGCTCGAAGAGTGGCTGGAGGCGGCGTGCCTCGAACTCGGCGTGGAGCGCGCCGAGCTGGACCGCGACCTGGTGCTGGACCTGGCCCGGGACGTCGCCCACAACGTGGCGCGCCCGGGAGCGCCGCTCACCGCCTACCTGCTGGGCCTCGCGGTCGGCCGGGGCACACCCGCGCGCGACGGCGCGGCGCGCCTGACCGGGATGGCCGAGGGCTGGACGGGCGGCACCGAGCCGGACCCGCGCGACCAGGTGTGAGCGTCCGCACGGCCGCCTACGAGCCTCAAGCGTCGCGCGAGTGACTAACTGTCCCGGTGGGGCGATGCCGGAGGCGAGCAGCGCCGGGACAGATCGCGAAGCGATGTGACACTCGCCAAGGCGCGGTCAGGGGGCGAGCCGCCAGGCGAGTCCCCTGGGCCGGGGCTTTGAAACACTGTCTAGAGGTCGCGGTCGGCGACGGGCACCACGTCGCGCAGGAAGTCGCGCCGGTCCAGGAACGACGTCAGGCTCGCGCGGTGCTCGTCGCAGGCCAGCCAGACCTTGCGGCGCTCCGGGGTGTGGATCTTGGGGTTGTTCCAGCGCAGCGCCCACACGGCGGCGTCGCGGCAGCCCTTGGCGGAGCACAGCAGTTCCTCGGCGTCGGTCACGCGCCAAGGGTGGCACACCCGCCGGACGTCCCCGGCATCGGGTCGGCGCGGGTAAACGTCCTGCTCAGTTATGTGATCATGGTGTTTGCGGCGGCCGGTGGCGGACACGATCTGCGTCATGGTCACCAAGGACACCTCCGCCTCGCCCGGGGCGGCCGGGTCCACCGGGGGGACGCACCGCTGGCAGGCGCTCGCGGTGTGCCTGGTGGCGGCGTTCATGACGCTGCTGGACGTCAGCATCGTCAACGTCGCGCTGCCCTCGATCCGGACCGGGCTGGACGCCTCGGAGGCGGGCCTGCAGTGGATCCTGTCGGGGTACGCGCTGACGTTCGGGCTGGTGCTGGTCCCGGCCGGGCGGCTGGGCGACGCGCGCAGCCGCCGCGCCGTCTTCATGACGGGCCTCGCGGTGTTCACCGCCTCCAGCGCCATGGCGGGCCTCGCGCCCAACATCGGGTGGCTGGTGGCCGCCCGGCTCATCCAGGGCGCGGCGGGCGGCATCCTCAACCCGCAGGTCGCCGGGTTCATCCAGCAGCTCTTCCAGGGGCCCGAGCGGGGCCGCGCGTTCGGCGCGATGGGCGCGGTCATCGGCGTCGCCACCGCCGTCGGCCCGCTGCTGGGCGGCGCGCTGATCTCGATCGCCGGGGCCGAGGACGGCTGGCGCTGGGTGTTCTACGTCAACATCCCGGTCGGCATCGTGGCGCTGCTGCTGGCGTGGAAGCTGCTGCCCGCGCCGATCTACGGCGACCGGCAGGGCCAGGACCCCGTCGGCATGGCGCTGCTCGGCGTGGGCGTCGTGGCGGTGATGTTGCCGTTCGTGCAGGAGCAGCAGTGGCACGGCTGGCTCAAGTGGGCGCTGGTCCCGGTCGGGGCGGTGCTGCTGGCGGCGTTCGTGGCCTGGGAGCGGCGCACCGCCGCGCCGCTGGTGAACCTGTCGCTGTTCCGATTCCGCTCCTACTCGCTGGGCGCGGCGATCGCGCTGCTGTACTTCGCGGGCTTCACCGCGATCTTCTTCATCTTCACGCTGTACCTCCAGAACGGCCTGCACTACAGCGCGCTGGAGGCGGGCCTGGCGATCACGCCGTTCGCGCTGGGCTCGGGGGTGGCCTCGGCGATCGGCGGCCGGATCGTGTCGCGGTTCGGCCGCCCGCTGGTCGCGGTCGGATTGGCGCTGGTGCTGATAGGGCTGGGCGTGGCGTGGCTGGCGGTCGAGCTGCATCCGGGCCGCGAGGTCGCCTGGTGGACGGCGCTGCCGCTGCTGCTCGGCGGCCTCGGCAGCGGCCTGGTCATCTCGCCCAACCAGACCATCACGCTGTCGGAGGTGCCCTACACCGAGGGCGGCAGCGCCGCCGGGGTGCTCCAGACCGGGCAGCGCATGGGCACCGCCGTCGGCATCGCGGCGGCGGGCGCGGTGTTCTTCGCCACCGTCTCCAACAGCGGCGGCGACTGGGCGGCGGCGTTCCGGCACAGCCTCATCGTGGTGCTGGCGTTCGTGCTGGCCGCGTTCGCCGCCGCCGTCTACGACATGGTCAGCGACGCCCGCGCGCACGCAGCGCGGCACGCCCGGCGAAAGCACCGAGCCCCGCGATGAGCCCCGCGCCGAGGACGGCCCCGGCCAGCGCCCGGTTCTGCCTGCGGATGCGGGCCGGTATCTCCGCGTAGGGCATCGTGCTGAACGACACCAGCTCGTACCGCGAGGTGTAGCGGCCCGGCAGCCGCCGCTCCAGCGCGTGCTGCACCGCGTGCGTGGCCCGGTACACCGGCGACGACACCCGGTCGCGCATCTCCACGAAGTTGTCCAGCGCCATCTCCGCGATCGCGTCGGTGTTGGCCTTGCGCCGCTCCTGGTAGAGCGACAGCGCGCGCGCCCACTGCCCGCCGCTCTCCTCCAGGCACCGGTCGATCTCGATGCAGTCCTCGAACGCGCAGTTGGCGCCTTGCCCGAAGAACGGCACGATCGCGTGCGCCGCGTCGCCGACCAGTCCCACCACCGCGCCCGCGCCGTGCCGCACCCACGGCCAGCTCCGCACCGTCACCAGCGACCCGACCGGGTTGCGGGCGAAGTCGGTGGTGAGCTCCGGCATCAGGTCGGCCACGTCGGGATAGTGCCGCCGGAAGTGGGTCGTGACGGCCTCGGCGGTGTCCAGCGCCGCGAAGTCGTCCTTGGGCCAGAACAGCGTGCAGGTGAACGAGCGGTCCAGGTTCGGCAGCGCGATCATCATCGAGGAGCCGCGCGGCCAGATGTGCAGCGCGTCGGGGTCCAGCGCGAAGCCGCCGTCGCGGGCGGGCACGGTCAGCTCCTTGTAGCCGTGCTCCAGGAAGTCCTGGCCGCGCTCGAACGCGCCGGGCGGCAGCACCGCGCGGCGCAGCGCGCTGTAGGCCCCGTCGCAGGCCAGCACGACGGCGGCGGGCTCGGTGACCGGCCCGTCCGGGCCGTCGAGCAGCAGCAGGCCGCGCTCGGCGTCCACCCCGGTCACCTTCTGGGCGAACCGCAGCCGGACGCCGGGCGTGGCCTCGGCGGTGTCCAGCAGCGCCTGGTTCAGCTCGGCGCGGCTGATGGAGTTGATGGCGCGCGCCCCGTCGGCGCTGTAGTGCTGGAAGTTCTCCGGAGCGCCCAGCGGGTGCACCATGCGGCCGTGCATCGGCAGCGCCCGCTTGAGCGCGTGGTCGCGCAGCCCGACCTGCTCCAGCGCGGCCAGCCCGCGCGCCGACACCGCCAGGTTGATCGACCGGCCGCGCTCGGCCCCGGCGATCCGGGGGTCGGGGCGGCGCTCGTACACCGTCACCTCGATGCCGCGCCGCCCCAGCAGGGTGGCCAGCAGGCAGCCGGCGAGGCCCGCGCCGACGACGGCCACGGGCCCGTCCGACGGGCCGGTCGGGCCGTCCGGGCCGCTCACGGGATCAGTGCTCATGGACCGGGGCCCCCTCGTTCCGCGACCGGACCTCCCACAGGTCCGGGAAGGCGGGCGTGAACAGCGTGGCGCGCAGGTACTCGGCCCCGGCGGACCCGCCGGTGCCGATCTGGGCGCCGATGGTGCGCTCGACCATCTTCACGTGCCGGTAGCGCCACTCCTGCACGCCCTCGTCCACGTCGACCAGGGCCTCGCACACCTCGGCGGCCGGGCCGTCCTCGTCGGCGTAGACGGCCAGCAGCGCCTTCTGCACCGCCTCGTCGGCCCGCCAGGGCTCGCGCACGTCCCGCTCCAGGGCCGCCGCCGGGACGGAGTGGCCCTGGGTGCCCAGGTAGCGCAGCAGCGAGTCGAACAACGAGCGGCGGCGCACCGCCGCGCGCAGCCGGGGGTCGTCGCGCAGGTCCGAGGCCGGGAAGGCGCGCCGCCCCAGCACCGCCTCCAGCTCGCGGAACTGCTCGGACTGGAAGCCGCTGGAGCTGCCGAGGGCGTCCCGGAACCCGGCGAACTGCCGGGGCGTCATGGTCTCCAGCACGTCCATCTGCCCGACCACGGTCTTGAGGATCTTGGTGATCCGGCGCGCGGTGCGCAGCGCGCCCGCGCTCTGCCCGGCCTCCAGCCGCGTCTGGAGCAGCGCGGCCTCGTGCAGGATCTGCTTGAACCACAACTCGTACACCTGGTGGATGATCACGAACAGCAGCTCGTCGTGCGCGTCGGTGCGCGGCTCCTGGCAGGCCAGCAGGTCGTCCAGCCGCAGATAGCCCCCGTAGGTGACGGCGGGATCGCCCATCGCCCCTCCTTCCCTCCGGCACGACGGTGTGCCGGGCTCGCGCGCTCGTCCCAAACCGGTCTTGACCGGCATATACCCGGCAGAGCCTAGGGGGCGCGGGCCGTCCTTCGTCAGGGCGCGCACCGAGATGTGTGACCGAGATGTGATCTTCGCGGGCCCGGCGGCGCGCGTCTCACCGGTATGAGCCGCGCTCGCTCCCACGCCCACGGCCGCACCGGACCGGCCGCTCTGCTGTTGTCCCTGCTGCTGCCCGTGCTGTTGTGGACGGCCGGGCCCGCCCGCGCCGATGCCGCAGCCGAGCAGATCACCTCCTACCGCGTCGAGATGGCCGTCGGCCGCGACGGCGGGCTGCACGTCAAGGAGACCGTCGCCTACGACTTCGGCCCCGCCGCCAAGCACGGCGTCTACCGTTACGTTCCCCGCCTCGACCGCGCCGACGCCAAGCGGGACCGCCGTTACGATCTCGCCAACGTGCAGGTCAGCGCGGACGGCACGACCGTGCCGACCACCGTCACCACCTCCGGCGACCGCACCGAGATCCGCATCGGCGACCCCGCCGGGACCGTCACCGGAGCCCACACCTACACCATCGAGTACGACGTGCCCCGGGCGCTCACCGCCTACTCCGACCACGACGAGCTGTACTGGGACGCCGTCGGCGACGGCTGGCCCGTCCCGATCGCCCAGGCCGCCGTCACCGTCGCGGTACCCGTCGCCACGACCGGCGTCACCTGTTTCACCGGCCCGTCCGGCTCCACCAAACCCTGTGCCTCGGCCACCGGCCAGGGCACGGGCACCGCCAGCTTCACCCAGCCCGCCCTTGCCGCCGGTGAAGGGCTCACCATCGCGGTCAAGTGGCCCAAGGGCGCGGTCACCGTGCAGCCGCCCGCCTACGAGAAGCGCCCGCGAGAAGGGGTCTCCGGCTGGGCCGTGGCCATCGCGTGCGCCTGGCTGCTGGTCCCGCTGGCGATGGCGGTGCGGGGCCTGCCGCGCCGGGGCGGCCGCAAGCCGTCGTCCCCGCTGCCCGAGCCGCCGCCCGGCGTGCGCCCGGCCCTCGCCGGAGCGCTGCTGTCGGGGAAGGGCGACTCGCTCCAGATCGTGGCCACCCTCGTCGATCTCGCGGCGCGCGGGGAACTGCGCATCGAGGAGGCGGGCGACTCGTTCACCCTGGTCCGGCCCGGCGGCTTCGACCTCGCCTCCGCCGGACCCCACCTGGCCCCCTACGAGACGACCCTGCTGAGCGGCCTGTTCGCCCACCGCGAGGAGGTGCCGGTCACCGCGCTCTCGGGGGCGTTCGCGCCGGTCCGCTCGGCCGCGCAGCGGCAGATCATGGACGAGTGCGTACGGCTCGGCTGGTTCCGCCGCCACCCCGACCGCCAACGCAGGCGGCAGCGCGTCCTGAGCGGGGTGCTGCTGGCCCTGGCCCCGTTCGTGTTCGTGGGGCTGGTCTTCCTCACTATCGGGCGGAACGGCACGACGGCCGCGTTCAACGACGCGTTCTGGATCGCGGCCGCGCAGGCCGTGGCGGGCCTGGCCGTGGTCCTGCTCGCGCTGTTGGTACAGCCCCGAACGGCCTTGGGCGCGCAGATCAGCGGCCAGGTGCGCGGCTACCGCGACCACCTGCGTCGGGGCCCGGTCCCGCTCGGGAGCCAGGGCGAGATCGCGGCCACCGTCGGGCGCGCGCTGCCGTTCGCGATCGCGTTCGGCCTGCACCACGGCTACGCGCGGCTGCTGGCGGCGCACGGCGTGCGGACACCGCCCTGGTACGCCCATCGCGGCTCGATCGAGGGCTTCGGCGGCAGCCTGGCCTCCTTCACCGCCGTGACCACGACGATGGTCACACCGCCCTCGGCCTCCGGCGGGTCGGGCGGGGGCGGCGGGGGCTTCTCCGGAGGCGGTGACTCCGGTGGTGGCGGCGGAGGAGGGGGCGGCGGGAGCTGGTGACCGGCCCGCCCTCAGGGCCGCCAGTAGATCGACTTCACCCAGATCGTGGCGAGGGTGTCCACGGCCGTCTCATCGTCGATCAGCCCCCCGGCGTAGGGGGACTCGACGCGCTCGCCGCCCTGCGCCTGCCAGATGTAGCAGAAGTGCTCCAGCATCGCCGACAGCGCCGAGGCCGTCAGCACCGGGTCGATCCCCGGGCAGTACCCGGCGGCCTGGGCGCGCCGCACCTCCGAGGCGATCCGCTCGATCGCCTCGGCGCGGATCGCCAGCCAGCGGTCCCGGAACTCCTCCTCCAGCATCGACGCCTGGAAGACGCCGATCAGCTCGCCCCGGCGCGCCGAGTAGGTGCGCCAGAACCCCGCCACCGCCTCGCGCAGCGCCTCCTCCGGCGACTCGCCGCGCCGGAACGGCGACACCGCCAGCTCGGTCGCCTCCCGGTGGAACTCCTCGGCCAGGGCGATCAGCAGGTCGGCCTTGGTGTCGTAGTAGTTGTAGAAGGAGGCGACCGACTTGCCGGCCTCGGCCGCGATGTCGCTGATCTTGGCGTTGAAGTAGCCCTCGCGCGCGAACACCGCGCGGGCGGCGTCGCGGAACGCCCGGTCGGTCTCGCGGCCCTTGCGGGTGCTCTTGGCGGGACGCTCGGCGGCCGACGCCGGGCGCGCCTTGGCGATGGTGTGCTTCTTCATGGCGGAGGTCCAGGTTACGGCACCGGTGGTCAGCCGACGCTGGTCAGCCGACGCTGGTCAGCCGACGCTGGTCAGCCGACGCGACGCTCGCGCCCGGCCCAGTGCGGGTCCCGCAGCGCCGACTTGACGACCTTGC
Source organism: Actinomadura hibisca NBRC 15177 (assembly GCF_001552635.1). Taxonomy (GTDB): domain Bacteria; phylum Actinomycetota; class Actinomycetes; order Streptosporangiales; family Streptosporangiaceae; genus Spirillospora; species Spirillospora hibisca. Next base: position 28,930 of record NZ_BCRO01000008.1, on the reverse strand, counting down.
CGGTGGCGTTGCGGGGCAGCGCCTCGGCCGGCGTGACGCCGGTGGGGCACTTGAACCCGGCCAGCCGCTCCCGGGCCCACGCGATCAGCGCGTCCGGTTCCAGGGCACCGCCGGCCACCACGACCGCGTGCACGGTCTCGCCCCAGCGCGGGTGCGGGACCCCGACCACCGCGACCTCGCGGACCGCCGGATGGCGGGCCAGCACCGCCTCCACCTCGGCCGGGTACACGTTCTCCCCACCTGAGACGATCATGTCCTTGAGGCGGTCCACGATGGTCAGGTAGCCGTCGGCGTCCAGCACCCCCACGTCGCCGGTGCGGTAGAAGCCGTCGTCGGTGAGCACGCGCCGGGTGGCCTCCGCGTCGTTCCAGTAGCCCGGGAACGGGGCCGCGCCGCGCACCTGCACCTCGCCGAACTCCCCGACGCGCACCTCCCAGCCCAGCGACGGGCGTCCGGCGGTGGCCAGCCGCCCGCGCGCCGGGTCGTGGTCGGCCGGGGCCAGCGTGGTGACCGGCAGCGGGCCGGTCTCGGTGGCGGCGTAGTTCTGCCGGAACCGGCAGCCCAGCGCCGCGACGGCCTCCGCCAGCGACACCGGGTCGATCGGCGCGGCCCCGTAGACGACCTCCGCCAGGTGCGACAGGTCGGGCGCGGGGTCGCGGCGGCGCACCTCCTCGGCCACCGCGCGGATCAGCGTCGGCACGAGCTGGGTGAGCCGGATGCGGCGCTCCGCCAGCTCGTCCACGAACCCGGCCGGGTCGAACCCGTCCAGCACGTGCAGGCGCCCGCCGGTGAACAGCGTGTAGGCGAGGTTCGCCAGCCCGGCGGTGTGGAACAGCGGCAGCGCGCTCAGGTGCCGCGCGCCGGGCACGGCCTCGGGCACCTCCAGCTTCAGGAACGTCACCGCGCCGATGAGCTGCTGGTGGGTGACCGGCACCAGCTTGGGCCGGCCGGTGGTGCCGCTGGTGTGCAGCAGCAGGCACGGCTCGGGCCCGCGCAGGCGCTCCACCGGCCGGCCGGGGAGCGGCCCGGGGGAGGGGACGGCCGTCAGCGCCAGCACCGGCGCGCCGATCCCGGCGGCGTCGGCGGCCGCTCGGACCAGGCCGTCGCAGGCGTCGTCGGCGATCACGGCGGCGGGCTTGAGCAGCTCCAGCAGCCCGGCCAGCTCGGGCGCGGCCAGCCGCCAGTTGATCGCGGCGGGCAGCGCCCCGGCCCGGACCAGGCCCAGCAGCGCGACCGCCCACTCGACGCGGTTGCGCGCCACGATCGGGACGACGTCGCCGGGACCGATCCCGGCGGCGGCGTATCCGGCGGCGGCGCGGTCGGCCGCCGCCGCGAGCGCCGCGAAGGTCAGCTCCGCGCCGTGCCCGTCGGTCAGCGCGACGTGCGCGGGCGTGACGGCGGCGCGCCACTCCACGACGTGGGTCAGCGACAACAACGGCTCACACCCGCGCAGCCTGGTCGGCGGCCGGGGCCACGGCGGCCGTCTGCTCAGCGGCCGTCCGTCCGGTGGCCGTCCGTCCGGCGGTGCGGTCGGCGGCCGTGCGCGGCTCCACGCCCAGGTCCTCCGGCCGCCCCAGTTCGCGCCGCCAGCACGCGAACTCCAGCAGGATGCCGTCGGGGTCCTGGAAGTAGAACGACCGCACGTACACGCCGTCGTGCAGCTCGGTCGCGAACTGCTCCGGGCTGTGGTCGTGGTCGATGATCGGGCTGACCCGCACGCCCTTGGCCTTCAGCTTCTTCCGGTACTCCAGGAACCGTTCCTCCGGCACGTTCAGCGCCAGGTGGTTCATCGAGCCGACCGCGCTGACGAAGTCCCCGATGCCCGGCACGGTCACCGGGTTGGAGATGCCCGGCACCGCGTCGGGCGCGCCGGGGAACCAGAAGAACGCCAGCAGGTCGCCGTTGCCCATGTCGAAGAAGAAGTGCTGGCCCGACCCGTGCGGCAGGTCCACCGTCTTCACCAGCCGCATCCCCAGCACGTCGCGGTAGAACCCGACCGTGCGGGCCATGTCGGAGCACACCAGCGCCAGATGGTTGACCCCGCCGAACTCGAACTCCGGATTGGTCCAGGTCATCTCGGGCTTCCCCTTCCGTAGCGAACAGAACTGAATCTAAACTCAGTTTCTGGTTTGCGCTAGCCTGCGGGCGGGATCCGATTCGCAAGGAGGCCGGGATGACCGGGACGACCGGGATCGTCAGGGAGTTCGTGGGGTTGCCGTCGCCGCTGGTGGGCCGGGCGGGCGCGGGCGGCCACCCGTGCCAGGGGGTCTACCACCGCCCGGCGGGCGCGCCGCCGACGACCGCCTTCGTCGCCACCCACTACAACATCGACTTCTCCGAGCACTACCTCGCCGAGCACCTGGCCGCGCGCGGTCACGGCTTCCTCGGCTGGAACACCCGCTTCCGCGGCAACGAGGCGTACTTCCTGCTCGACCACGCCCTGGCGGAGATCGGCGTGGGCGTGCGCTGGCTGAAGGAGCACGCCGGGGTCGAGCGGGTGGTGCTGCTCGGCAACTCCGGCGGCGGCTCGCTGATGGCCGCCTACCAGTCCCAGGCCGTCGAGCCCAACGTCACGCCGGTCGCCGGGATGCGCCCGGTCGCCGCCATCGAGGACCTGCCCGCCGGGGATCTGTTCGTCGCGCTGGCCGCGCACTCGGGGCGGCCCGAGGTGCTGACGGCGTGGATGGACCCCTCCATCACCGACGAGGCCGACGTGTTGTCGGTCGACCCCGACCTCGATCCGTTCAACCCCGAGAACGGCCCGCCCTACAGCCCCGGGTTCCAGGCCCGGTACCGGGCCGCCCAGCGCGCCCGCAACGAGCGCATCACCGACTGGGTGCTGGAGCAGCTCGCCGCACTGGAGGGCACGCGGGCCCGCGACCGGCTGTTCAACATGTACCGGACGTGGGCCGACCTGCGCATGATCGACCCCACCATCGAGCCGTCCGACCGCCGCCCCAACTGGTGCTACTCCGGCGAGCCCGCCAAGGCCAACTACGGGGTGTTCGGCATCGGGTCGCTCTGCACGCTGCGCACCTGGTTGTCGATGTGGAGCCTGCGCACCTCGCAGTGCATCGCCGCGCCCCACCTGGCGCGCGTCACCGTGCCGTCGCTGGTCGTCCACGCCACCGCCGACGAGTGCGTCTACGACAGCGACGCCCGGTCGGTGTACGGGTCGCTGGCGTCGGCCGACAAGACGCTGGAGTTCGTCAAGGACGGCCACTACGTCGAGAACTCGCGCCCGCAGGTCGCCGACCTGATCGACGCCTGGGTCCGCGAACGCTGACCGGCGCGCCCTACTTCTGCACGCGCGGCGGGCCGCCCGGCCCGCCGCGCCCCCCGGCGTCCGCCGCCTTCGCCCCAGACAGGGTGGACAGGTCGTGCCCGGCGGTCTCCGGCAGCCGCGCCAGCAGCGGCAGCACCCCCAGCGCGACGGCCATCACCAGCAGCCCCGGGCTGAGCCGCCAGCCGGTCGCGCGGATCAGCACGTCGGCGACCAGCGGCGCGAGCCCGCCGAACAACACCGACGCCATCGTGAAGCCCAGCGCCAGCCCGCTCATCCGCCCGGCGGTGGCGAACTGCTCGGGGATGGTCGCGGCCGCCGCCGCGCTGACCGCGCCCGCGCCCGCCGCCAGCGCCACCGCGCCCGCCAGCACCCCGCCCCGGCCGCCGCCCGCCATCAGCGCGAACATCGGCAGCGGCAGCACCACGAACAGCGCCGCCAGCCCCACCAGCATCGGGCGGCGGCCGGTCCGGTCGCTCCACGCGCCGATCACCGGCGTCACCGCGATGACCGCGACCGCCGCGACGGTGGTCAGGGCGAGCGCCTCGCCCTCGCCGACCCCGGCCACCGACGTCAGGTACGTCGGGACGTAGGTGACCGCGACGTAGTAGGTCACCGAGCCCAGCGCCGAGATCGCGAACGTGCGCAGGACCGCGCGCCACTGGTGCCGCAGCACCTCGCCGATCGGGTTGCGCGGCAGCTCGCCGCCCGCGCGGGCCCGTTCGAACGCCGGGGTCTCCTGCACCGTCGTCCGCATGACCAGCGTCCCGAGGGCCAGCAGCCCGCCGACGAAGAACGGGATGCGCCAGCCCCAGGAGTCCAGCTGCGCGCCCGACGTCAGCCCCACCACCAGCGCGCTCACCCCCGCCGCGATCAGCGCGCCGACCTCGCTGGCGGCCGAGGCGATGGAGGTGACGAACCCCCGGTGCCGCCGCGGGGCGCTCTCCACCAGCATGGTCAGCACGCCCGAGTACTCGCCGCCCACCGAGAACCCCATCGCGCAGCGCAGCAGCAACATCGCGACCGCCGCGCCGACCGGCAGCAGCCCGGTGGCGAACATCGCCACCGTCATGATGGACATCGAGATGAGCAACACCCGGCGGCGGCCGATCCGGTCGCCGAGGTGGCCCAGCACCGCCGCGCCGACCGGCCGCAGCACGTAGGCGACCGCGAACACGCCCAGCGTCGCCAGGGTGGCCTCGGAGTCGCCGCCGAAGAACACCCGCGCCAGCACCGGCGTCAGGTACAGGTACAGCGTGAAGTCGTACCACTCGACGATCGTGGAGAACGCCGCGACCAGCATCGACCGGCGCGGCGCGACCTCCTCGGCCGCGACCGCCGCGGTGGCGGTCACGGCTTGAGGATCAGCCGGATCGGATCGCCCTCGTGGTTGATCAGCCGCTCCACCGCCTTGGGCGCGTCGGCCAGCGGCAGCACGCCGCTCACCGACTTGCTGAACTCCATGCGCTGCCAGCGCACCAGGGCGAGCAGTTCGGCCAGGTGCTCGGGCTCGGAGCCGTAGTGGCCCCGGATCTGCTGCTGGAAGTAGCTGAAGGCGGTGCCCTCGGAGATCGTCAACGGCTTGTCGGTGAGCCCGACCAGCACGAGCCGCCCCTTGGGCGCCAGGCACCCGACGGCCTGCTCGCGCACGGCGGGCACGCCCGCCAGGTCGAAGGCGACGTCCAGGCCGACGCCGCCGGTGACGGTGCGGATCTGCCGCACCGCGTCGGGGTCGGCCGCGTCCACCGCCACGTCCGCGCCGAACTCCAGCGCCCGGGTGCGGGCGTGCTCCAGCGGGTCCACCGCGACGATGGGGGCCGCGCCGATCGTGCGCAGGATCTGCACGGCGTGCGCGCCCAGCCCGCCCACGCCCCACACCCCGGCCGGGCGGCCGGGCCGGGCGTCGCCGGTGGTGACCACCGCCGCGTACGGCGTGGACACCGCGTCCGGCAGGATCGCGGCCTGCTCGAACGGCAACGAGTCGGGGATGGCCAGCAGCGTGTCGGCCGCCGCGACCGCGTACTCGGCCCAGCCGCCGTCGTAGTCCACCCCGCGCGTGTAGACGACGCCGTCGCGGGTCTCCCCGGCCATCAGCAACACGCGCTGACCGGGCTCCCAGCCGGTGACGCCCTCGCCGAGGGTGTCCACCACGCCCGCCGTCTCGTGCCCGAGCGTGACGGTGTCGCCCTTCAGGAACAGCGGCTTGAGCGTGCCGTCGATGAGGTGGACGTCCGACAGGCACACCCCGGCGGCCTCGATCCGGACGCGGACCTCGCCCGGCCCGGGGTCGGGCACCGGGACCTCGGTCACCTGGAAGTCCAGCGTGGCCACGTTGAGCCGCCCGGCGAGCATGGTGTTGGTCATAGGAGGACGATTCCCCCGGGGCGGGAGGTGATCGTCAATCCGGGGTAATGCCGGGCCGATCTTTCCTTTCCGGTACCGGGTCGCCGGCCCGCAGCGGCGCGCGCTCGTAGCGTCCCTCGTGCGCCAGCACCGGCCGCCGGTCGCCCGCCAGCTCGGGGTGGCGCTCCTCCAGCTCCCGCCGCGCCTCGGCGGTGCGGCGCAGTCCGGTCACGTACTCGCGGTCGGCCCCGCCGGTGCCGCGCCAGGTCTGCGGCATCGCGGCGGCGGGCGGCGGCACCCGCGCCGACCCCAGCAGGCCGCAACGGCCCGGCACCTTCGCCGTCGCGGCCCCGCACTCGCGGCACTCCGGCAGCGGCGCGGCGAACGACTGGATCACCTCGAACCGGTGCCCGTCCGGGCACCTCAGCTCATAGATCGGCATGCCCGCCTCTCCTCACCACAGGCTCAGCGAACGGGTCAGGATCTCCGCCACCGCGCCCTCGGTCACCTCGCGCGGCGCGGTGGCCAGCAGCCGCTGCTGCTTCATCGCGCCCTCCACCAGCGCCGGGACGTCGGCCTCGGTGTAGCCGACCGCGCCGATCCCGTCCGGCATCCCGACGTCGCGCATCAGATCCAGCAGCGCGCGCGGCAAGTGCTCGGCCGGGTCGTTGGGCCGGTCCAGGCCGGGGGCCAGCAGCTCGGCGGTGCGAACGTGCCGCTCGGGCCGGGCCTGGTAGGTGAAGCGGAACGCCTCCGGCGCGGTCAGCGCCACCGACATCCCGTGCGGCACCATCGGCTCGCCGCCGGGGTAGCCGGGCGGGTGGAAGTCCCTGACGCGCCCCGCGATCGGGTAGCCGTTGGCGTGCGGGATGTGCACGCCCGCGTTGCCGAACCCCAGCCCGGCGAACGTGGCGGCCAGCGCCATGTCGGCGCGCGCCCGCCGGTCGGAGCCGTCGTGCACCGCCTCCCGGAACGACCGCGCCAGCAGCCCGAGCGCCCGCTCGGCCCACATGTCCGACACCGGGTTGGCCCCGCAGTAGGGCACCCGCGCGTCGGGCGTCTTGCGGTCGAAGGAGTCGTAGGGGCGCGCGGTGTAGCTCTCCAGCGCGTGGCAGACGATGTCCATCCCCGACGACGCGGTGACCTCCGGCGGCTGGCTCAGCGTCAGGTCCGGGTCCACCACCGCCAGCGCCGGGCGCAGCCGGGGGTGGCTGATGCCGGTCTTGACCTTCAGCTCCAGGACGTCCAGCACGCACACGGTGGTGCTCTCCGCGCCGGTCCCGGTCGTCGTCGGCACCGCCACCAGCGGCAGCAGCGGCCGGTCGGGCGCGCGGCCCGCGCCGACCGGCGGGTTCAGGTACTCGGCGAGGTCGCCCTCGTTGGTGGTGAGCAGGCTGACGGCCTTGGCGGTGTCGATGCTGGACCCGCCGCCGACCGCCACCAGCGCCTCCCAAGGCCCGGTCGCCCGCGCGTGCTCGACGGCCTCGCGCAGGCTGCGGTCGGTCGGCTCGACGTGCACGCCGTCGTAGACGTCGGCGGCGATCCCGTACTGCTTCATGGCGTCGGCGACGCGCTGCGGCCCGCCGGTCGCCGCCACCCCCGCGTCGGTGACCACCAGGACGCGGCGCGCCCCGAGCAGCGCGAGGTCGTGCCCGATCTCGGCGGACGCGCCCGCGCCGAACTTCAGCTGCGGCGCGCCGTAGGTGAAGACGGTCTCCTCGCTCATGAGTAGTACGCCTCCGGCGAGCGCCGCAACGAGCGCAGCTGCCCGGCGTCGTGCCCGAACACCACCGTCGCGTCGGTGCGGGCGGCCAGGTCGCGGATCTTCTCCACCGACGCGTACCAGGCGCCGAGGTCGGCCACGATCGCGGCCGGGACGGCGGGCGGCCCGAACGACTCGCCCAGGTACACCGCGTCCGACGTGAAGATCATCGTGCCGGTCTCGGGCAGGTCCACCCGCATCGCCATGGTGCCGGGGGTGTGCCCGGGGGCCTCGACCAGCGTCACGCCGGGCAGGATCTCGGTGTCGCCCGACACCGTCGCGAAGTCCAGCCCCTCGTAGTCGGCCTTCAGGTGCGCGCCGGTGAACGGCCCGTCGAACCCGAACGCGAACTCCTTCTCCTTGTCGTTGCACACCAGCCGCGCCCCCGTGCCCGCGAACTGCCGCACGTTGCCCGCGTGGTCGAAGTGCAGGTGCGACAGCACGACGTAGCGCAGGTCCTCGGGCGCGACGCCGAGCTGCCCGAGCCGCCGGTCGAGGTACTGCTCCTCCTCGACGCGGTCGTAGGGGAAGAACTCCTGGAGACCGGTGGGCTTCCAGCGCGCCTCCCAGTCGCGCGGGCAGCTGGTGTCCCACAGCAGCAGCCCGTCGGGCGTCTCGACCAGCACCGCGTGGGTCGGGCACGGCGTCCAGGGCGCCGGAAGGTCCCGGTCGCCGCGGGACCGGATGGTGGTCCCCGCCTTCAGCAGCAGCCAGGTGAGGTCGCAGCTCATCGCCCCGCAGTCCAGGACGTGCAGTCTCGTCGCGCCCATCTCGGCACCTCCGCGCGATCCGGTGACCTCCTCACCGTGACACCGCCCGCCCAGAAGTCAACGCCCGCCGCACTCGACCCGCCGCGCCGTTTCGGGGTATGGGTGACGGCATGAGCGGCAACGACGCCCCCCGTCCCTGGCTGTCGCTGTACGGCCGGGGCGTGCCCGCCGAGATCGCGGTGGAGTACACCAGCGCGCTGGAGATGTTCGCCTTCACGGCGGCGGCCCACCCCGACGCCGACGCGCTGCGCTACTTCGACGGCCGCCTCACCTGGCGCGAGCTGGACCGGCGGTCAGGCGCGTTCGCCGCCGCGCTGGCGGACGCGGGCTTCGCGCCGGGGGAGCGAGCCGCGCTGTACCTCCAGAACGTCCCGCAGTTCGTGATCGCGCTGCTGGGCGTCTGGAAGGCGGGCGGCATTGCGGTCCCGGTCAACCCGATGTACAAGGCCCGCGAGCTGGAGACGCTGCTCGACGACTGCGGCGCGACCGTCCTGGTCTGCCTCCAGGACCTCTACCAGCAGGTCGCCCGCGAGGCCGTGGCGGGCACCGGCGTCCGCACCGTCGTCACCACCAGCGCGCTCGACCACTGCGCCACCGGCGACCAGCGGGTGCTGGCCGGGCTGGAGCGCACGCCGTGCCCGGACACGCTCGACCTCGCCGGCCTGCTGGAACGTTACGACAGCCACGCCCCGCCCGCCGTGCGCCCCGGCCCGGACGACGTGGCCGTGCTGAGCTACACCTCCGGCACCACCGGCCCGCCCAAGGGCGCGATGAACACCCACCGCAACCTGGTGTTCAACGCCCAGACCTACCGCGACTGGGTCGGGCTGGGCCCGCGCGACGTGATCCTGGGCGTCGCGCCGCTGTTCCACATCACCGGCCTGGTCGGGCACGTCGCGCTGGCGCTGCTGACCGGCGCGCCGCTGGTGCTGACCTACCGGTTCGACCCGGCGCTGGCCATCGACACCGTCGCGCGCGAGCGGGCCACGTTCACGGTCGGGTCCATCACGGTGTTCATCGCGCTGATGAACGCCCCGAACACCAGCCGGCGTGCGCTGGCGTCGCTGACGCGGATCTACTCGGGCGGCGCGCCGATCCCGCCCAGCACCGTCGAGGCGTTCCGGGAGACCTTCGGCCAGTACGTGCACAACATCTACAGCCTCACCGAGACCACCTCGCCCTCGCACGCGGTCCCGCTGAACGCCGTCGCGCCCGTGGACGAGGCCACCGGCGCGCTGTCGGTCGGCGTCCCGGTCTTCAACACCGACGTGCGGGTCGTCGGAGACGACGGCGAGGAGCTGCCGCCCGGCGAGATCGGCGAGCTGGTCACCAGCGGCCCGCAGGTCGTGCCCGGCTACTGGGGCAGGCCCGAGGAGAGCGCCGCCGCGCTGCCCGGCGGCGCGCTGCGCACCGGCGACGTCGGCTACCGGGACGAGGCGGGCTGGTTCTACCTGGTGGACCGCAAGAAGGACCAGATCAACGCGTCCGGGTACAAGGTCTGGCCGCGCGAGGTCGAGGACGTGCTGTACGAGCACCCGGCCGTCCGCGAGGCCGCCGTCGTCGGCGTCCCCGACGCCTACCGGGGCGAGACGGTGAAGGCGTACGTCAGCCTGCGCCCGGGTGCCGAGGCTGCCCCGGACGAGCTGGTCGAGTTCTGCCGCGAGCGCCTGGCGGCCTTCAAGACGCCCCGCGAGGTGGAGGTCCTGGACGAGATCCCCAAGACCGCCACCGGCAAGCTGCTACGCCGCGAGCTACGCGACCGCGCCTGATCGCCGGAAAGCCGCGCCTAGAGGAATGAAGCATCCGCATTCGGACATGCATGACTCATGCATGAGTTGCGGAGAACGGCGAACCTCCTCGGCGCGACGGCCCTCGCCGTCGCCGGCCGCGCCCTGACCGACGCCGCCGGGGCCGCCGGGACCAGCGCCAGCGGCGCGGCCGCGCTGGTCGTGCTGTCGGCGTCCGGGCCGCTGGGCGTCACCGAACTCGGCCGCCGGGTCGGGCTGACGCAACCGGCGGCCGCCCGCATGGTGGACTCCCTGACGGCCTCCGGCCTGGTCGAACGCGGGCCGCGCGCCGCCCGCTCGGTCCCGGTCGCCCTCACCGCCGCCGGAGAGCGCGCGGCCGGACGGGTGCTGGCGGCGCGCGGCGATCCGCTGGCCGACGTCGTGGCCGTCCTCGACGAGGGCGAACGCGCCGTGCTGGACGCCCTGCTCGGCAAGCTGCTGACCCGCCTGTACACCGACGTGGGCGACGCCGATCTGATGTGCCGCCTGTGCGACCGCGCCTGCTGCGTCCAAGACGCGGTGTGCCCGGTCGGCCAGGCCGAGCGGGAGGCGGTCTGATGGGCGTCCTCTACGCGCTGGCCTCGGCGCTCTGCTACGGCCTGGCCGACTTCGCGGGCGGCCTGCTCGCCCGCCGCTCCCACTTCGCCGCCGTCGCGCTCGTCGGCCAGACGGGCGGCCTGCTGCTGGCGCTGGCGGCGGTCCCGCTCCTGCCCGCGACCTCCCTCCAGCCCGCCGACCTGGCATGGGGCGCGTTGTCGGGCGTCGGGACCGGCATCGGCATGGTGTTCCTGTTCCGCGGGCTCAGCCACGGCACGATGAGCGTGGTGGTCCCGGTCAGCGCCGTGGCCGGGGTGGCGCTGCCGGTCCTGGTGGGCGTGGCGGTGCTGGGCGACCGCCCGTCGGCCCTGGCCTGGCTGGGCGTCCTGATCGCCGTCCCGGCGTTGTGGCTGGTCTCTCGCGACGGCCGCACGGACGGCGGCGGCCCCGCCGGTGCGCCGGACGCCCTGATCGCGGGCACCGGCATCGCCCTGCAATACCTCGCCCTCGCCCAGGCGGGCCCCGGCGCGGGCGTCTGGCCGGTGGCCGCCGGACGCGTCGCGGCCATCGCCACGGTCCTGCCGCTGGTGGTGAGATCCCGCGCCCGGCTCCGGATGCCGCCCCGCCGCCTGCTGGGCGCGGCGGCGACCGGCATGACCGCCTCCGCCGCCCTGGTGCTCTACATGCTCGCCGCCCGGGAACAGCTCCTCGCGATCGCCGTCGTGCTGTCCTCGCTCTACCCCGCGATCCCCGTGCTGCTGGGCGTCACCGCGCTGCGCGAACGCCTCACCCGCTGGCAGGCGGCCGGCCTGCTGGGCGCGGGCGCGGCGACGCTCCTGCTCGCCACCGGCTGACCGGGCGTCTTACAGGTCGCCCGCCGACACGCGGACGGCGCGCAGCGCCTCGGTGATCTGGACGGCCTGCTCGGCGTTCAGGCCCGGCAGCCCGAAGTCCGCCTCGTGCAGCGCCTCGGTCGCCTGCTCCGCCAGCTCGCGGCCCGCCGGGGTGATCGCGGCCAGCACCACGCGGCGGTCGTCGGGGGAGGGGCCGCGCTCCACCAGGCCCCGCCGCTCCAGGCGGCCGATCACGTTGGTCACCGACGCCGGGTGCACCATCAGCCGCACCCCCATCTTGCCCATCGGCAGCGCGCCCGAGCGGGTGAAGGCGAGCAGCCGCAGCGCCTCGTAGGCGGCGAAGGTCAGCCCGAGCGGTTTCAGCACCCCCTCGATCCGGCTCAGCAGCAGCTGCTGGGCCCGCATCACCGAGGTGACGGCGGCCATCTGGTCGGCGTGGCCGGGCCAGCGGGCGCTCCACTGGCGGTGCGCCTCGGCGATGGGATCGCGGCTGTCGGGGCTGGTCACCGCACCACCGTAGGGCACCCGGGGGCTCTTGACGGAGTCGCGCACGGAAACTATTTTAACTTCCAAATATTGGATGTCCAAGAGATCGGTCGGAGGTCGTGGTGGCGGGCGCACAGGCAGGCACCAGGAATCCGCTGCACGCGCCGGTGCACCCGGTGCGGTTCGTGACGGCGGCGGCCCTGTTCGACGGGCACGACGCGGCGATCAACATCATGCGGCGCATCCTGCAGTCGCAGGGCGCCGAGGTCGTGCACCTCGGCCACGACCGCTCGGTCCGCGAGGTCGTGGCGGCCGTGCTGGAGGAGGACGCCCAGGGCGTCGCGATCTCCTCCTACCAGGGCGGGCACGTCGAGTACTTCGAGTACCTGGCGCGGTCCCTGAAGGAGGCCGGGGCCGGGCACGTGCGCGTGTTCGGCGGCGGGGGCGGCGTCATCGTGCCCGAGGAGATCGCCCGGCTGCGCGCGGCGGGCGTGCGCATCTTCTCGCCCGAGGATGGCCAGCGGCTCGGCCTGCCCGGCATGATCAACGAGCTGGTGCGCGACGGCGACGTGGACCTGGCCGCCGAGCCCGCCCCCGTGGACGCCGTGCTCGCGGGCGACCGCCGCGCCCTCGCCCGCGCCGTCACCTGCCTCCAGGCCGGGAAGCTGCCCGAGGCCGACCGGCGCGCGCTCGCCGAGGCCGCCGCGCGCCGCCGCGTCCCCGTCCTCGGCATCACCGGCACCGGCGGCTCGGGCAAGTCCTCCCTCACCGACGAGCTGGTCCGGCGGCTGCGCGTGGACCAGCAGGACAAGCTCCGCGTCGCCGTCATCGCCGTCGACCCCACCCGGCGGCGCGGCGGCGGCGCGCTGCTGGGCGACCGCATCCGCATGAACGCCCTGGACGGCGAGCACGTCTTCTTCCGCTCGCTGGCCACGCGCGGCGCGCGCGAGCTGCCCGAGGGCATCGAGGGCGTGGTCGAGGCCGTCAAGGCCGCCGGGTACGACCTGGTGATCCTGGAGACCCCCGGCATCGGGCAGGGCGACGCCGCGATCGTGCCGCTGGTGGACGTGTCGTTGTACGTGATGACGCCCGAGTTCGGCGCGGCCTCCCAGCTGGAGAAGATCGACATGCTGGACTTCGCCGACGTCGTCGCCATCAACAAGTTCGAGCGGCGCGGCGCGGCCGACGCCCTCCGCGACGTCGCCCGCCAGCTCGTGCGCAACCGCGAGGCGTTCGGCTCCCGCCCCGAGGACATGCCGGTGTTCGGCACCAGCGCCGCCACCTTCAACGACGACGGCGTCACCGCCCTCTACCAGCACCTGTCGGCGATGCTCGCCGAGCACGGCCTGCCCCTGGAGCCCGGCACGCTGCCGCAGGCCGACACCCGGACCTCCACCGGCGCGGCCCAGGTCGTCCCGCCCGCCCGCGTCCGCTACCTGTCCGACATCGCCGAGACTCTGCGCGGCTACCACGCCGCGACCGCCGAGCAGGCCGAGGCCGCGCGCCGCGTGCAGCGCCTGGAGGCCGTGCGGGACGAGCTGTCGGAGGCCGGGGCCGCCGAGGTCGGCGCGCTGCTGGACAAGGCCCGGCGCGCGCTGGCCCCCGCCGACGCCGACCTGCTCGCGGAGTGGCCCGCCGTCGTGGAGTCCTACTCCGGCGACGAGCAGGTCGTGAAGATCCGCGACCGGGAGATCCGCACCACGCTGACCCGCGAGTCGTTGTCGGGCAGCCGCATCCCGCGCGTCGCGCTGCCCCGCTACACCGACCACGGCGAGCTGCTGCGCTTCCTGCGCGCCGAGAACCTGCCCGGCCGCTTCCCCTTCACCGCCGGGGTGTTCCCGTTCAAGCGCGACAACGAGGACCCCGCCCGCATGTTCGCGGGGGAGGGCGACCCGTTCCGCACCAACCGCCGCTTCAAGCTGCTGTCGGAGGGCCAGCCCGCCACGCGGCTGTCCACCGCGTTCGACTCGGTCACCCTGTACGGCCGCGACCCCGACGAGCGCCCCGACGTCTACGGCAAGGTCGGCACCTCCGGCGTCTCCATCGCCACGCTGGAGGACATGAAGGCCCTCTACGACGGCTTCGACCTGTCCTCGCCCACCACCTCGGTGTCGATGACCATCAACGGCCCGGCCCCCACGATCCTGGCGTTCTTCCTCAACACCGCCGTGGACCAGGGCCTGGACGCCTTCCGCGCCGAGCACGGCCGCGAGCCGTCCGCCGACGAGGCCGCCGGGGTCCGCGCCCGCGTGTTGTCCACCGTGCGCGGCACCGTGCAGGCCGACATCCTCAAGGAGGACCAGGGCCAGAACACCTGCATCTTCTCCACCGAGTTCTCGCTGCGGATGATGGGCGACGTCCAGCAGTGGTTCATCGAGCAGGGCGTCCGCAACTTCTACTCGGTGTCGATCTCCGGCTACCACATCGCCGAGGCCGGGGCCAACCCCATCAGCCAGCTCGCCTTCACCCTGGCCAACGGCTTCACCTACGTGGAGTCCTACCTGGCGCGCGGCATGGACATCGACGACTTCGCGCCCAACCTGTCGTTCTTCTTCTCCAACGGCATGGACCCCGAGTACAACGTGCTCGGCCGCGTCGCCCGCCGCATCTGGGCGGTGGCGATGCGCGAGCGCTACGGCGCCAACGAGCGCAGCCAGAAGCTCAAGTACCACGTGCAGACCTCGGGCCGCTCCCTGCACGCCCAGGAGATGCACTTCAACGACATCCGCACCACGCTCCAGGCGCTCATCGCCATCTACGACAACTGCAACAGCCTGCACACCAACGCCTACGACGAGGCCGTCACCACCCCCACCGCCGAGTCGGTCCGCCGCGCCCTGGCGATCCAGCTCATCATCAACCGCGAGTGGGGCCTGGCGATGAACGAGAACCCGCTCCAGGGCTCGTTCGTCATCGACGAGCTGACCGACCTGGTGGAGGAGGCGGTGCTCGCCGAGTTCGACCGCATCAGCGAGCGCGGCGGCGTGCTCGGCGCGATGGAGACCGGCTACCAGCGCGGCCGCATCCAGGACGAGTCGATGCTCTACGAGCAGCGCAAGCACGACGGCACCCTGCCCATCATCGGCGTCAACACCTTCCGCGCCCCCGAGGGCCAGCAGGAGGAGGCCAAGCCGATCGAGCTGGCCCGCGCCACCGAGGCCGAGAAGGAGTCGCAGCTCGCGCGGGTGCGCGGCTTCCAGCAGGAGCACCGGGGCGAGGCCGAGGCCGCCCTCGCCCGGCTGAAGGACGTCGCGGCGGGCGACGGCAACGTGTTCGCCGAGCTGATGGACGCCGCCCGGGTGTGCAGCCTCCAGCAGATCACCGAGGCGTTCTTCGAGGTCGGCGGCCAGTACCGGCGGAACGTGTGACGCTCCCGCACGACGACACCGGCGCGCCCGTCGCCCTCCCGGCCCGGGTGCGCCGGATCGTGTCCCTGGTGCCGTCGCTGACCGAGTCGGTCGCGGCGACCGCGCCGGGGCTGCTGGTGGGGGCCACCGACTGGTGCACCCACCCCGAGGACCTGGACGTGCCGCGCGTCCGGGGCACCAAGAACCCCGACCTCGACCGGATCCGGGAGCTGGAACCCGACCTGGTGCTCGGCAACGCCGAGGAGAACCGCGCGCCCGACGTCGCGGCGCTGCGCGCGTCCGGCGTCGCGGTCTGGATGACCGACATCCGCACCGTGGAGCAGGCCCTCACCTCGCTGCGCCGGATGCTGACCGTCGCGTGCGGCGTCCCCGCGCCCGCCCGGCTGGACGAGGCCGACCGCGCCTGGTCGGCCGTCGAGCCCGGCCCGCCCCGCACCGCGATCGTCCCGATCTGGCGGCGGCCGTGGATGGTGGTCGGGCGAGACACCTTCACCGGCGACGTGCTGGCGCGCCTCGGCGTCGCCAACCGCTACGCCGACCACCCCGACCGCTACCCCAAGATCCCCGTCGACGAGCTGAACGCCGCCGGGGCCGACCTGGTCGTGCTGCCCGACGAGCCCTACCGCTTCACCGCCGGCGACGGCCCCGAGGCGTTCCCCGGCCTGCCCGCCGCCCTCGTCAACGGCCGCCTCCTGACCTGGTACGGCCCGTCGCTGGCCGAGGCCCCGCGCGTCCTTCGGGAGCAGCTCGCGACCTGAGAAACCCGAATGCGCCGCTTTCGGGTGTTCTGGGACCATGCCGGGATGAGCACGCTCCTCGCACCCCTGGTCCTTCGGCACACCCGGCGCGTCTGCGTCCCGCCAGGGCCCGAGGGCGAAGGGGCGGCCATGGCGCGGCGGTTCGACGCCGCGCTGATGACGGCCGGGTTCAAGCTCTCGGCCGGGCTGCTGGAGACGCTGTCGGCGCGCGAGCCCGGCACCGTCGCCACGCTCGCCGTGCACACCCTGGGCGCGGTCCGCGAGATGGTCGGCGACCACGTCCAGCACAACGTCTACTTCATCGACTTCCCCGCCAACGTCCCCGACACGCTCGACTTCTGGATGGAGTGCGTCGCCGACGCGCTCGTGAACTCCGCGTCCAGTTCCGGGGCCGTCGCCCAGCTCCAGAGCGGCGTGCTGGACCTGCTCTCCCTGCCCGCCTACGGCGACTACCGGCACACCTACGAGCAGATGCTGGCCGCCCACGACGACCTCATCGCGGCGGCGGGCGACCGCGTGACGGTCCTGCACCAGGGCGGCGACCTGGACGACGAGGCCACCGCCCTCTACCTCGCCCTCGCCGGAAGCCCCACCCCGCTCAACGACGCCGACCTCGACGCCCTGCGCGCCCTCGCCGCCCTCCGCGTGGACGGCCCCCAGCCCGCCGACATCCCGATCCGCGAGAACCGCGCCCTCATCAACCGGGCCCGCCTGGACCTCGGGGCCCCGCTCCTGCTGGACACCGTCACCGACGTGCTGCGCCTGGCCTGCGCCCTGTCGGACGGCGACGTGACCCTCCGCGAGCCCACCCGCTTCGCGCGGCTGCGGCGCCCGGTGCGCCGCACCCTGCTCGCGGGCCTGGACGAGGTGATCGCCGCCTCGCCCGCCAAGCTCGCCGACGTCAACGCCCACCGCGAGCCCTGGAAGCGCCTGGGCGAGCGGCTGCACCCGCACGAGTACCCGCGCTGGCCGCACGCCGCCGACGTGTTCGCCGTCGCGCGCGGTGACAAGGCGGCCCCGTCGATGGAGGCCCGCGTCGAGGCGCTGCTCGCCCGGGAGAAGGTGTCCGCCGCGACCGACCTCCTGGCGACCGCGCCCGGGAAGCTGATGCGCTCCCTGGACCGGCTGCTGCGCCTCGCCGCCACCGACGCCGAGTACGAGCACGTCCTCGCCACCGCCGAGCGCGTCGCGCCCCAGGCGTCCGGCCGCGTGCTGCTGTCGGTCCGCGAGCACCTGCTCAACCGGGAGGACGGGACCGGACGGATCCGCCTGTTCACCAACCGCCTCGCCCGCGCGCACGCCACCCGCGACCGCCGCGAGCCACTGCCTGAGCCCGTCGGTGCGCGCCTGGCGGCGTTCCTGGACGGCGAGGTCCGCCGCCGCCTGCCCGACCTCGGGACCGTGCTGGTCGAGCCCGCCGCCCTCGACATCGCCCTGCCCCTCAGCGGCAAGGCGGCGGCCGGCGGGTTCGGCGTCCTGCCGCGCGGCTCGACGTCGCCGGTGGAGGGCGACCTGCTGCGCTTCTTCGTGCACTGGCGGCAGGTGGCCCGCCGCACCGACTTCGACCTGTCGGCGATGACGCTGGACGCCGCCTACGAGACCCTGGAATGGCTGTCCTACACGTCCCTGACGACGATGGGCGGCGCGCACTCGGGCGACATCACCAGCGCGCCCGACGGGGCGTCGGAGTTCATCGACCTGCGGCTGGGCGTGATCGAGGGCGCCTTCATCGTGCCCCAGGTCAACATCTACGCCGGGGAGGGCTTCGAGGAGGTCGCCGAGTCGTTCTTCGGGTTCATGCTGCGCGGCGCCGACCAGGCGGGCCGCCCGTTCGAGGCGAGCACCGTGCGGCTGAAGTCGGACCTGCGCGGCCCCGGCCGGGTGGCGCTGCCACTGGTGTTCCTGCGCGACGCCGACGGCACCTGGCGCGCGAAGTGGTTGCACCTGTACCTGCGCGGCACGGACTGGGGCAACCGCGTGGAGGACAACCACGCGGCGGCCGAGACGCTGGTGCGCGCCGTCGTGGAGCGCCGCTACCTGACGGTGCGGGACCTGACCGACCTGCTGCCCGCGGGCTCGGTGCGCGTCTGGGACGGCGCGAAGATCCCCGCCGGGACCACCACCTTCATCGGCCTGGAACGCCCCGACGGCCTGCCCGAAGGCTGCCGCGCCGTCACGCCGGAAAACCTGCGCGACCTGATCCCCGACTGACTGCTACGGTGAACTCGGCGAGGCCATGAGGGGGCTTCCTTCTCCACCTTCCCTTCAGCCCTCTCGCTCTCCTCGCCCTCGACGTTCCGTCAGGAGGCGCCGAACAGCGCCCCGGCGAAGTAGGTCACGGCGGCCGCCAGCAGGATGATCAGGAGCTGGCGGACCGCGCCGTAGGGCACCGACCGGCCGCTGGAGCGGGCCACCACGCCGCCCACCACCAGGCCCGCCAGGCCCGTCGCGACGATGGAGACCACCACCCCGGTCATGCCGCTGGCGAAGAACCACGGCAGCAGCGGCGCGAGCGCGCCCGCCGCGAACAGCGCGAACGACGACAACGTCGCCGTCCACGGCGAGCCCAGCTCCTCGGGGTTGACGCCGATGATGCGCACCGCCGCGCTGCGGTACAGCCCCTCGCCGTCGGCGGACAGCTCGGCGGCGGCCGTGTGCGCGGTCGCCGGGGCGTACCCGGCCTCCAGGAACTCCTGCTCCAGCCGGGAGATCAGCACCCCCGGGTGGTCGCGCACCAGCCCCCGCAGGTCGGCCAGCACGCCCTTGAACAGCTCCACCTGCGCGGTCACCGAGATCCACTCCCCGGCGGCCATCGACACCGCGCCCGCCAGCAGCCCGGCCAGCCCCGCCAGCCGCACCGCCGCCGGGCCCGAGCCCGCGCCCGCCACGCCCAGGATGAGGCACAACGTGCTGACCAGGCCGTCGTTGACGCCCAGCACCGCCGCCCGCGCCCCGCCCTGCTGCACCTCGGCGGCGCGCTTGGCCAGCAGAGCGGTCGCGGCCCCCTCCGAACCGCCGCCCTCGTACGTCGCCGCGCCCATCGACGTCCCCCCCAGCCAGCCGACGATCTCCCACCGAAGGCTAACAAGGAGTAGTGGCAGAACTGCGGACGGTGCCCCGCCGGACGGCGCGCGGCCGCCCGGCGGGGGAGCGGTCAGGCGCGGGGCCCGCCCGCGACGTAGATGACCTGGCCGGAGACGAACGAGGCGTCGTCGCTGACCAGGAACGCGACGGTGCCCGCGATGTCCTCGGGCACGCCGACGCGCCGCACCGGGATCTCCTTGGCCGCCGCCTGCTTGAACTCCTCGAAGTCCATGCCGACGCGGGCGGCGGTCGCGGCCGTCATCTCGGTCGCGATGAAGCCCGGCGCGATGGCGTTGGCCGTCACCCCGAACCGGCCCAGCTCGATCGCCAGGGTCTTGGTGAAGCCCTGGAGGCCCGCCTTGGCCGCCGAGTAGTTGGCCTGGCCCCGGTTGCCCAGCGCCGACACCGACGACAGGTTCACGATCCGGCCCCACCCGGCGTCGGTCATGTGCCGCTGCGCGGCGCGGCTCATCAGGAACGCGCCGCGCAGGTGCACCGACATGACCGAGTCCCAGTCGTCGTCGGACATCCTGAACAGCAGGTTGTCGCGGATGATCCCGGCGTTGTTGACCAGCACCACCGGCGGGCCCAGCTCGGCGGCGATCCGCGCGATCGCCGCCTCGACGGCCGGGGCGTCGGAGACGTCCACGCCCACCGCCAGCGCCCGGCCGCCCGCCTCCTCGACACGCCCGGCGGTCGCGGCGCACCCGGCCTCGTCCAGGTCGCACACCGCCACGGCGAAGCCCTCGCGGGCCAGCCGCACGGCGGTGGCCGCCCCGATCCCGCGCGCCGCCCCGGTGACGACCGCGACGCGCCCGCTCCCGGGCGCCGCCTCAGACACCGAGGTCCTTGGCGATGATGGTCTTCAGCACCTCGCTGGTGCCGCCGTAGATGCGGGACACGCGCGCGTCGGTGTACAGGCGCGCGATCGGGTACTCCAGGATGTAGCCGTAGCCGCCGTGCAGCTGGAGGCACTTGTCCACCACGCGGGCCTGCACCTCGGTGCAGAACAGCTTGGCCTTGGCGGCGTCGGCGGGGGTCAGCTCCCCGGCGTCCAGCGCCTCGACCGCGCGGTCCACCAGGGCCTGGGCGGCCTCGACCTCGGTGGCGCACTCGGCCAGCACGAACTTGGTGTTCTGGAACGAGGCGACGGTCTTGCCGAACACCGTGCGGTCCTGCACGTAGCGCTTGGCGAAATCCACGGCGGCGGCCGCCGAGGCGTAGGAGCTGACCGCGATGCCGAGGCGCTCCTCGGCCAGGTTGTGGGTCAGGTACTCGAACCCGCGCCCCTCCTCGCCCAGCAGGTCCTCCACCGGCACGCGCACGTCGCTGAACGACAGCTCGGCGGTGTCGGAGCTGCGCAGCCCGATCTTCTCCAGCTTGCGGCCGACCGCGTAGCCGTCGCTCTTGGTGTCGACGACCAGGATCGACAGGCCCGCGCGGCGGTTCTCGGGCGTGGCGGGGGAGGTGCGGGCCACCACCAGCACCCGGTCGGCCAGCACGCCGCCGGTGATGAAGGTCTTGGCGCCGTTCAGCACGTAGTGGTCGCCGTCGCGCCGGGCGGTGGTCTGCATGCCCGCCAGGTCCGAGCCGGTGCCCGGCTCGGTCATCGCGATGGCGGTCATCATGTCGCCGGAGACGAAGTCGGGCAGCCAGCGCTTCTTCTGCTCCGCGGAGGCGTACTTGAGCAGGTAGGGCAGCACCAGGTTCACGTGCACGCCGTAGCCGCCGAAGCTGACGCCCGCGCGGGCGCACTCCTCGGAGACCACCAGCTGGTACTTGAAGCTGGTCTCGCCCGCGCCGCCGTACTCCTCGGGCACCTGGATGCCGAAGACGCCCAGCTCGCCGAGCTTGTTGTAGAAGTCGCGCGGCGGGTGGCCCGCCTGCTCCCACTGCTCGTACACCGGCGTTACCTCGGCGGCGATGAAGTCCCGGATCGTCTCCCGGAACGCCTCATGGTCCTCGTTGAACACGGTGCGGCGCACGGCGCCCTCCCCTTCGCGAAGCCGATCTTAGAATCTGATTCTAACTTAGCGGGGCGACCTGCGGCTTCCGGTGGCCAGCGCACGGTGTGACCTTCCGGGCGTGCCAGGGCGCAGCGGAGCGTCCCGGGGCGGTCGGTGCGCACCGGAAAGTTCGGGAGAAAGGGATTTCGGTCGCTGGCCGGATCGGGCCACGGCCCCGGCTTGCCGCAGGGAAGGGCGGCGGCTATGCGAGCTGCGCGGACGCCGGACACGGTGCTACGGCCGGTCCGCGGCGGCTTCGCGGCGGGTCAGACGCGGGCCTGTGACGGGCCACGGCAAAGAAAAAGCGGCGCCGGGTGGATACGGGGGCAATCCACCCGGCGCCGCACATCGGTGTTCCGACGGGGGCCCGGAACACCGGCACGGGCGCTCCGACGGGGGACCAGAGCGCCGGTACAAATCGTACACCGAAACCCCCCGCTAGTAGTCAAGAGAAAGTCACGACCCGATTTCTGGTCGTTGTCCGGAAATCCCCTTGTGGTGCTGGCTGTCCGGACCGGCGAACCGCGCCGCCGCCGTGGGCTCCCGCCCGCCGTTGGCGATCACGACGCTGATGTAGGGCAGGAAGACCGCCCCCACCACCAGCAGGCCCACCACCCACAGCGGCGCCCCGCCCATCGCGGTGAACGCCGCGCCCAGGAAACAGGCCGTGCGGATGCCCATGGAGAGCAGGTAGCGCCGCTGCCGGGACCCGATGTCCTCCGACAGCGGGCGCGGCGCGTTGGTGACCGTGTAGACCTCGGCCTGCCTACGGGGATTGACCTTCACCCTTCCACGGTAAGCCCACAGGGTCAGACTGGCGACACCAGGAGGGGGTCTTCCATGACCGACCGGACCTACCGGGTGACCGAGATCGTGGGCACCTCGCCCGACTCGGTCGAGCAGGCCGTGCGCAACGGGGTCAAGCGGGCCGCGCAGACGTTGCGCCATCTCGACTGGTTCGAGGTGACCGAGGTGCGCGGGCAGATCACCGACGACGAGGTGGCGCACTTCCAGGTGACCATGAAGGTCGGCTTCCGGCTGGAAGACGCCTGAAAGCCGCCCAGACCGCGCCTGGAGCGACAAGGGGCCCCGGAGGCGGCGAACCGCCTCCGGGGCCCCGCGCGCGGCTCAGGACGCCTGCGAGACCGTCGACATGTTGAAGTCGGGGACGCGCAGCGCGGGCATCGCCGCCCGCGTGAAGTAGTCCGACCACTCGCGCGGCAGCGTCGGCGCGGTCGAGCCGACCTCCGACAACCGCGACAGCAGGTCCACCGGGCTCTCGTTGAACCGGAAGTTGTTCACCGCGCCCACCACCTCGCCGTCCTCCACGAGGTAGACGCCGTCGCGGGTGAGGCCGGTCAGCAGCAGCCGCTGCGGGTCCACCTCGCGGATGTACCACAGGCAGGTCAGCAGCAGCCCGCGCCCGGTGCGGGCGACCATGTCCTCCAGCGACGCCCCGCCCTGCGGCCCCGTCATGATCAGGTTGTCCACCGGCGGGGTCGGCGGCAGCCCGGTGCGCCCGGCCGAGTGCCGGGTCTGGGTGAGGGCGGTCAGGGTGCCGTCGGTGATCCAGTCGGTGGCCGCCAGCGGCAGCCCGTTGTCGAACACCGACGACTCGCGGCTGGAGGCGTGCGCGATCACGAACGGGGCGCACTCCAGCCCGGCCGCGCCGGGGTCGCTGGACAACGTCACCGGCAGGTTCGCGAGCTTCTCGCCGACGCGGGTGCCGCCGGGCGCGCTGAACACCGTGCGGCCGTCCCGGGCGTCCTGCGCCCCGGCCGACCAGTACAGGTAGATCATCAGGTCGGCGACCGCGCTGGGCGGCAGGATCGTCTCGTAGCGCCCGGCGGGCAGGTCGATCCGGCGCTCGCCCCAGGACAGGCGGCGGGCCAGGTCGCCGGTGAGGCGGGCGACGTCCACGTCGGCGAAGTCGCGGGTGCCGGTCCCGGCCCACGCCGAGCCGCCCGCGCCCTTGGCGTTCAGCTCCAGCAGGCCGGTGGGCTGGTCGTGGCGCAGCCGCAGCCCGGCCGAGGTGCCGAGGAAGGTGGAGGTCACCACGTGGTTGGCGAAGCCGTACAGCCGGTGCCCCGCGGCCTCGGCGCGGCCGAACGCCTCGCCCAGCGCGGGCGCGAAGCCCGCGTAGACGCCGATGCCGGTCTCGGCGGGCGCGTCGTCCCACGCGCCGCCCGACCGCGGCGCGGAGTCGGCGGTGACCAGCGGGACGGCGTCCTCGGCGGGCTCGTTCTCGTCGGCGACCGCCTCGGCCGAGCGCACCAGGTCCTCGATGTCGTCGGCGGTCACCGCCGCGCGCGACACCACGCCCGAGCGCACGCCCCCGGCGGCCGCGCGCAGCGCGATCACGGTGAGCCGGCTGGCGCGGGTGACGCCGTTGGTGGTCAGGGTGTTGCCGGCCCAGCGCAGGTTGGCGGTGCTGGACTCGTCGGCGATGACCACGCAGTCGTCGGCGCGCGACAGCGCCAGGGCGCGTTCGACGGCCTCCTGCGGGCTGATGCTGGTCACTGGCCGCCCTCCTTCAGCGCGTTGAGGATGTTGACGCCGCGGAACAGCGCCGCCGGGCAGCCGTGGCTGACCGGGGCGACCTGGCCGGGCTGGCCCTTGCCGCAGTTGAACGCGCCGCCCAGCACGTAGGTCTGCGGGCCGCCCACCGCCTCCATGGAGTTCCAGAAGTCGGTGGTGGTGGCCTGGTAGGCGACGTCGCGGAGCTGCCCGGCCAGCCGGCCGTTCTCGATCCGGTAGAAGCGCTGCCCGGTGAACTGGAAGTTGTGGCGCTGCATGTCGATCGACCAGCTCTTGTCGCCGACGATGTAGATCCCGCGGTCCACGCCCGAGATCAGCTCGTCGGTGGAGGGGCCGTCGGGCGCGGGCATCAGCGACACGTTGGCCATGCGCTGGATCGGCATGCTGGCGGCGGCGTCGGCGAACGAGCAGCCGTTGGAGCGCTCCTCGCCGGTCAGCCGCGCGATGCGGCGGTCGGTCTGGTAGCCGGTGAAGCGGCCGCCGGTGACGATGTCGAACGAGCGGGTCTCCACGCCCTCGTCGTCGTAGCCGATGGTGGCCAGGCCGTGCTCGACGGTGCGGTCCCCGGTCACGTTCATGACCGGCGAGCCGTACTGGAGCTCGCCGAGCTTGTCGGGGGTGGCGAAGGAGGTGCCGGCGTAGGCGGCCTCGTAGCCCAGCGCGCGGTCCAGCTCGGTGGCGTGCCCGATCGACTCGTGGATGGTGAGCCACAGGTTCGACGGGTCGATCACCACGTCGTAGGCCCCGGCCTCCACCGACGGCGCGGCCAGCTTCTCGGCCAGCAGCTCGGGCATGCGCTCCAGCTCGCCGTCCCAGTCCCAGTGGTCGCCGGTCAGCCACTCCCAGCCGCGCGCGGCGGGCGGCGCGAGGGTGCGCATGGTGTCGAACGCGCCGTCGGCGATGCCCACGGCGTTGACCACCGGGTGCAGCCGCACGCGCTGCTGGGTGGTGATGTTGCCCGACAGGTCGGCGAAGAACTTGTTCTCCCGGACCTGGAGCAGGGTGGCGTCCACGTGCTGGACGCGGGAGTCGTCCAGCAGGCGGCGGCTCCAGTCGCCCAGCAGCGCGACCTTGTCGGCGGTGGGCACGGTGAACGGGTCGGTCTCGTAGGCCGACACCCAGGTGACGTCGCCGTGCACCGGCTCGGGGGCCAGCTCGATGGGCTCGCGGTTGACGGCCGAGGCGACGGCGGCGACCTCGACGGCCTGGGCGGCGACGCGGGCCGCGCCCTCGGGGGTCAGGTCGATGCCGGCGGCGAACCCCCAGGTGCCGTTCTTGACGACGCGGACCGACAGGCCCACGTCGTCGGCGTCCAGGGCGGTCTCCAGGGCGGCGTCGTGCAGCCGCAGGGTCTGGCTGCGGATGCGTTCCAGGCGGAAGTCGGCGTGCTGGGCGCCCAGCTCCCGGGCCCGGCTCAGCGCCGCGTCGGCCAGCGCGCGCAGGGGCAGCGCGGTGAAGGCGGGATCGATGTCATGCACCTTCCGCAACCTACCCCGTCGCGTCTCGGGGCCGCAGGAGCGCGGTCCGGACGGCGACCCGGACGGCGACCGGGGCGGCCGCCCGAACAAACCGGGGTGCGGGGATCTTGTCGGGACGGCACATCTCCCCGCGGCGCGTCCGGCCGCTACGCTCGGACGCTGTTGTGACCCAGCCGACAGGCAACCAGCAGCCGACAGGCAACCAGCACAAGACAAGAGGGGCGTGGGATGAGTCGTTCTGTCCTCGTGACCGGCGGTAACCGGGGGATCGGCCTGGCCATCGCCCGCGAACTGGCCGCCGCCGGTGACAAGGTCGCGGTGACCTACCGGTCCGGCGAGCCGCCCGAGGGGCTGTTCGGCGTCCGGTGCGACGTGACCAGCACCGAGGACGTGGACGCCGCGTTCGCCAAGGTGGAGGCCGAGCACGGCCCGGTGGAGGTGCTGGTGGCCAACGCCGGCATCACCAAGGACACGCTGCTGGCCATCATGAGCGAGGACACCTTCACCTCGGTGCTGGACACCAACCTGACCGGCGCGTTCCGCGTCGCCAAGCGCGGCGTGAAGGGCATGATGCGCAAGCGCACCGGCCGCATCGTGCTGGTGTCGTCGGTGGTCGGGCTGTCGGGGTCGGCGGGGCAGGCCAACTACGCCGCCTCCAAGGCCGGCATGGTGGGCTTCGCGCGCTCGCTGGCCCGCGAGCTGGGGTCGCGCAACATCACCGTCAACGTCGTCGCGCCCGGGTTCGTGGACACCGACATGACCGCCGCGCTGTCGGAGGACCAGCAGAACGCCATCAAGGGCGTCATCCCGCTGGGCCGGGTGGCGCGGCCGGAAGAGGTGGCCAAGGCCGTGCGGTTCCTGGCCAGTGACGACGCCGCCTACATCACCGGGGCGGTCGTCCCGGTCGACGGCGGCCTGGGAATGGGGCACTGAGCTCATGGGAATCCTCGAAGGCAAGCGCATCCTGGTCACCGGTGTCCTCACCGACGCCTCCATCGGCTTCCACGTGGCGCGCGTCGCCCAGGAGCAGGGCGCCGAGGTGGTGCTGACCGCCTACCCGCGGCCGACGCTCACCCAGCGCACCGCCAAGCGGCTGCCGAGCGGGCCGGACGACCCGCCGCCGGTGATCGAGCTGGACGTCATGAACACCGAGCACCTGGACGCCCTGGCGGGCAACCTGCGCGAGGTCGGCTTCGACCGCCTCGACGGCGTCGTGCACGCGATCGGCTTCGCGCCGCAGACCGCGCTGGGCGGCAACTTTCTGGAGACGCCGTGGGAGGACGTGGCCACCGCCGTGCACGCCTCCACCTTCTCGCTGAAGGCGCTCACGATGGCGTGCCTGCCGCTGATGCAGGACGGCGGCGCGGTGGTCGGCCTGGACTTCGACGCCACCAAGGCGTGGCCGGTCTACGACTGGATGGGCGTGGCCAAGGCCGGGCTGGAGTCGTGCGCCCGCTACCTGGCCAAGTACCTGGGGCCGCGCGGCGTCCGGGTCAACCTGGTGGCGGCCGGGCCGCTGGCGACGATGGCGGCCAAGAGCATCCCCGGCTTCGAGGGCATGACCGAGATGTGGCCGAAGGCGGCCCCGCTCGGCTGGGACATCAAGGACAGCGACCCGACGGCGCGGGCCTGCGTGGCGCTGCTGTCGGACTGGTTCCCGGCCACCAGCGGCGAGATCGTGCACGTGGACGGCGGCCTGCACGCCATCGGCGCGCCCGAGTAACCGCCCCGCCCGTACGGCAACGGCCCCGCTCCTCGGATCACCGAGGAGCGGGGCCGTTCCCGTGCGCGAGGGTCAGGACCGGACGCGGCGCATCCGGCGGCCGAGCACGCTGAGGTTCAGCGCGAGCACGGCGCCCGCCGCGCCCGAGGCGGCGGCGACCCACAGGATCTGGTCCTGGTCCTGCGTGGTGGCGGCCACCGGCGAGATCAGCCGCGTCTGCGGCGCGGCGCCGGCCGGGGCCTGGAGGGCGGCGGCCGGGTCGGCGGCGACCTGCGGCGTGGGCAGCAGGCCGGGCAGGTTCGGGCTGTTCTGCGTGCCGCCGGGCGCGTAGGGCTGGAGGCCCTCGGGCCGGTTCATGGTGGTGGCGCCGCCGCCCGACGGGAGGCTGCCGGAGGGCACCGACACCGACGGCGACCCGCCCTTCTTGCCGCCGGACTTGCGCTCCTTGCCGCCCGACCCCTTGTCCAGCGGGGGCTTCTTGGACGGCTTGGACGGCGTCGGCTTGGGGGTCGGCTTCGGGGTGGGCTTGGGCGTGATGCTGTCGCGCCAGTTGCCGAGCTGGCACTTCCAGTTGTCCAGCGTGGTGGCCGGGTCCACGCCCTTCTTGCACTTCTGCGGCGCGGCGGCGGACTGCGCGTAGGCCGCCGGCGCCCCCAGGAACACCAGCACCAGGGCGCCGGCCGACACCGCCGTCGACGCCGATCCGAGCCGCCTGAAGCGTCGCTGCTGGGGCATTGCACTCCTTCACCGTTGGTGCGCCTCGACTGAGCCTGTGACGCGGTTCGCGACCCTGCCCGCCACCGAGTTGTTGACATCATGTCCAACGAGCGTCGGACAAAGAGGTCACGCCCCGGTGACGGCAATTGGTCAGATCGTGCCCCAAACGACCGCGAGCGTAAACAGCGACACGGCTTTTTCTCCCGCCCCGGTCAACCGACCGACCCGCTACCGCACCAGTGGCCACTGCTCCAGTGGCTACTGCTCCAGTGGCTACTGCTCCAGTGGCTACTGCTCCAGTGGCTACTGCTTCACCAGCCGCGCCAGCCGGGTGCGCCGCTCGGGCGCGCCGGTCTCGCGCACCGCCCGCGCCAGCGCGGGCCCGGCCGCCTGCACCACCGACAGGTGCCGCCGCGCCATGCCGAACGCGGTGACCGCCAGCGGCCGCGACAACACCGCGCCCGCCTCCGGCTCGGCGGCGGGCACCGCGACCACCCCGGGCCACCGCGTGCCCCGGCCCAGCGCCACCGGCACCGCCCAGCCGTGCCGCAGCCGCGCCGCGTCGGCGGGCGCGACCGTCGCGGTCCCGCTCGCGAATTCCACCGCCAGGCCCGCCGCGTCCGCGCCGGTGACGGTCCCGGGCTCGCCCACCGGGGCCTGGGGGAGGGGCGCGGCCACCACGACCCGGTCGCCGACGTCGAACCCGCCGAAGGCCCCGGGGCCGGGGTTCAGGCGCTCCTTCAACGCGGCGTTGAGCACGGTCGCGCCCGCCTCGCCACCGGCGGCCGCCGCGACGACCACCACGTCCTGCGCCTCGATGCCCAGCGCCCGGGGGATGGAGTCGGTGACGAGCTGCACCGCGCGGTGCACCGCCTCGCCGGGCGACGTCGCGGGCACCACGACCACCTCGCGGTCGGGCGCCTCCACAGCGACCAGCTCGCCGCCGCGCACCGCCGCCAGCAGCGTCTCCAGGGGCCCGCCCGGACCGGCGGGGTCCAGCTCCACCACCGGGACGGTCTCGGACGCCTCCAGGTCGTCCAGCACGCGGCCGGGCCCGGCCGGGGGCAGCGCGCCCGTCTCGCCGCCCAGCACCAGGTGCGCGCCGTCCGGGCACGCCTCCACCAGCACCGCCGCCAGCTCCACGTCCAGCCCGGCGGCGTCCGGCACGATCACCAGGTCCAGGTCGAACGGCTGCTGCTCGCCGCGTCCGAACACCACCGCGCCCGGCGCGGCCACTGCCGCGTCCTGCGGTTCCAGCAGCCGGTGCAGGCTCGTGACCGTCTCGGCCGGGACCTCGTGGCCGCCGTCGGCGGCGAGGGCGGCGAGGTCGGCGGCGGCGCGGGCGGTGGGCGCGGCGACCGCCACGCGCAGCTCCTGCCCGGCGGCGGCCGCCGCGAGCGTCAGCGCGGTCTCCTCCAGGTCGGCGGGCGCGCCCC